>DASZHW010000138.1:0-303543 GCA_035937515.1 Terriglobales bacterium | reverse complement strand
GAGGGTAGGACTTCCCCCCTCCCGTGCCACGTTGCGCCCGGGCCATTCCGAGGGGTCGCTGGCCGTTTTTTTTGAAATTCGGAAGAGCGTGCGGACCTCCCTTGCTGATTGACAGCACGAAATCCAACTCTCCAAGTCGCTGAATATAAAAGTGTTACGCAGATTTCCCCCAAACCACGAACCGGGTTACCGAACACCACTGCCCGTTTCTTCCGTCACTTGCCGGATTTTCGTCCGCAGATTTGAATAGTTCCACGCTTATTTCTGCCTGCCTTCCCAGCCACCTGCCCGCGGCTGGCTGATGGCGCAACGGCAGCCTAAATCAAATATTGAGGAGTAGCACCCATGCGCAAGTTGTTATGTGCGGTCGTTCTTTTCTTGCTCGGTTCGTTGGCAGCAGTGGCCCAGGACTTCCCCAAAGCGGAAGTCTTCGGGGGGTATCAGCTCACCCGGCTGGACAGCACGACCCTGAACGGCTGGAACGGCGGGAAACTTTAATCACTGGTTCGGCGCCACCGCGGATTTCAGTGGTGCCTACAAATCGGAGAACGGTGTGGATTTCCGCAATTACACCTACACCTTCGGCCCAACCATCGCTGCACGGCACAGTGAGGCCTCACCCCGTTTGCTCATGCCCTGTTTGGCGGATTCCATTCCAGCGCATCGTTCGCTGGGATCGGGGCACTGGCAACGGATTCGCCATGATCGTCGGCGGCGGCGTGGACGCCAGACTCACGCCCCACATAGCCGTGCGCGTTGCGCAGTTTGACTGGATGTCTTTCCGCTCCAATGGAGACACATCCAACAACAATTTCCGTTATTCCGCGGGAGTTGTGTTTCACCCCTGATCGCGTCGAACCTGAAATGAAATGGAAAGAGGGCGGCTCCCAGTCCGCCCTCAATTTTTTCCGCGGGACTTACTCGCCCATTACCTTCACGATCACCCGCTTGTCTCTCTGACCGTCGAATTCTGCGTAGAAGATTCGTTGCCAAATTCCCAGGTCGAGTTTGCCCGCAGTGACCGGAACAATTACCTCATGGTGGATCAGCAAAGCCTTCAGGTGTGAATCGCCATTGTCTTCGCCGGTCTGGTGGTGTTTATAGTCTTTGCGAAAGGGGGCCAGTTTTTCCAGCCACTGGTCGATGTCTTCGATCAGCCCGCTTTCGTCGTCATTCACGTAGACGCCGGCCGTGATGTGCATGGCAGAAACCAGCGCCATGCCTTCCTTGATTCCGCTCTTGTCCACGATCTGCTCCACCTGCGGTGTGATGTGGACATAAGCGCGGTGACTTCGAGTGTGAAACTTCAAGTACTCGGTAAGGCACTTCATGGTTCGTCCCTTTGAATATTCGTGAAAGCCAAACCAGTTTCGCAGATAATGCTAGAGAAATCAGGTGCTCGGAGGTCGAGTGGATCCTTCTGGCCGCGAACTGCAGGAACTGCGGCAGCTTCTCGGCGAACTTACGGCTCGAGTGTTTCGCCTGGAGCGCGCGCTGAACATGCAGCCGCTGCCTCCGGCTGAAGCTCGACCGGTCGCTCCTACTCCGGCGCAGCCAATTACGCCCCCGCCGGCTTTCGAACCCGAATTACCGGCTGCAGGGATGCCTGCCAGTCCCCCCAAGCCGGCGCCGGTGCCGGCGTCAAAGCAGACCAGGTCCGATCTGGAGTCCCGCATTGGTTCGCACTGGCTGAATCGTATCGGCATTGCGGCGGTTCTGGTCGGTGTTTCCTATTTCCTCAAGTTTGCTTTCGACAACAACTGGATCGGCCCCGCGGGCCGGGTGGCCATCGGACTGCTCGCAGGAATCGCGATCGTGGTGTGGAGCGAGAATTTCCGGCACCGCGGTTACCGGATTTTCTCGTATTCGCTGAAGGCGGTCGGCATCGGCATTCTGTATTTGTCGCTGTATGCGGCCTTTCAGGTCTACAACCTCGTGCCCAGCGGCGTCGCGTTCGGGATGATGCTCGCCGTCACCGCCGCCACTGCGGTGATGGCATGGACCCAGGATGCGGAAATCCTGGCGGCATTCGCCCTTGTCGGCGGCTTTACCACTCCGGTTCTGCTCTCCACCGGCCAGAACCGCGAAGTTGCGTTGTTCTCCTACGTTGCCATCCTGGACCTAGGCGCGCTCGCCCTGGTGATCTTCAAGCCCTGGCGGCGCCTGCTGGTCTTGAGCTATGCGGGGACCCTGATCCTCTATGTGGGATGGTATTCGAGTTTTTACGATAGTGACCAGCTTCGCCTGACCCTGGGCTTCGCAACGCTCTTCTTTGCCATCTTCGCGGTAGCGCCGTTAGTGGCCCACACGGCGGAGAAAGGGAGACTGTCCGATTCAGTCCCGGTCCTGCTGGCTCTGGTGAATGCCGCCGGCTATTTTTTGCAAATCTACGTGATCTACGAGACTGTCGACGTGAAGGCCACAGCCTGGTTCGCGCTGGCCCTGGCGGCGGTTTACATCTTCCTTAGCCGGCATACTCGGGCCCGGGCCGCCAGCGCTGAGGCGGCAAGAACCGTGGACCTGCTGCATCTTGCCCTCGCCATCGGATTCATTACCGTCGCTATTCCCATTCGGCTGGATGCTCATTGGGTGACCATGGGATGGTTCGTGGAAACGGCAGTACTACTCTGGGTCGCCGACCGGGTTCACTCCGAGTTGCTGAACGCGTTTGCGGCTGGGGCGCTGGTGCTGGGCGTGGGTCGCCTTCTGTTTATCGACAATTTCTACGTCACGCGTCCGCTTTTCAATACCCGGATGGCGACTTACGCCGTGGCCATTGCGGTGCTGGGTGCCGTCGCCTGGTACGGCAGCCGCCGCGAAGACCAAGCCGGACGCACCGCCGCCGCTATTTCCGTGATTGCCCTGAATGTCCTGGCATTGATCGCTCTGAGCCGCGAGGTATCCGACTATTACGCACAAGAGATGGCGACCATCCGTCCATATGGCCGGTGGAACCCGGTCGACTACGTAAACTGGCAGCACGCGAAAATCGCCCGCGACTTCACGTATTCCGCCCTGTGGATGGCTTACGGCGCCATGCTGATGATCGTGGGATTCTGGCGGCGGTCGGCCTTCGTGCGCTGGCAAGCCCTGGTCCTGATCGCATTCACCATCGGCAAAGTGTTTCTGTACGATGTGTCCGAACTGGATCGCGGCTATCGCATCCTCAGCTTCATTGTGCTGGGAGCGCTGCTTTTGGCCATCTCGTTTGTGTACCAGCGCGATTGGCTCAAGCTTTCCCGAAAAGACCCGGAAGAGGGTTCCGCCATCGTATGAACCGCATCTTCATCGCACTCCAGCTTCTTTTGGCTCTCACGGGTGCAAACGGACCGGTGATCTCCTACTTCACGAATGTCCGCGATGTTCGCATCACCCAGTCGACTCAGCAGAACTTCTTCGTGGTGGATGAGGAAATCTGGAGCCACGCCCGTCCTGATCTGGCCGATTTACGACTTTATGATGGCGAAACCCAGGCGCAATACGCGCTCAGCGAACAACGCGGAGGCGCTTCCAGCCAGGAGGCCACCACCAGGATTCTCAACCTGGGCAGCGTTCACGGGCGCACCGAATTCGATCTCGACATGGGCCAGATCAGCGAGTACGACCGGGTCCGGCTGAATCTCGAGGCCAAGGATTTTGTGGCCACAGCCTGGGTCGCTGGCAGCAACGAGTTGGGCGTCCAGTCCGCTACCCAGCTGCCGCTCTCCACGCTCTATGACTTCAGCCGGGAACAATTGGGATCCAGTTCGCTGCTCAAACTGCCGCCCTCGAGTTTCCGCTATCTGCATGTCAAGCTGGGTGCTGGCATTTCTCCGCAACAGGTGAAGGGAGCGACGGTTTACAACCTCCAGGAAACCAAGGCGCTGTGGACCAGCGTCGGCGCGTGCGGCGCGCCCTCGCAAACAGCGCGAACCACGGTGATCGTCTGCAATTCGCCACTGCGAGTTCCGGTCGATCGCGTCCGCTTCCAGGTGGATCCTGGGAAGGTGAATTTCCGGCGCGCGGTCGTTCTCTCGGATGCGAGCGATCATCAGGACGGAAGTAGTGGTGAGATCACGCGGGTGCGGCTGAATCGCGGCGGCACAATTGTGGTCTCGGAGGAGATGGATGTCCCCATCGGGGGACAAAGCTCCGGCCAGCTCAAGATTATCGTGGACAACGGAGACAACCCGCCTTTGGCGATTGCCGGAGTGCAACTGCTGTCGGTGGAGCGGCGCATCTATTTCGATCCGCAGGGAAAGTCCATGCTTAAGCTTTACTCCGGCGACTCCAAACTCCAAGCCCCGGTCTACGACTACGCCAGGTTCTTCAAGGCGGACCCGGCCGCCGCTAGGGCGGAATTGAGTCCCGGGGCGCACAATGAAGCGTATAACGGGCGTCCCGATGACCGTCCCTGGTCGGAGCGCCATGGGGCGATCCTATGGCTGGCTATGCTGCTGGCGGTGGCAGTGCTGGCAGCCTTGGCGATTCGGGGATTAAAGGGAAAAGCACTGCCATCGTAGCGCTGGCGTCTCGCCCGCCCATCGGGCCGGCCGGAGGCCGGCGCTACAACTTCAGCGCATCGACTCTTCAACTTCCGAGATCCAGCTTGGCCGCTTGAGCACTTCGCGGGGTTTCGGACCGTCGGCGGCGCCTACGATGCCGTCGCGCTCCATCAGGTCAATCAGGTGGGCGGCGCGTCCGTAACCAATGCGCAGGCGGCGCTGCAGCAGGGAAGTAGAAGCCTTGCCGAATTCCACCACCAGGCGGACCGCGTCTTCGTAGAGAGGATCGTGTCCCTCGTCACCCTCTTCGCCCGCCACGCCTGCTTCACCGGGCGCACGTTCTTCTTTCGGGGCTTGCAGGAATTTTTCCTCGTACTCGGCCGAGCCCTGCGATTTCCAGAACTCGACCACGGCGGCAATTTCTTTCTCGGTGACGAACGGCGCGTGCAGGCGGTGCACACGGGCCGACCCCGAGGGCAGATAGAGCATGTCGCCCCGTCCCAGCAGGGCTTCGGCGCCGTTGGCATCGAGAATGGTGCGCGAGTCCACCTTGGTGGCCACGCGGAAGGAAATCCGTGCCGGGAAGTTGGCCTTAATCAAGCCGGTAATTACATCGACGGAAGGCCGCTGCGTCGCCAGCACCAAATGAATGCCCACGGCCCGCGCCATCTGCGCGAGGCGGGTCACGGACTCCTCCACGTTGCCGGAGTCCAGCATCATCAGGTCGGCTAACTCGTCAATGATGATGACGATATACGGCAGTGGCCGGTCTTCGGAATCTTCGCCAAACAGGCTGCGCGTGCCTTCGTCGTCGAACAGCTTGTTGTACTGATCGACATTGCGCACGCCTTTCTCCGCCAGCAGTTTCAGGCGGCGTTCCATCTCGCGCACTGCATTGCGCAAGGCATTGGCGGCGAGCTTGGGCTCGGTAATGATGGGGGTAAAGAGATGCGGCACGCCTTCGTAGTTGCCCAGTTCCAGCCGCTTGGGATCGACCAGGATGAGCCGGACTTGATCCGGCGTGGCCTTGTAGAGGATGGACATGATCATGGCATTGATGGCCACGCTCTTGCCCGCTCCGGTCGAGCCCGCGATAAGCAAGTGCGGCATGCCTGCGAGGTCAGCGGTGACGATGCGTCCGTTGATGTCCTTGCCCAGCGCCAGCGTAAGCTTTGATTTGGTGCCGATAAACTCCGATGACTCGATGTTCTCGCGCAACCAGATAATTTCGCGCTCGCGGTTCGGAACCTGGATGCCGACGGTGGACTTGCCCGCCATGCGCTCGATCAGGATGCTTTCTGCCTTGAGCGCCAGGCACAGGTCGTCGGTGAGATTCGTAATGCGGCTGTACTTGATCCCCGCCTCCGGCTTGTATTCGAAAGTGGTCACCACCGGCCCGGGATTGATCTGGGTCACTTGTCCATGAACGTCAAATTCGGCGTATTTTTCCGTAAGCACCTGGGCCAGCAGTTTGAGTTCGTCGGCATCGATGGCCTGCTGCTCATCGGCACGATGCAGTAGGCTGCTGGGCGGCAACTTGAAGCCGCCCGCCGCGATGCGCGGCATGGTCGTTTTCGGCTTGGGCCCGGTGTCGGCGCGTTCAGTGACCTCGACGTCCGGAATAATTGTTTCTGGATCGGCAGGTCGGGGCTGTCGCTCCAGAGGGTTCTCCTCGCCGCGATCGGTCACCGTCATGCGGTCTATGCCGGTCGCTCGGATGGGCTCGGGCGCGCGCAACGGGGCTGGAGGCGGACTAGAACGCGCTGGAACCAGTTGGGCGGTGACAGTCGGCCGGGCAGCGCGCCGCTTTTCCAACTCTTTCTGCATCTTCTTCCGCGCCCGGTCGTCCTGCCAATCCTTGTAGCGATTCCACAGCGCGACCGCAAAGGCAAATCGCGTGGGGGCCCAGACCTGCAGCGCGGCAAATGAAAAGGCGGTCGAGAGATACAGCGCCACCGCCAGGACGGTGGCACACACGATATAGGCGCCCGCGAGGTTCAAGTAATGGATGAGGGCATCGCCCACGATCCGCCCCACCAGGCCCTCCATGGGGATCACGCCCAACCAGCGCGTATGTCCAGGCAAGAGTGCCAACAGGGCGGGAACGAACACCAGAAGCCAGACTGCGCCCAGCGATTTGGCGACGGGCGACATGACCCGGCGCGAGCGGAACCAGCGTGTCCCCAGACCGCCGAAGAACACCGGCAGAAGAAACGCTCCCACGCCGAACCCCTGCAGCAGCAGGTCGGAAACGATGGCGCCCACGAGTCCGACCCAGTTGCGGGCTGCCCTTGACCCGGTCAGTATCGACGCGCTGTTGAAGGACGGATCCAGCGGCGAATACGAAGCCAGGGCGAGGAAGAGGAGAAGTCCGGACACGCACAGCAGGAACCCGATGAGCTCATTGAGCCGCCGGTTGTTCGTGGGCGCGAAAATCTGCGAGAAATACCTCATCACGGATTGCGATCTGAACCCGACCAGAGACAAAGATTATCCCAAGAACGGCGAGGGCCGACAATGAAGGAATTCAAATGGTATCGAGTTAGTAGCGCTGGCGATTCGCGGCACAATAGGTGGGCACGATGGCGGCGCAACCCGAATACCGAGTGGAATCGGTCATCCTTATCGAGAATCACGCGCTCAGCCTCGCAGCAAACGCCAGCACCAGAATTCCAACAATGATCCGATACACCGCGAACGGCGCAAATCCTCGCTTCCGCACCCAGGCCATGAACCACGCGACCGAGGCGTAGGCCACCAGGAATGAAACCACGAAGCCAATCGCCAGCACCAACCATTGGTTGGGGGTGATCTGCGAGACGCCGATCGGATTTTCACCCTTGCCCATCACCGATTTGAAGAGGGTGTAACCCGTTGCCGCAATCATTGTCGGAATCGACAGGAAGAAGGAAAACTCAAGCGCCGAGGCTCGCGACATTCCTGCGAGCTGACCGGCTGCGATGGTCGACATGGAACGCGAGGTTCCGGGAAACACCGCCGAAAGGATCTGGCAGAGGCCAATCCACAGCGCCTGTCCCAGGCTCATGGCTTCCATCTTCCAGGTGTGAATCCCGCTGCCAGGAGCGACCGGCCCGGCCGCTTCCGATTTCGCTTTTGCCGCATCCACGATCCACATCACGATGCCGCCGATCAGCAGAGACCAACCGATGATGGGGATGCTCTCCAGATGTTTGCCAATGACCTTGGTCAACAGAAACGACGGAATAGCGGTTACGATAAACGCGATCAGAACCAGGCTGAGCGGATGGGTGAGGATGGTTCGATCCCCGTCCTCACCTTGCGGAAACGTAGACAGGAGCTTGGCAATCCGGCCGCGGAAATAAACCGGCAGGCACAAGATGGCGCCAAGCTGAATGACGATGGCATACATTTTCCAATAGCCGTCGGACAGGCTGATATGGAAAAGCGCCTCTGAAATTCGCAAGTGAGCAGTGGAGCTGACCGGCAAAAATTCCGTGAGTCCTTCGATGATGCCCAGCACCACAGACAAAGCATAGTCGTTCAAACGTCCTCCCGAAAGGGTGAGCAAAGTATTACAGAAAAACGGGATGGTTGAATCCAAACTTCGCGGAGGTACTTACTGCGTAACGTTTCCGTAGGTCGGGACGCCTTGCTCCATCAGGAACAGCAGGCGCTGGGCCCGCGCTCCCCAGTCGCCCGAAGTGGATTGCGAAGCGACTCTCTGAGCCAGCGCAATTGCCTTGCCCCTGGCTTCTTCCGATTTCTTCGGTTCTTCTTCGGTCTTGTAAATCTCGATCAGCGCCGACCATCGCCAGGCGGCATCATATAGGGCCTCGGCGATCGAAGGAGACTGCGCGTGCTCAGCGGCATATTTCTCGTAGATTTCCGCTTCTTTCAACGGACATTTCGAACTGCCCTGCCAATCGCCGCACAGTTTGTTGTCGATCAGGTGAAACGCAGCCAAATCACCCCATTTGGTACCCGGAAATTTTTTGATGACCTCTTTCATGTACTGCTCGTCCATACCCTCGCGCAGATATGCCTCGCGCTCGCGCGAGGAAGGACGTGATGCTACGTCCGACTTCTCCAGTTGCCAGCGTATGTCGGCGGAGCGGTACATGGCCTCGGCCGCCAGTGGAGAAGTGGGAAAATATTCGGCGGTGCGGTAATAAAGCCGCATCGCATCCTGGGCGGCGCCATTGCGCCCCCGCCGCCGGCTGGCCTGGTCCTCGGAGTCGACGGCTTCGCCATACAGGATCCTGTCACCATTGGGGGTCGAGGTCTGCACCACGCCCTTATCCACGATCCAGCCGGTGACCGTACGCTCTTCAGTGAGATTGGCCTCAACATGCAGCCAATCCCGGCTGGATTCGAGTACGATGATTTCCCGCCCACGATCGATTTCCGCCAGCTTGGCGGAGTTGGTGTCGGGCGAGAGATAGACCTGCCCTATGCGGATTAAAGCGCCGCGCCGATAGTCGGCAGCGCGCGCTGGAACCACGAAAGCCGAGCAGAGCAGAAAGCTGACCACTGCGATCGCGGCGCTACAGAGCTCTTGGCGAATCCTTCTCCTCACCTAGCTGGTCCTCTCTAGCTCTGCCCGCATGGCCGGATCGATATTTCCCCCGCTGATTACGGCCACGTTTATCTTGGTCTTCGGCAGTTCATCGCGATGAAAGAGGAATGCAGCCACCGCTACAGCCCCACTCGGCTCCGCCAGGGTCTTGGCATCGGCCGCTAGGCGGCGCGTGGCGTCCCGAATTTCATCCTCGCTCACGGTGACGATGTCGTCCACATACTGCCGCATATGTTCAAAATTGATCGGCCCTATGCTCTGGGTGCGCAGCCCATCCGCCAGACTGCGGGTGACCTGCTCGGCGGGGTACTCGACAATTTTCCCTGATCGCAAGCTGGCCTGCGCGTCGGCAGCCAGTTCGGGTTCCGCCCCAATCACTTTCGTGGCAGGCCTGCTTAGCTTGATCGCAGTAGCAACGCCGCTGATCATGCCTCCGCCGCCCACCGGGACGATAACCGTTTCCAGCTCGGGCAAGTCTTCCAGGATTTCCAGCCCCATCGTGCCCTGGCCGGCGATGATTTTCTCGTCATTGTAGGGCGGCACGATCATGTAGCCATGCTGGGCCGCAAGCTCCTCTGCTTTGGCTTGACGCTCGGAGCTGGCCGGGCCCACCAGTATGATCTGCGCGCCCAAGGCAATGGTTGCCTCGCGTTTGATAGCGGGAATATTGCTGGGCATTACGACCACTGCCTTTATCCCCAGCGCCCGTGCCGCATAGGCGACTCCTTGTCCGTGATTGCCGCTGGAGTAGGTGATGACGCCGCGTGAGCGCTCCTCGGGCGAGAATGACACAATCTTGTTGTAGGCTCCCCGTAACTTGAAGGCGCCGATGGGCTGTTGATTTTCCGGCTTGAGGTAGAGTTTGCGGCCGTCGTTGCCGGAGCCTACCTGGTGGATTTGCGAAGGGATCAGCTTGGTGCGCACTGCCACACCACGCAGACGCGATTGTGCCTCGCGAATATCGTTGAGAGTGACGATGAGGCTGTCTCCACTGTCATCCTGAGCGAAGTGGCTGAGGATGACAACTTCTAAATCTCCAGTATCACCGGCATAATCAGCGGGCGTTTCTGCGTTTGCTTTGAAACGTAGCGTTTCAAATCAGCCCGGATCTTTTCCTTGATCACGCCGTAGTCGGCTTTTTCCTCGTCGCTCGACAGCTCCAGCGTCTGCATGACGATCTGCCGCGCACCATCCACAAAACCATCTTCACCCGGCGAAAACCCCCGGGTGACGATTTCCGGTGACGTTTCCACCCGCCCAGTCAGCTTGTTGATGGCGATAATCGGCAGCACGATGCCATCTTCGCTCAAGTGGCGGCGGTCCTTGATAATCAGGTCTTCGACTACGTCGGTGCGCGATCCCGAGTCGATGCACACCCGCCCCACGTTGACCCGGCCGGCCTTGCGTGCTCCCAGTTCATCGAACTCGAGAATGTCGCCGCTCTCGATCAGCATCACATTGCCCACCGAACCATGCATCGCCCCCGCCATTTCCGCGTGCAGTTTTAACTGCCGGTATTCGCCATGGATGGGAATAAAGTACTTCGGTTTCACCAGATTGATAATCAGCTTCAATTCATCCTGGCTGGCGTGGCCGCTCACGTGTACGGGCGGGAAGGTTCCATCGTCGTAGATCACATAGGCCTCGCGACGAAACAGGTGATCGATCATGCGGTAAATGGCTTTCTCGTTCCCGGGAATAATCCGTGAGGAGAGCACCACGGTGTCGCCCTTTTCGATTTTGGCGTGCTTGTGATTGTCTACCGCGGCCCGAGAAAGCGCCGACATAGGCTCGCCTTGGGTCCCGCTGATCAGCACGCAGACTTTTTCTGGCGGGAAGTTCTTCATCTCGCCGGGATGGATCAGCAAGCCTTCAGGAATTTCGATGTACCCCAGATCCTCGGCGATCTCCGCCGAACTATTCATCGAGCGCCCGGCGAACGCTACTTTGCGCCCATGCTGCCACGCCAGTTCCACCGCCAGCTTGATGCGATGAATCGACGACGAGAAGCATGAAATAAACAGGCGCCGCTTGGTGTGCGCGAATACTTCATCGAATTTCCGCCGCACGGCTCGCTCACTGGGGGTGTAGCCCTTGCGTTCCACGTTGGTGGAATCCTGAAACAGCGCCAGGACGCCGGTTTTGCCGTACTCGGCAAAGGCATGGAGATCGAACAGCCGGTTGTCAGTTGGCGTGGGATCGACCTTGAAGTCGCCGGTGTGGATCAGTACGCCCAGTGGGGTGTGGACTGCCAGGGCCACGCAGTCCACCAGGCTGTGCGTGACCTGGATGGGGTGGATGGTGAATGGCCCTACCTTGAAACTCTCGCCCGGCCGGATCTCGCGCAGGTCGGAATCGTCAAGCAGGCCGTGCTCTTCCAGTTTGTCTTCCACGTAGGCCAGGGTGAACTCGGTGCCCCAGACGGGAACGTTCAGTTCGCTCAGAATCCAGGGTAGCGCTCCGATATGGTCCTCGTGTCCGTGGGTTAGAACGATGCCACGCACCCGCTGCCGGTTCTCAATCAGATAGGAAATGTCGGGGACAACAATGTCTACGCCGAGCAGTTCGGCCTCGGGAAACATCAAGCCCGCGTCGATGATGATGATATCGTCAGCCCAACGGATGGCCATGCAGTTCATACCGAACTCGCCCAGGCCGCCCAGGGGCACGACGTGCAATTTTCCAGTTGGCATGCGGAATATTGATCGTAGCACATGCAGCGCTTCTGCCCGCGGGTACGGGCCAGACTCTCGGTGCCGACATCGGCGGTAATCTTCCACTCCCTCCGAATCTGCGATAAGGTGGATAAGTATGGCTACACCGGTGCGCAAGACATGGCTGCGACGACGGGTTGAGGATGGCCTGCGCCGTGGCTTCCAGCATGCCTACGAAACTGTAAAGGTGAACCCGGCAAAATTCCTGCTGCAGGTGCGCGCTGCCTACGGTCTGCCCATCAGCAATTTTCAGGGTGTTTATTCGCTGGAGGTCGGCCAGCTCGATGCCCTGGCCCACCATGTCATCCGCAGCGGGATGAAGGTGGCCGCGGCAGAAGGTGCCGGATTCGGCCTGGGCGGCATTATCACCATCATTCCCGACCTGGGCATTTTGTCGGCAGTTACTCTGCGAACCATCCAGAAGCTCAGCCTGATCTACGGTTTTGAATTCAACACTGAAGAGGAAACGGCCGAACTCTGGATCGCGGCCGCCACGGCTGCAGGCGTCGACATCAGCCGCGAGCTGCTGGAAAAAGAAGTGGTCAGCAAATTCGTGCCGCGGGTGATTCAGCGCATTGCTGCCCAGGCTAGTACCGAAGTCGTGGAGAAGTGGTCGGGACGGCTCATTCCTCTCGCCAGCTCCCTGATCGGCGCTGGATTGAATTACTATTTCGTGCGCGCCTGGGGAGAGCGTGCCCGTTCGCACTTCCGCAAGCGGCACATGGAAGTGCGCCGCCAAAGGGCGGAGGGCAAGCTCGTCGCCGTACCCGAGGCTCCAAAGGCACTTTCATCGTGACGCCGCGTCGCCTTTGCGCTCTGTGCGAAATCTTCGCGACCCGATGGTCGCAGCCGTTTGAACTTTGAGGTCGAAAGACAAGTGCGGCCCGGCTCTCGGGAAAATACCAAACAACTCTGCAATGAAAACATTCTGCTGCGCAGCCATTCTTTTTGATCTCGACGGTGTTCTTGTCGACTCCACCGCCTCCGTTGCCCGCCAATGGAGGTTATGGGCGCAGGAAAACAGCCTCGATCCTGAGATGACGGTAAGGACCGCCCACGGCGTGCGCACCATCGAAGTAATTCGGCGGCTGGCGCCTCATCTCGACGCCGAAGCTGAAGTCATCATGCTCGAAAAGCGGGAAGCGGACGATCACGAAGGCGTAGCCGTCATGCCCGGCGCTGCCGAATTGCTGAAGTCCATTCCCGGGGACCGCTGGTGCGTGGTCACGTCCGGCACTCGTCATCTGGCCACTTCGCGGTTGCGGCTCGGAAACCTGCCCACTCCGAAAGTGCTGGTTTCGGCCAATGACGTCACCAATGGCAAACCCGATCCGGAACCGTATCTCAAAGGAGCCAAACTGCTGGGGATGAATCCTGCCGAGTGTCTGGTGATCGAGGACGCCCCAGCCGGAATACGCGCCGCGCGCGCGGGAGGAATGCGAGTGATTGCCATTACCAGCACCTATCCCGCATCTGCCCTGCAGGAGGCGGACGCGATCATTCAAAAGCTGGCGCAGATTCAGGTAAGCGTTCCAAAGGACGGCAGACCGTTAGAAGTAAGTATCGTGGAGCTGTGAGCACGGCCAAGATCCGAGGCCTGACTTCAGGCGCGATAACGACTTAAAATTATTGTCATTCCAGGCGGGCTCTAGCCACGAGGAATCTGCTTTTTTCTCGATGAGTCTCAACCCTCTGGACCTCACCGCAGCCAATCTTCCAGCTCGATCCCCCGGTCCGTTCTCTCGTCGCGATACTTGACGATCACGGGCGTATTCAATGACAGGTTCCACTCGGCGCCTTTCCCCTTCTTAATCGAGCGCGATCCGGGGACGACCACCGCGCCCTCCGGCACTTCGAGGGGCTGGTCCTCTGTAGCCTTGTACACCTGCCCGCGCACAATGTCGTAAAGCGGTGTGGAGCGAGTCAAAATCGTTCCCGCCCCCAAAACTGCCCGGGCCCGGACCAGCGTGCCTTCGTAGACGCCGCAATTGCCGCCCACCAGAACATCGTCCTCGATGATTACGGGCGCTGCATTGACCGGTTCCAGCACGCCACCAATCTGCGCCGCCGCGCTCAGGTGCACGCGCTTGCCTACCTGTGCGCAGGAACCCACCAGCGCGTGGGAGTCCACCATCGTGCCTTCGTCCACGTAAGCCCCCGCATTGATGAACATGGGCGGCATGCAGATCACCGATGCGGCAACGTAAGCGCCTTCCCGCACCGACGAGCCACCAGGAACCACGCGCACTCGGTCCTCCACTTTGAAGTGCCGGACCGGAAACGTGTCCTTGTCGACAAAGGACAGCGTCTTTCCTCCCATCTTGCTCAGTTCGCCCAGGCGGAATCCCAGCAGGATGCCCTGCTTCACCCAGGCATTGACCCGCCACTGTCCGTTGGCTTTTTCCGCGGCCCGGATTTTCCCTTGGGTGAGTTGCTCGCGGAACTCAAGAAAGGTTTTGCGGGCTTCGGGATTGCGTTCCACCTCGCCCAGAGTGGCCAGGCGCTCGATGGCAGCTTGCAGGGAAGGCATGAGAAGGGAAGTATAGAAGAAAGGATTTCAAATTGCAGAGGTCAGATTGCAGATTGCAAACTAAGGGTACAATGGTGCGCCAATCTACACCCGCAGGTTTCCGATCTGCAATCTAAAATCTGCAATCCAAATCAGATGCACTTACACTCGCTACGGATCAACACTCCCGGCAGGTGATGGGACGCTTCGCGCGCCTCCGAAAGGGTTGCGTAAGGACCATGCCAGCGGGCGTGATTCGCGTCGTGCCCGGCGGGACGTCCCTTGCCGTGATTGCACTGCCCGCAGCCCGAGCGATGCAGGACGATCTTGTGGGGCCCGGCCAGCCAGTTTTCGTAGACGTAGAAATCGGCTGCTTCCGGCGCGCTTGCGGCCGGCTTGCTGATCAGCCCGGCTTCAGCGGCGACTCGTTGCAGCTTGGACCGCGTATCCCGGCGCATGGGCAGCATGGGCAGGCGGTATACTTCCTCGATTTTTCCCATCATGGCCAGCACCGCCTTGACCGGCAGCGGATTCGACTCGATGAAGTTGGCCTGCATCAACGCCAGATACTTGCGGTGCAGGCTGCGAGCGGTTTGCCAGTCATTTCCCAGCGCCGCCCGGGTCATCTCCGCCATCTCACGCGGAATTTCGTTCGATGCCACCGAGATGATTCCCACCCCGCCCAGCGCGATCACAGGAAGCGTAATGGCGTCATCTCCTGAGAACACGGCAAAGTGTTCCGGAACTGCATTGCAAACCTCGGCGATCTGGCTGATGTTGCCGCTGGCTTCTTTGACCCCCGCAATGTTCGGAACTTCCGCCAGCCTCGCGAGGGTAGCCGGTTCGATATTCGCCCCCGTCCGCCCCGGGACGTTGTAGAGAATGATCGGCTTGTCCACCGCCTCCGCGATGGCACGGAAGTGGCGATACTGTCCCTCCTGGGTGGGCTTGTTGTAGTAGGGAGAAGCGGTGAGGATGGCATTCACCCCCGGCCTCGCCGCCACCTCTTTGGCTTTGTTCACGGCGTCGTGCGTCGAATTCGAAGTGGCCCCGGCCACGATCGGGACGCGTCCGGCCACAACCTCGATGGTTGCATCGATCACATACAGCCAATCATCGTGAGATAGCGCGGGTGTCTCACCCGTAGTACCGCAGGGCACCAGAAAATCGATTCTCGATTCCACCTGCCAGGCGACCAGATTGCGCAGGGCCGCGTCATCGATGGAGCTGTCTTGTTTGAACGGAGTGACTAACGCCGTACCACAGCCACGGAGTTGCATGGAATAAAGATAACGCGAATCGGCTGGAGATGAAACTATCTCGAAATCTACATCCCCCGCCACACCTCCTTGAACTCGAAAAATCCCTGCTTGCCCGCGAGCCACTCGGCTGCCCGCACTGCCCCCTCGGCGAATCCGCGCCGCGACTTCGAGTCGTGACACAGGTAGATCGTGTCATTGCGCGAATCCAGCACTAGCTCGTGCATCCCGACCACGTCGCCTTCGCGGAATGAGATGACTTCCAGCTCCGTGCCCGAGGCTTCCCGGATGACTTTCTGCAGCGTCAGGGCCGTGCCCGAAGGCGCATCTTTCTTTTGTGCGTGATGGCGCTCGAATATTTGCCCCAGATACTGATGCTGCAATATCCCCGCGGCGGTCCGTGCGACCTCGAAGAACAGGTTGATGCTTAATGAAAAGTTCGGACCGTACAGGAGGCCAGTTCTCTTGTCTTCCACCAGCCGGCGCATTCGGTCCAAATCGCCGTACCAGCCCGTGGTTCCGACCACCATGTTTTTGCCCGCGCCGACGCAGGCGTTCATATTCTCCAGGACGGCCCGGGGCGTGGTGAAGTCAATCACCGAATCGAACCCGGCGAGTCTTTCCGCCGTAAGTGCGGCCGCGTGAGGATTGTCCACCCCGCCCATCTGAACTATTCCATGCCCCCGCTCGCGCGCCACCTCTGCCACCAGTGTGCCAGTCTTGCCGCGGCCTAGGATGAGAAGATTCACGCAAACACTTCCGGATCCAGATCGGAGAAAAACGTCTTGTGTAATCGGCGAACGATCTCGGGCACCATGTCTTCCTCCACCACGAAGGTCAGATTAATTTCCGACGCCCCCTGGGAAATCATCCGTATTTTTACATCCGCCAACTCGCCAAAAACCCGCGCCGCAATCCCCGGTGTCTCCCGCAAATTCTCGCCCACCAGACACACAATCGCCTTTCGCCCTTCGTATTTTACGTCGGCCAGTTTGGCCAGGTCAGCGGCCAGCGGGGGGATTGATTCGTTAGAATCCACAGTGAGCGACACACTGACCTCCGAAGTCGAGACCACGTCCACGGCTACGCGATGCCGGTCAAAGGCGGCAAAAATTGAGCTGAGAAAGCCGTGTGCCAGTTGCATGCGGGGAGCCGCGACGTCCACAATCGTGATGCGTTTCTTCACCGCGATGGCCTTGAAAGAATTACGGCATTTCGGCGCTCGCGCTATGATTCGCGTGCCCTCGCAGGCCGGGTTACTGGAGTTCAATACATAGACCGGAATATTTTTCTGCACTGCTGGAAGCACCGTGGCCGGGTGCAAGACTTTGGCCCCGAAGTAAGCCAACTCAGCCGCCTCGTCAAAACTGATCACCTTGATGCGCCGCGCATCCGGGCACAAGCGCGGGTCCGTGGTCATCATACCGTCCACGTCGGTCCAGATTTCGATTCGCTCCGCGCCCAGTCCGGCGCCGACAATGGCTGCGGAGTAGTCGGAACCGCCCCGGCCAATCGTGGTTGTGATTCCGGCCTTGGACGCGCCGATAAAACCGCCCATGACAGGGACTTTTCCCGCGGTCAGCAGCGGCGCCAGCCCGGACTGCAGGCGCTGATTGGTTTCCTCAAACAGCGGGGCCGCCCGCATGTGCGCGCTGTCGGTAACAATACACTCGCGCGAGTCGACCAGCGCGGAGTCCATGCCCAGCGAGGAAAACGCGGCGGCCACAATTTTGCTGGAGAGTATTTCTCCGAACGCGGACACATAGTCGGTGGTGCGAGGCGTTAGTTCGCCCACGGCCGCGATACCGCGCAGCAGTTCGTCCAGGGTCTCAAAATCTCCGCCCAGGTCGCTGTGAAATTGCGTGAAAAGCGCCGTCCCCAGCAGTTCTCCGGCGGTATTGTAGTGACGCTCTTGCAGGGCCCGGCAGAGCTTGAGGGCGGATTTGCGGTCACCGGCTCCGGCCGCCCGAGCCATGGCCAGTAGTTGATCGGTCACCTTGGCCATGGCGCTGACCACGACCACCGGTTTTTGCTGGAGCCTCCCTTTTACGATCATGGCCGCCCGCTCGATCGCCTTGGCGTCCTGCACCGAGGTGCCGCCAAACTTCATCACGATCATCGCGGTAGCTTCCTCAGAGAGGGATGCGTGAGTGGCAATCCGGTCGGGCTATTGCGGGCTGATTCAGGCGAAAGTTTCACCCCAAATATCCCTGGACCTTCAGCAACTCCGCATTCAGCAGGGCCGCGCCCGCGGCTCCTCGAATGGTGTTGTGCGACAGCACCGTGAACTTCCAGTCCAGCACGCCGCAAGGACGCAATCGGCCCACCGTCGTGGTCATACCGTTTCCGCTCTCCACATCGAGGCGAGGCTGCGGACGATCACTCGAAGTCGTATATTCTACCGGATGCGCGGGGGCGCTCGGCAGTCTCATCTCCTGCGGCAGGCTGCGAAAATCATTCCACGCCGCGATGATCTCCTCCGGCTGCGCTTTCTGCGTGAGCTTCACCGAAACGGATTCCGTGTGCCCGTCCTCCACTGCGACGCGGTTGCACTGGACGCTCATCCCGAACGTCCCCATCACGATGCCCGATCCATTCAGACGGCCCAGCAGTTTGCGCGTCTCTTCCTCCATCTTTCCTTCTTCATTGGCGATGTATGGAATCACGTTGCCAAGAATGTCCAACGACGCGACTCCGGGATATCCGGCGCCACTGACCGCCTGCATCGTGACTGCCATGACCGTATCCAGCCCAAACCGCTGTTGAAGCGGTGCCAGTGCCAGCACCAGGCCGATGGCCGAGCAATTGGGATTGGTCACGACAAATCCCCCCGACTTCTTGCGCCATGCCTGGCACTCGATCAGCTTTACATGGTCGGGATTGACCTCGGGAATCACCAGGGGCACGTCGCTCTTCATGCGCAACGCGCTGGAATTGGTTACCACGGCGCATCCGGCTTCCGCGAAGCGTGGCTCCATTTCGGCTGCAATGGTCGCATCCAGTGCGGCGAAAATCACCTTGGGCGCGCCTGCGCTCGTAGCCGGCGCGACTTTCATCTGCGCCACGCGCGCGGGAATTGGAGTCTTCAGCTTCCAGCGCGCCGCCTCGGCATAGGGCCGTCCTTCGGAACGGTCCGATGCCGCCAGCCAGGCGACCTCAAACCAGGGATGGTGTTCCAGCATCTGGACGAAGCGCTGTCCAACGATGCCGGTCGCGCCTAGGATTCCGACAGGAGTTTTTGCTGGCATAGGAGTTTCTTGGAATTTTACAACACCAGCGATCCGGGCCTCAGAAGTGATAACAGGCACCCGATCACTGTCATGTCAATTCCCCGCACCAGTCGCGGCGGCCGCGACGGAGTCCACTCTTAGACGGAGTCCACTCTTAGAGCCCGAGGCCGGAGTCTTTTCCAGGGATGAGTTCGGTCCCGAATGAATACTCGTTCAGCGGCCCGAAGCGCCTCTTCTCGGCATAAAGCCGCCACCGCCGCCACACAATGCGCAGGCTGGCCATGATCGGGATGGAAAGATAGATACCAAGTACTCCCGCGATTTCGCCGCCGGCCAGCACGCCAAAGATCGCTGCCAGGGGATGCAGTTCCATGCTCTTTCCCATGATCCGGGGGGAAATCACATAGTCCTGCACCAGGCGCCAGGCCACCAGAAAAATGATCAGCACCAGCCAGTGGGGATAATTCATCAGCAACGCGACGCCGAAGATGACGAGCGCGGCTACCAGCGGTCCCACTACCGGGATGAACTCCATGATTCCGCCGGCGGTGCCGAGCACCAGAGCGTAGGGAACTCGAGTCAGCTCGAGAAACGCAATGTAGGCGAGAGCCGAGAGTGCCGCCAGGGTCAACTGGGCGCGGATGAATTGCGCCAGCATCTGGTTCAGATCGCCCAGCACGCCCTCCAGAAATTCGCGTTGCGGACGCGAGTGCACAAACGAGAGCAACACTTCGCCAAATGCCCGCCCGTCTTTGAGAAAAAATGCTGCCAGAATGGGAACCACGATCAGCAGCCAGGCCTGCTTCGCTACATCGGCGACGCGCAGGCCGGCGCGTTGAGCCAGGTCGAGGAGGTCACTGCGATGATTGGCCAGCAGCGCCGACAACTGCATCCGGGTATGTACGCTCCAGCCCTGTTCCTTTCCGATCTGCTCCGCGATCTGGCCGGAACTGACCGTCTCCAGCAGTTTGGGCAATGACTCGCTCAAACGCTGCGCCTGGCGCCCGATCTGTGGTCCCACGAAAAAGAAAAAGGCGATCAGCAGAGCCACGAGCAGGACATAAATCAGCCCGATTGCCCGTCCTCGGCCGCGCACCCATTTTTCGATCTTCGAAACTGCCGGGTCGACAAGGTAGGCAAAGAAAACCGCGAAAAGGAAAGCGATCAGCGTCCGGCGGGCGACGTAGAGAAAACCCAGGGCCAGCGCGAACAGTATCAACGTCAATAGAACCCGAGCCGTGCGTGCATCAATCAGAGACATACGAAATTCCTGGCGCCCCTTCTGCTCCTGCTCAGTCCCGCACTACCTCGGTGTTGTCGCTGGCCACCAGAATCCGCACCAGCATGAACTGATCGTCCAGCCACAGCGACCAATCCCCGGCATCGCTCTTGAGCACAAAATGATTGAGTTCCCGCTCCGCGCCCCGTATCGGAACCTTCTCCTTGCCGGTAAATGACATGGTGACCAGCAGGGAAGAGCGTTGATGCGGATTGATCGCCCCGAACTTGACCTGCTGGTTCTGCGGGCAAGAGACCTGCCCAGCGTCTTTGCGGCACCCGGTCACCAGGTATTTCCAGGTCAGAATTTCCCGGTGAATAAAAAAGTAGTCATCCAAGACACTGGTTGAGGCGGGAAGCAAAAACGGGTGTTCCTCCGGCTTATCCTGCGGATTGCTGGTTGAGCGCTCGATTAACAGGTTGTCCGTGGGAACAATCACGGCATGCGCTTTTCCGGGATTGATTTCCTTCCACTCGTACTTCAGCAAGTCGCCACTGGGGGAGAGTTGCAATTCGGACGATTGCACTGCGAGTTCGGCGCCCCCCTCGGTCTTGAACTCGGAAGTGGCAGTGCTCCCGCTCGAGCTTTGCTGGATGGAGAATTTTTCCGTAGCCACCCGCCGGCCGTTCATGAAAACTCCGAAGGAGCCGGTATCCACGGTGCGACTTGCCGGCTCTTTATCACTCCCCAGGGCAGGCAACGTGGCCACTACCAGCGACGCCGCCAGCAAAAGTCTCCCCATTTTCGCTCCCAGCGTTCTTCTCAACCTCACGTTTGCACTCCCCGATCTAGCCCGATTCGACGATGCCACGGTCACCCGTCTTACAACGGCGCTGATTCCGACCGCAGTCCCAGACTGCGGATTACTTCCTCCACCACTGCAACCACGTCCTTACCGCTGGTTTCGATGCGCAGCGACGCCTTCATATACCCGTCGCGGCGCGCATGGTACAACGCCCGGAATTCCTGTAATTCACGCCGCAAAGGACGCTCCAGTTCGTCCTGCTGGCAGCGGCGGAACAGTTCTTCCGCGGGAGCATCCAGGAAAATGATTGAAAAGCCATCCTGCTCAAGCAAGGCCGCGTTGCTGGCCTGCACGAACGCGCCACCCCCCAAAGCGACGACCTTCTTCGCCCGGGCAGCGCCCAATTCCCGAACCAGCGAGCGCAAGACCTCGTGTTCCACCTGGCGGAACGTGGCCTCCCCGCATTGTTGAAAAATCTGCGCGATCGTCCGTTGTTCCCGGGACTGGATCTGCTCGTCCAGGTCCTCGAAACTCCAGCCCAGCCGCCGGCTCAGGGCCAGGCCAACGCTGCTCTTGCCCGCGCCCATAAATCCCACCAGGAACACGACTCGCACCCGGGACGCTGGGGCTGACGGTTTAGCCTCGGGCGGCCTGCCGGGTCTGGTGCTCATGGATTGCGGCCGGTCGCGGAGCCCACTCATCCGCCAGGCTGCCCTCTCAGGATTGCTGTGTTTTAGCGCTTCTTGAGGTGGATTTTACCACTGAAGGAAAACAACCGGACCGAAGATGCTGCCTTGTTCATCGTACCTGCGAAGGCACTCCCCGCCCGAATCACAAAGGGAGTGTGTTTGGGCTCCAGCGAGAAGTCGTTCTCCACTTTACCCCTGACCGAACGAGCGGTCACATCGATCGAAGCATCGTTGGGTGCGCTCGCCTCAATATCTCCGGTATGGCTGGCCAGATAGTATTCGCCACCGTTGCCGAAGTCGCCGTCGTAGCGAATCTTGCCGCTGGTCGAATTGACCTGCACCAACGGACCGTTCACCGAGCTCAGCACGACATCACCCGCGACGGAGGTCACTTCCACATGTCCATTGCGAATGTCGTGCAAGGTCACGAGGCCATTCAAGGTCTTCACATGGACGTGAGCATCGCTGATGTCTCGCACATCCACACTGGCCTGGCTGCCCTCCAGAACCACGTCGCCATGCAGGCCCTCGGCCCGCAGCGGACCGGTCATCGATCGCAGCGTGACCGCGGCGTCAGCGGGCACCATGATTTCATAGTCCACGCGGCCACTGTCAGCGGTGGCTTCGGAAAGCAGATGGGAAACAACGTCTACCCGATTGCCGTTTTGACTCTGGTCGACCTCAACTTTGTCGGAGTGCAGGATCGCGACCACCACCACCTGGTTGCTGCTGCCCGGCTTTACTGAAATCGGACCATACTGGTTGGTTACCACAATGGACGCTCTCGGGCCCACCGTATAATGGAATTCCTTGCGCACCTCGGCCGAGGCGCAAATCGTCGTGGCTAGCACGACCACCGAAATCAGCTGTGCCGTCCGCTGTGCGCTCTCCATATACTTTCCCCTCCCCCCAAAGCCCAGACTGTACGCTGCGTCACTAGCGCGCGCCGCTGGGACGCCGTATGCCTGCTTCCCTAATTATGGCAGAGAACGGTCCCAAGCCATCTCGTAAACTGCGGCGCGCTGCTCGTAGGCGTCCATTACCACCTGTTGTGCTTCCTCATCGTTCGGGTCAGCCTGCGCCGTCTCTTCGGCGTCGCGAATGTAAGCATTCACCTGCCCCAGGTTGGTGGCATACTCCGCCCTCACCGCAGGGGAGCGCGAGGCCACCGCCTCCAGCAGTTGCTGATCTTCATTCGGGCTGGCGAGCGTCCCGGCGCTCTGCGGATTCGTGATTGGCGCTGGTGCCGTGACCGGCGCTTGCGCCATGGGACCGGTATCGCGCTGTCCTTTTTGATAGAACATGACGCCAAACACCAGCACTGCAGCTACAGCCAGTGGCGCCAGCCAGAATCGGCTCCAGCCGCGCCGGACCGGAGGCAGCAGCACAGGTCCCGCCTGCGGCTCCCGAATCAGTCCCTCGCGCCGCAATGCAATCTCGATGGAATTCCACACCCGCGGGCTGGGCTCGTTCAACTCTTGCAACTCCCGGGCTTCTCGCGAGATCAATTCCAGGTCCGCGACCAGACCCGAGCAAATGGAACAGGACTTCAAATGCGCTTCCTGCTCCACACTCCCGCTGCCCTCAAGCACTTCCGGCAATATTTCCTGAAACTCCGCGCACGTCATACCTCATCTCCCCCAATACCGCCCCTCTTCTCGCTCCTTACGGCTTTGTGGCCTTTTCGGCTCTGCTCGTCTTGAGCGACTCACGCAACTTCATCCGCGCCTTGTGCAATTGCGATTTGCTGTTCCCGATGGAACATCCCACCAGGGCCGCAATCTCGTTGTGCTCGTAACCCTCTACATCATGCAGAACAAAAATTCTGCGATATCCCGGAGGCAGAGCATCGACCGCTCGCTGCAGCCGCAACCGGTCGAGCGAGCCCGCCAGCAGCGGGTCTTGCGCTCCCAGTTCCTTTTTGGGCGCCTCGTCTTCGCTTTCCAGCGTCTCTTCCAACGGAACAACTGGAAGACTCTTCTTTCGCAGCTGCATCAGGACAACATTCACTGCCATCCGGTGCAGCCACGTGGAAAAGGCTGATTCGCCGCGAAACGTGCCAATCTTCCGGAATAACTGCAGAAAAGCTTCCTGAGTCAGATCCTCGGCTTCCGCCGTATTGGCCGTCATACGCAGGCATAGCGAATACACACGCCGCCGATGCAGGCTGTACAGCAGCTCAAAGGCCTCTGCATCACCCTGCTTCGCTCGCTCGATCGCCTCGGCTTCAGAAAGCTTGTCGCCCTGTAGTTTTCTTGCGTCCGTCAAGTCGCCTTTTCCGGCCGCACTGTCTAAGATGCGGCGTAACTACCTTTTCGTTGTACTTCTTGCGGCCCTGGCCAGGGAGTCCTAACCCGGGTTCACCAGCGCTTCCAACCGGCTGGGATGGTCGCCTGACCGTGGAATGACTTTGGTAACTATTGGAGCCTAACGGCGGCGGGCAGACCCGTCAACTATGATTCCTGGTAGCTATGATTCTTGGTAGTTTGACCCGCTGGTATCCCATTTCACAGGCCTAGCCAAATTCTGGTCCCGAACCGTTTAAGACGCCAAAAAGATAGCAGACCGGGGCCTATTTGCGACTGTATTTGTCGCTGATTTTCTGGGTACGAGTACCACCGGACAATCCCGGTAGTGACCTTTTCAGGGTCAGCTCCCTGCCGGACAATCTTCTCAGCAAGCACTTAGGCCCTGAACTGCCAGATGGCCTAACTGGAGGAGTGAATGAAGATACACGTTATCGTGGCTGCAATCATGCTGGCTACAATTGCTCAGGCTAAGGAGCCCAAGGCTCACGAGACCGGAACACTTCTGCAGATGGACTCGGCCGAATGCGGCGTTGACGAAAACAGCGGCAAAAGTGTAGTCGGCGAGCTGGTCGGTACCGATTCAGCCCATAAAAAGAGCAAGGCTCTCCTCTGTCAGGAATATCTTCTGCAGAGCGACCGCGTGATTTACCGTATTCGCCCCCGCGACGACAAGCATCCCGTTCTCCTGCCCGTGGGCGAAAAAGCCCAATTCCGCATCCAGAAAGACAAAATGTTGCTGCGCGTGGAAGATGTCGACGACAAGGAGCGCGAATACAACGTCGTTTCCATGACGCCGCGCGCGGAGCGAAACTCGGCCGACGGCAATTCACCCAAGTAAACCGGTTTGACTCGGCCCGGATCGGCGCGGATCTACCATGACTCGCGCCTTTTTATTGCTCTCGGCCTCCTAAACCCCGCTGAACCCGGGGCTTGCCGGATCGGACTGCCGCGCCAACCCATTTCCAGCCCAGCGACATCTTAAGCCTCGCTCGTCCGCCTGCACCGCTCCTGCAGCAGTTGTTCCCATGGCTGTCATGGACTCAGCAGAAGTGTGAGTGGGAGAAGACCGATCTCAGGAGGAATTAAGAGGATGAAACGCATTATTATTGCTGTTGTTAAGTTGCGGTCTGGCTTTGCCGTCCGCGGTCAGGGCGCAGAGCTCCGACCATATCGAAGTAGGAGTCTTTGCGGAGTATTTGAACCTTAGCACCACGGATCCGCACATCAATTTCGTCGGTGTCGGGGGTCGCGCTGGTTTCAACGTCCGCCCCGCCGTTCAACTGGAAGCCGAAATGTCCTACGACTTCGAGCGCAACTTCACCAGTGTCTTCTCCAACGGGATCTCCACGCAGTTCGTGACCACGAGGCTGCGCCCGCTCACCGGTTTGTTTGGACCCAAATTCCAGACCAGTCGGGACCATTCCGGGTCTATGTGACGGGGAAGGTCGGCTTTGTGAACTTCAGCGTTTCCGATCAGAACGCAGGTCCGGACTTCGTGGGAGCTTTGGGCGGAGTCGAGACCGGGGACACCCGTTTCGCCATGTATCCCGGCGGCGGGGTCGAGGGGTTCTGGGGCCCCATTGGACTGCGCCTCGACGCGGGCGACGAGATCTACTTTGATGACGGAGCGCATAATAACCTGAAAGGAACTTTTGGTCCCGCGTTCCGCTTCTAAGGCAAGAGCCAGTCTGATGCCAACGGCAGCCCTCCCAGGCTGCCGTTTTATTGTCCCAAAACCCTCACAAAGGATAGATACGAAACCGCATACGTGGTAGAGTGTTGCACTTCGCCGCCCCGCAGGGGGCTCCCGAACGCTGCTTCCAAGGAGTCGTCTATGACCCCGATTTACGAACTTGTGAAGGATCGCCGGGTATATTCCATCGAGGCTGACAACACGGTTCTGGAAGGCGCGCGTTTCATGATGGAACATCGCATCGGTGCCCTGCCGGTTCTGCGGGATGGTCAGTTGGTGGGAATTTTTTCGGAGCGCGACATCATGAATCGCGTGGTAGCGGTTGGCCGCATGCCCGGAACCACTAAGATTTCCGAGGTGATGACGGCCAATCCCAAGGCCGTGAGCGTCGAGGAGACGATTGAAAACTGCCTCTACCTGATGCGCGAGTTCGGCTTCCGCCATTTACCCATCGTGGATGGCAAGGAACTCAAAGGCCTGGTCTCGTCTCGCGACATCCTGCTGCGCTATATCTCCCAGAAGGAAGCCGAGCAGCGCCGCATGGTGGTTTGAAGCGGAACTAAGAGCGCGCCATTTTCCACGGTTACTCAATCTGACTGGCGGCTTACGATGATGCGCACGGCAGCAGCCCGCAAGCGTGGTCCGTCCCAACGCCGTCTGGTCCTGGCGCTAGTCGCGATATGTCTCTCGTGGCTCAACACCGCCGCCTATGCCGCAGAAGCCAGGAGTTCGTCTCCGCCAGGTCTGGCCTCGATCCTGGACTACATCTCATCGGGCTGGGACACGCTGACTCGTTCCATGACCGACTGTCAGACAATTGTTGATCCCAAACTTACGGAGCCTTCGGTTCTCTACCTGCCGGCCGATTTCCCCGCCCCTGCAGCGGTTCAGGAGCTGCAGAAACGCTGCAACGTCCGTGTCCAGCCGCTTCCATCCGTGGTCACTGCACCCGGACAGATCGATCCCTCCAAAATCGCTCCCGGATTGCTCTACCTCGAAAACAAGTATGTTGTGCCCGGCGGCCGCTTTAACGAAATGTACGGCTGGGACAGCTATTTCATCATCCTTGGATTGTTGCAGGCGGGACGAACGGACCTGGCACGAGGCATGGTGGAGAACTTCTTCTTCGAGATCGAGCACTACGGCACGATTCTCAATGCCAACCGTGCCTACTACCTCACCCGTTCTCAGCCGCCCTTCC
Source organism: Terriglobales bacterium (assembly GCA_035937515.1). GTDB lineage: Bacteria > Acidobacteriota > Terriglobia > Terriglobales > Acidobacteriaceae > JAIQFF01. Next base: position 276,873 of record DASZHW010000138.1, on the reverse strand, counting down.
TCACCTCCATGATTGTGGCGGTCTATGATGCGGACAAAGCTGCCGGCCACGCCAATCGGGACTGGCTGGAAAAGGCTTATGGTTACGCCAGCAAGGACTACCAGAGTTGGAACCGGGATCCGCATCTCGCAGGCACGACCGGGCTCTCGCGCTACTTCGACTACGGAAGCGGCCCCGCTCCAGAGAGTCTGAAAGACGAGGCCGGGGTCCATCGCAAAGTGGCTGCCTACTTCCTGCTTCATCCCCAAGTTGGACGAGACTATCTCATGGAGCAGACCGGCTCATCGGATGCCGGTGTCGGATTTGAATTTTCGGTGCAGATTTGCGACGCGGCGAAGACCATGGCCAAGACCGACTGCGAGCCGGGCAAGACTCTGCTGCTCAGCCCTGACTACTATAAAGGCGATCGCTCCATGCGCGAATCGGGATTCGATATTTCTTTTCGTTTTGGACCGTATGGCGCCGCCACACATCACTACGCGCCCGTTTGTCTGAACAGCCTGCTCTACAAGACCGAAAAGGACCTGCAACAGATGAGCGAGATTCTGGGCCACAACGATGACGCCCGGAAATGGCAGCAGCGCGCGGAAGAGAGAAAAAACCGCATTCAGCGATACCTCTGGGATCCGGCCCGCAGGCTGTTCTTCGACTACAACTTTGCTACCGGCACCCGCTCCTCCTACGAATACGTCACCGCTTTTTATCCCCTGTGGGCCGGACTGGCCACTCCCCAGCAGGCCGAGGAACTCAGACATAACCTGGGAATCTTCGAACAGCCCGGGGGACTGGTCATGAGCACGACCGAAGCCGGTGTGCAATGGGACTATCCTTACGGTTGGGCTCCTACCCAGATCATTGCCATCGAGGGTCTGCGCCGCTACGGGTTTGACGACGACGCCAACCGGATCTCCTACAACTTCCTGGCCACCATCACACAAAATTTTCGCCGCGACGGAACCATTCGCGAGAAATATGACCTGGTCACGCGCTCCTCGGAATCAAATATTCAGGCGGGGTACAATCAGAACGTGATCGGCTTCGGCTGGACCAATGCCGCGTTTCTGCTCTTTCTCCACGACCTGCCTAAGGACTGGGTCGACCGTTTGGCGAAAGAACAACCCTCGACCGCATCCCATTGATGAAGCCTCAGCATCTCGCCTACGGCTGGGCGCTGCTGCTTTCCTGCAATTGTTGAGCGGTTTTCAATTCCCGCTCCGCGTCCTCGTTCCTTCCCATGTCCCGGTAGGCCTGCCCCAGCAGATGGTGAGTTACCGAATTGTTGGGATCCATGTTGAGCGCATGTTGAAAGGCTCTTACTGCCAGCTCGGGCTCCCCCTTCTTTTCCAGTACTTTTCCCATCAGAATGTAAGGTCCGGTTGAAGTCGCATCCAGCCAGATAGAGCGCTGCAGCAGGCGTTCCGCATCATCGAACTTCTGAGTCCGCGAATAAGCATCCGCCAGCTTGTAATAGGTTGGAGCGTGCCCGGGGTTCAAGGCAATTTCCTGCTGGAAGTCGGCGATCGCCTCGGGAATCCTGGACTTGTACAGGTGCAATTCCCCCAGAAAAAAGTGCGCCAGCGGCAGCTTGGGATCGAGAGCAATTGCCTTTTGTGCGTATTCCTCAGCGATCGGATCGAATTCCTGCCGCAGAAGCACCCGCGCTGTAAAAAGGTAGCTGGCGGCAGAGTCCGCCGGAACATCGAACATCCGGGCCAGCGCCTGGCGTGCCTGGGGGTAGTTTTTCGTCTGGATGTAGCACAAGCCCAAAATGTAGGCGGCATCCACATTGGCGCGCGGATACCAGGCCTGGACCTTCTCTAGCAGCGGGATCGCCTCTCCTGGCCTCCCCGCAAGATAGTAGGAGAGGCCGAGCAACTGGATGGCTTCCTTGTCGTCGTAATCCTCTTCCAGCGCGTGCTTGAATGAATCGATCGCCTTGATGTAATCACCCTTCTTGTAATACGCCATTCCGAATTCGTGCGCCAGGCCTTTCAGTCCGGGATTCTTCGCCAACAATTCCTGGAGTTGCTCAAGGGCCTCTTCCGTCTTGCCCTGTTGCAGCAAACGCCGCTCCCCGGCAAATGCGAGATCGGCTGGCTGGACTGTGCGAGGTGTGGGTTCCGCGGGCCCAGACGGCGTGGCAGGTTGAGCCTGAGGCCAGGCCGTGATGCAGCCTGCGAGCAGTACAATCACGGTTCGTCGGAAGAATGCCATTCGCGGTTTCCCCAGCAAAACCCTACCCAGAATTAGAACACAACGAGCCCCCATCTTCTTCTGAAATGACGTCGTGAAATCAAGCCCCGAGATGATGGGTTGGCGCGCAGGCCGTCAGAAGCAGGTCAGTCTCGACAGCTCGGTGGAGTGTGTGTCAGAGACTGTAGCAGTGTCTTGGCCGGAGTCATATCCGGATTAAACTCCAGGATGCGCAGCGTGTAGGAGCGTGCCTGGTCGAACGCTCCCACCTCACAGAATGCCCGCACCAGATTCAATCCGATGCCGCTCCGGCCGGGGGCGCGGCGGAATGCACTTTGCCACAGCTCTGCCGCCTCACGCATGTGTCCGGTTTCGGCCTCGATTACCCCGAGATTGTCGGCTGCATCAATCAGGTCCGGATCGATTGCCAGCGCCTGCTGATACAGATCGCGTGCCTGGTTGAGCAAACCATGCTTCTGGTCGACATAGCCGAGCGCGGTCAGGAGTTCTGGATCTCTGGGGAATTCCGCCACCGCGGAACGCAGCAGGGCCTCGGCGTGGGGCTCTGCAGCTTCCATTCCACTGATAGCCAGCGCCTGCCAGGCCAGAGCCAGGTCACGCAGATCGTGCTCCGTTTGCGGCGAGTCGGGGAACGGAACCAGGCGGAGTGGCACGGCCGCTTCGCTCTCAAGCGCCGGCAACAGCGAAGACGGGCGCTTCAAGATTCGGTGATCCGTGACCTGCGTATGCGCCACATCGGTGCTGGCCGAGGCGGGCATGTGGCAGGACGTGCAATCGGGTTGATGGGCATGATGCATCGCCCCAAAGTGGGCTCCGTGGCAGGTCAGGCATTTCTCGCGATAGTAAGAGATGCGCTCTTGTGGCGGCGGCTCATAGTGCGGATCGTGACAACTTGTACACGACATCGTGTCCCCGGATTTCCTCTTACACATACTCTGGGCCAGAGCCTCCACCTGGCTCACGCCTCCCAGTCCGGTCTGACGTCCGGTCACGACGTAATAGCGAATGTAGTCGGCCAAGGACTCTCCGGGTTGAAACTCATACCCATGACGACCCAGGCGCTCGATCGCGACTTTACCCTCAAGGTGGCACTGCATGCACACGGCATCTCGCAGTTCCGGCGCCAGCTTGGCCGGGTTCACAATAGGTCCTCGGTTGACATGTGCCGCCCCCGGCCCATGACAGCGCTCGCAAGTGATGCCGGAATGAAGAAAAACGGAGGTCGGATAGAGATTTTCCGTCCCCTTGACCGGCGCTCCCATCCCGCTCACGTGGCAACGCAGGCAGCTCGGCACCGCGGGCAAGTTGAGCGGCATTTCGCGGCTGTCCTGGTAGGCCGGCGCCATGTCCCAGCGGTGCGCGTCGGCGTACCAATTGATGGGCGATTCAAACAGGAAGCCATCGCGCGAAAACAGGTAACTCAGCCCCCGCCGACCCGACCCGATGTAGTACTGCAGCTCCCTCTGACCCCTCACCGCGGGATCGCCCGGGCGCTCGAAACCAAGCCAGACATGATCCGACTGGGAAGAAATCCGATAGTGGACACCCGACTTGGAGTGGAGAAAATCGGTGGGAATGAGGTTGTCCTTCGCCGGGCCACTGGCTCGAGCCATCGGAGTGCGGACATACGACTGATAGATCGCTTCGTGACAACCGGCGCAGGCTTGATTTCCCACATAACCCGAAGGCTCGGCGGTAGCAGGACGGTTTTCTGGCTTTCCTGCGGATATTGATTGAACGGATCGTGCTGTTGCGGAGCCGGTCCCTGAATCAGAGGCTGGCTGAGACTGCGTCCAGGCTGAAGTCCAACTGATCAGGACGAGGGCGGAAACCCATCCGATCCGCGGCATCGAAGAAGACTCCGAGAGCCGCCCCGCACTCTTAGATGCAGGCCTTCAGCGCTTGCGTTTGTAAAGTTATTTTATGATCCCAGCCTTGGCCACGCCGATGTATTTATCGGCTGCGCCGTAGTAGAAGAGGTAGTTTCTGTTTTGCCTGACCATGCCTTCGACGAAAACCACGTTGGGCACCTGGCCAACTTTTTCCCACTCATACGCTGGAGCAAACAGGGGCTCCTCGCTGCGCCACAACAATTTTGCCGGATCGTTGCGATCAAACACCGCCATCGCAGTGCGGTAAACCAGCTTGTCGTCCGCTCCGTTGTAAACTAGCACGATTCCGGCGTTCGTCAGGATGGGCGGAGGGCCGGGCTCAACCACCCTCGAATCGAAGCGTCCCGGACGCCCTGGCAGCACGGGCGCATCGGTGGATTCCGTCCAATGCATCAGATCGGTGGAGTACGCCAGCCCGGTCTGATCGGTCTTGTCCGCGCTGGTGCCCAGGAAATACATCCAGTACCTGCCGTTGATCTTTTCGGGCACGATGGCTCCGGACTTTGTCCAGGCGACGTTCCAACGGCCCTTGTAGGCCGGCAAAATCACACCCTGACGTTGCCAGTGAACCAGATCCTTCGAAGTTGCCAGGCAGAGCTGGGCATCTTTTCTGTTGTAGCCGGTGTAGGTCAGATAGTAGGTGTCGCCGAACTTCACCAGCCGCGGATCTTCCACCCCGCCATCTTTTTCGTAGTCCGCTTCGGGTGAAAGAACAGGCTCGGGCCGCCGAGAAAAGTGGATCCCGTCCGCGCTTTCGGCATAGCCGATCCGGGAGGTCCCAGTCTTGTCCTGGGCCCGGTAGAGCAGAACCAGCTTGCCGCCGCGTTCGATAACGGCGGGGTTGAATGTGCCCGCTGCCTCCCAGCCGTCACCCTGCGGGGAAATGATGGGGCGGTCCGAGACGCGTTGCCAGTCCCAGGGCACGCTCGCCGGGTAGCCGAGCATGAGTACCAGGCAAATCCGGAGGAGCGTGGACACTCGCATTGCAGGTCATTTGACCACAAAAAGTAAGGAGGGAGCCATGAAAGACTCCCTCCCGATAAAAACAACCTGCTGCAATCCCTAGAAGTCGAAGCGGATCGCAAACTGCAGTTGCCGCATGGTCGTGCCACCCTCTAGGCCGGTAATCTTTCCGTTGTTGCCGCCCTGGCAATCAATGCAGCCGTTAGCTCCATTGTTTGCGCTGAAAGCGTACACCGGATGATTGAACACGTTGAAGGCATCCGCGCGGAACTGTGCGGTGAACTTCTCCGTGATCCGGAACTTCTTCACTGCCGACAGGTCGGAGTAGAAACCCGCGGGCCCGTGGAAGGTGTTGCGGCCAATGTTGCCTATAGCACCGCAAGCCGGCGTGGAGAACGGTCCGGATGTCGGTCTGGCCAGCGTGCAGGCATCGGTTCCAATGGCTAAGGTGTCCGGATTGGGATAGGCCATTGGCGCCACCGGGGTGAAGAAGGTGATGGTGTGACTAACCGGGTTAAGGTCACTCAGACCAGTGTGGAACGAACCCGAAACCTTATCCGGCCGACAAGGGCCGGCATCGACTTCGTTTCCGCACCCGCTAAAGCTTGGAGTCCACGGCAAGCCGCTGCTCCAGTTGGTGGTGTTGCTCACCTGCCATCCGCCTACCAGATAGTCCATGCCCTTGCTTACATTACCCAGGTACGCCTTGCCTTTTCCGAAGGGCAACTCGTACACGGTGTTAAACACGAACACGTGGTTGCGGTTGAAATCAACCGGGCCGTACGAGATCGCATGGCTGATGGCGTAGTAGCTGTCGGTAAACCCGTTGGCGTGGGCGAAGGTGTAGTGAGACAGGAACTGCAAGCCCTGAGTGAAGCGTTTCTCCACCTTCACTTCAAACGCGTTGTAGGTACTGGAAGCGTCATTGCCGTAGAAGTCGGGCAGATCGAAAGGGATCTTGGGGAACAATGGCCGGCGGTTATTCTGCGGAGTCAGCGGACTGAATCCGGCATACTTGTTGTGTCCGGGATTGGCTGGATCGGCCACTACGAGGTCCGTTCCCGGTCCAGCCGCTACCGGGTTCACGTCATAGTTGGGTCCGTCGCCGGCGAAACCGTGAGTACCCTTGCTGCCAACGTACGCGACTTCGGCGGAGATGCTGTTCGTGACCTGGCGTTGCACGGTCGCGTTCCACGAGTCCACGGTCGGCAGGACCTGGCTGGTGGGACGGATGTGCGTGCCACTGACTTGACCGCCCAGAGCGCTGAACGGGATCACACCATCCGAAGGCACAGTTGGGAAAATTGGCGCGATCGGTCCCTGATCCAGGATGAACACGTTGACCAGGTTCGCGGAAGCACCCGGCGTGACGCTGCTCGCGTCCACGGCCTGCTTCAACAACACCGGCAGGTTCTGGGTTACGGTGTGCCCGAAGTTCGAGCCGAACACGCCGATGTCATAACTGCGCCCATACCCCAGTCGTACCACCGTCTTAGGCGTTAGCTGGTACGTGACGCCGAAGCGGGGCGCAAAGGCAGTGAATTTGTTGTCGACATTGCCGTTCAGGCCGATATTGCCAAACCCGGCCACGCGGATGGCGCCGGTCCCGCCGAGATCGGTAAGGTTAGCGAATCCACCAGCTCCCTTGGCAATGACCGACTCTGGGAAGTAGATCTCCCAACGCAGTCCGTAATTGAACGTCAACTTCGTAGTAGCGCGCCAGGTGTCCTGGCCGTAAAAGAACCAGCGCTTTTGACGCTCGGCCGCGTCGCTGGTGGAAGTCAGAGCAGGATTGTTGACGTATCGTGCGAACGATGTGACCTGGCCGAGGAGGAACGACCCCAGGTCCAAGCCACCGGTGCCGCCGTTCGAAGTGGCTTCCGGACTGAAGTTATATTCCCCGGTTCGGTTGTTGTCGCTGGGGATTCGCAAGTTCATCGCGTAGCGGATATCCGCGCCAAACTTGATCTGGTGGTTCCCTCTCATCTTGGTCCAGTTGTTCACGAACTGGAACTGCTGTTCGCTTTCGGTCAGCGGGCAATTGCAGCGTGCCACGCCCAAACCGTCTCCGAAACTCGAAATCACGCAGCCCTGGCCGCCGTTGTTGGCAGTGCAGCCTTGACCGCTGATCGGGTCCGGACCGAGCAGGAATGCACCCAGACCATCGGTCTTGGGATCGGCCGTATTGGCGAAGGGGATTCCGAATGCCGACATGGGCTGACCGCCATCAGGCTTCTGGGTCTGTGGGTTGTATTTGAACCAGCCGAAGCGGAAGTCGGTTAGCAGCGATGAGCTGAGCGTCTTGGTAAAGCCCGATGACAGGCTGTAGTTGTGAGTAATGGAACTGCCCGCCAATCCGAGCAAGCCATTGCCAGGCCCTCCCACAGCACCCAGTACTCCGGTACCCGACAACTTGAAATAGTCAAGACTGAACCGTCCGAACACGTTCAAGGTTGGGCTCTGGACGTAGTCGATCCGGGTATCGAAACTGTTCTGGGTAAATGGACCAGAACCCGAGCCGATCAGGTTGTTCAGGACTGTGCTGCTCTGCGGAGCAGGGAACGCGCCGATGATCGCTCCCGCTGCCTTCGATATGTTGCCGATCGGAATCTGGTTGTTGGCGAATGGCGTTCTGCCCACACCCGTAAGCAGGTTACCCGTGGTGGGATCGAAAACCTGGCCGCCACCGGCAACGCCAGCCGTCAGATACTGGCTCAAGTCGCAGAACCCGGGAGTTAGGCTGGTGGCGTTGGTGGCCGGGTTACAACTCTTCTCAGCGTTGGCTGTCGGAACCGTGAACGTGCCGCTTACACCGTTAGTCTGGCGTGTGCCCTGGTAGTCCCCAAAGAAAAACAGCTTGTCTTTGATAACCGGGCCACCGACGGTGCCACCGAACTGCTGCCATCGGGACGGCGGAATAAAGCGGTGTGTAATCGGATCCGGCGCGAATTGCGCAAAAGGATCGCGCGCCTGTTGCGCATCCGAGCGGCGGAACCAGAAGCCGCTGCCATGAATGTTATTGGTGCCGGACTTAGTTTGCGCCGTTACCACGCTGGCGACTGCCTTGCCGAACTCGGCATCGTAGTTCTGCAATGCGATCTTGGCTTCGGTCACTGCGTCGAGGTTAGGATTAACCACGATGATCCCAAGAATCGGATCCTGGTTGTCAGTTCCATCCAGCTCGAACGCGGTGCCGCTGAAGTGCTGACCTTGGGTAAAGATCTGCTGGCTGCCCTGCGGATTTTCGGTGGCGGCGTGGCTCCAGCCGGTCAGCTTTTGCGAGCCCGGCGCCATCAACTGCAAGGTGGTGAAGTTGCGGTTCAGGATGGGTACATCTTCGACATACTTGTCATTGAAGGTCGTGGCGACGTCGGCGCGATCTGTTTTCAGCTGGGGAGTCTCCGAGGTCACTTCCACGGTTTCGGTAGATCCGCCCACCTGGAACGACCCGTCGACGCGCGCGGCCGCGTCAGCCGAGACTGAAATGCCCTTCGCCTCAAATGCCTTAAAGCCGGCACCCTCCGCTCTGACGTTGTAAATGTCGGGGATCAGGTGCGTGACGCTGTAGTTTCCGTCCGTGTTCGTAGTCGTTTCGGTCGACGAGCCCTTGGCCGCTGACGTGACCGTCACCTTGGCGCCCGGAACTGCGGCACCGGAAGGGTCGGTGATGGTTCCGAAAATGCTGCCATAAACCGCTTGTGCGCTCGCCGGGGTCGTCCAGACCGTGCAGGACAGAGCCAGCAGCACCGCGGCGCAAACAACCACGAGAATAGTCTTCTTCATTTCCGCCTCCACACCTTCAATCCTGTTTTGCAGGTGATTCTGCCAAGCCTGTATCTGCCTTATTTCCCCCGAAGCCCGGGCGAACCATACAGAAATTACTTCTTCTATTTCACTGCTGAGGATTCTTCCGCCTGATCACGCCCGTAGTACAAAAGCACTAATCCTGGTGTCGCACCTGCAGGTGGGCTTCCCAAGCGAAATTCACTGTAGAGTATTGATTCTGTTAGGAAACTAGTCGCTTGCATACGCTTTTCTCTATGACATTTGGAAGCAGCGCGAAAATGTCTATGAAAAAAGAGAATCGATAGCATCAGTTCTTAGGATGCAGCAGATGCTCCGAAAATACCTCCAACTGATTGATCCTGCGCCAGAAAACGTCTTCTTTGCTCGATTCCAAACTGTCCATCCGATCCTCGGAACCCTCACTATCGCTGGACTCACTTTGCCTCGAAGCGCAGGTTTCATAGAGTCTGATACAGTGACGGAAAAGCTAAGCGTCCTGCTTGCCACTGGATGCGGCAGCTTGTTACCCTACGTTAAATGTCTGTTACGCGCCCACAATTGACCGAAAAGGAACAGTGCCTGGGGCAGATCGAGAAGCTCATCAATAGCCAGGTCCTGCATGGTTCCGAGTCGCTCTGCAAGCTGCTTCGCTATTTGGGCGAAAACGCTCTCGATCATCCAGGCTCTTCCCTGAAGGAATATCAGATCGCGACCGAGGTCTTTGGCCGGCCACCCGACTTCGATCCCCAGCATGATTCGGTGATCCGGGTTCAAGTCGGACGTCTGCGGTTGAAACTGGCGGAGTATTACAGCACCGAGGGGGCCGACGATAGCTTGATCATTGAGATACCCAAGGGCAGCTACGCGGTTTCATTTCATCCGCGTCAGTCGATGCCCGGCAAGATCAGGGCGGTGGGCTGGCAGGAACCTGAAGGCAAGGACGCCACTCAGCATCGCGGGCAGAACTGGTCACTCGTGGTTACGCTTGCCGTGTTGTCGGCCGCCTCGTTGGGGGCCATCGCGTTCCTTCTCGCCAATCGTAGCGCGGCGGCCAGAGTCGCACCGCCTGGTGAAAGCCAACCTGCGCCTGCAGTCTTTACCACCTTCTGGAAAGGCTTTCTCACCGGACCGGAGGAACCCTGGGTGATTTTCAGCAACGGCGCCTTCGTGGGGCGGCCGGAAACCGGCATGCGCTACTACGATGCGGCCCGGGATGCGCGCGGGGTCATTCTCGACCACTACACCGGCGTGGGCGAAGTGCTGGCCGTCCACAACCTTGACCGAACCTTCGACTTGCTGCGCCGGCAGATTCGGGTGAAGCGAGGCAGTCTCCTCTCGCTCGACGACGTGAAGAACAACGACATGATCTTCGTGGGCTCGCCCGCGGAGAACCTCACCTTAAGGGACATTCCCAACAGCCGCGATTTCGTTTTCCGGCGACTGAGCTCAGGTCCGCGCAAAGGAGACCTGGCGGTTTTTAATACCCAACCTCAGGGCGAAGAACCTGAATATTTTGTTGCTACGCCGTCCAACGCCGTGCTGAACGAGGACTATGCCGTAATTGCCCTGGTACGGGGGCTGAATCCAGCAAAGTCCGTGCTTATTCTTGCAGGAACCACCACCATCGGCACCCAGGCCGCGGTCGAGTATGTCTGTCAGCAGAATTCACTGGAGGAATTGCTTCCCCGCCTCCAGGTCTCCGAAAGCGGAGAATTGAAACCGTTCGAGGCCGTGTTACGGGTCAAGGTGACGCGCGGCGTGCCCGTCGAAACCGACATCATGGCCCTGCGTACGGGTAAGCCCTAGAAAAATTCCTTTGCTGGGAAGCTGGCGGTCAGGGAAGTGCCGGTTTGAAGTGAGGATCCAGTTCCGCGGCTCGCTGAAACTCTCTTTCCGCTTCTGCCTTCTCCCCCTTTCGCCGCAATGCTTCGGCCAGATAAAAGTGTGCGGGAGCATATTCAGGCACGATCCGGATGGCGGTACGCAACTGGGAGATTGCGCCGTCGAGATCTCCCACGGTGAGTAATCTCTTTCCCGAGTTGGTATCGAAGGTGGCCGCCTGCAGGTTGGTCTTTTCCTTGCTGATCTGTTCCCCCAGTTGGCGCTCGCGGGCTGCACCCTCTGCGTCGCCGGTCTGGCGTAGGATTGCCGCGAGGGTGGTGTGGGCGCCGGCGAAATCCGGCTGCAAACGGATCGCTTCCTGCAACGATGCCGCTGCCTCCGGCAACTTCCCCTGCTGTTTGAGCACCGTCCCCAGGGTGTAATGGGCCTCGGCATAGTCGGGCTTGGCCTGGATCGCCGCCTGCAGCTCTTTCGCCGCCTTTTCAAACTCACCCTGCTGCCAAAAGGTCACGCCCAGGGTGTAATGAATGTCAGGCTGGCTGGGATCGAGTTCCTCCGCCTTCTGCAACTCGCCGATCGCCTCGGCCAGCTGGTCCTTCAATTTCAGGGCCAGGCCAAGGTCGTAGTGCAGAGTGGCGTCGCGGGGATCTTTCTGCAACGCGCTTTGAAACTGAGCGATGGCCCCCTCGAAGTCTGACTTCTGCAAATAGGCGCTGCCGAGGTTCGTGCGGTAACCGGGGTCGTCGGGCCGCAGCCGAAGCGCCGCTTCGAACTCCGGGATCGCGCCGCCCGCGTCGCCCGTCTGGATCAGCGCCAGCCCCAGGTTGTTGTGCGCTTCGGGATCGTCGGGATGCCGTTGAACAACCCGCTGAAACGCCGCAACCGCTTCGTCGGCTCTTTCCTCTCGCTGGAGCATTTTGCCGAGATGGGTTCCTGCCTCGCTGAAATCCGGCTGGAGCTTGACCGCAGCTTCAAGGTGGGGAATCGCTGGTTCGGCCTGGCCTGCGTCATCAAGCGCTCGTCCCAGGTAGTAGTGAGCCTGGGCATTTTGCGGAGATTGCCGCAGCGCGCTTTCGAGCAGCTTGATCGCTTCCGCCGTCTGCTTCTGTCGCCAGCGGATGACTCCCAGGTGCAATATGGCCGGCGCGAAATCAGGCTGCAAATTCAGAGCCTCGGAGAACTGCATTCCCGCTTCATCCAATTGCCCAGTCTGCGCCAGGAGCGATCCCAGTTCATCGTGGAGGTCCGCCTGTTTAGGCTGCAGTTCGACGGCTTTTTTCATTTCGGCCAATGCTACGTTCAGCTCCCCGCGAAAGCTGGCTACTCGTCCCAGGACGCGGTGAGCGTCGGCGTCTTGAGGCGCCAGGCGGACTGCTGCGCGCGCCTCGGACTCCGCCTCTTCCAGATTGCCACTCCGGGCCAGTGCATTGGCCAGGTTGATATGAGCGTCAGGAAGGTTCTTGAGGCGAAGAGCGCTGCGAAACTGGAGAATAGCTTCCCCGGGCTGTCCTTGCGAGAACAGCACCCAGCCCAGCATGTTGTGGCCTTCAGCGCTGTTCGGCGCAAGCTTGACGACCTGCTCGAAATCGGTTCGCGCCTTGGCTAGATCGCCTTTTTTCGCGGCCGTCAATCCTTGCCGGTAAAGAGAATCCACTTGCGGATGATTCTTTTCCTGCTGACCAACAGCGGGAAACCCAAACGTGACAAGGCACGCCGTCAGCGTCACAAGCATCTGCCAACGGGCCAGGATTGGAAAGTTCACTGGGCGCTTATACCTGCTGGTTGAGACGTCAAAAATATTACTATGGTTCGCCGGCACGACCGACACTGGCTGTCGGCTTGACCCCCCGATATCCGCGCCCTAGTATTCACGCTGGGCCATGAATCAAGTCTTTCTGTCGCGCTATCGCGTGCCGATTCCTGTTCGACGACTGGCCCTCGCGCCGCTCTCTCTCCTTCTGGTTCTCTTTGCACTGGCCTCGGAACCCTCGAAAGCTCCGCCTATCGCCAACTTCACCGACGTTGCCGAAAAGGCCGGTCTCACTATCAGCAACGTCTTCGGCGGCGCCGACACCAAGAAATACATCATCGAAACCACCGGCACCGGCGTGGCTATCTTCGACTACGACAACGACGGCTGGCCCGACATCTTTCTGGTGAACGGCACCACACTCGAAGGTTTTCCTGCGGGAAAGGCGCCCACGAATCATCTGTATCGCAACAATCACGACGGAACCTTCACCGATGTGACCGCAAAAGCCGGATTGACGGCGACCGGCTGGGGCCAGGGCGTTTGCGTGGGCGACTACGACAACGACGGCTGGGAAGATGTGTATGTCACCTACTACGGAAAGAATCGTCTCTATCGCAATCAGGGTGGCGTGTTCACAGAAGTTTCCGAAGCGGCCGGTGTCGCCGGCACTGGAAAAGCCTGGGGGACCGGATGCGCCTTCGTGGATTACGATCGCGACGGTCTTCTCGACCTGATGGTCGCCAACTACGTGGACTTTGATCTCTCCAACGCCCCCGCACCGGGCGAAAGGGCCTCCTGCGTATGGAAGGGGGTTCCGGTGATGTGCGGTCCGCGTGGCTTGCCCGGCGCCAAAAATATTCTTTACCACAACCTCGGCGGCGGCAAGTTCGAGGACGTCACGGTCAAAGCCAGGATCGATCAAACGAGCGGCCACTATGCTTTCAGCGTTTCCACCTTCGATTTCGATGATGACGGCTGGCCCGACATCTATGTCGCGTGCGACAGCACCCCCAGCATTCTCTATCACAACAATCGTGATGGGACTTTCACCGACGTAGCTGTTGTTTCTGGCGCCGCCTACAACGAGGATGGGCGCGAGCAAGCCGGAATGGGCTCGACCATCGCGGATTTCGATGGCGACGGCAAGCTTGACATCTTCAAGACCAATTTCTCCGACGACACTTCGACGCTCTATCGCAACAACGGCAATGGGACCTTTGATGACGTGACCTACGCCGCCGGCCTTGGTCTCTACACCCGCTATCTGGGCTGGGGAACCATGTTTCTGGATTTTGACAACGATGGCTGGCCCGACCTGCTGCTGGTGAATGGCCACGTCTATCCCGAAGTCGACAACCAGAACCTGGGAAGCAGTTATCGCGAACCCCGGATTCTCTACCACAACAACGGGAACCGGACCTTCACCGACATCTCCGCGCAAGCCGGGCCTGGAATCACCGCTGTTCATGCCGGGCGCGGGCTGGCCGTCGGCGACCTGTGGAATGATGGCCGCATTTCCGCCGTCATTAGCAACATGAACGCCGTTCCAAGCCTGCTGGTGAATCAGGTGCGCTCGCCCAACCATTGGATTGGACTGCATCTTCAGGGCACAAAATCGAATCGGGACGCGATTGGCGCGCGGGTCACGCTGAAAGTGGGAGCGCGACTGTTGGTGGATGAGGTCCGCAGCGGATCCAGCTACGATTCCAACAGCGACATCCGCCTGCACTTCGGGCTGGGGTCCGCAACCAAAATAGATTCGCTCCAGGTTCGTTGGCCCAGCGGTCTCACCGAGCGCTTCGAGAACATTTCCGTGGATTCGGTTCACACGCTGAAAGAAGGCTCAGGCGCGCCCGTTCCTCTGCCCGTGGCGCCATCCTGAACCTGCATAGCGCAAAGTCAGTAGGTTGATTGGGCTGCGATTACCGGCGCTGCCCCTTCCAAAGGGAGGGCCGCCTTCAGTTTCCCGCGCATACGTTCCCCTTGTTCGGAAGTGAAAAGCAGCCCGCCCCGGGCCAGCCTCCGCAGCTCTTCCCCTTGCCAGCGTGCTCTCATGATTCCCGCAACCGCGTGCGAGTTCGAGCCCAACAGCAGATGTCCGAGCTCGTGCGCCACCACACTTCCCAGAATGTCCGCCAGTTCCACATTCGAGTCGGCTTGCAGAGCACGAGCCTGGTCAAAAAAGACATCGCTGTAGCACCCAGTGCCTTCCTTGGAAAGAAAGGCTACACCGAAAACCTCATTCATGGGGCGCAAGGACATGGGGCGCAAGGACCGGGTCACAACGTGCAACCCCAGATACGCCGGCCAGGCGAAACGCTCACAACTTATTTGCGTTTCCGTCCTGGCTTCCCGAGTCAAGCAGTTGACCCAGATCACCTCCAGGCCGGCTCGGGCAAAGATCTTTCCTGCCTGCCGCTCCGCTTGCGCCAGCACCGCGGCCGGAACCTGGGCATCGTTATAGACAGAGACAGACACCATTGGTCTGTCCGCTGTTCTTGTACCGGCATTGATTTCACCCCACGCGGGGAACGCGGCCAGCAAAAAGAACGTACATAAAGAGCAGCAAGTCTGAACGGATCGGAGCACGATTGTTGACCTCTGGCGCCGATCTTCGATTCAGAGACTGAGTGCCTCAAGGCTTTGCGAGTCACCCGCAAGACATATGTGGGTAACGAGTTAAGGCCTTGTACGTCAAATGTTTAGGAGCCAGGGTGACGAGCCTGACAAAACCCGCTTTCTGCTACACTTCGGGGAACTGGACGGAACGAAAATGGAAGTAACCAGCGGCAACCGGACACGAATGGTCCAGTTCGGAGTCTTCGAGGTTGATCTGAGAGCCGGCGAGTTGCGCCGTAACGGATCTCGAGTAAGACTTCAGGAACAGCCCTTTCAGATTCTTGCCCTCTTGCTGGAACGACCCGGCGAGGTGGTCACTCGCGACCAACTCCGGGCCCGTCTGTGGCCAGCGGATACGTTTGTCGATTTCGATCACAGCCTCAACGCTGCCGTCCGCCGGCTTCGGGACGCCTTGGGGGACACTGCCGAGAATCCCCGCTTCGTCGAGACGGTAGCGCGACGTGGCTACCGGTTCCTCGCCCCTGTAAACGGGGCGGCACACACGGTCGCTTCCGAAGTTCCGGTCGCGAAGCCCAAATCCGCCCCGAAATGGCGCATCGCCGCTGCCGCCGGCATCTTGCTCCTGATCGGAACTGGAGTCGGGCTGCTGGTGGGCCGGAGAGGGTCACATCCAGCCGTTCCGTCCATACCGATTGTGGAGCGACGCTTGACCGCCAACCCCGACGACGATCCGGTCAACAGTGCTGCCATCTCTCCGGATGGAAAGTATCTGGCGTTCTCCGACGACACCGGAGCCTACTTGCGCCAGATCGATACTGGCGAAATCCATCCTTTAGCTCTTCCTGATGGATTCAAGGCAAAGCCCGTCGCCTGGTTCCCGGATGGATCCCACCTCGTGGCGACTTCGGTTGAAGGACCGGCCAAAGAACCCGGCTTGTGGCAACTCTCCGCCCTGGGCGGGAGTCCGCGCAAACTCAGCGACGACGCCCAGGACGCTGCGGTCTCGCCTGACGGCTCTCAGATTGTATTTCTTAGAGGAGCTACCAACAGTCAGGAACTCTGGCTGATGGGAGCGGGCGGAGAGCAACTCCGAAAACTGGCCGGCGAAACAGGCGATCTTTTTCGTTCTCCGGTCTGGTCCCCGGACGGTAAGCGAATCGCGTTTCTGCGCGGCGTTTATCGCCCGGGAACCTACGGAGTGCAGCCCCAGATTGAAATTCTGGACCTGGCCGGCAACCAGCGATTCGTGGTCTTAGCTCAGCCGCGCCTGGGGCCGGCCCTGGCCTGGATCGGAGATCGCCTGGTCTATGTGCTGAACGAAACTCCTCCCAATCAGAACGACTCCAATGTCTGGTCGATGAAAATCGATTCGCGCACGGGAAAGCCCGTGGACGGAGGCACGCGGATAACGTCGAGTCCGGGAGGGATTCAATATCTCAGCAGCGCGTCCAATGGAAAGCGGCTGGCCTATGTGAAGGAAGGATGGCAACCAGATGTTTACGTGGCCAAAGTGGAAGCCAATGGGACCAGGCTGAGTACGCCGCGGCGCCTGACCCTGGACGAAAGGCAGGACCTGCCGTGGTCCTGGACCCCAGACAGCAAGCAAGTGCTGTTTGGTTCGGACCGCGACGGATCATTCCACCTTTTCCGGCAAGCCCCGGATCAAGCCACGCCCGAGCTGCTGGTTGGTGGCAGCGAAGAATCGATGCTGCCGCGCCTCACTCCGGATGGAACCCAAATCGTATATCTGCAATACCACCGTGCCTACGACTGGTCGGATGTCGTCCGCATGATGCGAATTCCCGTCGCGGGAGGCCCGCCTCAGCTTGTGCTGGAAACGCGAGGCCTGACCAATGAGCAATGCGCGCGCCTCCCTTCTACTCTTTGTCTCTACAGTGTCTCTGAAGACAAGCGACTGGTGTTTATGAGCTTCGACCCGTTGCACGGCAAGGGACAGGAGGTAGCGCACATCGATGACGATCTGCCCTATTCGTTTAATTGGACGCTTTCGCCCGATGGCTTAACGTTGGCCATCGCTAAAGCCAACAAGCTGGACATACGTACGCAGCCCGTGATCCGCCTGCTGACACTGAAAGACGGTAAAGAGAGAAGCATCGCCCTGAAAGACTGGTCTTCGATTAACGCGCTGGACTGGTCGGCTGACGGTAAGAGCCTCTGGGTAAGCGCTTCTACCAATACCGGCATCCACGCGATGCTCAGTGTTGACCTGCAGGGAAGGGCGCGGCCAGTCTGGGAACAGACCAAGATGTATGTGGGTTGGGCGATTCCTTCGCCTGATGGACGCTACATCGCTCTGTTGCAAGCCAGCGGCAACTCCAACGTATGGATGGTGGAGAACTTCTAGCCCTTCAGTGCTGCAGTGCCTCGATTTCATTCGTCTTGCCCAGGTATTCGTAACGCAGTAACGCGATTGGGACATTTCCGTTCTTCCACACAAAGTCGTGGAACTCGCGCAAGCTGAACTTGTCTCCCTGCGCCAGCCGGGCCTCTGCCAGGAATTTCAGGATCTGCAGTTTGCCGGTTTGGTAGGAGATCCCGACACCCGGTACTGAAACGTAGAACGTGGCATCCTCCATGGCCGTGTTCCGGTCCAGCGGCACGGTTTTCATGAAATAGTCCGCAGCTTGTTCGATGGTGAAGTCACCGGTGGAGAGTCTCACATCGACTTCCACGCGCAGAGCGCGAAAACGCATGAAGTTGTAGATGATCTCGCGGGTGCGCGGGCTGTCGTCGAACAACCCGGCTTGCAGCATCATCTCTTCCGAGTAGAAGCCGATCCCCTCATTGGCGCTGGAGTCGTAATAATGACGGCGAATCGGGTCCTCGTTCGTCCAGGACATCACCTTTTGGAAATAATGTCCCGGCATCCCCTCATGCACGATGATTCCTCGCGGATCGCGTGCGGTGGAGAGATCAAAATATCCGCGCTCGGGAGAAGGGGTCTTGATGTAGCTGGTGGCGTTGTCCTGCAGCCGGGTGGGGCCGGTGAGATCATCCGCCACTCCGAAATCGGCGATCGGGGCCAGATACGCCGGGTAGGGCAGGTTGCGATAATGCTGTACCCAGGCCGGAACGGTGAGAATATTTTTCTGCTCCAGAAAGTCGCGTATCTGCAGTTCCTGCTTTTCTTCGCGGGCGATTTGCGTCGCCTGATCTTTGGCCAGAGCTAGCAGCGGTAGACTGGAATTCCGATTTTTCTCGTAGACCTCGAAGGCGACTGCTCGCTCCCATTCCTGGCGCCCCATGGTCGTCAACTGCTCGGGTGTGTAGGGGAGCAGGGCGACATGCTTAAGGAAGAAAAGATATCCTTCGCGCCCGACGTCCACCGTGTTCGACATCGTGGGCAGCCGCTGTTCCAGCCAGGCGCGGTATCCCTCCAGCGCCCGAATGGCGGCCTGAAGTGCTGCATCAATCTGGACGGCGCTTTCCGCTGCGAGTGGAGGTTTTAATTCGCGTGCCATTTTTTCCAGCCGCGGTCGAATGTCTTCGAGTTCATGGATGGACAACTTCGCGAGCGGCCCGGACGGGTCTTTGAGGTTGGCTTCTCCCGCGGCGATGATTTGCGGGATGGCTTGCACGCGGCGAACAATCTCGGCGCTGCGGGCTGCCCCGAAGGGCGGAGGCTGGGTCAAAATGACGAAAACCGAGGCCACCGTCTGATCCAGATAAAACCAGGGATTACGCTCCCACCCGCGTACATAGTTCAGCTCCCATCGCACTCTCGCAATCGCGGAACCGACCAGAAGATAGTCCACCAGCTCGGCACGGGAGCGCTCGCGGGCAGGCGATCCTAATTCCTTCCATCGTTGCTCAAACTCCGCTAACTCGCTACGGCGCCTGGAAATGGTTGGCGCCGACCAGTCCGCGGCCCATCCTGCAGGCCGATCCAGTCGGGGGATGTCGTCGCCGGAGAACGGTTGTTCACTCGCACGCCATGCCCAAAAATCAGAAGAGAGCTGTTGCAGTGCGCTGGGCGCCTGAGCCGAGGCAGGCGGTTGTTGTTGCGCCATCACGGATGGAATACGCATCATTACCGTGAGCAGAAGAAGGCTATAGAACGCGCACCGTCGATTCATCAGGGCTCCCAAAGTCTCCAACCAGTAGCACACCGGATTCACAAAGAAGATTACTTGGCCGCCTTGCCCGATAACGAAGCCGGGAACTGCATGCTCCGCACCATTCCCTCGCCTTCTTTTACGTAGATCAACTGGTTCGCCTTCAACTCTTTCAACGTATCCACCTGCCCGCTCGGCCACCGAATCTCCAGCGATTGCACTTTGTCTGCCCGGCCCAGGCCAAAGTGAACCCGCAGATCGTTTTGTGAGAAATAACTGGCGCCGCTGCGGACCTCATCAATCTGCGAGTGCGGCCTGGTCTCGCCAGGCGCTTGCGTGATACAGCGCAGCCTTGCCCCAATCCCGCTGCGGTTGGACTTGACGCCGATGGTACGTACTTTAATCCAGTTGTTTCCGGGCGCCAGGTCACAGCGCAAAAGTTGGGGAAAATCGTTCACCGTGTTCACGACCACGTCGAGATCGCCGTCGTTGTCGAAGTCTCCGAACGCGCATCCTCGCGACGCCACCGGCGCTGAAATTCCCGCGCCCGCCTGCATGGACACATCTTCGAACCGCCCGTTGCGCAAGTTGCGATACAGGAGTTTCCGTTGCGCATAGCCCGTCTCTGTCTTGAGCTGTTCAACCTCGGGATACACATGGCCGTTGCAGATCAGGATGTCGGGCCAGCCGTCGTTATCCATGTCGAAGAATCCGCAGCCCCATCCCAGGTACTGCGTGTGCGCGCCCAGGCCGGCGGCAAAGGTAGCGTCTTCAAAATTGCTGTCACCGAGGCTGTGATAGAGCGAAGGTGTGTCTCCGGCAAAGTTGGTCTTCACGATATCCAGATTGCCGTCCATGTCATAGTCCGCCGCCGAAACACCCATACCCGCCTGCGGCTTTCCGTCCGGACTCAGGGCGCATCCGGCCTCCATGGCAATGTCCACGAATTTCCCGTTCTTCTTGTTCTGAAAGAGCGCGCTGGCGGTGGAATCGTTGGCCACGTAGATATCGGGCCAGCCGTCGTTGTCGAAGTCCGCGGTCAGAACTCCCAGGCCGAAAGTTCCGTTGGCTTGCAGAATTCCCGAGGACTCCGAGACATCGCTGAACGTGCCGTCTCCATTATTGTGATAAAGAATGTTCTTCCCGCCTTTGAGCCCGGGCGGCCCGCACGCCACCATCACGCTCTTGTAGAGACAGGGTCCCGATTCCGGCACCGGCGCCGTCGCCAAGTCGAGATCGATGTAATTGGCCACAAACAGATCGAGCTTGCCGTCGCGGTCATAGTCAACAAAAGCGCAGCCGGTATTCCATCGCTTGCCGGTTCCCGCGACCCCCGCCCGTTCGCTGACATCGGTGAAGGTGCCGTCGCCATTGTTGTGATAGAGAACATTTTTCCCGAAGTAAGTGACGAAAAGGTCTTCATATCCGTCGTTGTCGTAATCGCCGACGCAGACGCCCTGTCCCCAGCCGGAATGAGCCAGTCCGGCTTTGATGGTGACATCGGTGAAGGTGCCGTCTCGATTATTCTTGAACAGATGAGAAGTGGGTTCCTGGCCGGAAGGAAAGCCTTCCAGCCGCCAGCCGTTTACCAGAAAAATATCCAGCCAGCCGTCGTTGTCATAATCGTAAAAAGCGACGCCGCAGCCTGTCGTCTCCAGCAAGTACTTGTTCTTGTGTTCGCCGCCGTAGATGGTCTTGGTATTGAGTCCCGACTCCTTGGCCACGTTGATGAAGCTGAGCCCCAGATCAGCGCCAGGCTTGAGGGGAATGGTTTGCGGCGCCGCAGAAGGGAACGTTGCCCCGAAACCAGAAACCGGAGACCTCAAACTCGCTTCCAGCGGACGGACTAAACCCAACACGCTCTCGAGAGAAAGCACAGCCGCGGATTGGCCGAGCGACTGGAGAAACGTACGGCGTGAAGGAGACAAAAGGGCGATACCTTCCCGGAGTTGGCTCGTGCTAGAATTCGCCCCTACTTTATTGAGTGCATGGCGAGTTTGCAAGCTTCGGACCTGCTGAACTTGATTGTGACGGGGAAGGATTCAACGCTTGCGAAAGAGTTTCCGGTTCATACTGCTGTCGGTCGTGGTCGTCCCCCTGCTCCTGCTCCTGGCGGCCCGCGCCGCCGAAGCCCCGGCTCTGGAGCTTTCCCGAACCAATCGTCCCTGGGAATTTCTGCCTGCCGTCGGGACCCGCGCTGGTCTGCTGGGAAACGAAGCCGGGCGTTTTGAAGCCTGGGTCTACCCGCTCAAAATCCTCAGCGACTTCCACGTCTTCTTTCATGTGGACGGCCGTGTCCTGCCCGCGGAGAGTCTGGCCCGCACCGTTACCGTCCGTCCCTATTCCAGCACCATCCTTTACAGTGGCGACACCTTCACGGTCGGCGAAACCTTCTTCGTTCCAGTTCACGAACCGGGCGCCGTGATCATTTTCGAGGTTGAAACCGCACAGCCTCTCGACGTGGAGGTCGCCTTCCAGCATGATTTCCAGTTGGAGTGGCCGGCCGCACTGGGCGGGACGTACGGGTACTGGGATGAAAAGCTAAGCGCCTTCGGTTTTGGAGAAGAGCAGAAAAAATTTGCTGCCTTTGTCGGCTCCCCTACAGCGCAGGATATGCACGAGGAGTACGACACGAACTATTCCAGTTCGAAGCAGAACTCGTTCCAGCTGGGCGTAACCAACAAGGGCAAAGAGACAAAGCTGGTTGTCATCGCCGGTTCCATGAACGGCCCGCCTGATGCGGAAACTACCTACCGTCATCTGGTGAACGACTATGCGGCGCTCGAAAAAGAGTCGGCAGATTACTACGCCGGCTACCTCGACGGCACGGTTCGTGTCGACTTGCCCGATCGACCGCTGCAGCAAGCTTATGACTGGGCGCGCGTCAGCGTGCTGCAAGGATTGGTCACCAACCCCCTGCTAAGCACGGGCCTGATCGCTGGATACCGCACCTCAGGCGGCAGCCAGCGTCCCGGCTTTGCTTGGTTTTTCGGCCGAGACTCGCTGTGGACTGCTCTGGCGCTTGATGCCGAAGGCGACTTCGCCACCACCCATGCCGCGCTCGATTTTCTGAGCAAGTATCAGCGCGCCGACGGCAAAGTTCCGCACGAGATTTCCCAGGGCGCTCCCTTCGTTCCCTGGTTTACCAACTTTTCCTACGCCTATGCTTCCGCCGACGCCACGCCGCTCTACATCATCACGATGAATGATTACGCGACGGCCAGCGGCGACCTTGCGTTTGTCCAGCAGAAGTGGGACAGCTTATGGAAGGCGTATGAATTCCTGCATTCCACCTACGACTCGCAGGGCCTTCCCCAGAATTTCGGAATCGGCCACGGCTGGGTCGAAGGCGGCCCGCTGCTTCCGGTAAAAACCGAGTTGTACCAGAGCGGGCTCGGAGCCGAAGCCTTGCGCTCACTTTCCAATCTCGCCCGCCTGGTTGGGAAGCAGGACATAAGCCGCCAGCTCGCGGATGAGTTCGCGCACCAGAAACCACTGGTCAACAAAACCTTCTGGCTTGCCGGGAAGAGCCGGTTTGCCTTCGCGCTCGATCAGAACGACCAGCCCGTGGACGAGCCCAGCGTTCTCGCCACCGTGCCCATGTGGTTCGATTTGCTGGATCAGGACAAAGCGGGAGCGATGATTGCGCAACTGGCCGAACCCGAGCACCAGGCCGATTGGGGTATGCGGATCATCTCGTCCCACGCCCCCAGGTACAGTGCCGGGGGCTACCATTTCGGATCGGTGTGGCCATTGTTTACCGGTTGGGCATCCGTGGCCGAATATCGCTACCACCGCGCCCTGCCTGGATTCGCAAACCTCACAGCCAACGCACAATTGGCGCTTGATGGCTCGCTCGGGCACGTGACCGAGGTTCTCTCGGGCGACTATTACCAACCGCTCTCCACCAGTTCTCCCCACCAGATTTGGTCTGCCGCCATGGTCATCAGTCCGCTGCTTCGTGGCCTGTTTGGTCTGCAGGCTGACGCCGGCGCCCGTCTTCTTACCTTCGCGCCCCACATTCCCGCCGGCTGGAGCTGGTTCAGGCTCGACAGCATAAAGGTAGGGGCAGCCTCGTTGAGCATCGCGTATCGCAAGACTGCCACGGATATTTCGCTCGATATAAACCGGACCGGCAGCGGCGATTGCAGCCTGGAGTTTTCTCCCGCGGTGAGCCTGCGCGCCCAGGTTGTCGCGGTGGAGATGAACGGACGCCCCGTACCGTTTCAGATGCACCCGACCGACGTAGACCAGCACGTGTCTGTGCGCGTGTCCGTGCCGGGCGGGCCAAGCACGCTGCGGATCCGCATGAAGAATGATTTCGGACTGGACTTGTCACCGTCCCTGCCGCCGTTGGGCAGTTCGAGTCAGGGACTGCGCGTGATTTCCGAATCCTGGACGCCTGCCCGCGACCGCTTGTTGCTCGACCTGTCGGGTGTCCCGGGCAGGCAGTATCAGCTTGGGATGTGGAACGTCGCTCAAGTCGCGTCGGTTGAGGGCGGAGATATGGTCAAAACCGATGCCGGGAATGCCACACTCAACATCCGGCTCCCCGCGAATGTCGGCGAATCCTACGTCCACCAGAAAGTCACTATCCACTTTTCCGGCAAGGCACAATAGCGGGCGCAGCTCGTTCGATCTCACCGTCAAGCAGGGGGAAACGGCATATTTGGCCTAGATCCGGCCGTCCGTCGGAAAGCCGACTTCATGCCTTTTTTCAGCCCCAATGCCACTTCCCATTGGCGGAATGCGTCCAAACCCATGCCTTTGGTAAGGAAGAAAAGGAAAAGAACACAATTCAGCCGTCCATGCACCGAGGCTGAGGAGCACTCCGGCCAGCAAAGGTTTCGATCCCAATAAAATCGAAATTTTGGTCGTGATTCTTGTGCTCGGCTGCGTCATCGGTCTTGCGTTCCTGTTCCTTTTCAGGGGCGCGAATCCGCAATGAGCCGGCTAGTGGCTCCCAGTGACGCGGCCGTGCGATTGTGCGATGATTGTTGAGGATGATTGTTGGAATAGATGGAGTGCCTGTTTTTGGCGTAAGGCGTAGGAAGTGAAGCAAGGGGCGGGCGCGTAGCTCAGCTGGCAGAGCAATGCCCTTTTAAGGCATGGGTCGATGGTTCGAGTCCATCCGCGCTCACCAATACCTCATTAGTTTTTCGGCAATTTCCAAGACACCAGCGGTGGCCGGCAATTCCTTGCTATCGCTGGTGTGCCCAAAAGTGTGCGCACCAATCCCTGAAAAGGTAAAGGTATTGGTTCCACCAGTCCTTTTTTGAGAGAGGCGCAATTGGCGGTTCTGGTAGTCGGAGGTGCGGGTTACATCGGCAGTCACGCTGCGCATGCGCTCGCGCGCCGGGGCTATGAAGTCATTATTTACGACAACCTGGGCACCGGGCACGCCCGGCTCGCACAGAGCTTTGAACTGGTCGTGGGAGACATATCCGATGGCGCCAAGCTGGGCTCCGTCCTCCGCCGCGTGGACGCGGTCATGCACTTTGCCGCCCATGCTTACGTAGGTGAATCGGTAACCAATCCCCGAAAATACTTCCAGAACAACGTGCTGGATGGGCTTTTTCTGCTCCATGCGGTGCTCGATTCCGGCGTCCGCAGGTTTATTTTCTCCTCCAGTTGCGCCGTCTACGGCACCCCGGCGAAGGTTCCCATCCCTGAGGATCTGCCGCGTTCTCCGGTGAACCCCTATGGCGTGACCAAATTAATCTTTGAGCAGGCGCTGGAGTCCTACGGGCCCGTTTATGGTTTGGGCTACGTCAACCTGCGTTACTTCAATGCGGCGGGAGCGGATGAACAGGGTCTGGCAGGCGAGATGCACAGCCCTGAGACTCACCTCATCCCGTCCGCCTTCGAAGCCATCCAGGGCAAGCGGCCAGCGCTTGAGATTTTCGGGAACCATTACCCTACGCCCGACGGCACCTGTGTCCGCGACTATATTCACGTGACCGATCTGGCGGAAGCACACGTGCAGGCCTTGGAGTATCTCTCCGGCGGGAATTCCTGCGCGCTTAATCTGGGAACCGGCCGCGGCCATTCGGTGCGCGAGGTCCTTGCCATGATCCAGCGCGTGACGGGCAAGGAGGTTCCCACCCGCCAGTCGCCCCCTCGACCGGGCGATCCTCCAGAATTGGTCGCCGATCCATCCCGGGCCGAAAAATTGCTGCGCTGGAAGGCGACGCGCTCGCTGGAGGAGATTGTGTCCACTGCCTGGAAGTGGGCAAAAGGCCTGCAACCCGCGGGAGAATAGATCTCTGGAAAAGGCAAAGCGCTACCGACCCAGCGTCCAGGAGGCAATTAAGGACGCTACGATAGCGCTGCCCCATTTGATTGGCCTTAATCTGAGGAAATCTTAGGCCGGGATCTGCACCGTTCCTAGTGCATTTCCGGATACCCGGGCCGGTCGCTCCCGGCTCGAGACTTAGCCGCGTGCACGCCTCGAGCCACCTGCTTCCACCTTGGAAATCAATCCGTTAGCCGCATTTGTTAATGCAGTTTCCAACCCCTGCAAATGACGGTCTTCGGTCAGATAACTCACCACCATCATGCGCAGTACGCTCTGACCTCGAACCACGGTGTCTGAAATCCATCGGCTCCCGTCACAGGTCACTTCCTCGACGATGGTGGCGGTGGCGGCTGCCAGTTGCTCGGGCTTGAACCCGGGCGCCTTGAGCTGGAAAGTCACAATTGGAAGCGTCTGCGGGACGGCGAGCTCGAAGTTCTCGGAGCTTTCCACCCAGCCGGCAAAGCTCCTGGCGAGTTTGAGCTGGTGATCAATCAATTCCTCATATCCCTGGCGCCCGTGCACCCGCAGGGTCAACCATAATTTGAGGGAATTCATGCGCCGGGTCCATTGCGTGCTGATGCGGGAATTGTCCGGCAACTGCGCGCCCGCGGCTTTTGGCATATAGGGCGCGGACACGGAAAACGCCCGCTCCAGAATTTCAGGATGGCTGGTCAGGATCACGCCTGCGGCAAAAGGCACCGCCAGCCACTTGTGCGGATCAATGGTGATCGAGTCGGCCCGCTCGATGCCCCGCACCAGGCCGCGCTGCTGGTCGGAGAAAATCGCCGCCGCGCCATAGGCCCCGTCCACATGCAGCCAGAGTTGGTAGCGCTCGCAGATCTCCGCGATTGCAATCAGGTCGTCCACGGTCCCGGAGTTCGTGGTCCCGGCGGTGGCGACGACGCAGAACGGAACTTTTCCCGCCCTGCGATCTTCGCCGATGGCCTCATCAAGCTTTTGCGGATCGAGTTGCGCGGCCTCATTCACAGCGATCCGCCGCAGCGCCTTGCGCCCGATGCCCAGGAGGCCAGCAGACTTGTCGAGCGAATGATGGGACTCGGCGGATGCATAGACAACTGGCCCCGCTCCGATCGCCGCCACGCCTTCTTCGATCGCCTGGGGAAATTTGGATGCCAGCGCCAAAGCCAGACCGCTGAAATTGGCCTCGTTGCCTCCGCTGGTGAAGGTTCCACCGAATTCTCCGGGCCAGCCGACGCGCTCCCCGATCCAGCGGACGGTTTCCAGTTCGATCTTCGAGGCCAGTTGCGATCGCGCCAACGTCGCCAGTTGCGGATTCAGCGCCGCCACCAGCGCCTCCGCCAGCACTCCCATGTAGGTCGGCGTGGGATTCATCAGCCCAAAATAATTGGCACTCGGGACGTGGAAACCCTGGTCCACCATCTCGCGGCAGACTTCGTCGAGGACCATGGCGGCATCCTCCCCAACCTCGGGAAGCGCATCGTGCAGCGGTCCATATGTGCGTTGCTCCAGCGGGAGCTGCACTGGCCGGTCGGGCAGGGAAGAGAAGAAGGAGTCAATCTGGTCAATCAGACGATAGCCCAACCGCCGGCGAGTTGCGGAGTTGAAGTCGAAGCCCATAGCCATTCAATTCTAGACGCATCGCGACAGACCAAAGACACGAAGGAATTTTTCTTCCGACAACACAGAAAATAACAATCGAGCAATTTCGACCGGGCATTTCAGGGCAGCTTGCCACGGTGCTTAGTAAATACTCAGGCGCCAAATCTCTCCGCAGCGCGAGCTTTCGCCTTTGCCGCTTCTTCTTCGCGATTCTTCGGTGGCGCGGTGGTTTCGAGCGAACGCAGAAGGCGAGTTGAGACTCCAGCGATCTCCTCGATCGCGCCCAGGAACGCGGCCTCATTGGCCTTCGACGGCTTATTAAAACCGCTGATCTTCCTGACAAACTGGAGCGAAGCCGCTCGAACTTCTTCTTCAGTAACTGGCGGGTCGAAGTTGAAAAGGGTCTTGATATTTCTGCACATTGACGCTGACCTCTGGGAAGAACATTATAAGAGTTATGATCGCGTCATGAATCCTGAGATGGAACCGACGCCGGCAACCGATCCCGCCCTGGCCGGCGTTCTTGATGAACTGATCCGGCGCGAACCGATCTTCCATCGTCCTGAGTTGGGTACGACCAGGGCCGATTTCGAAGAGATGATGATGCCTGATTTTTGGGAGGTCGGGGCCTCGGGCCGCCGCTACAGCAGGGACTACGTATTGGCCGAACTGGAAAGACGTCAGCGGGTTCAAACCGTCGATGTCTGGGAAACTAGCAGTTTCCACTGCCGAAAGTTGGCGCTGGATGTCTACCTGTTGACCTACACGCTAATCCAGGACAATGAGCGCAGGACCCGCCGGTCTACCATCTGGCAGCGCACGCCGGAAGGTTGGAAGATCGTCTTTCATCAGGGGACAGTCGTCCAGGAATCGTGACGGGCCGGAGCGACGGCTGGGTTCCCGAGCCTCCGGAGGAATGAGAAAATTGAACCCCTGCCGAATCGCGTGAGAATTGCGGAGGTTAGAATGCCGTCTCAAACACTGGACCCGACTTTCCAGGAATTGCTGCGAGGACGCTATATCGCGACCCTCGGAACCCAGAACGCAGATGGGACCATCCACCTGACTGCCGTCTGGTACGTCTTCGAGGATGGCTATCTGTACGTCGCGACCTCATCTCGGACCCAGAAATCCCGCAATGTGGTGGCGCGACCGAAGGCCTCACTGATGGTGGACGCGCGAAAACCTGGGAAAGAGCGTGGGGTCACGGCCGCAGGAAAAGTGGAAGTGATTTCAGGCGCCCAGTCCCAAAAAATAAATCGGAGCATTCACAGCCGGTATCTGAGTGCGGCAGCAATATCCGATCCCCAGGTCGGACCTGTCTTTGCGGCGTTTGATGATGTCACCCTGCGACTCACCCCCATTTCGTGGATCACCTGGGACATGGCAGCGTTGGATGCCCAGGCGCTGGGGGGACGACTGGGCAAAACGCCCGCATACACGCTGCCGCTGGATTGAGGTGGGTGCCCTGTCTTCAGGCGGGCATCTAAAACCCACTGCCCTGGTACGAACCGTTACTACATCATCCGCCGGCAATGGCCCCGATGACGATAAACGGCTCTTTCCCGGACACAACCGCGTCGGGGAGTGGGGTGTCTGGCGGCTCGTGGGAGAGATCTTCTTCGCAAGCGAAGAAGCGCAGGAAGGGACGGCGTTGCAGCGTGTCATGGTCGCGGATGGCGCCGCGCAGCATGGGATAGCGGGCTTCGAGCGCGTCCAGCACCGAGCGCTGCGTGACCGGGCTCTCGACTTCGAGCGTTACCTCGCTGCCGGCGTGGGCCAGGGTTCGGAGATGGAAGGGAAGGATGACGCGGATTCTCATTGAAATGGATTCCGAACGGTCAGTTGCCGATTGATGATCCGTCCGTCCTGCAAATCTTCAGAATAAAGCGTTTTACAACCAGCTTCCAGGGCAGCCGAAGCTATCAAAGCATCATAGATGCCGTATCCGTACTTTTCTGCAATGGTTAGAGCTACTTTATGCGTATCGAGTGAAATTGGGACCGGGTCGGGACACAAAATGCAAATGAGATCCAAAAACTCATTTACTTCGTTCCAGGACATTCCTAGCTTGCGACGCGCCACCGAGACGAACTCGTTTAACGATTGAACACTTACAATCCCGCCGCTTGCAAGCAGCCCCTCGGCTTTGGACGCGCGGGGATCGTTCTTTCCCATTGCGTAGATCAATACGTTTGTATCGAAGAAGTCTTTAGCGGGCATTGGCTTCTGCTCGATCGAATACGAATCCATCGGGCAAGGGTCGGCGCAGCCGACGTAAACGCTCTAGGGCGCGCTTCCGGGCGGGGTCGCGGCGCACTTCAAATTCCCGGGTGTTAGCGATCCTGATTTCGATTTGGTCACCCTCTTTTAAGTTGAGCGCTTCCACGACTTCCGAAGGTAGCCGCACCGCGAGACTATTACCCCATTTGGACACTTGCATGATGCCTCCGTTCAACAATGATCTACATGTCTATTGTATATCCGTAGTCAAGCATTTACCCTCCGAAGGCCACACTTGTTAACTGAGTCCATAGCCACCGGGTCGCGCAAACTATGCAGCAGTTAAGGTGTGACGGTATGGCCTCACCCCAGCGTCTGCACCTCCACACTCAGCACCGCCGGCAAATCCCTCACAATCGGATTCCAGCTATCCCCGGCATCTGCGGAGACATACACCTGCCCGCCGGAAGTTCCAAAGTAGATGCCGCACTTGTCGAGTGAGTCCACGGCCATGGCATCACGGAGCACATTCACGTAGCAGTCTTTCTGCGGCAGGCCTTTGGTGAGCGGTTCCCACTCGTTGCCGCCGGTGCGGCTGCGGAAGACCCGCAGCTTGCCTTCGTGCACGTAGTGTTCGGAGTCGCTCTTGATGGGGACAACGTAAATCGTCTCCGGCTCGTGCGCGTGCACGTCAATCGCGAAACCGAAGTCGGTGGGCAGGTTGCCGCTTACCTCTTTCCAGTTGTCGCCGGCGTCGTCGGAGCGCAGGACGTCCCAGTGCTTCTGCATGAACAGCACGCCTGGCCGTTTGGGATTCATCGCGATGTGGTGCACGCAGTGACCGACTTCTGCGTCCTGGTCAGGGATATATTGCGAGCGCAGTCCGCGGTTGATGGGCTTCCAGGTTTTGCCGCCGTCGTCGGTGCGGAAGGCGCCCGCCGCCGAGATGGCGATGTACATCCGCTGCACATTGCTGGGATCCAGAATGATGGTGTGCAGGCACATGCCGCCCGCGCCCGGTTGCCATTTGGGGCCGGTGCCGTGTCCACGCAGGCCGGAGAGTTCCTGCCAGTTCTCGCCGCCGTCGGTGGAGCGGAAAATCGCGGCGTCTTCCACTCCGGCGTAAACCGTATCGGGATCAGTCAGCGAAGGCTCCAGATGCCACACCCGCTTGAACTCCCAGGGATGTTGGGTGCCGTCGTACCACTGATGCGTGGTCAGCGGCTTGCCGGTTTCCGCCGACGTGTCGTAGGCAAACTTATTGCTTGCCGACTTGGGAGGACCGGGCACGGCCGGTTCTCCGGGTGGAGTTCCGGGCTGGTGCCAGGTCTTGCCCCCGTCGTCGGAGCGCTGGATGATCTGCCCGAACCAGTCGCTGGTCTGCGAGGCGTAGATGCGATTGGGATCAGCGGGCGATCCCTTCAGGTGGTACATCTCCCACCCGGCGAAGTGGGGGCCGCTCACATCCCATTTTTCGCGCTTGCCGTCTGACTCCAGAATGAATGCGCCCTTGTGTGTGCCTGCCAGAACCCGTACCTTGCTCATTCTTTCCTCCTTGCCTTCACGCAGACTCCTACATTGTATTGTCGAACCACGGGGCTGAGAATCGACAGGGCCGCAAAAAATATTACGTGAGCCTGCTGCCCCGGAGCCTGGTGCCCCGGGTCGCGGGTCGGTCCTCTCGCCGATTAGACGTCTCCGGATCCGGCTCGGCTAGCAAACCATTCGGGCGTGGACGGCAGATATGCTTATGCGAGTCATCCCGCTGGCTACCCCTTTGTGTCCTCGGTGTCTTCCGTGGTTGAAGCCTTCTCCGGCCGAAGCAGCGGAAACAGAATCACGTCCCGGATGGTGGGAGACCCGGTGAGCAGCATGGCGACCCGGTCCACTCCGACGCCAACGCCCCCCGCCGGCGGCATCCCATAGGACAGCGCGCGAATGTAGTCTTCATCCATCTGATGTGCTTCTTCACTTCCGCGCTCCCGTTCTTTCAATTGCTGCTCGAAGCGGCGGCGCTGGTCCTCGGGATCGTTCAGTTCGCTGAAGCCGTTGGCGATTTCCATCCTGCCCGCAAAGATTTCCCAGCGCTCGGTCCAGTCGGGCTCGTCCGGTTTCTGCTTGGACAGCGGAGAAACCGCGGTAGGGAATTCATAAATGATGGTGGGTTGGACCAGGTGCTCTTCCACGGCCGTTTCGAACAGGGCAGCGATGGTCTTTCCTGCCGGCTCTTTCGGATCGTAGGCGATATGAGCGTGCGCAGAGTTGAAACGCTTTACCAGACCCTCAACCCCCTGGGGCGACGCGAAATCCGGCATTTGCGGCTTCGCGCCCGCCGCCTCCGGCCAGTGTTGGATGATGGCCTCGCGCATGGTCATGCGTTTCCAGTTCGAGCCGGCCCAGTCGATTTCATCCTCGCCCCACTTGGTTTTGGTCCCGCCGGTTACGTCTTTTGCCGCCTGCTCAATCAGTTGCTGGGTCAGGTCCATCACGCCGCGATAGTCGGTGTAGGCCTGATAGAACTCGAGCATGGTGAATTCCGGATTGTGGCGGGTGGAGATGCCCTCATTGCGAAAGTTGCGGTTAATCTCGTACACGCGATCCAGTCCGCCCACCGTAAGCCGCTTCAGGTAAAGCTCCGGCGCGATGCGGAGATAAAGGTCCATATCGAGCGTGTTGTGGTGAGTGACGAAGGGCTTGGCCACAGCTCCGCCCGCGATGGGCTGCATCATGGGTGTTTCCACTTCGATGAATCCCTGTGCGTCCATGAACTTCCGCAATGATTGCACCAGCTTGCTGCGTTTGAGAAAGACCTCGCGGACCTCCGGGTTCATCACCAGATCGACGTAGCGTTGCCGGTAACGCAGTTCGACGTCGGTCAGTCCATGCCACTTCTCCGGCAGGGGTAGCAGGTCTTTGGAAAGAAAGGTGATTTCCTCCACGTGGACGCTGAGTTCACCGGTGCGAGTACGGAACAGATATCCGCTCACGCCGATATGGTCGCCCAGGTCGAGCAGTTTGTAGAGTTCGAAGCCTTTTTCCCCGACTGCGTCCTTTTTGACGTAGATCTGCAGCCGCTGCCCGCCCTGCTGCAAGTGGGCAAATCCGGCCTTACCCATCAGGCGGATGGCCATGATGCGCCCGGAAACGCGGACGTTGATCCAGGGATTCTCCAGTTGCTCAGCGGTCTTCTCCGAATGCTCCGCCAGAATCTGCGGGATGGTGTGGGTGAAATCGTACTTGCGCGGATACGCCTGCTGACCCAGGGCTTCAATCTGCTTCAGCTTCTCGCGCCGCAGTTCGTAGATTTTCTCGTCGAGTGCCAATCGGTTCCTTGTTTAGCGATTCGCCAGCAGATGAGCACACCAAAGTCGCAACGTGTGAACTGCGATTATAAACAAGCGGGGCTGAGGCTATTTCGGGATCGTCAGATTTTGAGCAGTCCGAGGTAAATGGCCATGCCCACCACGGCGTCCACGCCCATGGCATGAAGCTGCTGAATCTCGCCCTCGGTCCTGATCCCGCCGGCCACCGTCAGTTGCCTGCTGGTGGCTTTGCGGAGCTGGGCCACAACGTCAAGCGGTATGCCTAGCAGCAGTCCCTCGGTGTCGATATGGGTGTAAAGGAAGGCCCCGCACCAGGGCTCGAGAGCGGCCATCATGTCCGTCGCAGAAATTTGGGTAACCTCCCGCCATCCTCGAATCGCGACTTTCCCGCCTTTGGAGTCGACGGCGAAAACCATCTTGTCCGCTCCGATCTGGCGGGAAAGCTGCTCGGCAAACGCAGTGTGAACCCGTCCATCGTTGATGAGGGATGATCCCATGACTACGCGCAGAGCCCCGTCGGCGAGCATTTCCTGCGCGGCCTCGGAGGTGCGAATCCCGCCGCCCACCTGGCAAGGCAGCCTTCGCAGCAGGGAGCGTACCAGCTGCCGATTGTTGCCCCGGCCCATGGCTGCGTCCAGGTCAACGATCTGAACCATGGGATATTTGGAAAATCGTTCCAGCCAGGGCTCGAAATCTTCGAATTCCAGCGCCTTCTTCTCTCCCTGCACCAGTTGGACAATTTTGCCTCCCATGAGGTCAATCGATGGAATCAGCACGGCCACCTCACTGGGATGCCGGCGGCCTGCAACTCCTGCTTGAGAGCGCCGATCGGCGTGACGCCAAGATGGAAGATAGAGGCGGCCAACGCTGCGTCAGCCCGCCCATCGCGGAAAACATCCACGAAGTGCTGCGGTCCTCCCGCTCCCCCGGAAGCAATCACGGGGATATTGAGTATGGCAGCGACCGCGCGGGTTAGGTCGCAATCGAAACCATCGCGAGTGCCATCGCAGTCAATCGAGGTGAGCAATATCTCCCCGGCTCCGCGCTGCTCTGCCTCGCTGGCCCAGATTACGGCGTCGCGTCCCGTAGCGGCCCTGCCTCCGGTGGCTTTCACTCCATAGGTTGCAGCCGAGCCGTTGGGGATTTGAAACGCATCGATGGCGACCATCACGGCCTGCGAACCGTAGCACTGGGCAATTCGCGTGATGAGTGTGGGATCGGCGAGTGCCGCGGAATTCACCGTAACTTTGTCCGCGCCGGCATCGAAGACGGCCGCGGCCTCGTCCAGTGACCGAATCCCTCCGCCCACGGTGAACGGAATGAACAACTCCCGAGCCGTTCGGCGGACCACGTCGAGCAAAGTGGAGCGATGTTCATAGGTCGCGGTGATATCGAGCAGCACGATTTCATCAGCGCCCGCACGGCCGTGGGCCAGAGCCAGTTCTGCGGGATCGCCGGCATCGCGCAGACCGGAAAACTGTACCCCTTTCACCACGCGTCCGGCATCCACGTCGAGACAGGCGACGATGCGTTTGGTCAGCATTTATAGCTCACAAAAATTGCGCAGGACCTGCAGCCCGGCAGCCCCTGACTTTTCCGGATGGAACTGCACGCCAAAGACATTGCCGCGCTCCACCGCCGCGGAAAAATCTCCTCCGTATTCGCAGCGGGCGACGGTGGCTTCGACCACGGGTGCCCGGTAAGAGTGCGTGAAGTAGACAAACGAATCTTTCGGCACCCCGCGCAGCAACCTTGAGGCGCCCTGAATGCGGAGCTGGTTCCATCCCACGTGAGGCGACTTGACTCCCACCGGGAACTTTTCACAGTCGCCCGCGAACCACCGCAGGCCCGGAAGCTGGGGAGCCTCCTGGCTCGACGCAAACATCCACTGCATTCCGAGGCAAATGCCCAGGAAAGGAACATGCCGGCTCATGGCTTCCAGAATGGCTTCTTGTCGCGCACCGGAAAGGGAAGCGGTGGCTGCGAAATTCCCCACTCCCGGCACCACGATTTTGTCTGCCCGGGCAATCACGTCCGGGTCCGAGGTGATCACTGGTGCGTGCCCGAGATGCTCAAAGGCCTTTCGCACCGAGGCCAGATTGCCCGCCTCATAGTCCACGACGGCGATCACAGCAACCCCTTTGTGCTCGGCAACAGGCGAGCCATCCGCCGGTCGCGCCAGCAAGCGGCGCGCAAGGCGCGGGCGAAAGCTTTGAACAGACTTTCTATCTTGTGATGGTTGGAGCGGCCGTAAAGGACACGGGCATGGACGTTGGCGCGGGCTCCGCGAGCGAAGCCTTCAAAAAAATCATGCACCAGTTCGGCCTGCAGATCTCCCACCAGCCGCTGCCGCACTTTCGTATCGACAACGGTGGATGCGCGTCCGCCAAAATCCACTGCCGCCAATCCCAAAGTTTCATCCATGGGCATGACGAAGTACCCGGCGCGAAGAATTCCCCGCTTCGCCCCCAGTGCCTGGTGAAACGCTTCCCCCAGAACAATGCCGACATCCTCCACGGTGTGGTGCTGATCCACATCGAGATCGCCCCGGGCGGTTAATTTCAGGTCGAATCCTCCGTGGCGCGCAAACAATTCCAGCATGTGATCGAAGAACCTGATGCCGGTGGACACTCTGTACTTGCCGCGGCCGTCAATGCAGAGAACCGCCCGGATCTGGGTCTCCGCTGTCTTTCGCCGGATCGAGGCTCGTCTCATGCCGGCGTCCTTTCCACCCATCCGATTTCATCCAGGACGTCGCATAATGCTTCAAGAAAGCGCTCTGTATGTTTCTGCCAGCCTGCGGTGACGCGGACGCAGCCATCGCAGCCCCAGTCCGAAGACCGGTCGCGGACGAGAATGCCGCGCGCTTTCATGCTCCCGACGAACTCTGAGTGCCTGGGGCCGATGCGCGCCAGGACGAAATTCGCCTGGCTCGGCCAGAAGAGAATTCCAAGAGCGCGGAACTCTTCCTCCAGCCGGGTGCGGCTGGAGCGAACCTCACCAATGTACTCACCAACGTATTCCTGATCGGCGAGCGCGGCGGGCAAGCACGCGAGGGCAATTCCGTTCACGTTGTAGGGCGAGCAGGATCGCCGCAGGTCCTGCATCTGGCTCGCTGCTCCCACCACCACACCTGCCCGGAAGCCCGCCATCCCGTATGCCTTCGAAAAGGTGCGGGCGACAAACAGGTTCGGCATCTCGCGGACGTATTCCA
The DNA here is from genome assembly GCA_035937515.1 of Terriglobales bacterium. Classification (GTDB taxonomy): domain Bacteria; phylum Acidobacteriota; class Terriglobia; order Terriglobales; family Acidobacteriaceae; genus JAIQFF01. Next base: position 241,128 of record DASZHW010000138.1, on the reverse strand, counting down.
GAAGCGAACCACCACAAAACTCGAAGTACGCCTCGTCCACCAGAATCGCAGCTTGAGGCGCGCTCCGGGCAATTGACAGCAACTCGTCGACGGGTGCCGCTGCGCCGGTGGGATTGTTCGGATTCGCAATCGCAATCAGCCGCGTCTTCGGATTTGCCGCCCGAGCCAGCACTGCAGCCGTCGGAAAACGGAAATCTTCACCGGCGGGAATCGAGATGACGCGGGCTCCGGTCGCCGCCGCGCAAATTTCGTACATGGCGAACGTCGGAACCACAATGATCGCTTCATCTTCCGGTTCCAGGTAGGCCTCGCACAGGAGGTGAATGGCCTCGTCGACGCCGTTGGTCAACAACACCTGTTGCGGTGGCAGTCCGAGAAACGAAGCCACTTCCCGTTCCACCGGCTCGCGTTCCGGGTAGCACGCGAGTTGCTCAGGTTGCAATTGTCGCAAGCGCTCCATCACCCGGGGCGAGCATCCTCCGGTGTTCTCGTTGAAATCGAGGCGGAACCCGGAGCGGCCGCCCAGCGGCGGCTGATACTGCCTCAGATTGCGGACTGCCCGACGCGCCTCAAGCATGGCCGCACCTCACTTGAATGGACTGCGCGTGCCCCCGAAGTCCCTCGGCCTCAGCCAGAGCCACAATCGCCGGGGCAATTGTTGCCAAACCCTTACGAGATAACTCCGTCACCGTGATGATCTTGACGAAATCCAGCACACTCAGGCCGCCCCGGAAGCGGGCCGCCCCTCCGGTCGGCAACACGTGATTGGGGCCGGCTCCGTAGTCGCCTGCGGCCTGCGCCGAATAGTCACCTATAAAAATCGATCCTGCATTGGCGATGCTCGGAAGGTTCTCGCGCGTGGTGGTGAGGTGCTCCGGGGCAATCAGGTTGGTCCAATCCACAGCCTGATCTTGGGAAGTGGCGAGTAGGATTGCGCCTCTCTTGCGCATCGATTGCAAGGCGGTGGAGTTTTTGCCAACTAAAGCGGCCGCGCTGCGGGCGACCGATCGTGCCAGGGTCGCGGAGCCGGTGACGAACACGACCAGCGCCTCCGGATCATGCTCGGCCTGGGCGATAAGGTCCGAAGCGATGAACGCGGGCTCGCCCTGATCGCAAAGGATCACCGCCTCCGTCGGACCCGCGAGAAAATCAACGGCGCAATCAAAAGCCACGCAGCGCTTGGCGGCGGTGACAAAAAGATTGCCCGGCCCCACGATCTTGTCCACCCGCGGAATCGTCTTCGTACCCCACGCCAGCGCTGCAATGCCCTGCGCGCCGCCGATGCGATAGAACTCGCGCACGCCCAGCAAAGCCGCCGCCGCCAACGTGGCCTGAGCCGGACGCGGCGAGACCACCCGTACCTGCTTCACTCCTGCGACCTGCGCCGGAATCACCGTCATCAGCAAGGTTGAGGGCAGGGGATAGCGCCCGCCAGGAACGTAACATCCGACCGATCCCAGCGGACGCACCAACTGCCCCAGCTTCCCGCTTTCGGTTTCCCGCTCCCACGATTCCGGCTTCTGCCACTCACAAAAACTGCGGACGCGGGCCGACATCTTTTCCAGCGCCTCGCGGAGTTCACGAGGCGAGTCGTCCAGCGCGTCTCGCATCTCCTGTTCAGAAACTCGCAACGGATCGCCGGCTCCCAGGCTGTCCCACCGTCTTGCGTATCGTCTCAGCGCACGATCGCCATCCTGCCGCACGTTGCGGATGACGCGTTTCACCCTTGCCTCCAAGGCGTCAAGTTTCTGTGGGCGGCGTGAGAGTCTGCGGACATAGCGGTCCGCGGCTGCTCCAGAAAGAATCCGCATCACATCACCACCTTGTTCAGCGGATATTCCACGATCCCCTCGGCGTTCGCTGCTTTAAGGCGCGGAATGATGTCCCACGCCGCCGACTCTTCAATGATGGTGTTCACTGCGACCCAAGCCTCGTCGCTTAAGGTGGCGATGGTCGGCTTCTGCAGGGCGGGCAGGACCGTCAGCACGGCGGCCAGGTCCAGTTTGCGGACGTTCAGCATCAAGCCGACCCGCCCCTGGGCTTCCATCGCTCCGCGCAGCATTACCGCCAGGTTTTCTATTTTCCGGCGCTGGTCGCAGTCCTTCCACGCCGAACGGTTGGCGATGATCTGGGTATTCGATTCCAGTACCGTGTCCAGAATGCGAAGATGGTTGGCGCGCAGAGAACTGCCGGTCTCGGTGACCTCAACAATGGCATCCGCCAGCACCGGCGGCTTCACTTCGGTCGCTCCCCAGGAAAACTCCACGCGCACTTCCACATTCTTCGAGGCGAAATAATTCCGCGTGACGCTGACCAGTTCAGTGGCGACGATGCAGCCTGCCAGGTCCTCCGCCCGCTGATAGGCCGACCCCTCGGGCACCGCCAGTACCCAGCGCACCTTGCCTCGACTTTGTTTCGCGTAGATCAGGTCGGCAACGGTCACGACGTCCAATCCGCTTTCCATCACCCAGTCGAGACCGGTCAGGCCCGCATCCAGCACGCCGTGCTCTACGTAGCGCGCCATTTCCTGTGCCCGGATCAGCATGCACTCGACGTCGGGATCGGTGGTGCTGGCTGAATACGACCGGCCATTGGTGTAGACGTTGAGACCGGCCCGCGCGAACAACTGCAAGGTGGCCTCCTGCAAACTGCCTTTGGGAATTCCAATTCGCAGCTTCATGGCAGCGACCTTTCGATCTGGGCCGGTTCCTTGGAGAAGGGAAGAGCTTCCGTGAAGCAGGATCGAGTCCCCTGGTGGCAAACCAGGCCTTGCCCCTGCACGCGAACCTGCAACAACACGGTGTCGCGATCGCAGTCGGTCGCCGCCGAGACTACTTCCAGTCGATTTCCCGAGGTCTCGCCCTTGGTCCAGAGTTGGTTGCGGGCGCGGCTGAAAAACGTCACGTAACCCGCCCGCAACGTCTGTTCAAACGCCTCCCGATTCATGAAGCCGAGCATCAGGACCTCGCCGCTGGCGGCATCCTGTACGATGGCCGGCAGCAGGCCCTGCATCTTGTTGAAGTCAATTTCCTGCTCCATAAGCGCTCCAAATGTGTGGCAAAAACAAAAAGCCCGCTGTCGCAAATCGCGTCAGCGGGCCGGATCTCTTCGAGTTCTAACCTATCTCAGAAGTACACCCCCGCCGTCACGCTGTGGGCATGATGGTGATGGTGGAGATGGGTCAAGAAACTCACGCTAAAACCATAGCCGATGACCCGGCTCTTGTCAAAAAGTTTCAAGAGGCGTCATGCAGGACCCACCACAACCCACGCGGGGACAACCGCCTCGGGTGTCGGGCCGATCGCGTTGCCCTAGCTAGGCACCTTGAACCTGTCCGCTCCCGGCGTTAGTATGGCTGGCGTAACCTATACGGGAGCCCGATGCCGCAAAATTACGTCCCCATCTTCATCTTCGTGGCATTCATCGCGGTCCTGATTCCGGTCACGCTATTGGCCGCCAAGCTGGTGCGCCCGGACAATCCCAGCAAGACCAAGCTGATGCCCTACGAGTGCGGCATCGATCCCGTGGACAGCTCCCGAGGCCGCTACACCGTTCGCTACTACATTGTCGCTATCCTGTTCGTGGTCTTCGATGTGGAGACCATCTTCCTATTTTCCTGGGCGGTGCAATTCAAGGCGCTGGGTGTTTTCGGTTTAGCCGAGATGCTGATTTTTCTGGTGATCCTGATCGTGGGCTACATCTGGATCTGGAAAAAGGGCGCCTTGGAGTGGGTGTAGGTGGTTCCGGAATGTCGAACCTGCCCAACTCTGAGGTTTTCACTGCCAGCCGCTGGACCCGAGGCAATTTTTTCTTTCCGGCGCGCATCATTGTCACGCCTCAGCACGTTAGCCGGGTGAAGTCCCGATTCTTTGGCAGCAACGAAGAGAGCATCGCCCTGGGGAAGGTCGCTTCGGTGCAGATTTCGACCGGAATCATCTGGTCTACCATTCGCATTGATTCCTCGGGCGGCACCGATCCCATCACCAGCCACGGTCACCGCAAGGCGGACGCGTTGAGAATTCGCGAATTGATCGAGGCCTATCAGGCCGAGCAAGAAAGTGACGCGAAACCCGGTCACTTCCACAATTGACACTTTGTTTCCAAGCTGTTAGAAGTTAACGTTCTTCCAAACCCTGCGGCGCCGGAGGCTTGTACCTTCCGTAGCTATGTCTGAGGAGACCAAATCCCCACCACCGCCGCCGGGTGGTGAGCCCAAGGCCGCGGCGCACGCTGCACCTCCCAAGCCGACCGGTCCCCCTCCCGTTCCCTGGGAGTCGCCCATGATTTCACGGTTACGGGAGCAATACGGATCGGGCATTCGCGAAGCCAATACCTATCTCGGCCAGAAATATCTGATCGCGGACGCCTCAATGATCCCCGAACTACTGCAGGTTCTTCGCGACCGGGAGCACTTCGACTACTGTGTGGACGTCACCGCAGTTCACTATCCCGAGCGGGAAAAGCAGTTTGATCTGCTGTGGATTCTGTATTCCTTCCAACACAACGAGCGTATTCGCGTGAAAGCCTGGTTCGGGGACGGCGAAATTGTGCCCAGCGCGGTTTCCATCTGGCCCACTGCCAACTGGCTGGAGCGCGAGGTCTTTGACATGTTCGGCATCCGCTTCGAGGGTCATCCCGACCTCAAACGCATTCTGTTGCCCGAAGGCTGGAAGGGCCATCCCTTGCGCAAGGACTACGGCATCATTCAACAAGATCAGGAATGGGTGCAGATCAACCTTGGGATCGAGAGCGGGCAATAAGAGATGACGGACGCGACCAAGTATCTCTCGCACCTCGAACTCGGTGAGCCCGATAAGACCTATCTTGATTCCAACGAGCTCATCATCAATATGGGCCCGCAACATCCTGCTACTCACGGCGTGCTGCGCGTGATCCTTAAGCTGGACGGCGAAAAAGTTCTGGGCACCGAGTGCGTCATCGGCTACCTCCATCGTGGCGTAGAAAAGATCGCCGAGCACCGCACCTATGCCATGTTCAATCCCTATGTCGACCGGATGGATTACGTGGCTGCGGTCTCGAACGGTCTGGGATATTGCGAGGCGGTGGAAAAACTACTCAACCTGGAGGCGCCGCCGCGGGCCAATTACATTCGCGTGATTCTTACCGAGCTAAACCGCCTTGCCAGCCACATGCTGTGGTTGGGCACTCACGCGCTCGATATCGGCGCCATTACGCCCCTTTTCTACACCTTCCGCGACCGCGAAGAAATTCTCAAGATTTTCGAGAAATACTGCGGCGCCCGCCTGACCACGCACGCCTTCCGCATCGGGGGCTGCCTCTACGAAACTTACGAGGGCTTCGAGCGTGAGGTAAAGAAGTTCCTCGACTTCGTGGCTCCCAAGATCGATGAATACGAAGAGCTGCTTACCACTAACCGGATCTGGTTGGAGCGGACCCAGGGTGTCGGCAAGATTTCCGCCCCGGAATGCGTTGCGCTGGGCGTGACGGGGCCGGTACTGCGCGCCAGCGGTGTCAAATGGGACCTGCGGAAAGCCCAACCCTATGCGGCCTACGCCGACTTCGATTTTGAAATTCCCGTGGGCCAGCACGGCGACACTTATGACCGGTATATCGTCCGCATGCAGGAAATGCGGCAGTCGCTGCGGATTATCGATCAGGCGGTGGGCAAAATTCCCGACGGTCCGATCATGGCCAAGGTGCCCAAAGTGATAAAACCGCCGGTGGGCGAGATTTACCACTCCATCGAAGCGCCCAAAGGCGAGCTGGGATACTTCATCGTCAGCGACGGCTCAACCCAGCCTTACCGGGTGCGCGTGCGCCCGCCGTCATTTGTAAACCTCCAGGCTCTGGACATGATGGTGCGCGGCGCACTGGTGGCGGACGTGATCGCTGTGATCGGAACCCTGGACATTGTCTTGGGCGAGGTGGACCGCTGATGCTCGACTACATCACTTCCTACCTCAAAAGTGACACCACGCCGGGCTCGGCCGGCAACTTGTTCTGGGCTTTCGTTTACATCGTTCTGATCTTCCTCGGTCTTTCCGTCGCCGTGATCGCCATGAACTGGCTGGAGCGGAAAATTCTGGCGCACATGCAAGTCCGCCTGGGCCCCATGCGCGTGGGACCGCATGGCTTGCTGCAGCCTATCGCCGACGCGCTGAAGTTGCTGATCAAGGAAGACATCATGCCCGCCGAGGCCGACCCCTTCGTTTTCTGGGTAGCCCCGGTCCTGGTCGTGATCACCGCGTTCACTGTCTTCATTGTTGTGCCTTTCGGCCCTACCCATGCGGTCACTGACATGAACATCGGAGTGCTTTTCATGCTCGGTGTTTCGTCCTTGAGCGTGCTGGGTGTGGTGATGGCGGGCTGGGCCTCGAACTCCCACTATCCGCTGATGGGCGCGCTGCGCTCCAGCGCGCAGATGGTGTCCTACGAGATCGCCATGGGCCTGGCCGTGGTTTCGGCGGTCCTGATGACCAGCCTTAACAAGGAAGGCACCGGCACCTTGAGCATGATCGGAATCGTGCAGGCGCAGCAGGCGCAGCAGACCTGGTTCATATTCAAGTTTTTCCCGCTGGGACTGATCGCCTTCTTCATCTTTGCGGTCGCGATGGTGGCGGAAACCAACCGTGCGCCATTTGATTTACCGGAGGCCGAGTCCGAATTGACGGCCGGGTTTCACACCGAGTACAGCGGATTCCGCTGGTCGCTGTTTTTCCTGGCGGAGTACTCAGCCATGATCGCGGTTTCTTCCATTGCGGTGACCTTGTGGCTGGGCGGATGGATGCGGCCCTTTCCCAACGGGCTGAGCGGGGAAACCTGGGACTTGGTCTTCTCGCTGATTCCCGGACTAACCTTCCTATTGCTGGCGGCTATCACGTTCTACAGCACCGCCCGCATGCCCAGGCATCCATATTTCAAGGTGCAGACCATCGGCCTGGGAGGATTCGGCGCTGTGCTCGCCCTGATCGGAGTCGTCCTGTTCATTCCTCCGGTGCGCGATCGCATCCAGGACATCTTCTGGTTCATCGCCAAAGTAGCCGTCTTCATGTACATGTACATCTGGTATCGCGGCACGTTTCCGCGCTATCGCTTCGATCAACTAATGAAAGTGGGATGGAAAGTGCTGCTGCCCATCGGCCTCGCGGTCCTGATTTTGACCGCGATCGCGGGGGTGATGTTCTGAGATGATGCCAGTCGCCACAACCTTTTTCTTTTATTTTCTTGCGGCGGTGACCGTGATTAGCGGCGCGGGCGTAATTCTCCGCAAGAACGCGATTCATTCTGCATTGGCGCTGATTGTTGCCTTGCTCGGGCAGGCGGGACTGTACCTCATGCTCTATGCGCCCTTCGTCGCCGGCGTGCAGATCATTCTTTACGCAGGCGGCATCATGGTGCTGTTCCTGTTTGTCATCATGCTGGTGAACATCGAGAAGGCGCAGAAAGAGGAGCAGTTCAACAAGCAGTGGCTGGTGGGACTGGCCGCTGCGGTCGCCCTCGGCGCCCTGTTTGTGCTGGTATACGTGAAAGGCAGAGCGCTGTTTCCGGACCGCGCCATCCAGATGCCGGAACAGTCCAACACCCAGCAGGTGGCGGTCCTGCTCTATGGGAATTACATGTTTGCCTTCGAAATCGCGTCCTTGCTGCTGCTGGTAGCAATCATCGGGGCAGTAGTAATGGCGAAGAAGAGAATCTGAAAAGAAGCTTCTAGCTTCTAGCCACCCGCTAGAAGCCAGAAGCTAGCAGCCAGAAGCTAGAAAACTGAAATGGCTCCTATAACCACGCTGCACTATCTCGTTGTTGCCGCCGCCCTGTTCGTGCTGGGTGTCATCGGTGTGCTGACTCGGCGCAACGTGGTCATTATTCTGATGTCCATCGAACTGATCCTGAATGCAGTAAACCTGAATCTGGTGGCATTTTCGCGGATCTGGGGTCTGCACGGACAGATATTCGCAATCTTTGTCATTACCGACGCAGCCGCAGAAGCGGCTGTCGGTCTGGGAATCTTGATCGCCTTCTTCCGCAACAAGGAGACGGTGAACGTGGACGAAATAGACTTGCTGAAATGGTAGAAAATCGGCTTCTCGCTCCTAGCTTCTGGCTAGTAGCGGGGAGCTAGAAGCTGCAAAACCAATGTTCTTCCTGGAATACATCTGGCTGATCCCGCTGCTGCCCGCCCTGGGCGCAACGCTGATGTTTTTTTTCGGGCGCAAGTTGCAGAAGGCGACGGTCAGCGCGGTTTGTGTTGGTGCAGTGGTACTGGCGTTTGTTTTTGCCTGCGGGGCGGTCTGGCAGTACACCGGGTACGCTCACGACAATCCCGGCAAGCCATACGAGAAGATTCTTTACACCTGGCTGGGTACCGACACCGGCCACTTCAACTACGTCAAGCGCGACGGCACGCCCGCTCCGTTCCAGGCCGACGCCGGCTTCCTGCTCGATCCGCTCTCCAGCATCTGGCTGCTTTTTGTCACCGGCGTGGGAGCCCTGATCCACATTTACTCCACTGGCTACATGGCGCACGAAGGCGGGTACTACCGCTTCTTCGGATACCTGAACCTGTTCATGTTCTCCATGCTCACCCTCATTCTGGGGAACAACTACGCGTTGATGTTCGTGGGCTGGGAAGGCGTGGGCCTGTGTTCCTACCTGCTGATCGGATTCTATTTTCATCGCAAGTCTGCCAGCGACGCCGCCAACAAAGCATTCATCGTCAATCGTATCGGTGACGCCGGCTTTTTGTTGGGCATGTTTACCATCGCCGGGTATTTCGGCTCCCTCCGCTTTACGGATGTAACGCACTGGGCGCGCAGCGGACACTTTGCCATCGGCGATCCCGTCATCACTGCCGCCACGCTGCTCCTGTTTATCGGGGCCTGCGGAAAGTCAGCACAGATTCCGCTTTACGTCTGGCTTCCGGATGCCATGGAGGGTCCGACTCCTGTTTCCGCCCTCATCCACGCTGCCACGATGGTGACGGCGGGTGTGTATATGGTGGCGCGCTCGAACGCACTGTTCGTGCTGGCGCCCACCTCCATGAAAACCGTGGCCATCATCGGCGCCCTTACAGCGATTTTTGCCGCCTCGATTGGCCTGGTGCAGAACGACATCAAGCGAGTGCTGGCCTATTCCACCGTATCGCAGCTGGGATATATGTTCCTGGCCCTCGGGGTGGGCGCGTTCACCGCGGGCGTGTTCCACGTGTTTACCCATGCGTTCTTCAAGGCTCTGCTGTTCCTCGGCTCAGGATCGGTGATCCACGCCATGAGCGGCGAGCAGGACATGCGCAACATGGGCGACCTGCACCGGCGCATCCCGATTACTCACTGGACCATGTTCATCGCCACGCTTGCGATTGCAGGCATCCCCCCGTTCGCCGGGTTCTTTTCCAAAGATGAAATCCTGTGGCAGACCTGGTCGTCCGAGGGGGGCGCCTACCGCCTCTTGTGGCTGGTTGGATACGCTACTGCCCTGATGACCGCCTTTTATATGTTCCGCCTGATGGTGCTCACATTTCACGGCAGCCCGCGCATGACCCATGAGGTGGAGCATCACATCCACGAATCTCCGAAGTCGATGACCGGACCCCTGGTGATTCTCGCCCTCTGCGCGATCTCTGCCGGATGGCTGGGATGGCCGCATAGTCTGGGTGGCTCCAATCGTTTCGAGAAATTCCTGGAGCCCGTGTTCGCCCGGGAAGCGACGGTCTTCCAGGCGGAAGGAGAGGCTGGGCAACTGGCGGCCGGAAAGAAGGAAGAAGAACACACCAGTCCGCTGGAATATGGGCTCATGATCCTCTCCGTAGGCGCGGCCGTGGTTGGATTCGGCATGGCCTGGGGAGCCTATCGTGATGCCGGCAAGGGCTATTCCGAGCCCATCGCAGTCAAGGCGCCGCAGCTCTATTCCGTCCTGCTCAACAAGTATTACGTCGACGAAGGATACGACTACGTCTTTACCGGACGCCGCAAAGTGGGCAACACCCGTCTGGGGGTGATGGGACTGGGCGAAGCTTCGTCGTGGTTTGATTCCCACGTCATCGATGGTACGGTCAACGCGGCGGGCTGGATGACTCGCCTTAGCGGGACCCTTTCCAGTTGGTGCGACAAATGGGTCATTGACGGAGTGGCTGTCAATGGGCCCGCAATTCTGGCTCAGATACTTTCAGTTCCCACGCGTGCTCTGCAGGCGGGCCTGGTGCAGTGGTATGCGCTGGTGATGGTGATCGGCCTGGTAGGATTCGTGTTTTACTATGCCGTGCGTTAGCCAGGGCGTTTGCTGAAGACTGACGACGAACGACTGCCTTTATGCAAAGTCACATTCTCTCGATCATTTTGTTCACGCCGCTGGTGGGCGCGATCCTTCTCCTGTTCGTTCCCAAGGAGAACAAAGACGCGATTCGCTGGATCGCCAACATTGTCGCTCTGGCCGGCCTGCTGGTCTCCATCCCGCTGGTGCCCTGGTTCTGGGCGCAGCGCTTCGAGCCCGGCTTCAAGTTCATGGAGGGCGCTGCCAACAACTGGATCCCTTCCATTGGCGCCGGTTATGTTTTGGGCATCGACGGCATTTCCTTCCTGCTCATCATGCTGACCACGCTGCTGGGTTGGATTTCGATCCTGTCTTCGTGGACCGCGATCGAGAATCGTGTGAAGGAGTACTACATCTGGTTTCTGGTGCTGCAGACCGGCATGCTGGGCGTCTTCATGGCGCTGGATTTCTTCCTGTTCTTTGTTTTCTGGGAGGCCATGCTGGTTCCCATGTACCTGCTGATCGGCATCTGGGGCGGTCCACGAAAGCTCTACGCTGCCATCAAATTTTTTCTCTACACATTGCTGGGATCGGTGCTGATGCTGTTGGCGGTCCTCTTCCTGTATTTCTACAACTTCCATCAGACCGGTCAGTACACTTTCAGCATCCAGGCGTTGTACAAGACCGCGCCTGGGATTTTCCACGATCCAGCCTATGGCGCGACTTATGCCATCCTGTTGTTCCTGGCATTTTTCCTGGCTTTCGCCATCAAGGTCCCGATGTTCCCGTTCCATACCTGGCTGCCTGACGCCCATGTGGAAGCCCCCACGGCCGGCTCGGTGATCCTGGCCGGCGTACTGTTGAAAATGGGAACCTACGGATTTGTCCGCTTCGCCCTGCCGTTCTTTCCGGATGTGGTGATGCATCCCAAAGTACGGGGCTGGATGATTTTCCTTTCCATTGTCGGCATCATCTATGGCGCGTTGGTTTCCCTGATGCAGAAGGACATGAAGAAACTGGTGGCGTATTCGTCGGTCAGCCACCTGGGCTTCTGCACCCTGGGGATTTTTGCCCTGAATCCAGCCGGACTCAGCGGATCAGTGTTGCAGCAGATCAATCACGGCATCTCCACCGGCGCGCTGTTCTTGATTGTCGGCATCCTGTACGAGCGCAGGCATACCAGGGAAATATCTGAATATGGCGGAATCTCCAACGTCATGCCCGTGTACGCCACCATCACCATGATCATGTTCCTGTCTTCGATGGGGTTGCCGCTGCTGAACGGATTCGTGGGCGAATTCACCATCCTGCAGGGCACCTTCATGGAGAACTGGAAGTGGGCTGCCTGGGCGGTGCCGGGCGTGATTCTGGCCGCAGCCTACCTGCTGTGGCTCTACCAGCGGGTGTTTTTCGGGACGGTCACCAATCCCAAGAATGAAAAGCTGCACGACCTAACCCCTCGCGAACTGCTGACGTTTGCGCCGCTGGTCATCGTGGCCTTCTGGATCGGTTTGTATCCCAAGCCCTTTTTCCAGATTCTGGAACAGCCGGTAAATCAGATCGTGCTCACGGTGCGTGGTCCCGGCTATCCCAGCGTGCGGGCGGTAAATGCTTCGTCTCAGCCTGCGGAACCGGCTGCCCCTTCCAGCACTGCCGTCCGCATAGCGGCAAACCAGCCGGGCCAGGGGAGCAAATAGGTGTACGGCAACATCGCGCAAAACTTCGGTCGCGTCGACTATCTGATGTGCCTCCCCGTCATACTGCTTACTCTGTTCGCGCTGGGCATTCTCCTCCTCGACCTGATGTGGCCGGCGGAATGGAGGAAATGGGCTAACGCGCTCACCGCCCTCATTGGCATATTGTTTTCCGCCATTGGAGTGGTGAAGATTCAACTGGCCTTCCGTCCTGCCGATCTCGCCGGTGAGTCCGCATTTCTCAATTCGATGGTGGTCGATCATTTCACCATCTACTTCTGGTACCTGTTCCTGGTCAGCGCCGCGATTTCCATCCTGATGTCGGTGCGCTATCTGGAGATCGAGCACGAGCAGCACGGCGAGTTCTATGCCCTGATCCTTTTTTCCGTGGTCGGCATGATGTGTATGGCCTCGGGTTTTGATGTGGTCCTGATCTTCATCGGGCTGGAGCTGATGGCGATCTCGACTTACGTGCTGGTCGGATTCCTGCGCACCGACCGCAGGTCGAATGAAGCCGCGTTGAAATACTTGCTGCTGGGCGCGTTTTCCTCCGGCGTCTTTGCCTATGGGCTGTCGTTGTTTTATGGGCTGACGGGAAGCACCACTCTGCTGGGGATCAGAAGCGGCCTGGTCCGGATGCTGGCGTCCACTCCCCACCACGTTGATCCCGTGGCTGTGATCGCGCTGCTCACGGTTTCCACCGGCCTGTTCTTCAAGATCGCCGCCATCCCCTTCCATCAGTGGCTGCCTGACGCGTACGAGGGCGCGCCCACTAGCGTCACCGGATTCATGTCGGTAGCGGTGAAGGCCGCGGCCTGGGCGATGTTGCTGCGCATCTTTCTCTGGGGCCTCTATCCGCTTCGCACGGTCTATGTCCCGCTGCTGATCTTCGTTTCCGTGGTGACCATGACCGGGGCGAACCTGGCGGCGCTGACGCAGAGCAATCTGAAGCGCCTGCTGGCCTATTCCTCGATCGCTCACGTCGGTTACATGCTACTGGGACTGGTCGCGCTGGCATCGGTCACCTACCCGGCTCCCGCCTTCTTTGATGGCTTGAAAGGCATTCTTCTGTACCTGCTGGTGTACACGTTCATGAATCTGGGAGCGTTCGGCGTGATCGCTTCGCTGCGCCAGCGAAACGTGATCGGCGACGAGATGGATGACATCGCCGGCCTCTATTCCCGCGCCCCCACTGAAGCCGTGCTGATGCTCATTTTTCTGCTCTCGCTGGCGGGAATCCCACCCCTGGCTGGTTTCTATGGAAAGTATTTTATTTTCCTCAGCCTGATCGAGAGCGGCCACTACATCCTGGCGTCGCTGGGCGTGCTCTACGCCGTGTTCGGGCTTTACTACTACATGCGCATCGCCAGCCAGATGCTCATGCGTGAAGCCCTGGACAAAACCCCGCTTCCGGTCAGCGCCGGGATGCGAGTGGCGCTGGGCGTGACGGCTTTCGCCACCGTCTACATCGGGATTTTCCCCGAGCAGTTTATCCGGCTCGCGACCTGGTCTTTGGGCATCGTCCAAACCACGCCGGTTGCCGGTCTGATACGCTAGAAGCGCGGGAAAACACCCGCTGGCCATGTCTCCCCATGACAAAAACACCAAAGACAGCAACACCCAGAAGGCCAACCCCTGGGTTCAACTAGCGAGGTACAGCCAGTTGGCATTCGTGTTTCCAGCGGCCACCGTGGTGGGATGGTTGATTGGGGCGGCCCTGGATCGCTGGCTGCATACGACCTGGCTATATCTGGCAGGACTGATCCTGGGCATCGTTGCCGGGTTTGTCGAGTTGATCCGGGTGGCGTTGTCCTCGGAGTCGAAATGACGAGTACCCGTAGCTGACTGAAACTGAAAATGACCGACCCGAAAATGACGAGCGCTGATCCTTTGACCCTGGACTCGGAGATCGAAGCCTTCTACTCCGGCGCGCTGGATCGCATCTCTCGGATCATGATTGTGCTCGCCGCCGTCTTCATCTGCGCCGCGTGGTGGCGCTACGACTGGCGCGTCGCGCTCGCATTTCTGTGCGGATGCGCCATCGCCTACCTGAATTTTCACTGGCTGAAGCGGGTGGTCGCGACCCTTGCTGATCGCGCCACTCAAACTGGCCACGGCCGGTCCAGCAAAGGAGTCGTGTTGCGCTTCCTGCTGCGCTACCTTTTGATGGGCCTGGGAGCCTATGCTATATTCACTGTTTCTCCGGCGAGTCTCTACGGGCTCTTTGCGGGCTTGTTCCTGCCCGTGGCCGCCATCGCCTGCGAGGCCGCGTATGAGGCATGGGTTGCCCTGACGCGCGGTATTTAGAATCCGCCTCTAGCTACTGGCTCCTGGCCTCTAGACGAAGCCCCAAGTAGCTAGAAGCCAGTAGCTCGAAGAAGCCAGTAGTTAGAAGCACAATTCATGCCTGAACAACTCTGGTTTACCGAAATCCTGAACCACCTCTTTGCCGGCCCGGTTACCGCGCTGCTGCGCGCGCTTCACATCCAACCCACATACCCCCTGACGCCCATCACGAACGCAGTGTCCATGCAGTTGCTCGTGGTTCTGTGTTTGATCGCGCTGTTTGCCTTGGTGCGATCCTGGCTCTCTATAGACAGTCCCGGCGCCCTGCAGCACGTCTTTGAGGGCGCCCACGGCTTCATTGAAGGACAGAGTCACGAAATCGTCGGTCACGGCAGCGAGGGATATACATCGTTTCTGATGACCCTGACCTTCTTTATTCTATTCTGCAATCTGATCGGGCTGATTCCGGGTTTTGAATCGCCCACCGCGGTGCCCGTAGTTCCGCTCGGATGTGCCGTCTGTGCTTTTGTGTACTACCAGGTTCAAGGCTTCAGGCATCACGGAATCGCGTACCTGAAGCACTTTATGGGACCCATGTGGTGGCTAGCGATCATTATGGTCCCCATCGAGATCATCAGCCATCTCGCCCGCATGCTCTCGCTGACCGTGCGTCTCTACGCCAATATGTTTGCGGGCGACATGGTGACCCTGGTATTTTTCTCGCTGATACCGATTGGGGTCCCGATTATCTTTCTCGGACTTCACATTTTCGTTTCGTTGCTGCAGACCTACGTCTTCGTTCTGCTGACCATGGTTTATCTTGCGGGCGCGGTGGCGGAGGAGCACTAGTTACAACTTCTAGTTTCGAGTTTCTGGTTTCCAGCGGCTGTCACTGGAAACCAGAAACTGGAAACTGGAAACGGCCGTTCAGCGTGAGGGCGTCTGTACGAGGATGACGTCAACCACCCACTGGCGGCAATTCATAAAAAGGGGAGAAGCACAATGCGTAGACTGTTAAGCTGCTTGTTCATGGCACTAGCTTTCATGTTTCTGGCCGTGCCGGTATTCGCGCAGGGCGGGGAAGCTGCCAGCGCGGTCAACTGGGTAGCCATCGCGGCCGGATTTTCCATGGCGATCGCCTCCGCTGTCTGCGGCCTGGCGCAGGGCAGGGCCACGGCGGCCGCGG
Organism: Terriglobales bacterium; assembly: GCA_035937515.1. GTDB lineage: Bacteria > Acidobacteriota > Terriglobia > Terriglobales > Acidobacteriaceae > JAIQFF01. The sequence goes on along the minus strand of DASZHW010000138.1, from coordinate 225,735 downwards.
CCGAAGCCCTGGGACGCAATCCGGCGGCTCGGTCGGGTATTCAGTTCGCGCTGATTCTCGGTCTGGCGCTGATTGAGTCGCTCGCGCTCTACACGCTGGTGATCATCTTTGCCAAAGTGAAATAGAACGCTTCTTTGAGAAATGAAAAGGCCTCCGCTCAGCGGAGGCCTTTCTTTTCCCAATTCCTCGGATTCCGTCAGTTGCTTCGCCGCTGACCGTCCCACTCGCCGTCCTTGGTTCCCCCAGACGAGCGGTCCAGCGAGTCCATCAGGAGGCGACGCAGGCGATAGCGGCTTTCCAGGTCCGTATTCACGATCTCAAAGCCGACTTCATTCACGCGCGCGCGCCGCAGCAGCACTTGTCCGCGGATATGGCGAGTGCCGGCGGAAATGTCAATGTTAGCCTCCGAGCCCACGCGGAGATTATCTTCCTTCGTCCCCATGCCCCCGCCCAGGCTCAATTCGCGGATCAGGATGCTCGATTTTCCCCAGGAGCTGCTGATGGTAGCGTGCAACGTCTTCCGCAGCACAATGCGCTCATAGCGTCGCTGCCGGACCCAGGGACAGGCCGGCGCGGCATCCAGCGGCGCGATGGCCAGCTCTGCCGGCTCCAGGCCGCAATCCGACATGATCTGGCTGCCATAGCGGGGATCGATCTTGGCCAGCGCTTGCGCCGCAGCCACCCGCAGCTCGCGGTGGTTGATCCAGCGCCACATCTTTTTCGCTTCCAGAAGATTGCGCAACACCGGAACCGCATCACTCTCGCGCAGACGGCCCAGCGATTCCACTGCCTTCAACTGCAGCAGCGGAGAGCGCCCCTCGGCTTCGCCCGCTTCGGCCATGACCACCAGGGGCGGCACGGCGCTGCGATCGCCGCTCATGCCGATCTCATCGATGGCTTGAGGCAGGACCATGGGGTCGAGAATCTCCAGAAGCTCCAGCAGCGAGCGTCCGCGATCGTGGGCCGCGCCGTAGGCGATCTGGCGCACGACCACGTCGTGATAGAAACGGTTCCACTCGGGCAAGCGCGTGGGCAGCAGCTCCAGCAGAGTGGGCACATCCAGCCGGCTGAGCAGCCCGACTACTGCTGCGGCCTGGCGGGGCTGACCGGTGCGCACCATTTCCCGAATCTGATGCTGGGCCGGCGCTCCCAGCTCCTTGACGATATCCACGATTCGATCGCACTCTTCCCGCCGCATGCAGCGGAAGAATCTTTCCGACAGGTGCTCCACGGCGGCCAGCGAGGTGCGGCGCAAAACCTGCAGCAGGTCAGGCGGCAGGTTGGGCAGGTTCATGGCCTCTTCGATGAATTCAGGCAGGCGATTCTCCACTCCGATGCGGGGGCGCAGATCGGCGGCCACCACGGGCCGTTGCCGGGCGATGGATTCCATCGCGATGCAAAGCTCGTTCAAGGCGCCGAACTGCCTTTGGCTGCTGGCTTCGTTGCTCAACCGCACAAAGGCCGCACCCAGGATGCTCTGCATCTCCGCGTCGGACTCAATCGCGATCTGTTCGCCAATCTTGCGGATGGACGCGGCCATCAATTCTGGTCCGGAAGCCGCAAACAGGTCGGCCAATTGACTAATTCCGGTGGCAATCCTGCGCCGCGGGTCACTTTCCTTGGCGTCGAGGCAATTCACATAGTTTTGCAGGATGGCAACGGCCTCCTGCTTGTCGCCGCGCTCCAGCAACACGTCCACGAACTGGCGCACGTTGCGCGGGGGAACACAGGGGGCCTCGTGCGAGAGCAGCACGCTCTTCTTGCCCGCCTCCGGCACTTCCGCCCAGAACATCCGGTCCAGAATGTCGGCATGGGATTCCACCAGAATGCCGGCCTTACTCATCTTGTCTTCCTGGAGCCTCAAGATCTGGCGCAGGGTGTCCATCTGCCGGCTCATGTGCTCCATCATCTGGTGCACGGCATTGACCTTCACTTCGCCTTTTTGGAAGCGCTCCAGGGCAAAGCGAATGGCCATGTGCTCGGCCGCTTTCATCAGCAGAGGCGTATTGTCCTCCTGCTGCGCCGTAGCCTGAGCCGCCAGAGTCGCCAGCAATTGCTGCAAATTGACCTTGGTGCCGGCGTCGACGTTGCTGAGCTCTTTCTGCAATGATTCCGGATGGACTCCGGCGTCGCTGCCCACCTCTCCGAATCGGGTCAGCAAGCGGATGGTCTGAATGACTTCTTCTTCCTGCAAGGGCACAACCCCGCCGGCCCAGGTTCCGCCCGTGGTCGCGATCGCACCCTCTGCTGCCGCCGGGCTATTGGGGACACTACCCAGGGGCGCCCCTCCGACCACGCCAGGCGCGCCACCCTGCGCACCCTCCGCCGCTGCAATCAACTGCAGCAACTTCTGCGGATCATTGAGCCACTGCTTGAATTCCGGGCCCAGGGTTTGGGCTGCGATCTGCGCCGCAATGCTCACCTCGCCGGTCGACGGATCGGCCGCGACAAACTTGACTTCATTAATGCGGATGGAAGCGGTCTTGCTGTCTCCAAAAGTGTTCTTGATCTCTTTGACGACTTCCTGAGCCTTGGATCCGCCCATGGCAAAGGCGCGCACCAGCTGCGTAAATTCGTCCCGTGTGACGTGATTGGAGAAATGAATACTCGCCAGGCCAGCAGTGGTTAGCAGTTGTGCGAAGCTGCGTTCCGCCTGCCCCGTCTCCAGCGGAATGCCGTCCAGTAACAGCTTGTGTTCCGACACTCCCAGCAGAAAGGACCCCTCCGACCCCTTGGGCAGGCCCTCCTGCAACTCGTTCCACGTGGTCACAAACTGTCCCTCGGTGCGCTTGTGGTCCAATCCATAGAGGCGAACGTACTTGACCAAGATGTTCAAGCTGTGCACGAAGGCTCGAGCCGAGGCGATCCGGCTACTCTTATTTGTGTCTGCCGAGAGAATAAGCGAGCTCCTGGAACTGCCTGATCCCGGTTAGGGTAATGCGAAATCGTGAGAAGATACACATTACGGAGGTAATACTGTTACGTGGTGCGGGGCCGCGAAAGACGCCCAACAGAGGGTACGAACGGTCCTGAACCAATGAACCTGACCCCGTCAGACGGGAGCTCAATCAGGCGCTTCCGTTTCTTTAATAGGACTACCTAAAAATGGCCCACGCATCGAACATAGCGGCGCGTCCTCAAGATTTGGTTGCCGGAACCACGGGATCCTTACAAACCAACGCTGGTCTTGCCTTCTGGATGGGGCAGGTGTTGGAAGAGTGCGACCGTGTCCGACTCAATTTCGCGCCTGACCCCGTCCATGATCTGCGTGTGGCCCTGCGCCGCTGCTGTTCCATGGCTGCCGGATGCGCCGCGCTTGATCCCGACCCTGCCTGGAAGGAAATGAAGCGCGCCGGCAAGCGCCTGTTCCGCCGGTTGGGAGAGCTGCGTGACCTGCACGTGATGCAGGACTGGGTGAAGAGCCTGACCGGTCCGGAAGATCCCGCAGCAGGACCGCTTCTCCAATTTTTCTCCGAACGCGAACCGCAGCTCCAGCGGGAAGCCCAGCAGGCGGTGGAAGAATTCGACCGCAAACAGTGGGAGCGGTGGGGCCGGTCACTTTCCCGCCGGATGAACCGGCTCCGGCCGGGCAGCCTGCTGTTCCGTCACCTTGCGCTGGAACGTTGGGCCCAGGCCCACAGGCTTCATCTCCTGGCGCTGCGGCACCGCTCTCCCGCCGGATTTCACCGGCTTCGCATCGGCCTCAAGCGCTTCCGCTACATCGTGGAGAATTTCCTGCCTGAGCAGCATGCCGCCTGGAGCGATGATCTGAAGCGCTTGCAGGACCTGCTCGGCGACGTCCACGACCTCGATGTACTGGCGACCATATCCCTGCCCCCGAACGCGTTCCCCGACAGCCAGGCGCGTCTGGCCTGGCAGTCCCGGATTCGCAAAGAGCGCGCACAGAGAATCGAAAGCTACCGGCGGAAGACGCTGGGCAAGAATTCCCTATGGCAGGTCTGGCACAACGGTCTGCCGGACCGGGAGCAGGTCAAGTCTGCCGCTTTGCTCCGGTTGCGGCGGTGGGCTGCGCTCCTCGATCCCGATTTCAGTCATTCCGCCCACGTCACGCGTCTCGCGCTTCAGCTCTACGATGGGCTGAACAAATATGCGGACGCGAAGCATCAGAAGCGTTCTGTTTCTTCCGCGCACGACCGCGAAATCCTGCAGGCAGCGGCGCTGTTGCACGACGTCGGCAGGTCCCGGAGAGAAAAAGGTCACCACAAGGCCTCCTATCGCCTGATTCGCCACCTGGCGCCGCCCCTGGGATGGCGCTCCCAGGACCTGCTCCTGGCCGGATCTGTGGCCCGCTATCACCGCGGCGCTTTGCCACGCGCCGGACAAAGGCCTCTGCAAGGGTTGTCATCAGAGCAAAAGAAGGAGATCTCGCGTCTGGCGGCGATTCTTCGCCTGGCCAGCGCATTTGATGCCTCTGGCGACCGGCGCATTCAGAAGCTCGAAGTTCGGGAACACAACGGATTCCTGCTGGTTGCTGCGCGAGGCTATTCCAGCCGCGATCGTCTGGCCGAGGCCGTGGCCGCGGGACGGCACTTGCTGGAGACGGTGTATGGCGTGCCCGTAATCGTCAAGCCCATGCGGCCGGTGCGGGTGAAGCGAGCCGCCTGAAACCTCACCGCTAAACAGCTCAAAGCTGGAAGCAAAAAGAAAACCGGGCTGGTTGGCCCGGTTTCTAGTGGCGTCGGTGGGATTTGGTTTGATCCCAGCGCAACGCGAGCTGGCGACGAAGTTTCCTGACCAGTTTGGTCCGGTGTCACTGCGGTCCTCGTGCCAGCTGAAAATTGCAACGGAGACGAGGCAGCACAGATTAGTCGTACTACTGCAAACGCCGGGCCAAATCAGCCTTAAACTTCTGTCCGATAGTATTTATGTAAGTTATTGATAATGAACAGTATAATAGTGTCATACATTGATTTGATTCGAAGGCTTCGGGCCACCGGGGCGCGCCCGAGTGGAAAAGTTTTGCCCCCGTGTGGGGAACTCGCCTAACCGCGCTGACTCAGCCCGGTTCAACAAGCTCCAGCCCACGCCTACTCGTAGTAGCGCACGACCCATTCCGCCACGCAGCAGGGCTTCTGCCTTTTCTGGTCTTCGAGGTTCTGACCTTCGACTTCCTCGGCCTCCACCACGACCGAAAACACGACTTCGCGCGCGCCCCCAACTTCCTTGAAAGACTGCACCGTGAAGCGGGCTCGAATTCTCGTATCGGCGCGAACCGGCGCCGTAAAACGAACCCGGTTCAAGCCATAGTTGACCGCCATACGGACTCCGTTCTGAATCTGCAGGGCTTGTTTCGAGAGATGGCTCAACAGGGAGAGGGTCAGGAATCCGTGCGCGATGGTGGTGCCGTAGGGCGAATCCCGTTGGGCACGCTCACGATCCAGATGGATCCACTGCCGGTCTTCGGTGGCTTCGGCAAATTGCTGGATGCGGTCTTGGGTAACCGGGAACCAGTCGGTGGTGGCAATCTCGCGGCCAACCGCGTCTTTCAGGGCGTCGAGGTTCTCTACTGCGAGGGGCGGCATAGTGGCTCGATCAACTCGGGCGCTCGAAAAGAGCCGCCGCTCCCTGGCCACCACCCACGCACATGGTCACGATGCCGTAGCGAGCCTGGCGGCGCTCCATTTCGTTGGCCAGGGTTCCAACCATGCGCGAGCCCGTCATGCCGAAGGGATGGCCGATCGAGATCGAACCGCCATTAACGTTGAGTTTTTCCATCGGGATGCCGAGACGGTCGCGGCAGTAGATTACCTGCACCGCGAAGGCTTCGTTCAGTTCCCAGAGATCAATGTCTTCCATTTTCAAGCCCTGGCGCTGCAGCAACCTGGGCACGGCAAACACCGGGCCGATGCCCATCTCATCGGGCTCGCAGCCTGCCACCTGGAAGCCGCGAAAAATCAGCCTGTAGGGAATATGCAGTTGGTCAGCGCGCTGGCGGGACAGGAGCATGGTCGCAGAAGCGCCGTCGGAGAGTTGCGAGGAATTGCCCGCCGTGACTGTGGCCTGGCCGCTGTGGGGATCGAAGTGAGGTTTCAGCGCGAGTAAGCCCTCGAGCGTCGTGTCCGGGCGGTTGCATTCGTCGCGGTCGCAATAGACTTCTTCAGTCCCGATCTTTTCCCCGGTCTTCTTGTCGAGTACAGCCCGGATGACTTTGATGGGCGCGATTTCACCGCTGAAAAAGCCTTCCTGCTGGGCGCGGGCGGTGCGTTGCTGGCTGATCAGCGAGTACTCGTCTTGCGCCTGCCGCGGGATCTTGTAGCGCTTGGCGACAACCTCGGCGGTTTCTCCCATCACCATATAAACGCCGGGATATTTCTGCTGGAGCGCCGGACTCGGATCGTTATCCCGCGCGATCAGACTGATGCTCTCCACTCCGCCACCGATCGCGGCCTCGGCCCCTTCACTGACGATCTGGTGCGCCGCCATCGCGGCCGCCTGCAGACCCGAGGAACAGAAGCGGTTCACGGTGATGGCTGCCGTTGAAGGCGGAAGACCAGCCAGCAGGGCGGAGACACGCGCGACGTTGTGCCCTTGCACACCATGCGGCTGGCCGCAGCCCAGGATGACATCCTCGATTTCTGCAGGGTTGAGTTGCGGGGTCTTGCGCAGCACATCCCGGATGCAATGCGCGGCCAGTTCGTCCGGACGCGTCATGTTGAACGACCCGCGAAAGGACTTCGCAAGCCCGGTCCGCGAACTCGCGACGATGACGGCTTCTCTCATGTTTTCTCTAGATCGACGGTTGCCGGGTCCCTTGGGGGTTCATGATTCCTTCCACCACGAAGGACACAAAGTTGCACCAAGGACATCGCGGGCACCCTATGCGGCTACAGCTTTTTCTTTGTCGAAATCAGCGAACGTGCGCCCTTCCGCAACCAATTGCTTCAGCAGCGGGGCCGGCTCCCAGAGCTTGCCGTGCGCGCTCTCAAACTCGCGGATCCGGTCGTGGACCTTCTTCAACCCCACCGTGTCGGCATACCACATGGGTCCGCCACGATATGCGGGAAAGCCGTAGCCATTCAGGTACACAATATCGATGTCGACGGCGCGCAGTGCGATTCCTTCTTCCAGAAGCCGCGCGCCTTCATTGACCAGCGCATAGATGCAACGATCGACGATTTCCTGGACGGAAATCTGACGCTGCGGAATGTGTTGCTCGGCCGACCATTTCCTGATCAGGGCAGCGATTTCTGGGTCGGGAATGGCGGTGCGACTTTCGTCGTATTTGTACCAGCCTGCTCCTGTTTTCTGACCATAGCGTCCCATCTGGCACAAACGATCGGCGGCGAACGGCTGCCGGACTCCGGGTTTCTCCAGGTGACGGTATTCCTTGCGGATGCGCCAGCCTACGTCGAGCCCGGCCAGGTCGCCGGTGGCGAGCGGCCCCATGGCCATGCCGAAATCGTAGAGGGCGCGATCGAAAGCTGCGACGCTGGCTCCTTCTTCAACCAGAAAAGTTGCCTCCCGCATGTAGGGATGGAACATGCGGTTGCCGATAAAGCCGCGACAGTTGCCCGCCAGCACTCCCACCTTGCCCAGCTTTTTCGAGAGCTGCATCCCCGTGGCGAGTACTTCTTTGCTGCTGGCCTTGCCTCGCACGATTTCTAGCAGGCGCATCACGTTGGCGGGACTGAAGAAATGCGTGCCCAGTACCGAGGCCGGCCGCGAAGTGGCCGAGGCGATTTCGTCGATGTCGAGGGTCGAAGTGTTGCTGGCCAGGATCGCGCCGGCCTTGCACACACGGTCGAGCTCAGCGAAAACCTCCTTTTTCAGCGCCATGCCCTCGAATACGGCCTCGATCACCATGTCTACGCCGCTGAAATCGTTGTAGCTCAAGGTTGGCTGGATCAGCTTCAGGCGCTCGTCCACAGCCTGTTGCGTGAGGCGTCCGCGCTTCACCGAGCTGGCATAGTTCTTCTGGATGTTGGCCAGCCCGCGGTCGATCGCGCTCTGGTCGGTGTCCTTGAGCAACACCGGGATGCCGGCGTTGGCGAATACCATCGCAATACCGCCGCCCATGGTCCCAGCGCCCACCACCGCCGCCGAGCTCACGGGAAGAATCGGCGTATCTTTCGGGATGTCTGGAATTCTGGCTACTTCGCGCTCGCCGAAAAACACATGGATAAGGGCCTTCGACTGATCCGAGTACAGACAATCGATGAAGAGCTTGGCCTCAACCTCGCATCCCTGCACGAAAGGTAGCTGGGTGGCCGCCTCAATGGCGTCAATAGCCGCAAGCGGAGCGATCAGATTGCGTTGTTTCTTGCTGACAGTCTCACGGGCGGCGGCGAAGATCGGCGCGTTTTGCTCCGGCGTGCCCAACTTCTGCCTACGCTCGCGACTTTTGGGCGCGGGCTTCCCCGCTTTCTCGCGGGCAAAGGCCACGGCACCGGCCAGCAGGTCACCCTCGATGAGCTGATCGACGATTCCGGCCTTCAGCGTGTCTTGCGCCTTCACGGGGTTGCCGCCCGTACACATCTCGAGCGCTGTCTCGACTCCGGCAAGCCGTGGCAGACGTTGCGTTCCACCCGCCCCGGGAATCAGGCCCAGCTTCACTTCCGGCTGGCCCACTTGGGCGCTGGGCGAAGCCACGCGGTAGTGTCCGGACATGGCCAATTCCAGGCCGCCGCCAAGCGCCGTTCCGTGAATCGCCATCACCACCGGCTTGGAGCAATTCTCGATTTTCAGCAACAGCGGAAGCAGGCCGGGACCGCGTTGTACCCTGCCCGAGGTCATCTTGATAAATTCCTTGATGTCCGCGCCCGCGACGAAAGTGCGGCCGCCTCCAATCACTACTGCCGCCCTCACACTGCCATCCTTTTCTATGTGATCGATGGCGTCGGAAATTCCTTCCGGCACGCCCGGGCTCAAGGCGTTCACCGGGGGGTTATTGATGGTAATGATGGCGATGTCGTTATCTTTGGTGAGCTGGATCAGGTCACTCATCGTGGGCTTCTCTCCGGATGATTGTAGGGCAGCCTGGCTTCTTCCGAAAAGACCCCGCAGGACTACCGGGAAAATTATCGCCGCCGGAAGAAGCTCCCGCCCAGTATTCATAGCCCTAGTCGACAATCCTCCGGTTACAATAGCTGCTGCCGTTTAGAGGATTGCTCATGTCATTGTCCCGCACCGCCAGTCCGAAAGCTGTCTCCGCTGAGATCCCTCCAGTCCCGCTGACCATTGAGGGCTACAGCGTTTTGCATCAGATGATGCGAGTACGCTGGCCAGCCTGGCGGCAATTGGCGCTGGCGGAGAAGGCCAGGATCGTTGAGGAGGCCTCCGGAGTTCTCGCCAAAATGGAACAGAACACGGCAGGACAATCGGCGTTGTTTTCCTTGCTGGGGCACAAGGGCGACCTGATGTTCGTGCATTTCCGCCGCTCGTTTGATGAGTTGAACCAGGCCGAATTGCAATTGGCGCAACTCGGGCTGGGAGAGTATCTGGAGACCGCTACATCGTATTTGTCGGTCATCGAACTGGGACTCTACGAATCCACGATCAAGGCTTATTCCGACCTGAAAGATCGCGGAATCGAGCCCCACTCCGATGAGTGGAAACATGCCATCGGCGAGGTCCTGGTGCGGCAGAAGGAAGCCATGCATCCCCGCCTCTTTCCTGAGATGCCCAAACATCGCTACATTTCTTTCTATCCCATGGACCGGCGCCGGGGCGAAGCCCAGAACTGGTACACGCTCCCGATTGAAGAACGCGCCCGCCAGATGAATGAGCACGGACTGGTGGGAAGGCGGTACGCGGGAGAAGTCAGGCAGATCATCACCGGCTCGATCGGCTTCGACGACTGGGAGTGGGGCGTGGACCTCTTCGCCGACGATCCACTCGTGTTCAAGAAGCTGATCTACGAAATGCGGTTTGACCAAGTCAGCGCAGTCTACGCCCTGTTCGGCCAATTTTATCTGGGAGTGCGTGTTCCAGCAGCGGGACTGGGAAAGCTGCTGGGCGGGGACCTGCCTGCCTGACGCATAGGCTTTGCACTAATTTCTTTTCTATCTCGGAGCCAGCATGGCGACCCTTGGCCTTATCGAGTACAAAGACGCGAGCCCCGAAGTGCGGGCGGTGTATGACGACATCATGGCCACCCGCAAGACCGACTGGATCAACAATTTCTGGAAGGCGATCGCTCACGATCCTGCGACCCTGAAGCGCACCTGGGAAAGCATCAAGCAGATCATGGCGCCGGGAGCGCTGGACCCGCTTACCAAGGAGATGGTCTATCTGGCCGTCAGCGTCAGCAACCAGTGCGGATACTGCATTGCGTCGCACACGGTCGGGGCGAAAAACAAAGGCATGAGCGATGCCATGTTCAAAGAACTGATGGCGGTAGTAGGCATGGCCAACGAAACCAACCGCCTGGTGGCTGGATACCAGGTCGAGATCGATGAACCGTTCAAAGTCTGACGCCGTTCCTGCTAGAGCTCTCTCCGTCCTTCCATTGCCTTCAACATAGTGATCTCGTCGGCGTATTCGATGTCGCTGCCCACCGGAATTCCCATGGCGATGCGCGTCACCTTCAGCCCGGCCCGTCGCAATTGTCCCGAGAGATAAGTGGCAGTGGCTTCGCCTTCCACGGTGGGATTGGTGGCCAGAATCACTTCATCCACCTGCCCGCCATCCACCCGCCGCATCAGATTGGAGATCCTGAGCTGGTCCGGCCCCACCCCGTGCAGGGGAGAAATCGATCCATGCAACACGTGGTAGACGCCATTGAAGTGCTTTGTCTTCTCGATCGCGGCAATGTTAGTCGGCTCCTCCAACACGCACACCAGTCGCTGATTGCGCGTGGTGCTGCTGCAGTAGACGCAGGGATCGACGTCGGTGATGTTGTTACATACCGAGCACAAGCGCAGATTGGCCTTGACGTCGCGCACCGCCCCGGCTAGGGCATCTGCATCTTCGTCGCTGGAGCGCAGAATGTGGAAGGCGAGCCGCTGCGCGCTCTTGCTGCCGATGCCGGGCAGCTTCTTCAACTCATCAATCAGCCGCGTCATCGGCTCCGCAAATTTAGACATAAGAAGAAATTGAGAAATTTGGTAATTGTGCAATTGAAGAAACTCAGCAATCGCGCACGCTTAAATTACGCAATTACTAATTTCCCCGATTACTCAATTTCCTACAGTCCCGGAATTCCCAGTCCGCCCAGCATCCCGCCCATGGTGGACTGCATGGCTTCATCCACTTTTCTTCCCGCGCCGTTGATGGCCGCCGTAATCAAATCCTGAAGCATCTCCAAATCGCCCGCTTTAACCGCCTCGGGATCGATCCTGATGCCCAACACCTGCTTGCGCCCGTCCATCTTTACGGTCACCGTGCCGCCGCCGGCCGTCCCCTCGACCACGGTTTCCTGCATTTTCTTCTGCAGGGTCTCGTATTGCTGCTTGGCCTGCGACATCAGTTCTTGCAGGTTGAATCCAGCCATTGCGTAGTACCTCTTCTTGTTGTTCTTGCTGTCTATCGCTTTTCCTTGTAGTCGATGATCGTCCTGATCTCGGCTCCGAACTTTTCCTTCATTCTCCGCACCACCGGGTCCTGTTCGGCGCGACCGCGGCCGCCGCCGTTCCCGGCAACCGGACTGCTGGGCGGGCTCGCAGGCACGGCGCCCGGAACCACCTTCAACTTCACCGGCCGTCTCAGGCTTCCGCTCACGGTAGCAATGATGAGCCGCCGGGCATCTGCGCCCAGTGACATTTCGATGACCGTCGCCGACGGCGCCACCTTGATCACCAGTTCGTTGCTTTCCACCCGCCATTCGCCCGCATCGAGCATTGCGCTCAGCATGAGCTGCCCGGCGTTGTTCAGAGCGCTCAGAACAGCGCTGCGATAGTCAGTCGGATTTTCTCCAGAAATGCTCAGTGGCCCCGGAGATGTCTCCGGACTGGACTCCGCCACCGCCGCCGGAGCCGCCGATCCCATGACCACGCGTGCCGGCATTGCTCCCGCAGCTGCCGGCGCCCCCGAAACCGGACTGCCTTCGACGTAAAGCTCCGGCTTGGACCCGCTCTTGCGCGCCGAATCCGCCGCGAAAGGCGAAACATTGGTTGGGCGGGAAACCGTGGATTCGATTTTCTTGATTTCCGGAACCACACTCGGCCTGCCCGCAGGCCGAGGGGCGGCTGCATCCGCGGTCTCGCTCAGCAACTGCTCGATCGGCAGCAGCCTTTGCGCGTGCGCCATTTTCAGCAGTCCCAGCTCCAGATGAAAGCGTTGTTCCTGGCGGTAGCCGAGTTCCGCGTGGGTGCGCAGCATGATCTGCAAATGTCGCGCCAGGTCCTCTTCGGAGAAAAGCGCCGCAATTCGGACCACACGTTTCTGCTCGTCGCTCGAAATCTGCAGCAGGGAAGAGTCGCCGCCGGCGACCTTGGCCACCACTGCGTTGCGCAGGAAACGCACCAATTGCCGGGCAAAGTGGGTAGGGCTGTGTCCTTCACCGATCAGCCGATCGACCACCCGCAACACGGTTTCGCTCGATCCCTGAGCTACCGCTTGCATTACTTCTTCCAGCACGCCCGAGGGCGCGGTGCCCACCAGGTTCCTCACCTGTTCCGCGTCCAGCCGTCCCGCAGACGAAGCGATGGCCTGGTCCAGAATCGAAAGCGCGTCGCGCATGGAGCCGTCTCCAGCTTCCGCCAGCAGCGCCAGCGCGTCTTCATCGGCCTCGAGCTTCTCCAGCCCGACCAGATCCTTCAGTTGCTGGAGAATTTCCTCGAAGCGCACCGCGCGAAAGCTGAAGTGCTGGCAGCGCGACCGGATGGTCTGTGGAATGTCTTCGGGCTGGGTCGTCGCCAGCATGAACACCACGTGCCCTGGCGGCTCCTCCAGCGTCTTGAGCAGTGCATTGAAGGCGGCGTCGGTGATCTGGTGCGCTTCGTCGAGGATGTAGATCTTGAATCGATCGCGCGCGGGGCGATAGCGGGTGGCCTCACGCAATTCTCGGATCTCATCAATCCCACGGTTGGTGGCGGCATCGATCTCGATCACGTCCACCGAATTCCCTGCCCGAATCTCCGTGCAGGAGTCGCACACCCCGCAGGGCTCCGCCACCGGCTTGTCCGAAGACCGGCAGTTCAGAGCCATGGCCAGGATCCGCGCCACCGTCGTCTTTCCGATTCCGCGATGCCCGCTGAAGATGTATCCATGCGCCGCCCGTCCCAGTTCGATGGCGTTCTTCAGTGTCCGGGTGACATGCTCCTGCCCGATCACCTCGGAAAACTTCTGGGGACGGTATTTACGCGCTAGGACTTGATAGCTCATGGTGAGGAACCCTCAATTATACGTGATGCTTTCGGGAGCCGGTCCCGGGGTCTTCCGTTTTGGGAGCCGATTTCCGGTCGGGACTGGCCTACCCGCTGAACCAATTCCCACTTGCGAAGAAGGCCCCCGAGGAATAGGCTTTCTGCGCTGGGTGGGCCTACCCCAGGCCTAGGAGAGCTTCTACTATGCAATTAAAACTCAGTACACGAGTGGTGAAGGGTGTGACCATTGTGGACTGCAATGGGCGCATCGTATTCGGAGAAGAATCGGCTTTACTTCGCGACACCTTGAAGAAGCTGATTGCTGAAAACAGTAAGATCATTTTGAACCTGAGCGGAGTCACTTATATCGATAGCGGCGGGTTGGGCACGCTGGTGGCGCTTTACACCACGGCGCACAATGCCGGCGGCTCGGTCAAGTTGGCCAACCTGACTCAGCGGGTCGGAGATTTGCTGCAGGTCACCAAACTGCTCACCGTGTTTGAGGTTTACGACAGCGAGGAAAAGGCGCTGGAATCGTTCAAGAAAGGCGCCGCCGCGTAATTCCGCCGCGCCGGACGTCTCCTGAAGTGGCCAGCACTTCCGTTCGCGTTCATACCTTGCCGTTTTGAACGCGAGACGCCCTCGCGCGGCGACACGAGTCGAGAGACCTTGCACTTACTCCTCCTGCGAGATTCGCGCCCGTCCGCATGATCTCCAAACTGGTGTTTCTGCTGGGACTCGCCCTGGCCGCCAGCGGGTTACTCTCGCCTCCACTGGCCCTGGCGCTGGGACTCGGCTTCGGCTTCACCTTCCCCCACCCTTTCGACCGAACCGCCAGGAAACTTTCACGTTTTCTGTTGCAGGCCTCTGTGGTCGGACTCGGTTTCGGCATGAATCTGCACGACGTGATCCGCGCCGGCCGCAGCGGCTTTGTCTACACCCTGCTTAGCATCGGCTTCACCATGGTGGCCGGAATGGCCATCGGCACGCTGCTTGGGATGCAACGGACCCCGGCTTTCCTGATCTCGACCGGCACTGCTATCTGCGGCGGCAGTGCGATCGCTGCCGTCGGCCCCATCACCGGCGCCAGTGACGAGCAAATGGCGGTCTCGCTGGGCACGATCTTCGTTCTCAATTCGGTTGCATTGCTGACGTTTCCAGCTATCGGTGCCGCCTTGCATCTGACCGAGACCCAGTTCGGTCTGTGGGCGGCGCTGGCGATTCACGACACCAGCTCGGTGGTGGGAGCGGCCGCCAAATATGGTGCGGTCGCTCTGGCCGTGGGCACCACCGTGAAGCTGGCCCGAGCCTTGTGGATCGTGCCTATGTCGGTTGTCACCGCCCTGATCAAGCGCGCCAGAGCAAAGATCCAATGGCCCTGGTTCATCGCCCTTTTCTGCCTGGCCGCGATGTCTAATACGTACCTGTCGTCCGGGGCGACGGAGTATGCCGTTCTATCAAGGATTGCCAGAATCGGTCTGACCGCCACCCTGTACCTGATTGGCAGCGGCATTTCCTTCGCTACCTTGAAACGAGTGGGACACCGGCCGATGCTGCAGGGGGTAATCTTGTGGCTCTTGATTTCGGTGAGCTCGCTGTGGCTGATTCGTGAAGGATGGATTGTCCTCTAGGATATTGAATAGGCATGGCGATGAAGAGCAACATGCGCGCCCGGATCGAAGCGACCATACGGCGTATCCCGCGCGGCAAGGTCTCGACCTACGGCGCCGTAGCGAAAGCGGCCGGTTTTCCTGGCGCGGCACGGCAAGTGGTAGCGGCCTTACGCGGTGCGGTCGGGCTGCCCTGGCAACGCGTGCTGGGTGCGGGAGGCGCAATCAAGCTGCGCGGTGACTATGCCTTCGAACAACGATTTCGCCTGGAAGCCGAAGGAGTGATGTTCCGCGGCCGCCGGGTGGACATGAAGCAGCACGAATACAAATTCCCTAAGAGGAAGCATTCCTGATGCGGCCGTTGCGAGCCCGGCGTAGCGGAGCTATAGTGTTGCGCATTTGCCTGGAGGTGCCTATGGCAGTCACTGCACAGAACCCTTTCAATCTGACCGGCCCCCCAAAGCTGGCTACCGTCGAGGAAGAGCGCCAGCATCGCAAACAGCGCCTGGCCGGCGCCTACCGTTTGTTTTCGCGTTTCGGATTCGATGAAGGAGTCGCCGGCCACATCACCGCCCGCGATCCCGAGAGGCTCGACCATTTCTGGGTAAATCCTTTTGGCGTGCACTTCGGCCAGATTCGCGCCTCCGACCTGATTCTGGTCAACCATCACGGCGAAGTTGTGGAAGGGAAGTATCCGGTCAACGCGGCCGCTTTTGCGATTCACTCCCAGGTTCACGCCTCTCGCCCCGACATTGTCGCGGCCGCTCATGCTCACTCCTTGTACGGCAAGACCTGGTCGTCGCTCGAACGGCTGCTCGATCCCCTGACTCAGGATGCTTGCGCTTTTTACGGAGACCACGCTTTATTCGCGGACTTCACCGGCGTAGTTTATGAAGCTTCCGAAGCGGAACGCATCGCCCAGGCCCTGGGCGACAAGAAAGCAGTCATCCTTCGCAACCACGGACTCCTGACTGTGGGCCACACGGTGGACGAAGCCGCCTGGTGGTTCATCACCATGGAACGAAGCTGCCAGGCCCAACTGATGGCTGAAGCTGCCGGCACTCCCGTGAAAATTGATGCCGCCAGCGCCGCCCTGACTCAGCAGCAGATTGGATCGCACATGGCGGGCTGGTTCCAGTTCCAGCCGCTCTGGGCCCGCATCGTTCGCGAGCAGCCCGACTTGCTGGAGTAGCCACCTTCTATCGACGTCGGACGTCCTCAAATGTGCTGCCTGCTGATGAGGCCGCGGCAACCGCGATGTCCGGTCTGAGCCGCCCCTTTTGTGTATCATGCATTGGCGCATGACGACTGCCCTGTAGGATGCTCCAAGACCGACTATGAATGTCCCGCTCACTCCCATCCGCTGTCTCTACCGCGCCGTCGATCTTTATGGCCACAAGACAGGCGTGGTTTCCGGCTCCAGCCGCTTTACCTACGCCCAGTTCGGTGAACGCTGTGAACGTCTTGCAGGCGGCCTTCTTTCCGAGGGCATCCGTCCTGGCGACCGGGTTGCTTACCTCAGCTTCAATACTCATCAGCTTTTGGAGGGATACTACGGGCCGCCCTTGATTCGGGCCATCGTGATCCCGCTCAACGTGCGCCTACAGCTGGCCGAGCTCACCTGTATTCTCAATCACGCCGAGGCCAGGGTTTTGGTCTTCGAGAACGATTTCGCCCCGTTGGTTCAGGAACTGCGAAAGCTCTGCCCTGCCATCGAACGCTTTGTTGCCATTGACCAGGCCGTCCCACAGGCAGACCTCACGCTGGAGGAACTGCTGGCCCGCGACCGCATCGCCCGTCCCGACATATTTTCTTTCGACGAAAACGAAATCGCGGAGCTCTTCTACACCAGCGGCAGTACCGGCACTCCCAAAGGGGTCACGTTGTCGCACCGCACCCTTTACCTGCACACACTGAGTGTCCTGGCGTCGTTTCCATGCAAAGACACCGACGTGGAGCTCCACACCATACCTCTGTTTCACGCCAACGGCTGGGGGCGTCCCCAGAGCATCACTATGAGCGGGGGCAAGCACGTCATGGTTCGCCGCTTCGAGCCGGCCCAGGTGCTGCGTCTGATTCAGGAGGAACGGGCCACAGGAATGACCCTCGTCCCCACGATGGCCAACGCGCTGCTCAATTGTCCCGAACTCGGCAAGTTCGACACTTCCAGCATGAAAGTGATCACTACCGGCGGCGCCGCCTCCTCCCCCGAGCTGATCGCCCGCCTCGAGCAAGCCTTCCGCTGTGAAGTTGAGTCCGGCTACGGCCTCACAGAAACTTGCCCGGTGGCGACCACCGCTCAGCCCAAGAGCACGGTGACCTGTGCCGATGAAACTGAACGGCTCCGGCGCCTGTCGGCCGCGGGTTGGCCGCTCGTGGGCTGCGAGGTGCGCGTGGTTGACGCAGGCATGCGCGACGTCCCCCGCGACCGGGAAACGGTAGGGGAAGTTGTGATCCGTGGCGACAACGTCATGGACGGATACTACAAAGAGCACGATGCCACCCGCGCCGTCCTCAGCGACGGCTGGCTGCGCACAGGAGACATGGGAATCTGGGACGCGGAGAACTACATCTACATCGTGGATCGGAAGAAAGACATCATCATCAGCGGCGGCGAAAATATTTCATCCATCGAAGTGGAGAAGGCCATCTTCGCCCATCCCGCCGTGCTGGAGTGCGCGGTGGTTTCCGCCCCTGACAAGCAGTGGGGCGAGATCCCGGCAGCCATTGTCGTCCTCAAGCCGGATCAGGCCCTGAATGAAGAGGAGTTGCTTTCCTTCCTGAAAGCGCGCATCGCAAAATTCAAACTTCCTCGCATTGTGAAATTCGTCGATGGCCCGCTACCCAAAACTGGAACCGGGAAAATGCTCAAACGCCAGTTGCGCGAGGATTTCTGGAGCGGCAAAGCAATCCGCGTCCAGGGATGAACTTTCGACGCCCGCGCGTTTGCAGACGGTCAAGCGCTTAAGCTGGCATCTTCCAATCCTGCTCGCGTATATTGGACGCCTTCATGACCCAGCCCGCGCAAAAAAACGTCATCATTCGCGACCTCGAGAGCTTTGCTGATCTGGAACACGCCGAAGCGCTCGAGAGGGAAGTCTGGGGGCTCGCCGATCGTGACGTGCTGCCCATGACCATCATCGTCGCCACCAAGGAAGCGGGAAGCATTTGGTTAGGCGCTTTCGACGGTCCCAAGCTGGTCGGCTTCGCCTTCGGCTTTCTGGGCATGGAACATGGCCATCTGACTCTGCATTCGCACATGCTGGCGGTGCGCGAGTCCTATCGTGATCTCGATCTTGGCTACAGGCTCAAACTGGCGCAGCGCGATCGTGCCTTGGCCATGCGGGTGCAGGAGATGACCTGGACCTTCGATCCCCTGCAAAGTAAAAACGCGCATCTCAATTTCGGCAAGCTGGGTGTGGTCTCCGACAGCTACAAGGTCGATTTCTACGGTCCCGAAACATCCAGCGTCCTGCATCGCAACAGCACCGATCGTCTGTGGGTGAGGTGGGCGCTTACCAGTCGTCGGGTTCGCGACCGCCTGCAGGGCAAAGACTATCGCCCCGAGGTCCAGGACGCGTTCTTGCATCTGAAGCCGCTGGTCCAGTTCAATGGCGATGGCAAACCACTGCGGCATGATCTTTCCGCCGCTCTGGCGCGTCAGAGGATCGCGATTCAGATCCCCAGCGACATCGCCGCCGTCGAGCACAAGGATCCCGCAGTGGCCCGGGAATGGCGCCAGGCTACCCGTTGGGCTTTCACCGAAGCCCTTCGGGCGGGTTTCTTCGTCGCCGAATTCTGCCGCACCGTTCGCGGAAAGCAGGGACCGGGCAACTACCTGCTGGAGAAAGGTTCCCTGGAAGAATATGTCCCCGAACTGCAGCGGAGATCCAGCCTTCAGCCATCAACACTCGGCCATCAGCAAGATCGCTAACTGACCGTGGCATCCGATCCTGCCAACCCGATTCTCTTTTATGACGGCGTCTGCGGCCTTTGCAATCGTCTGGTGCAGTTCGTCCTGAAGCGCGATGCCCGCGACCACTTCCGTTTCGCCTCCCTGCAGAGCGATTTCGTGGTCCGGATTCTGCAGCGTCACGGCCTCGATCCGCGCGACCTCGACACTTTCTATATGGTCACAGACTACGGCCAGCCAGACGAAGCACTCACCGCGCGCTCCGACGCCGCGCTTGCCGTCCTCCGGCAACTGGGAGGGGTCTGGGGCGCCCTGGCCCTGGTCCTGCGGGTCCTGCCGCGCTGGCTTCGCGACTGGGGATACAGACTGGTCGCCCGCACCCGCTATCGCATTTTCGGCAAGTACGACACCTGCCCCCTGCCAGAGCAAAAACAGCGCCACAAATTTCTGGACATGTAATTCAGCGGGGCGACCCAATTCTCCGATAAAATCTGCGGGTGCCCCACGTCTCGCCGCTTTTGCGAGACGCGGGAAAGCAACCACCGCGAGGGATCTGAATGGCTGACGCCGCCTCAACCAACATCGATTCCATCCTGCAGGAGCAGCGCAAGTTCGAATGCCCCGAACACTTCCGCGAGCAGGCTCACATCAAGAGCCTCGAAGAGTATGAACGCATCTACCGTGAATCAGTCGAGCAGCCAGAGAAGTTTTGGGGGAGAGTCGCCAGCGAACTGCACTGGTTCAAGCGGTGGGACAAAGTTCTGGAATGGAACCATCCCTGGGCCAAGTGGTTTGTCGGCGGCCAGCTCAATCTTTCTTACAATTGTCTCGATCGCCACCTGCAGACGGCCCGTAAGAACAAGGCCGCCATCATCTGGGAGAGCGAACCCGGCGAAGTCCGCACGCTCACTTACCAGCAGCTCCATCGCGAAGTGCAGAAGTTCGCCAACGTTTTGAAGTCGCTGGGAGTCAAGAAAGGCGACCGGGTGGCGATCTACATGGGAATGACTCCTGAACTGCCAGTGGCCATGCTGGCTTGCGCGCGCATTGGCGCCCCGCACACCGTGGTTTTTGGCGGATTTTCCTCGAACGCGCTGGTGGACCGCATCCACGACTCCCAGGCTGTCGCCGTGGTTACTCAGGATGGCTCGTACCGTCGCGGCGCCGAGGTAAAACTGTTTCCTGCGGTTGAGGAGGCACTGAAATCCTGTCCGTCCGTGAAGCATGTGATCGTATACAAGCGCACCGGGTCGCCCATCCACATGCAGCCTGGGCGCGACCACTGGTGGCATGAACTGATGGCTTCGGTTCCCGATGAGTGTCCCGCCGAACCGCTGGACGCCGAGCATCCGCTCTACATCCTTTACACCTCGGGAACAACCGGAAAACCTAAGGGCGTTGTGCACACGACCGGCGGCTATTCCGTCGGCACGTACCTGACCACGAAATGGGTGTTCGATCTCAAGGAAGAGGACACTTACTGGTGTACGGCCGATATCGGCTGGGTGACCGGTCACAGCTACATCGTCTATGGGCCACTGCAGAATGGCGCCACCAGTCTCATGTACGAAGGCGCACCCAATTTCCCCGAGCCCGACCGCTTCTGGGACATCATCGATCGCCATCAGGTGAATATCCTCTACACCGCCCCCACGGCGATTCGTACATTCATCAAGTGGGGCGAGCAGTGGCCGAGAAAACACAAGCTCGACAGTCTTCGGCTTCTGGGAACGGTCGGTGAGCCGATCAACCCTGAAGCCTGGATGTGGTATCGCGAAGTCATCGGCCACAATCGCTGTCCGATTGTGGATACCTGGTGGCAGACCGAAACCGGGCACATCATGCTCACTCCCATCCCGGGGGCGATCGCGACCAAACCGGGTTCGGCCACGCGTCCCTTTCCCGGAGTGGTGCCAGAGATCGTGAATATGAATGGCGAATCGGTGCCTGAAGGTTCGGGCGGTTTTCTGGTCCTCAAGCAGCCCTGGCCAGGAATGCTGCGCACGATTTATGGCGATCCTGACCGCTACGTTTCACAGTACTGGTCGCAAATTCCCCCCGCATACTTCACCGGCGACGGCGCCCGCAAAGATAAAGACGGCTATTTCTGGGTGATGGGTCGCGTGGACGACGTGATCAACGTTTCCGGTCACCGCTTGAGCACCATGGAAGTGGAGTCGGCCTTGGTCGCGCACGAAGCGGTTGCAGAGGCCGCAGTGGTGGCGCGTCCGGATGACATCAAGGGTCAGGCGATCTCGGCCTTCGTGACCTTGCAGCAGGGAAGAAAGCCCACGCCCGAGCTGAAAGAGGATCTACGCAAGTGGGTGGCAAAAGAGATCGGCGCCATGGCCAAGCCCGACGATATTCGTTTTGCTGACATGCTTCCCAAAACTCGCAGTGGAAAGATCATGCGCCGCCTGCTGCGCGAACTGGCCAGCAGCGGGGAAGTGAAGGGCGACACCACCACCCTGGAAGACTTCGGCGTCATCGCGAAGCTCAAGGAAAGCGAAGAAGCGTAACGGACCACGTGGTCCTTGCTGGGAGCTATTCCCCCGCTCCTGACATCACAATGGGCATGGTGGGCGCCGCCGATCCCTGTTCCGGCTCGACCGTAATGGCAAAAGCCTTGGCCGGCACTCCCGCCGGCAGTGGCGGCTCGATCACGGTGGCGCTGCCTCGGGCATCAGGCTTGAACACTCCGGCGGGGATGGGGTTTCCGGTGACCGGAATCAGCCACAGCTCATACGTCTTTTGTGGCGGCAGGGCGGGCATATTGCTGGCCAGGAAAATCAGGCTTGACCGGTCGCGGACATAAATGGCCTTGCCCTGGGGCTGCGGCGGCGCCTGGGCCGCCACCAGCGTCACGCGCAGCGCGTCTTCAGAGGTCAAGGTGGCGACGACTTCCCGAGCCTTTTCAAGCTGCGCCAGTTGTTGAGCGGACTCACTCTGCAGCTCGGCTACACGTTGCGCCAGACTATCGCTCTGCCGCCAGAAGAAAGCCGCGAGAAGAACAAACGCCGACGCGGCAAACCAGGGGACAAGCCACCGCAAATACCGCGGCTTAACGGTCGCTCTCGCCCGGGATTCCTTGGCCACCGCTTTCATCAGGCGGTCCTTGGCCCGTTGCGGAGGCGCGGGCCCGGTGGCCGAAAGGGCCAGCAAGGCCATGTCCCCACGCAGGTGCTCCAGTTCGAGGCGGCAGGAGGCACACCCTTCCAGATGCTTTTCCAGCGCCTTGCGCTCATCACCCTGCAGCGCCCCCAGGGCCAGCAACGCGAGATCATCGGCGAATTGTTCGTGCCCGCTCATGATGCAAAGGCCTTGCGCAAAGCCTGCAATCCGGCGCGAATGCGCGTCTTGATGGTGCCCAGCGGCTCTCCTGTTTTGGCCGCGATCTCAGTGTGGGTCAAACCCTCGAAGTAGGCCATCTCCAGAGCGCTTCGTTGTGCTGTAGGCATGCTCGCCAGCACGACACGCACTTTCTCCATGGCCCGGCCCCGTTCTGCCTCACCCGCCATGTCCGGCTCTACGGAAACCACAACGTCCGCGATATCGGTTTCGGGGCGGCGTTTGCGTAAGTTATCGATGGCCCGGTTCCGCGCAATCACCCCCAGCCAGGCTCCCAGATTGCCCCGGCTGGAGTCGTATACACCCGGATTGCGCCACAATTGCATGAACACTTCTTGCAACACATCCTCGGCCGCGCCCGTATCGCTTAGCACCCGCAGCGCTACCGCGTAGACGATGGACGAATAGCGGTCATACAGCAAAGCCATCGCGCTCTGATCGCCCGACTTCATCGCTCCTAACAGCGAAACATCGGTCGCGCCTGCTTTTAAGTCAGCGCCGGACAAACGGTTATCTCGTCCTTTCAAAAGTACGAACACGAGCCCCCGGGCGGATTGCCCCAGGCCCATGACCTTCGTGTGTCTGGCCTGTAATGGGTCACACGGATCGCATTCACAGGCCGGCGTGGTTACACCGGGTGCCGCGAAACCATAACAGCATTCCCGCGTCTTCGACAAGCCATCGGGAGGGACTCAAGGCGTAGACTATGCGTCGACGACATCGTCCCGGATGGACCATCCAGAGAGGGTATTTCATGGGAGATCTCAGCCGCATCGGCGTTGCCATCGACTCCGAACTGCTTCGCCGGTTTGACCGGTTTATCGCTCAAAAAGGCTATGAGAACCGCTCCGAGGCATTTCGCGATCTCATCCGCGACCGACTGGTCGGCTCAGCCGTGGTTGCTCCCGGCGCCTTCGTGGTAGGCACCGTCACGCTCATCTACGACCACCACACCCGCCTCTTGCCTGAGAAACTCACCGACCTCCAGCATGAGCATCATCACGTGATCATCTCCACCCTGCATGCTCATTTGGATCACGAAAGCTGCCTGGAAGTTGTCGTTCTGCGCGGCAAATCCAAGGACGTGCAAAAGCTGGCCGACAGATTGATCAGCACGAAAGGAGTCCAGCACGGCCGCCTGGTGATGAGTTCACCGGAAATGACTGCCCACCATCATCACCATCATCATCACTGAGGCAACGTCGGCACGCACCGTCCCGGCGCGTGCTTTGCCGGCGCCAAAAAAACGTTAACCACGAAGGACACGAAATTTACGCGAAGATTTCCCCAAGGATCCTGGTTTCCCTTCGTGATCCTCACGTCCCTTTTTGTCCCTCGTGGTTTGGCATGCAGCCAGCGATCCAGTTGCGGGTGAGCAGCCCGCTTGCCTCACTGGAGTCGCGTGATTCAGTACAGCACTTCGTTTTCGCCTTTTTCCGCGATCAGCTTCTGGAACGTGGCCACGATCTTGTCCCGTCGCGCCATCAGGGCTTTTACTTCATCTTTGGTCAGATAGTGCTTGGTTCTCTCGGTCAGTTCGTTTCCATCCAGCGCTTTGAGTTTCTCCAGCAACTGCCGGTCGCAGCGTACCAGGTCGCCCGGGTTTCTTAAATCCTTGGAGAGCCGGAAGGCGCGGGAAAAATCAACCCTCCATATTTGCCAGTCCGCTCCAATTAAAACATTGGTGAGATTGGGATCGTTGTCGTAGACCAGCTGATCCAGGACACGAACCCTGTACATCTGCTTGTTCCATGCGTCCGGGTCGGGCGCCGTCAGACCCTGCTTGTGGCGCTCCACCTCATCCATTTTCACCGGCAACCACCAACTGAGCGAGCCGGTATCGCCCCTCCACTTGCGTTCGACATACACGGGCACCAGGTTATCGAGGCCCAGCAGCTCAGCCAGCTGATACGCCGCGATGTTGTATTTGTAGGAATCGACGAAATTCAGTTCGGTTCCGCTGGCCAGCTGCATTGAGGGTTTGTGTTCGTCAATAGTTTGGAACGAAGCGTCGTGGGTGATCGTGCCGTCCGAAAGGGTCAGCCGCCAGGGTTCGGTGATGCCCTTTTTGGAACGCTCGCTCTTTACCACTTTCGCGGTGAGCAGGAACTGCTTGATCTGATCCTTGGTCAGGGTGGGCTCGTCGAACCCGGTGACAAAGGGTGTACAAGTCAGGCACAACATGGTGGCGAAAACTAACCGCCACCTCAGATGGGTTATGCGCATCGGAAGGTCCTCCCTCCATAGCGCCGCCAAATCTACCCCTCTGGGCCGCCGTTGGCAACTTAAACTTGGGTCACGATTATGGAGTTCGGTGCCGGGTACCCTACTGGCTGCGCATGGCCAGCTGTCGTTCCTCCGGCGTCATCTGCTTCCACAGAACTTCCAGGTCACGCTGCACGCGTGAATTGCTCGGATCTCCGTGCAACGCCTTGGCGAACCAGCGATAAGCAGTCGGCAGATCGCGGTTCACGCAATGTCCCGTTGCGTACATTGCACCCAGCAGAGTCTGCGCTTTCGTATTCGAGCGCTGCGCACCGATTTGGAGATTCCTCTGTGCCAGGGCGCAGTCCTCCCGCACCCCTCGTCCGTACAGGTACTTCTCGCCGTCCGTCACCAGCTTGTCCTCGGGGCTGGCCGGTGGAATTCCAGCCGCAGGCTTGGGAACAGCTTTGGCGACCGGAGCCACTGGCGCCGTCGGCGTTCGTTTCGGTGCGGAAGCTTCCGGCCCTTCTGGTGCTTCCTCCGCTGGGGGCGCCACGGGAGCCGGAGCCGTTTGGGCTTTCGCCGCGGGCTCGGCCCCTTGGGAGTGGTCAGTCGCTTCCACGGTCTGCTCCGGCGGCTTCACAACTCCACTCGGGATTGTGGAAGGGGCGGTTCCGCCCGCCGGTTCCGTGGTAGCGGACGGAGCTGCATCCGTTTTTTCCGTTGCCACAGGTGGTTGCTGCTGGGGAGGCGCTGTATCGGCCACGGGCTGGGGAGTGGGAGCCGGCGCCGGTGCAGTCAGAGGCAGTGATCCGGCGACGGTCGGCGTGTTGCTCTGTGGCCGCCGCAGCAACTCCGTCCACGGATTGCCGTCGCGCCAGTACCAGGCCAGCACGGCCGCGCTGGCGATCAGCAACAGCAGCGCCAGGTACAAACGCCCATGTCCCCGCGGCGGGTCATCCTCCAGCAGGTAATCCAGATCGCGGGTATGGTCGTCACCCAGACCCAGAAAAGAAGGGCCGCTGACGCGTGACGGCGGTCTGGCCGTCCCCGCTTCCCGGGTCGTAATCGCCGGTTGCAGCGGGGCCCCACAGATTCCGCAGAAACGGTACTCCGGATTATTTTCGTGACCGCATTGCCCGCAGCGCGCTGACATAATTCCCAGCATAACTATACTAACTTTTGGATGCCGATCTGACACATCCCTTTGCCGGGAGCTTTGCCATGCCTGATCCCCAGGGCCTCGCTAAGGATGCGCGCCAGGCGCCCGAGTTCGTGCTTCGCAGAGAATGCAGAGCGTTCCCCGCGCGCCGATCCCTGGCCGCGAAGAGCGGCTGTCGGGATGACACGCACTCCCTGCCCAGCGGCTCTGCGCCTTTACACCTTGGTCTTCAACGTGTTAACCTCGAACCACGTTACAAGGTAAATAGAAACTAGAAGACAGGAGTGCATTAGGTTAGTGCTAGCCAGAGAGCAAAAGAAATCCCTCATCGACCAGTACGGCACGCATCCCACCGATACGGGCAGTCCCGAAGTCCAAATCGCGTTGTTAAGCGAACGAATTGGTCAGTTGACGGAGCACTTCAAGACGCACCTGAAGGATCACGGTTCGCGCCGCGGTCTTCTCATGCTGGTCAGCAAGCGGCGTCGCCTGCTGGACTACCTCAAGCTATACGATTCCGAGCGTTACAAAACGGTCGTGCATAAGCTTGGCTTGCGTAAATAACCATCCGCCAAGCCGTTCCGGGCTCGCAGTGTACGTGCCGGAACACCCTCGGAATCATTGCGCTGCAGCGTCGACGACGCGCACGCATTAAGGAAAAAGCGGCCAACGGTTTGTTTCCCGCCAACTCCAGCACGCTACTGGCTCTTACCCTGCGACTTGTGCAGCTTCTCACCTACGCTCGCCCCTGTCCTCCTGCCCAAAAGGAAATGAATCATGAAACAAGAAGTAACTGTTGATCTAGCCGGTGGTAAACGCATTTCATTCGAAACCGGAAAGTTGGCCAAACAGGCCCACGGCTCCGTCGTGGTGCGCATCGGCGATAACGTAGTCCTGGCCACCGCCACCGCCAACCCCGACCCGCGCGAGGGAATTGACTTCTTTCCGTTGACTGTCGACTACCGCGAATACACCTACGCCGGAGGCCGCATCCCCGGTGGCTTCATCAAACGTGAAGGCCGTCCCAGCGAGCGTGAAATCCTCACCAGCCGCCAGATTGACCGCCCCGTGCGTCCCCTCTTCCCTGAGGGCTTCCGCTGCGAGACCCAGGTGATTGCGTTCGTTCTCTCGGCCGACACCGAGAATGATCCCGACGTCGCCGGCATCAACGGCGCCTCTGCCGCTCTCACCATTTCCGACATACCGTTCCAGGGCCCCATCGGGGCCGTGCGCGTGGGACTGGTCAACGGCGGCTTTGTCATCAATCCCACTTACACCGAAATGCGAGAGAGTCTGCTCAACATCATGGTGGTCGGCACGGCCGATGGCATCGTAATGATTGAGTCCGGCGCAAAAGAGGTGAAGGAAGAGACGGTCGTCGACGCCATCGAGTTCGCGCACACGGAAATCAAGAAAATCTGCGCTGCGATCAACGACCTGAAATCCAAGGCCGGCAAGAAAAAGCGCGAAGTCGCGCCGCCGGAATTCGATCAGGCCTACTACGACAAGTTGAAGTCAAAGATCGGCGCCGACCTGTCCGACCGGCTCGATACCCAGAAGCATCCCAAGGCCGAAAGCTACACCCTGGTCCGGGACCTCAAGAAGGAACTCCTGGCGGCCATTCCGGAAGACGATGAGGACGCGCAAAAGAAGTTGAAAACGTATTACGAGACCCTGCGCGAACGCATTTTCCGCGAGCAGGTGATCAATCAGAAGCGCCGCCCCGACGGCCGCGCCTTCGACCAGATTCGCGATATCTGGATCGAAGTCGGCGTGCTGCCCCGTACCCACGGATCGGCCATCTTCACCCGCGGCGAAACCCAGGCCTTGGTAACTACAACGCTCGGCACCAGCGACGACATGCAGCGCCTGGAAGTTTTCGAAGGCGAAGCCAAGAAGCGCTTCATGCTGCACTATAACTTTCCTCCGTTTTCGGTTGGAGAGGTTGCCTTTCTGCGCGGTGCAGGCCGGCGTGAAATCGGCCACGGGGCTCTGGCTGAACGGGCGATTTCGAGCGTGCTTCCGGGCGAGGACAAATGGCCTTATGCCATGCGCGTAGTCTCCGACATTCTGGAGTCGAACGGTTCATCTTCCATGGCCACCGTATGCGGAGCTGCGCTCTCGCTGATGGATGCGGGCGTTCCGCTGAAGGCGCCCGTCGCCGGTGTGGCTATGGGTCTGGTGAAGGAGGGTGAGCAATACGCCATTCTTACCGACATTGCCGGCGCCGAAGATCACTACGGTGACATGGACTTCAAAGTCGCCGGCACCAGGGACGGCATCACCGCCCTGCAAATGGACATCAAGGTCGGCGGCATCACGGCACAAATCATGCGTGAAGCTCTGGCCCAGGCCCAGCGCGGACGGCTGTTCATCCTGGAAAAGATGAGCGAGGTCCTGGCCACGCCGCGTGAAAAAGTCTCAGCCTACGCGCCCCGCATCTACACCTTGCAGATTCCAGTGGACAAGATTCGCGACGTGATTGGGCCCGGCGGCAAAATGATCCGCAGCATCATCGAGCAGACCGGGGTCAAGATCGATGTCGAAGATTCGGGCAAGGTCAATGTAGCTTCGAACGATGAGGCTTCTGCAGCCAAAGCTCTCCAGATCATCGGCGACCTGACCGCCACGGCCGAAGTGGGCAAGACTTATCTCGGCAAAGTCACGCGCCTGGCCGATTTCGGCGCGTTCGTCGAAATCATTCCCGGCACCGACGGCCTGCTGCACATCAGCGAAGTCGCCGAGCACCGCATCAAGGACGTGCGCGACGAGCTGAAAGAAGGCGACCAGGTGCTGGTGAAAGTGCTGGCGGTTGAAGGCAACCGCATTCGGTTATCACGCAAAGCCATCCTGAAGGAGCAGCGCGCCAAGATGGGCGGCGGGGAACTTCCGCCGGATGGTGGAGGAGAGGGCAGCGGCGAACCTGCCCACGCTCCCGCACTGACCATCGAAGGCGGTGGCGATTTTCCGGATGACGAACCCAACTTCAACCGCGACGCGCCTCTGGCCGGAGCCGGAGCAGGCGACCGCGGCCCCGAACGTAGCGGTGACCGAGGCCCAGACCGCGGAGGCGATCGCGGCGGCCGCGGCCGGCACGGCGGGGGTGGCGGAGGTCGAAGGGGCGGCGGCGGAGGCGGCGGCCGAGGTGGTCGCGGAGGACGCGGCGGCTTCGGCGGCGGTGGACACGGCGGCGGCAGGCCCCCTCGCGGGTGAATTTTCGGAACAAGGCTGCGATTAGGGTCGCGGCCTTTCTTTATTGGGATTGATATGATCTCGACCTAAAGCCGCACGAGCGAGGAAACCAATCTATACGCGTGACGGAGCCGCTGCCTTCCTGGGCAGAATCTCTCCGATTCTGCGAATCTGCGCCCCCACGCCGCGCAGCTTTTCTTCAATGTTTTCGTAGCCGCGGTCAATGTGATACACGCGATCGATAATTGATTCGCCTTCCGCCACCAGGGCCGCCAGCACCAGTGACGCCGACGCCCGCAGATCGGAGGCCAGAACTGCGGCCGCGCTCAGCGGCGACTTTCCGCGTACGATGGCTCGCCGTCCCTCGATCTTGATGTTGGCGCCCATGCGCATCAGTTCCGATACGTGCATGAAGCGATTTTCAAAAATGTTTTCCGTGATGACCGACGTTCCGTCGGCCTGAGTGGCCAGCGCCATGTACTGCGCCTGCATGTCGGTGGGGAAACCAGGATACTCTTCGGTGGTGATGTCGGCGGCCTTGAGCGGCCCATCGCCCATCACGCGTACTGAATCTGGTGTTGGCTTGGTCCTGACCCCGACTTCCGCCAGCCTCTGGAGCAGCGCGTCCAGATGTCCGGGATCGCAGCCGGCTACGTTGATATCGCCGCCCGTCAGCGCACCCGCAAGGATGAAGGTGGCGGCCTCCACGCGGTCGGGAATGATGCGATGCTTGGCGCCGTGCAGTTTTTCGACACCCTTCACGCGAATGGTGGAAGTCCCCGCGCCTTCAATCTGCGCCCCCATCTTGGTGAGCAGGTCAGCCAGGTCGCCGACCTCGGGCTCGCGGGCGCAATTCTGCAGCAGAGTTTCGCCCTCGGCCAGAGTGGCGGCCATCAGCAGATCCTCGGTGCCTGTGACCGTGATCTTCTCGAACACAATCTCTCCGCCCTTGAGGCGGTCGGCTCGGGCTTCGACGTACCCATGCTCCTGAGTGATTTTCGCGCCCAACCGTTCCAATCCCTTGATGTGAAGATCGATCGGCCGGGCTCCGATGGCGCAGCCACCGGGAAGCGAGACGCGGGCCCGGCCGCAGCGGGCGACCAGAGGACCGAGCACCAGGGATGAAGCGCGCATCTGCTTGACCAGTTCGTAGGACGCTTCAGGGCTGCTCAGAGTGCGGGCGCAGATAGTGGTGCGGTGCTGCGCGCGGCCGTAGCCGAGCTCGACCTCGGCGCCCATGGCCGCGAGTAAGTTGCGCTCGGTCTCAATGTCGCGCACCTGCGGGATATTTTCCAGGATGACCGGCTCTTCGGTGAGCAGGGCCGCCGCCATCGCCGGCAAAGCGGCGTTCTTGGCGCCACTGACGCGAACTGTCCCCAGCAGCGGATTGCCGCCGCGAATTACAAATTTGTCCATATCGAAATGATTCCCGTTGTCGTGAATCCTTAAATAGTTCGCAAGTCACCCACCCAGTACGTGGCGTCGGTCTATTTTAACGGCGAGCGGTGAAAAGAGAAGGCCAGAAATGCTAATCCGGAGGACACGGCCTGGCGGAATGGGGGTCAAATACCCCACAAACGGCCCTACAGACTGCGGGCGGCAGCGATGGCCTGGCGGACGTGGCCGCGGGCGGATTTCAGGGCGCGCTCCGCCTCTTTGCGATCCACTTCCGCCTGCAACATGACCAGGGCCACGGGGACGCTGTATCCTGCCGCCCGCAGGGCCTGCAGGGCGATTTCGCGGCCCACCCCGGCCGCGAGTTGCAGGATGGCCACGCCTCGTGCGGACAGCTTCGAGTTCTTGGGATTGACGTTGATCATGAGGTTGCCATACACGTACCCCAGCCGGGTCATGGCTCCGCAGGAGAGCATGTTCAGAATCATTTTCTGCGAGGTGCCGGCCTTCATGCGGGTGGATCCGGAGATCACTTCCGGCCCCACTTCGGCCACGATGCCAAAGTGCGCCGCCTTCTCCAGGGGCGTGCCGCGGTTGCAGGTGACGGCGATGGTTTTGGCTCCCTGGCGGCGGGCATACTCGACCGCCGCGATGGTGAATGGAGTGCGTCCGCTGGCAGCAATTCCAACCACGACGTCCTTTTGGCCCGGCTTTTTCTTCGCGATTTCACGCCTGCCGAGTTCGCGCGAGTCTTCATTCGCTTCCACGGCGGCGGCCAGGGCCGCGGGCCCGCCGGCGATGACGAACTGCACCATTCGGGGATCGGTGTTGTAGGTGGGTGGACACTCGGCGGCATCGAGCGCGGCAATCCGGCCGCTGGTGCCTGCGCCCACATAGATCAGCCTGCCGCCCCGCTCGAGAGCGCTGGCGATCAAATCGATGGCGCGGGCAATCTGGGGAAGCGCGGGCTTGACCGCCGCCGCAACTGTGGCGTCCTCGGCGTTAATGATTTGCGCCACCTCCAGGGCAGACTTCAGATCCAGGTCGGCCGAAACGGGATTCGGCTGCTCGGTGACCAGACGGTCGAGATTCTCTCGCGCCTTACTCGGGCGACTCTTCAAAGCTTCTTCTCCGGAATTGGGTCTTCCAATCCTTCGACCACGGCGTTGTGGAATGCGGGCCGAATCTCCTTGATTGCCTGATTGCTGCAGTCGGGCCAGGTGCGGTTGGTCAACAGGGTGATCGAAAGCTGGCGCTGCGGATCGATCCAGAGGGATGTTCCGGTGTACCCCAGATGTCCGAACGAGCCGGAAGAGAAATACTTTCCCGATTGGGATGGGGAGGAAGGGGTATCCCATCCCAGGGCGCGGGAAGTGCTCCGGGGCGCGGTTTGCCGCTGTGTGAACAGCGCCAGCGTGTCCGGACGAACCACCGGGCGGCCACCTTGCAGCACGACGTGCGCAAAGGTTGCGACATCCTCGGCGGTGGCAAATACGCCGGCATGTCCGGCCACGCCGCCCAGCACGCTGGCATTTTCGTCCTGTACTTCGCCTTGAATGACGCGCTTGCGGAAGGTGCAGTCGTCGGCGGTGGGCGGGATGGACGCGCGCCATGTGGCCGGCGGAATGAAAGCAGTATGCGCCATTCCCGATGGACCGAATACTTCGCGTTGGCAAAAGCGGTCAAGCGTTTCGTCGGCCACACGCTCCAGCAGGATGCCGAGGATGATAAAGCCGATGTCGCTGTACTCAGCTTTGCTGCCCGGATCAACCGCGAGCGGAATGGCGAACGTGGCTGCGAGCAAGTCTTCCCTGGCTGCCTTCAGAAACAGCTTCTCATAGGCAGGCAGGCCGGCAGAGTGCGTCAACAGCATACGAACGGTGACCTCACGGCGGCGGGGATCACTTCCGGAAAACTCGGGCACGATAGCGACCACGGGCGCGTCCAGGTCGAGCAGGCCGCGTTCATACAGGACCATCGCCATGCTGGTCGTCGCCACGACCTTGGAGACTGACGCCAGATCGAAGATGCTGGCGGTAGTGACGGCGGGTGAGTCGAGGTCGAAAGTGAAACGGCCGAAGGCGCGGAGCGCAACTAGCCCGCCACGATGATTGACTGCGACCGAAGCAGCGGGAAAGGCTTTGCCGTCTATCGCGTTCTGGATGACGTCGAAAGCCCGACGGAAAACATCGTCCTGCCGTTCATAGACAGCGGCAGGGAAGCGGGACGCGGTTTGGCTGCCGGTCTTCAGCGAGGAAGAGCCTTCTGACAAGAGAATCGTGTGCTCGATGTTCGGGTTATAACAAAGTTCCGGGGAAGGGTAAAGATGACGCCCCGGTATCGTGCGGGTTCCGGTAAATGTGACCTGTGGCACAAACGGCACCCCCTGTTCTGACTTCCTTGAGCAAGCGCGCAGGGGTTGTGTAAAGTCAAAGTATTCCTTCACATCGGAGAATTCGGAGTCGTGGTGCGTGCCAGCGGGCGGCAGTGCTCGTGATTTGCCTGGCTGCTTTAGTGGCGACGGTAGAGGCCGCCGGGGCCGCGCCCAGCAGTTTTCTCGGGCCCGAAGGCCCCCGGGATGACAAGAGTGAGCGGCGTAGCGGCACGAGTAAACGTGGGTCCTCCCGCGAGTCGCTGGGCGTGCTCGACAGCATCCTGCAGGATGCGATCCGTGACGGGCTGGCCCCGGGCGCGGTGCTTCTGGTGGGGCACAACGGGCAGACGATCTATCGGAAAGCTTTCGGGAACCGGGCGCTCGAACCGCGGCGTGAACCGATGACCGTGGACACGATCTTTGACCTCGCCTCCCTTACCAAAGTCGTGGCGACGACGACTGCGGTGATGCAACTGGTGCAGACCGGCCAGGTCCGGATCAATGATCCGGTCGTCAAATATCTTCCGGAGTTCGGTGAGAACGGAAAAGAAGAGATCACGGTCCGCAACCTGCTGACCCACTATTCCGGGCTGCGGCCGGATTTCGATCTGGATCCGCCCTGGCAGGGCCGCGAGGCAGCCTTTCGCCTGGCCTTTGCGGAGAAGCCGGCCTACCCGCCCGGTTCTCAGTTCATTTACAGCGATACCAATTTCATCACCCTGGGAGCCCTGGTCGAGCGCGTCAGCGGCACTACGCTGGATGCCTATTGCGCGAAACACGTCTTCGCCCCGTTGCACATGATGCACACGCGCTTTGTGCCTCCCGCGGCCTGGCGGTCCAAAATCGCGCCGACGGAGTACGACGAGCAGGGCAAGATGCTGCGCGGCGAAGTACACGACCCCAGGGCGCGGCGGATGGGCGGCGTGGCCGGGCATGCCGGCGTCTTCTCGACCGCGGACGATCTTTCGAAGTTCGCCCAGGCGCTGCTGAGCGGTAGCCCGGTGCTTGCGAAAGCGCTCGTCGAGAAAATGACCACCCCGCAGCAACCGCCGACAGCGCAGGCGTTGCGGGGGTTCGGCTGGGACATCGATTCTCCCTTTTCCAGCAACCGGGGTGAATTGCTGCCGGTGGGATCGTTTGGGCACACCGGATTCACGGGGACATCACTCTGGATCGATCCGACCACCCGCACCTACGTGATCCTGCTGACCAATTCCGTGCATCCGCGGGGCAAGGGCAACGTGATCGCGCTGCGCGCGAAGGTAGCCACAGCGACCGCTGCCGCCCTCCACTTGACCGTCAGCGAGAAAGAAGAACTGCGCTGGAAGAGTATTACCGGATATAACGAGGCCCAGACCGCCGAACGCCGGGTGGCGTCGCGCAACGGCTCCGTCCAGACCGGGATCGACGTGCTGGAGGCCCATAACTTTGATCCCATCCGCGCCCCTAGCGGCAAGAAGAAAATCGGAGTTCTGACCAACCAGACTGGCATCGATTCACAGGGACGCCGCACCATTGACGTGCTGGCGCAAGCTCCTGGCATTTCGCTGGAAGCGATTTTCAGCCCGGAGCACGGGGTCACCGGAACCCTGGACACGACCGATGTCAACAACTCGCGCGATGCTGCCACTGGCGTGCCGGTGTACAGCGTCTATGGCGCCACCGACGCGGCGCGCCGGCCGGACATCGATGCCCTCAAAACCCTCGACGCGGTATTGGTTGACATTCAGGACGCAGGCGCTCGCTTCTACACCTACGAAACCACACTGGGATACTTTCTTGAGGGTGTGGCCAAGGCGGGAATCGAAATTGTTGTTCTTGACCGGCCGGATCCGATCACAGGATCGTTCATGCAGGGAGCGATATCAGATCCCGGGCGGGAGAGCTTCGTAAATTATTTTCCCGTCCCTCCCCGTCACGGCATGACCATGGGCGAGCTGGCCAGGATGTTCAACGGCGAGCGGAACATCAATGCGAAGCTTACTGTCATTCCCATGGAAGGATGGATGCGTGGCGACTGGTATGACGCGACGGGATTGGCCTGGATCAATCCTTCTCCCAATCTGCGCAGCCTCACCGAAGCAACGCTGTATCCGGGAGTGGCGCTGGTGGAAGGGACCAACGTTTCGGTCGGGCGGGGCACCGACACTCCCTTTGAGCTGCTGGGAGCCCCCTGGATCAAAGCCGTGGAATTGGCGCAATACCTCAACGCGCGCAATATCTCAGGCGTGCGCTTTCTGCCGGTGACCTTTACCCCGAATGCCAGCGCCCACAATGATCAGAAGTGCGAAGGCGTCAACATCGCGCTGGTGGAGCGCAATGCCTTCGACGCGCCGGAACTCGGGATTGAGCTGGCGTCAGCCTTGCACAAGCTCTATCCCGAGGCGTTCCACATGGAGCGCATGCTCGAGCTGCTGGGAAACCAGTCCGTCTATGACGCGGTGGCAAGCGGCCAGGATCCGCGTCGCATTGCCGAGGAATGGCGTGAACCTCTGGAAAAGTTTCGCCAGCTGCGGGAGAAGTACCTGATTTACAAGTAGGGGTGGGCGTCAGGGCGCCTGACATCCGCTAAAATGGTTTCGGGACCCCGGAGCATTGACCATGAAAGCTGGCAAGCCGCCTGCACCCGCAAACCTGATGTATCGCTGTGCCGGCCCCAATTGCGGGACGCTCAAGGGCGCCACCGACCACTGGTGGCTGATGTGGACCTCCTTCAGCGACTTCAACCGGCCCGTACTCTATCTGTGTACCTGGGATGACGAAATTGCTACGCGGGAGGGCACGCTGCACGTATGCGGAGAGCTTTGCGCGCAGCGTCTGCAGTCGCAATTCATGGGCAACGTGAGGGAAAACCTGCTGCGGCGTTCGGCCAGCGAGTAGGAAAGCCGCCGGCAAAGATTCCGACAAACTATCGTTCGGTAACCTGCATCGTATTCATATCGGACCACGGGAAGGGTGGCCTGCACACCGTGCAAGGCCCGTCCTAATCATGGGTTGGGGAGATGCTCGATGCGCATCGTCGTCGCTATCGCTTTGTTGCTTGCAGCCACTCTGGGTGGGGCTCAGGTCAATCCGGAGAAAGCCCCTGTCCGTCCTGAGGTCGTGACCCCATCCCCTGCCGGCTCTGATGCTCTGACCATCCCTGCCGGAACGAAGGTTCCGCTGGCATTGAAGCAATCCATCTCGACCAAGAATGCCAAAGAAGGAGACCCGGTGTATGCGGCCACGACCTTCCCTGTGGTGATCAATGATCGCATCGTGATTCCAGCGGGGACCTACGTCCAGGGGCGGATCAGCCAGGTGAAGCGCGGAGGACGCATCAAGGGCCGGGCGGAAGTGCTCATGCATTTCAGCACCCTGATTTATCCCAGTGGTTACACCGTGGTGCTGCCGGGAGCGGTGGAAAATGTGCCGGGAGCGGAAAAGACCTCGATGAAGGACGAAGAGGGAACCATCCGCCAGGATAGCCAGACCGGGGAGAAGGCCAAAACCGTGGCCACGGCGGCGGGAACCGGAGCGGTAGTAGGCGGGCTCAGCAACGGAGTCAAGGGCGGATTGATCGGAGCAGGCATCGGGGGAGGAGTGGGAACCGCAATCGGTCTACTGACCCGTGGCAATGACGTCAGGATGGATGCCGGAACCACCCTGGAAATGGTGATTCAAAGGGAAGTCGCGCTCGACCCGAGCCGGGTCCCAAGGTAAAAAATGTGGGCGCGAGCGTCCCCGCTCGGCCCCACATCGATCCCTGGTTCCACATCGGCCCTCTATTTCACATCTGCTCTATTTCAAATTAAACAAGGCGTTCACATGCGCAGTCACTGAAACCGTCTGCGGGGTGAACTCTTCAGTGGGCGCCGGCGCGGCTGCGCCCGCGCTCACGCTCATTCTCATCATGGCGCCGGGCATCGGACGCGCGTTCTCAAACGTGTCGACCGAGGCATAGGACAATTCCCCAAGGCTGCGTCCGGCGCTGCGGGCAAGCGCAGCCGCCGAGTCGTGGGCGCGGCGATAGGCGTCTTCCACGGCTTTGCCCTTGGCCGCGTCAATGTTCTCCAGGGTGTAGTTCAGCGACTGGTTTTCGCTGACATCGGTATCGGCCAGTTGCTGCACGATGGGAGCGATCTTGGAGAAATCCTTCAGCTTCAGGGAAACGTTGGCATTCACCCGATATCCCACCAGCTTGCGCTTGGGCGTCTTGTAATCGTAGACCGGTTGAAGAGAGAGGTAGCCAATCTCCGCCGACTTGGGATCGATGCCGTTGGAGCGCAGAATTTGGCGCACCTGCTCCGCCGCTTTGGAAGCACGATCATAAGCCTCGCGGGAGGTAGCTTCCTGCGCGGAGATATTGAATTGCATGAGCGCGGTGTCGGGATTGGCCTCGAATTTTCCGTCGGCTCCGACAAATACGGTGTCGGGTTGAGCCGCAAGCGTGGGCCGATCCTGTGCCAACCCGTTGGCCGGGGCAAAAAGGGCAAACACAAAACAAATCAGGACCATCGTGGTTTTCATCCAATTCGCTCCTGGGAAGACCTGAGAAGACAAAGAGAATTTATACGCCCGAGGAGGCGTTGGCGACAAAAGGGGCGCGCGCGCTGGGGCCAGGGCGGCTTGGCGCTACACCGAGAGCCGGCACGCGGCAGGTCAGGGGATGGTCACTTTTATCTGATTGGAATAGGCGCTTTCCTGGCCAGCGCTGTTCACGGTAGTTACTGCGTAGTAGTAGACCGTTCCAGACTGGACGGTCTGATCGCTGTAGGCGGTCCCGCTGACGGCGCTGGCCAGCAATCCATAGGCGGTGCTGTTGGTGGTCGAGCGATACATTCTGTAGGTCACTAGGTCGGAGGCTGGACTTGCGACCCAGGAAAGCGCGACCGAATGGTGGGCGGGGCTGGCCGTGATTGGCAGTGCGGCGAAAGCTTTCTTCGTAGTGTCCGCCTGGCTGGCGGCGGTAATCGTGGCCGTGGTGGTCGAGGAGACCGTAGGAGCGGTATATAGGCCGGCTGAGGTAATCGATCCGGCAGTGGAAGACCAGGTGACCTGCGGTTTGGATGTGTTGCTCACACTTGCGGTGAACTGTTGCACGGCTGCGGAAGGGAGCGTTGCTGACGCAGGGGAGATGCTGACCACAATGGCGGCTCGTGGTTGAAGCGTTACGCTGGCCTTTGCGGACTTGGTGGGATCGGCCGCGCTGGTGGCGGTGACGGTCGCGGCAGTGGACACGGTTACTGCGGACGCGGTGAACAGGCCGGAAGAATTTACGGTGCCCGTAGTGGCGGACCAGGAAACTGCCTTGTTCGTCGTGTTAGCAACCGTCGCGCTGAACTGCTGGGTTGCGCTGGCGACGACGGTTGCACTCTGAGGCGAAACAGAGACGGTGATGGGGGTGACTTTAGTTGCGGTGACTGTAGTGAAGGTGTGGTCGTTGCCAATCACCGCAACCCCACCCAAATCGCGCGACCGCAGACGATAGTGATAGGTCGTTCCGGCAATCAAGCCGGAAAGCGTCATGGCGTGCGCCGAAACTCGGGTGGGGGCCAGCGTTGAAACGCTGCCGTAGAGCGCGGTGCGTCCGTATTCGACCTGAGAGTCGGCAAGCACGACCGACTTCCAGGTGATGATCGCCGAGTTGACCGTGGTGACAGCGTTGGCGTCGGTAATCCAGAACTGTGTCTGCGCGGATGACTCTCCAACCGTGACCATGGCGCCCAGCAACAGAATCGCGATGAATGAGCGCGTGGGCCAGTTGGTTTTAAAGGCAGGCCGGCAATCGTTCGCCAGCGGTGGCTGGTGCAAGTACAGACTGTTCAACTGTGACATGTCTGAGCAATCGTCAGAACCTCAGGGGGAACTGAGAAGAAATGTCCGAAACGCTGAACCGAAGGCCAAGCGGCTGCTTGATCGAATGCCGCATGGATGCTGTACTTCCGGGGTGACGAGTTTGGCGGACGCGACAGTCGGCCTGCCGCACAGCCGGCGAGCGCCAGGTGGCGCTACCGGAACGTGAACGCCGTAGGGGCCCGCACAATCAACGCCATTGCAGTTGTAGAGGACGATCGAGCCGAACTTCGAGCATCGTGCCTTTTTGCAGTTGCAGCCGCCGGTCGGTAAACACTCCGGCAACGACGCCGGCAGCGGCCCCAATACCGGCGCCGATAGCCGCGCCCTTACCGCCCCCGGCAGCCGCGCCTCCGATGGCGCCGACTCCCGCACCCACCCCGGCTGACTCCACCTCGCGGCGCTTGTTGCCGCCTTCGCGTTCGATTTCGCCTTCTTCATCGGGCGGCCTCAGGCCATGCTCTCCGGGGACGCCGGTGACGGTGGCGAGCAGGGGCACCCATCCGCGCTCGGTCTGGATTTCGTCGAAGCTGAGCAGCAGGCGGGGATGAAATCCGCCTCCCGCGGCGCTTACATGACCTTTGATTCTGCTCCCGCGAGCGATCACGGTTTCATCCGGCCCGACCAGGTCCTCCGCCAGCTTGGCTTTGAAACGCTTTCCGGGCTGCATCGTGCTGGCATCAAGTTTGTCCTCCAGGCGGATCATGAAAGTGGTTCCGTCAGGAATGGCATGAGGCGGAAGCGGGCGCGGCTCCTGGGCCTGAAGCGGCATCCCCGCAAAAACAACGGCCAAACATCCGAGCCAGCATGAGCGAAGCGTGGTCATGGGATCACCTGCCAGTCTGGTTGGATGTGTGCCGGCGGAGAATTGCTGCCTGCGGAAAAGGCACCCAGTGTTTGCTCAATCCGGATTTAAGCTGGGCTTAAGATTCGAGCCGCGAAGCCTGGTCGCGGCTCTGCGCGTAGTACTCGCGAATATGCGCAGATGGAATCCAGTGAACCGGTGCGGGAAACATATCCGGAGAACCGAAGGGGAATCCTAGGAAGAGCTCTTGGCGCTGCTGGAAAGTGGGAAGCGTTGGACCTGGGCGTCCACCGCTTTACGCAAGTCGGGCCAGATGTTCTCGTCCATTTCAAGAAAGACTTTGACGACTTGGGGATCGAACTGGCGTCCGGACCACAGTTTTATTTCATCGCGAGCCGCAGTCAGAGACTGCGCGGGACGGTAAGGGCGATCGGAAGTGATGGCATCGAGGGTGTCGGCTACCGAGAACATTCGCGCGCCCAGCGGAATCTGCTCACCCTTGAGGCCGCGAGGATAGCCGGTGCCGTCGAAACGTTCCTGGTGGGCGTAAACAATCTCCGCGGCTTCTCCCAAGAATGGGATTTTCTTCAGAATTTCGTAACCGTGGTAGCAGTGCTCCTGCATGATGACGATTTCGTCCGGAGTCAGCTTCCCGGGCTTGCGTAGGATGGCATCGGGAATCGCCATCTTGCCGATGTCATGCAGAAACGCGCCGCGGGCAATCACGGCAATCTGATCTTTGGATAATCCCATCGCGCGAGCAATGGCGATGGTAAAAGCAGTGACGCGTTTGGAGTGACCTTCGGTCTCCGCGTCTTTCTTGTCCAGCGCGTCCCCCAGAGCTTCCAGGGTAATGTCGTATGACCGCTCCAGATCGACCAGAGCTTTTCTCAATTGCTCGGTGCGAGCCTCGACCAGCGATTCGAGGTGGGTCTGATATTGGCGGTTCTCCAGCTTCAAACGGCGATTTTCAAGCGCTCGTCTAACCGTGGCCAACAGTTGCTCGCGCTCAAAAGGCTTGAGCAGATAGTCATACGCACCATTGCGAATGGCCGCCAGCGCCACCGATATGTCGTGAACCGCGGTAACCATGACCACCGGCATTTCGGGAAAGCGCTCTTTGGTTTTTTCCAGGAGACCAATGCCATCGAGATTGGCCATCATGAGATCGGACAGCATCAACTCGAATTCCTCACCGGATTCGAGCAGGGCCAGGGCTTCCATTCCGGACGCGGCCTGGCGGCACTTGTAGCCGGCCGTGGTCAGCATGGAACAGACAATCTCGCGGATAGTCTCCTCGTCGTCGACCACCAGGATGCGATCAGCAGGCATGGGTTCCTTCAAGTGTAAGGCCAATTCTAACGTAGTCCAGAGATTCCGAAAGTAACCAGAAGAGCAGCGAAAAGCCAGGGATGACGATGGGAAGCGTGCTATTAAGGGAATGAGCGCTTTATTCTCTCGTTGCGATGAATCTATCGATCTGGTCTGCCCAGCTTGCGGTCGGGGACATTTCTGTCCCCTGGTTAATGCCACAGGAGTTGACTGCCCTCATCCTGCTGGTGGCCACTCTGCTGGTCTTCCGGACCTTTCGTGAGCGCTACCTGCTGCTTTGGACGGTGGGCTGGCTGGCCTTCTTCGTCTCCCGCTGGACGCTGCGACAAACGGGAACCCTTCCGGGTGACCTGACGGCGATTTCCCAGGCCGAATTTGTGCTGGCGATTTGCCTGTTCGCGGCCGCAATCTTCGTCTACACCCATGCCCAGGAACTGCTGCCGCCGTTGCTGTTGATCACGGTGGCCATGGTGGCGTTCGCCGCGTCCCGGGCCTGGTTCTGGGCTGATTCGGTCACGCTTCGTGTGGCTTTGGAGGTCGCCTACCGCCTGGTGGCGGTGACTGCGGTTTTCCGGTTGATTCATTATCGCTGGGCGCGGTGGGAAATTGGACCCTGGCTGCTGAGTCTCAGCCTGCTGTCATTGCACCTGCAGTGGGCTCCCGTGAGTATGCATCTGCCGGCCGGATTTGGTTCGGGGGCGAGCCTGCTGGCGGGGCTGAGTATGCTGCTGGTGGTTTTCGATGACTATAAATTACGCACCCGCCGCCTGGGAGTGGTGAACGCGCTCACCGACAGCATCACCCGGGCCCAGCAGCAGGGGCCGATAATGGCCACAGCGCTGGCAGAATTGAAAGGCCTCATGGGCGCCAAGGCGGCCTGGTTCCGGCTGCTGGAAGGGGACAGGATGGTCATCACTCACCAAATCGGCCTGTCCGCCAGCTTCGTTCAGGAGCGCCAGGCCGTCCCCATGGACGACGATTTCGAGCGCACTCTGAGCGGCACGGTTCCCGTGGTCGTGTTCACCACTGCGGCCAGCGATCTGGTTCGCCCGTATTTGAAGCGGGAGAACTTTCATCATGTCGTGATGGTGCCCGTGCGAGGCAAGAAGTCGGTCATCGGGACCCTGACCCTGGGCAGCCGGCACCACTTTTCCTACAGCCCGGACGAAATGGAATTCCTCATCAACACCGCCCATCAACTGGGCCTGGCAGTGGAGAACCTGAGACTGGTGGAACAGATCCTGCGTTCGCACCGGCAGTGGACCAACACCTTCGACTCCATCCACGACCTGGTGTTGCTCCACGATGCGGACTTCCGCATCATGAAGGCCAATCATGCCCTGCTCGAACGCCTGGGCCGGGCGCCGGCGGACGTGGTGGGCGAGTTGTGCGAGGCGGTGCTGCCTCGGGGTCAAGCGCTGGCCTGGAAAGGCTGCCCCTATTGCATGGGCGGGGAAGAGGGATTCCACGAGGGATCCGACCCTGGCTTCGGCGGATATTCCATGGTGTCCACCTCCTCGTATGTGGAGCAGGGAAGCAAACAGAAAGGCACCATTCACGTGGTGCGCGACACCACCGACCGGCGCATTGCGGAAGAAAAATATCGCTTGCTGTTCGAACAAGTGCA
Organism: Terriglobales bacterium; assembly: GCA_035937515.1. Classification (GTDB taxonomy): domain Bacteria; phylum Acidobacteriota; class Terriglobia; order Terriglobales; family Acidobacteriaceae; genus JAIQFF01. The sequence goes on along the minus strand of DASZHW010000138.1, from coordinate 183,672 downwards.
GGAGGGCGTCTTCGTGGCCACGCCGGAAGGCAAGCTGCTCGACTGCAACGATGCGTTCATGCGCATGCTGGGCCACACCAGCCGGGAAGAGCTCATGGCCCTGAATGTGGACAGTGAGCTCTACGCTTCGTCCGAGCAGCGGGATGCGTTCCGGCGCGAAGTGGACGTGAACAACTACGTGCGCAATTTTGAAGTGAGCCTGCGACGCAAGGACGGCACTCTGGTCACGGCCATGGAAAGCAGTTTCGCCACCCGCAACGCGGAGGGAAAGATCGAGCGCTATCAGGGATTCCTGCTCGATATGACCGAGAAGAAGCGGGCGGAGGACGAAATCCGCCGCCGCAACCGGGAACTGAACGCGCTCAACGCCATGGCGGTAATCGCGACCCAGTCGTTCGATCTGGATGAGATTCTGAATCTGACGCTACGTCAGGTGATTTCGCTGCTGGGGGCGGAGACGGGTTCGATCTATCTTTCCGACGCTGATGAAACCACATTCCGCCGCCGCGCCGGTTGGGGCCAGCGCAGCGCAGATCGCGCCCGTCTCGCCGAAGTCAAGTTCACCGAGGGTTTTGGGGAACTGGTGACGCGGTCACGTACGGAAGTGATCACCGAAGACTATTTGCCCCATCTTCCCTCCCTGGTGGCGGAGTTCATTCGCGCCGATGGTTTGGCATCGTGGATCTGGGTGCTGCTGTGGGGGAAGGACAAGCCGATCGGCATCATGGGCATCAGCAGCCGGGAGGCGAGGGAATACACCAGCAATGACGAGAGTTTGCTGGTGGCCATCGGGCGGCAGCTCTCCACCACCATCGAGAAAGTCCGGCTTTATGAGGAGACCTGCCGCGCCTATGAAGATTTGCGGCGCACTCAGGAGCAATTGCTGCAGAGCGAGAAAATGTCGGCCGTGGGGCAGCTGATTGCGGGAGTAGCACACGAACTGAACAATCCCCTGACCGCGATCCTGGGTTACGCGCAACTTCTGGAAAGCGAGGGTCTGGCGGAGCGGGCCGCGGACTTTGTCAGCAAATTGTTCAAACAGGCCCAGCGCACCCATCGGGTGGTGCAAAACCTGCTTTCCTTCGCCCGGCAGCGCAAGCCTCACAAGGAACAAGTGGACATCTGCAAGGTGCTGGAGGAAACCCTGGCGCTGCGCGACTACGATTTGAAAGTGAACGATATCAAGGTGGAGCGGGAGATCGAGGCTGCGATCCCGGCGGTGACCGCCGACCCGCATCAGCTCGAGCAAGTGTTTCTCAACATTATCAACAATGGTGTGGATGCCATGCTGGAGGTGGGGCGCGGGGGCACGCTCAAGGTCCGAGTGCATTCTCACGAAGACGGCGTAGTCGCGGAATTTCAGGATTCCGGACCGGGCATCAAAGAGCCGAACCGCATCTTCGATCCCTTCTACACCACTAAGAGTGTGGGTAAGGGCACCGGCCTGGGGCTGAGCATCTGCTATGGCATCGTCAAGGAACATGGGGGAGACATCACCGCCCGCAACCGCGAGGATGGAGGCGCGATGATCGTGGTGCGATTACCGGCCAGCGGACGCAGCGGGACCTCGGAAGCGGTAGCGAAGATTTCTCCGCGCCAGCTGGTGATCGAAGGCAAGGTGTTGCTGGTGGAGGACGAAGAAGCCGTCCTGGAGTTCGAGCGTGACGTGCTGACCGGCGCGGGAGCGGAAGTGGTGGCGCTGATGAGCGGCGAGGAAGTGAAAACACGTTTGCTGAATGGTTCCTTTGATGCCGTGATCATCGACGGAAAATTGCCCAATGGCTGGAGTGCAACCCAGGTCTACCGCTGGATCAAGGACAACTGCAGCGGCATGGAGAAGCACTTGCTGTTTACTTTCTCCAGCGTGGTGGAGAGCGACATCCGGGCCTTTCTGCACGAAAACAACGTGCCTTACCTGGTGAAGCCGTTCGAAGTCGGAGACTTGATTGCCCAGGCCCGCCGGCTGCTGCAGAAGACGCAAGCGGCTGTGGCGGGGTAGACACCAGCCTACAGGCGCTTCTTGAGCGCCCGGGCCAGCTGACGCAGCCCTGCCTGATTCCGCTGGTACCACATCCACAAGCCAATCTTTTGTGCCTCCACCAGGCCGGCCTTGGTCAGGATCGCCATGTGATGAGAAATCGTGGGTTGGCTGAGGGGAATGCGCTGCTCAATGTCGGACGCGCACAACCCGACCTCTTTGCCGATGGAGCAGCCGCCCTGCTCTTTGAGCGCGTGCAGAATGCGCCGCCGGGTGGGATCGGCGATGGCGTGCAACATGCGGTCCAATTCCTGTTCTGAGAGGTTCATGGCAGGATAGGAATAGAACTTGCATCGACTGTTGTCAATATGTAACTGCGGGTGTCGGGCGTCGGACCTCGGCCGCTCAAACCTCAGCCCCGAAACCTGGCCGCTGCGATCCGAAACTTTTCCGGCACGGCGGTACTCTAATGCCAGGGCTGGAGCAGCCTGAAGTGCTGGTGTGAGACACTTTCCTTAAGGCGTGGGGTAGGGGTCGGAGACCGGTGTCCGGTTTTTTCCATGCTATTCGAAGGCAAAGATCGCAGGGAACTCGAGAAACTGAAGAAGAGTTGGCTATTGCCTCCGGGGCAGTCGCTCACCCTCAAGTGGCCGGTTTTGCACTACGGCTCGGTTCCAAGCTTCGACCCCGCCAGGTGGGATCTCCGGGTGTACGGCTTGGTGGAAGCCCCGCTCACTCTGAACTGGAAAGAGTTCAACAGCTTGCCCAGAATTCAGAGGATGAGCGACTTCCATTGCGTCACCCGATGGAGCCGCTTCGATAACCGGTGGGATGGCGTAGCTTTTAGGGAATTGCTGGCTCGAGTGCGTCCCAGGCCGGAAGCGGCATATGTTCTGGTACATGCTGAGCAAGGCTTCACTGCGAATTTGTCTATGGCGGATCTGGATCGTGAAGAAGTACTGCTGGCCACCCACCATGACGGCGAGCCGTTGACCGCTGATCACGGTTTTCCCTTGCGCCTGATTGTTCCTCACCTCTATGCCTGGAAGTCGGTGAAGTGGGTGCGCGGGTTCGAATTTCTCGATCACGACCAGCCCGGGTTCTGGGAGCAGAACGGGTATCACATGTATGGAGATCCGTGGAAAAAGCAGCGGTTCAGCAGCGACTGAATCGGCCGTTGCACCTTAGACGTTAGATCTGGGACGGCAGACGTCAGTCCGATTTTTCACTTCTTCAATATCGGATTGTAGCCATCGCTCACCAGCCGGGAGCGGGCACCCTCGGCTTCCTTGATGTCGCTAAAAGGTCCCACCTGCACGTGAAACAACTTGTCTCCCGAGGTGTTGGCGGAGAAGGCGGCATACTGCTTTTTCTTCAGCGCATCCACCAGGGCTTGCGCATCTTCCTCCTTGCTCACGGCAGCCACTTGCACGTAGTAGGCGTTCTGGGCGGTCGCGACGGTAGGATCGGGAGGTGCAGCATCACCGTCTGCCGGCGGAGAGTTGGGCGGCGTGGCAGGAGACGCGGTGGGAGAAGTCTGGGCACTGTTCGCGGCCAGCTGGGAATCGGGATCCTTCTGCCCTACCGCCCGATAAAAGGTGAGGTCGGAGGGCGCATGCGGTTCAGACGCTTTCACAGCCGGCGGGCGCACGGCGCTCGAAGCAGCTGCGGTCTGTGGATCGGTGCCGGCCGGCATGGCAGATTTCTTGCCCATCGAGAATCCCATGCTGAAGAACACTGCGCACAGCGCCACCAGCCCAAAGAACAGGGCCACCATCTTGCCCGTGCCCAGCGTGATTTCTGTGTCCTCAGAACCAGCCATAGATCATTCCACCTCTTGATGTTTCAGCGCAGCCGAAGTCTTGCCCTACCCCTAGCCGGCCTTACCCATCATCTTTTGCAGCCCGGAGAAGAAGTCCACCGGAACCGGGAAGACCACCGTGGTATTTTTCTCGACGCCGATTTCGGTCAAAGTCTGCAGATACCTCAGCTGCACACTGACCGGCTCAGTGGCCAGAAGCTTGGCCGCATCGACCAGGCGCTGAGCGGCGGAGAATTCGCCCTCGGCGTGAATGATCTTCGAACGCTTTTCGCGTTCGGCTTCGGCTTGCTTGGCCATGGCACGGAGCATCGTTTCGGGCATGTCAACCTGTTTGACCTCTACGTTCGCCACCTTCACTCCCCAGGGCGCGGTGTGGGTGTCCAGAATGCTCTGCAGGCGCAGGTTGATCTTCTCCCGGTGGGAGAGCAATTCGTCCAGTTCCTGCTCGCCCAGCACCGAGCGCAGCGTGGTCTGCGCGAACTGCGAGGTCTGGTAGACGTAGTTGGACACTTCCACTACCGCTTTGCGCGGATCAATCACCCGCAGGAAGATGACGGCGTTGACCTTCAGGGTGACGTTATCGCGGGTGATGATGTCCTGCGGCGGAACTTCGAGCGCTTCCTGGCGAAGCGAGATGCGGACCATGCGGTCAATCGGCGCAAACACGAGGATGAGGCCTGGCCCTTTTTCATGACCAAGCAGGCGGCCCAGGCGAAAGATCACACCTCGTTCGTACTCGGCCAGGATTTTGATCGAGTTAAGCAGGTACAAAGCAACGACAATAGCAATGATGGCCGAGAACGGAAGCCCCATCTGCGCCTCCAGGCGTGATTGTCAGGAATGTGTCTGCAGCGGATTGTATCGCAAATCTGCCAGGGAAATGGGGACGTGCAGGGAAACCGGGGGTGCCTCAGGTGATGCCAACTCCAGATTCAGACCGTGGTCGATTGCGGAACGCCCCGCGCCGACGGAGCCGGATCGACGCTCAACTGCAAACCGTCCACCTTCCGAACCACCACCGCCTGTCCCGCTTCCACGCTCACCGAAGAAGTGGCATCCCAAAGCTCCCCGTGAACGAAAACTTTTCCCTGCGGCAAGAGCGGGCTTTGCGCCACGCCGATTTCGCCGATCAGTCCCTGCGCCCCAGTCGTTACCTTGTTGGCCCGGGCTTTCATCGCGATGCTCATCAGAAAGACGGTGATGCCGCCCAGCGGAATACTGACGGCCAACGCGGTGAGAAGACGCACCCGCATTTCCGGAATGGGCGCGTCTACCAGAAGCAATCCCCCCAAGACCATCGTGACCATGCCGCCGATCGCGAGCACGCCGTGAGTGGCAAATTTCGCCTCCAGCGCGAACAGCGCGAACGAAGCGAAGATCAGCACCACCGCCGCGAAGCGTGTCGGCAGGAGATTCAGGGCGAAAATGGCCAGCAGGATGAAAACAATTCCAACCGTTCCCGGCACCACGGCTCCCGGGTGGTTGAACTCGGCGTAGAGTGCCAGAGCTCCGATCGCCAGAAGAATAAACGCGATATTGGGATCCATGATGAAGGCGAGAATCCGTTGCTTGAGCGTCATCTCGAACGGCCGAATCGGTTCGCCAACCAGATTCAGCGTGATCGTCTTCCCATCAAAGCGTTTGATCGTTTTCCCCTGCATCTGTTTCAGCAGGTCTTGTTCGCTTGCGGCCACATAGTCAATCAGCTTCTGCGAGATCGCTTCCTGTTCCGTAAACGATTTGGACTGGCGCACCGTGCTCTCGGCCACATCGATGTTGCGGCCGCGCTTGGAGACCACCGAACGCATCAGCGCCGCTGCGTCATTCTCGAGTTTTTGCTTCATCACGTCGTCCAGCTTGCCGCCACCGATAGTGACCGGATGAGCGGCGCCGGTGTTGGTGCCCGGGGCCATGGCGGCGACGTCCGCGCTTTCCAGAATAAAAAAGCCGGCGGACGCGGCCCGGCTGCCGCTGGGCGTGACGTAGATGATCACGGGCACCGGCGAGGCCAGAATCTTTTCAATAATGTCGCGCGTGGATTCGAGCAGGCCCCCGGGCGTGTTCAGCTCGATGAGCAGGGCGTTGTCTTTGTTGCGCTCGGCCTCGGCCAGGGCACGGCCGATATATTCGTCAGTGATAGGATGAATGGTGTCGTTGACGACGATCTTCAGTACTTCCCCAGACGCGGGAAGGGAAAACGCGAACAGCAGGAGCCCGGCGAAAACAGCACTGACAATGCGCGAACTGGAGGAAGGTCTCATGGCGCGAGCCTCTGCGTCTATTGTCGCGCAAAACGGACCCGTCTGCTCAAGCTCCGCGTCTTGTGGGCGATGCTCTCAGGCGTCACGCTTGAAGTTTCTGCCGTTCGTGGAGCCTGGCCGAGCGCACCCGACCGTGAGAGCCAGGATGAGAAACTCGATGCCTGGCTGCAGCTATGACACCTTCGACCTGGGAACTGCGATCTCGGCTTGCGATTGGTCCCATCCCGGCAAGCGAGTGTCCCCGGTGATCAATCTGGCGCCGCGCTCGTGGGTGAAGTACGACCAGGCCCACTGGATCATTACCATGATCCGGTTCCGGAAGCCGATAAGGAAGAAGACGTGGATGAACAGCCAGGCGAGCCAGGCGAGAAATCCCGAAATGTGAAGTTTGCCAAAATCAGCCACGGCTGCGGCGCGGCCGATGGTCGCAAGGCTCCCCTTGTTGAAGTAATGAAAATTCTTTCGCGGTTCGCCGTGCAGTTCCGCGGCGATGTTGTGCGCGGTAGCTCTGCCTTCCTGCATGGCGACAGGCGCGACCCCCGGCAGCCACTTTCCATTTTCATCCTTGAGAGCTGCCAGGTCTCCCAGGACGAAGACTTCAGGATGGCCGGGCAGGCTGAGATCGGGATTTACCAGCACGCGCCCGGCACGGTCGACCGGCCCTCCCAGTTTCTTTCCCAGGGGAGACGCGGCCACGCCCGCTGCCCAAATAATGACGGCGGCGGGCAAGCGGGTTTCACCCATGCTCACCGACCCGGGTTCGACTCGCGTGACCATCGCCGAGGTTTGAACTTCCACACCCAGGTGACGCAATTGCTCTTCGGCGCTGCGGGAAAGATCGTCGGGATAAGAGGGCAAAACCCGGGGCCCGCCTTCGAGCAGGATGACTCGGGTCCGCCTGGGATCAATGCAGCGGAATTCGTTGGAAAGCGCGCGCCGCGCAATCTCGGCCAGGGTTCCAGCCAGTTCCACTCCGGTGGGGCCGCCGCCCACCACCACGAAATTGAGTGCAGGCTGTCCTTTGCTGTTGCCGCTGGCCGCCTGGCGTTCTGCCAGTTCAAAGGCCAGCAGCACGCGGCGGCGAATCTCCACCGCATCTTCGATCGTCTTTAAGCCAGGCGCGAATGGCTCCCACTCATCGTGCCCAAAGTAGGCGTGGCTGGCCCCGGCGGCTACGATCAGGTAGTCGTAGGGCAGCTCGCCTTCAGGCAGCTTCACTACCCGCCGCGAAAGGTCGAAGTCCTTTACTTCTTCCATCAGGACCTCGACGTTGCGGTAGTTCCGCATGATCCAGCGAATCGGCGTGGCAATTTCTCCGGGAGACAATCCGGCGGTGGCGACCTGGTAAAGCAAGGGCTGGAAGGTGTGGAAATTCCTGCGATCGATCAGCGTGATTTGAACCGGGTAGCGCGCCAGAGCGCGGGCAGCGATCAGGCCGCCGAAGCCGGCCCCAATGATGACCACGCGGGTTTTGGAATTCTGATCCATCGTCTCTGGTCTCTACTTTATAAGATTCCGCCGGGCGGCTCTCGGTCTCGAAAAGTTCTGCAGCCCTCAAGCCTGCGAACGGGGCGCCCTGGCGCGGGAGTGGCCGCCGAACCTTGCCCTACGCCGGCCGATGCGGGCTTCGTCCAGCCATCAAGCCGTAATAACTCACGAACGAGACCACGAATCCGACGAACCAGGAGTAGTCGTACAGGGCTCGCAGCGAAGGAATAACCAGGCCGATGAGCGCAACGCTCGCGCCCAGGGCCAACGCCGCCACGGCTCTCCAGTTAAATCCGCCGGAATACTCGTAGGCTCCGCCGCGCAGATACAGATCGTCCAGCAGCAGCACGCGTCTGCGGATGATGTAGTAGTCGCAGATCATGATGCCCGCCACCGGGCCGAGAAATGCCGCATAGCCTCCCAGCCATCCGAAGATGAAGGTCTTGTAGCTGGACAATAGTTTCCAGGGCATGATCGCGATGCCCATGAAGCAGGTGATTACGCCTCCCGCCTTGAAGCTGATCTTGCGCGGCCACAGGTTGGAGAAGTCGTTGGCAGGCGAGACTACGTTGGCGCCGATGTTGACGTTCAAGGTGGCCAGAAGAATGGCAAGCAACGAAATCACAACCGCGAGAGGCGAGTGGAAGCGGCTGAGAAGCTGCACCGGGTCCCAGATGGCCGAGCCGTAGATCACCACCGTGGCCGAGGTCACCAGCACGCCGACCAGTGAATATAGCGTCATGGTCGTGGGCAGCGCGAGCGCCTGACCGATCATCTGCGAACGCTGATTCTTGGCGAAGCGGGTGAAGTCGGGAATATTGAGCGAGACCGTGGCCCAGAAGCCGACGGTGGCGTTCAGCGCGGGAATCAGAAACTTGAGAAACTCCGGAAAGGTAGTGAAGCGGGAAGGCGCGGAGAGCATCGGGCCGAAACCTCCGGCTTCGACATAAGCCCATCCGAGCAGGAGCAGGCCCACGCCAAGCAGGACCGGGGCGCTGATGCCCTGGAGAAATCGAATGTACTCGATTCCTTTAAGGATTACTGCCAAGTTAATGATCCAGAAGGCAATGAAGCAGATGCCCGCGCCATGCGCTACGGCCTTCCAGGAAGGCCAGACCGTGGCCAGCAGGACGTTGATGGCTTCGCCGCCGATCCAGGTCTGGATTCCAAACCAGCCGCAAGCCACCAGGGCTCGCAGGACGGCGGCAAAGTTCGCGCCGAGCACTCCGAACGAAGCGCGTGCCAGCACGGGAAACGGAACTCCGTAGCGGGCGCCGGGGTGCGAATTCAGCAGCATGGGCACCAGCACGATGCAGTTCCCCAGGAAAACAGTGAACACCGCCTGCTTCCAGTTCATTCCGCCCTGAATCAGGCTGGCGGCCAGCATGTAGGTGAGGATGTTGACTGACATCGAGACCCACAGTGCGGCGTAGTTGTAAGTGCCCCAGGTGCGGGCGCCGCGATGGCCGGACGCGGCTTCGCCGGGCAGGACGGTCGGAGCAAGATCAGGATTGTAGAGCGGGCTGGATTCGATGTTGGCGCGGGTTGAGGTGGACATCGAGTTGGTGAGAGTACATCTTATACACCAGGGAGCAGGCGGTCGCTATTGCAGTTTCGCGTATTCTGCCTTGGCTTGGATGAGCGCTGGAATATCGGGGTCAGCATCTTTCCACATCGCGAAGAAATCCTGATAGGCCTTCTTTGCTTTACCCGTGTCGCCGGACACCACGTACGCTCGTCCCAGGTTCAACTGCGCCAGGGGATACTGATCGGAGGGAACAAGAACGCCCCGGCGATCGAGGATTCTCTGGAACTCCGCCGCAGCCTTCGCGCCATCGTGCAAACGCAGGTAAGCCACCCCGCGAATGTAAATCGGATCGTAGGCTATACCGTTTGGCCCGTTTCCAAATTCGTAAGGACGCGCCCCCTCCAGGGCCGCAATCGCCTCGCCCGGCTGATTCTGCGCCAGCCGCTGCCAGGCTGCGGTCGTCGTCGTGTTGAGGACTTGCACCAGGCGATTATCAGGAAACTCCCGGTTCAGTCCATCCACCAGAGACTTGGATTTGGCCACATCCCCGATAGTGGCGAGAACTTCGGCGGCCTGAGCACGTACGCTATTGTCATTGGACATTGCTAGTGACTGAGAGACCTTTTGCCTGGCTTCGTCTGGGTATCCGTGGGAGGCATCGCGCTGTGCCTCGATGCCGAGGAGAGTCGCGGCGAAGTCTTTTATCCCGGCTTGCAGGGCCAAAGACCGGGCCTTTTCCCAGGTTTCGCGGGAGGCTTTGATCTGACCTCGCGAATCCTGCCCCATAGCCTTCCAGAACACGAGGAAATATTCGTTGGGGCCGCCGGCTACCCGGGCGAGTTGCTCGTCATACGCCGCCTGGTCCCCGCGTATGTAGGCGAGGTCCATCAACGAGAAGCGCAGACCATCGCTCTCCATCTTCTGTAAACCTGCCTGCTCTGCCAGGCTCCTGGCTTCGTCGAACCGGTTTAGCGCTTGGTACGCGCTGACCGCGTTCTGGTAGGCATAACGATCCTGTGAATCATTGCGTAGAGCTTGAGTGGCGAACTGCAGGGCCTTCTCGTGCCGTCCGAGGGCGCTGGAGACGAGCGCCGCATTGTCCCAGGCAACGTTGTCCCGAGGATAGAGCTGGAGCCATCGCTCATAGACAGCCAGGGCCTTTTCTTCGTCGTTGGTAACCTCGTCATAGTAGTGCGCCTGGATGTACAGCTTCTCGCGATCGCTGGTGCGCTCCCGCAAGTCGTAGGCTTTACGCAGCGCTTCCCCCTGTTCTCTTGCTGCTCCCATGTTTGAATAGACCACTCCCAATGTGGCGTAGGCCATGGCGAAGTTCGGATCCAGTTCGATCGCCCGCTTCAGATGTGGGACGGCGGCGCTGTCGTTGGTCTGGTGATGCTCCTCCTGGCCCAGGCTGAATTCCTGCAGCGCTTCCAGGGAAGACGTGGTGGCCTGCTCCAGCGGCTTGGCGAACTGTTGCACCGAAGCCAGCGATTCACCCAGTTTCTGGCGGAGACTGGATGAAGCCTTGTCGAGCGATTTCAACACCTGTTCTTTGGAGTCCGCCTCGACCTGCTCGCGCGCCAGAGAGTCTCCGCTTTGCGCATTCACGGCGCCGATAGTGACGACATAATGATTGCCCAGACTCGCGATGGATCCAGTGAGCATCGCCCGCACGCCTTCCCGCAGGCAGATTTCACGGCCCACATCGGTGGTAACGCGCTCGTCCGGCTTCCTCCCCATGAAACGCAATGCCTGCTGGATGCGCGATTCCGGCAGCAGGTGCAAATAGGGAGACTGTTCGAGCTGCACCGCGAGGGCCTGTTTCAATGTGCCGTCAAAGACCGCGTCTCCGGTGGTGTTCACAAAGTCCGTCAGCAGGATCGAGTCTTTTTCCGTCAGAGTGCGGGGTGCGCGGAAATGGAAAATGGCCAGCCCTGCGGCGAGCGCCACCACCAGTAGGGCCGCAGCGGCATACCAGACTTTCCGGCTGGGTGCGGCCGGGACTGCCGTGGATCCGGAAGGCGGCGCGACTGCCGCGGGCGGCGTAATCCCCGAAGCCGACGGTGCCGGCGCAGCGGGCGGCGCGGGCGGCACAGCCGCTGCCGATGCTGAGGATGGAGGCGGAGAGAGCGGAACCGGTGGCGATTCCACAGCGATGGCGGCGCTGCTGCTGGAATCGACTTCCCGCTTTAGCCGCTTGAGGTCCGCGCGCATGTCGGCCGCATGCTGATAACGTAGTTCACGATCCTTTTCCAAAGCTTTGTTGATGACTCGCTCCAGATCGGCGGGAAGATCAGGATTCAGCCGTACCGGCGCTACCGGAATCTTGTGCAGAATGGAGTCAAAAAGGACGGCGGTCGTGTCCCCGCGAAAGGGCAGCGCCCCAGTCGCCATTTCGTACAGGACGGCGCCGAAGGAGAACAAGTCGGTGCGGCTGTCCAAGTCCTTGCCGCGAGCCTGTTCCGGCGACATGTAAGCCACCGTTCCCAGTGCCGATCCAGGGCTGGTCAGATGATCTTCCATCACTCCCGTCTGGGTAGCGTCCGCGCCCGTGCCGCTGCCTTGCCATTCGCCGGCCTTCATCTTGGCCAGGCCGAAGTCGAGGATTTTGGCGTGGCCGCGTTTGGTGACGAAGATGTTCGCAGGCTTGACGTCGCGGTGCACAATGCCCTCGACGTGCGCGGCATCCAGCGCGTCGGCCACCTGAACCCCAAGTCCCAGCAGGGTCTCGAGCTCCATCGGGCGGGCTGCGATCAGGTGTTTCAGGGTCGCGCCCTCCAGGTATTCCATGGCGATAAATGCCTGGCCGCTTTCTTCGCCGATGTCATAAATGGTGCAGATGTTGGGATGATTCAGGGCCGAGGCCGCCTGGGCTTCCCGCCGGAAGCGGGCGATGGCCTGAGGGTCGCGGGCGACGTTCTCGGGCAGGAACTTCAGGGCCACGAATCGATGCAGCCGCGTGTCCTCCGCTTTGTACACCACGCCCATGCCGCCACCACCCAACTTCTCGACGATGCGGTAGTGCGACATGGTCTGGCCGATCATGGAATGGGGATAAGACCCAAGCGTGCCATGTTAGGGGTATGGGGGACGCGAGTCAACGGAGTGGACCGCTATTGGCAGGGAAACGAGTGCGACACCCAGGGATCGGGACCGGGCGAGCAAGGGGGGAGCATGGGGGCTCCTGGTCGTGAGTGCATCGTTTGTTTACGCCAACCAAGTGAGATCGCGCCCAGCGCGTTCGCCGAAGTTGTAGAATGGCTCGCTACGTGAGGCTGTATGCGGTTGCGCTTTCTCTTTCTAGTCTGTCTGATTTCCGCCTCCCGCCTATCTCTGTGCCGGAAATCAGTCACAGCAAGCCCTGTCTCCAAAGCGGCCGTCGTTTACGTGACAGGCGACGTACACACGCCCACGCGCGTAGCTATGGAGGGTATCGGTCGTCTCACGGTGCTAGAGGCACTGGAGCTCGCGGACGGGGCGAACCCGACCGCTAACCTGCACAATGCCAAGATCGTTCGGAAAGGCGTAAATGGCCCCACGGAGGTTCTCGTAGACATTAGGAAGATCATGCAGGCGAAGGCTCCGGACGTGACCCTGCATGCTGGTGACACCCTGTTCGTTCCCCACAATGCGAGCAAAAGTGCAGGCAAACTGCAAAATGAGTACTTCTACGACGTTCCCCTACCTGGCCCGCTGCAAGGCCCTAATCCGATCTATAACCGATAAACTCTGTTCATCAAGCAAGTTAGGAGCTATGGATAGCTGCCGCAGAATCGTCTGTTGTCGCCAGTTGTTCTTTCCGCCAGTCCAGCCGCTTGAATCGGTGGCAGAATTGTAGCCATGTTTGAGTCGTATTCAACACGCGGCGTGCAAGTCATTTTCCTGGCACGTCTGGAAGCGGGAGCACGAGGCGCTGAAATGCTTGACCTTGACGATCTGTTTGCCGGATTGATAATCGAGGATCAAAACAAGATTCCCGACGCTCTTGCAAGGCTTGGTAGGGACGGCGAGTTAATGGTTTTGCCGAAGCATCAGCCATTTTTGCCTCCCGACGCCGCAACTAACGTGCTGGAAAGCATCCGGCAGTTACTTCCTCGTTCTCAGTTCATTCCCGACTCTGCGGATATGCCGATCTCTTCTGGTCTTGCAGAGACGCTGGCGGCTGCAACTGATCTAGGAAAGACACTCCAAACCAAGGAAGTGACTCCCTTGCACCTCTTGGCAGTCCTGATGCGAGGATCGCACAAGGGAGTAAAGGCACTTCGGGAGGCCGGTATCACAGAAGAAGAAATCGTAAAGGTGATCCGCAAAGAAGATCACGGATAGCTTGTCGGTGGTTTGTTCAAACCAGGCCTCTACTCGACCGGGCAGCGCCCGAAATCAAATGCAATGGCAACTCTTCCCGCTGGCTCATCGAAATGGCGGCGAACCCGCGAACTCAGCGGCGCGCCAGGCGGCAAGGAAGCGTGCTCGGCGACGAACAGATCGGCGAGTTTCGGGTTATAGATGTCGCCCGGCTTGAGCGGCGAATCTTTCAAGACTTTTTCGGAAGCCTGCCCGTCCAGACCAACGACATCGATACTGCTTACGAAAAACTGCTTGCCTTCGTCGATATCGATCGCCAGTGAGATTGTCTGGGTCGATTCGTCAATTTGAGTGTTTGGGATGGAAGTAAAATTGACGTAACCAGCCTGAGAATAAGCGTTCCGCAGGTTTACGAGGCCTTCGCCAACCGCAGCCCGGCTGAACAGATCTCCTTCACGCATGGGGAAGAGGCTGCGCAGGTCCTTCATATTGCTAATCTCCCGATTGCCCCTGAAGGTGATCTGCCCCAGTCGATATTGCTGGCCCGCATCAACGTGGACGGCGAGCGCGATGCTCATGCTGACCGCATTGCTGGTAAGTACCTTCATATCGCCGTCAACCTGCACCTTAAAGTACCCGCGATTTTGCCATGCGGTTCGGACCCTTTGCAGGATGGCGGCTGTGACTTCATCGGGGTTGCCGAAGTAACTCTGTTGCTTGATCGAGGAGGTGATCTCACTCTGATCGCGAGCCGGGAGTCGGAGGTCGCCGTCGAGAGTCAACCTGGCGACCGTGACTGCGCCGAGAACATGGCGGTCCAGCAGCTGAGGGGATGGAGCGCAGGTGCTGCTCGCGGTCGTTGCAGCGTCGTGGACCGTGTTGGGAGCGGCCAGTTGCGCCAGCGCCGTGGCCGTATAAACTCCAGCACAAGCCAACCCAAGAATGACGGACTGCGCGAGGCCGGTGCGCATGGCTGCATTATAGTCGCGCTCGCCGGGCGCGACGCTGCGGGATGAAAATCTCGTCTCTGGCTGCGGAAACGCCTGCCCGCAGCGGAAATTCAGTGTTCCTTGGAGCCAACCTCGATCAGGCGCTTGGTCATCAGGACCAGCCCGAGAATCTGCGTCCACTCCGAAACAATGTTGCCAACAACTTGTCCCCACCTGCTCCCGGGATCCATGGCCCTGAACGCCAACACCCAGCCGATGCCTGTAATCAAAAGAAACAGGGTGAGCGAGTGCTCGCGCAGGAACTCCAGCGCCTCCGACGGCACTGTACCCTTTGGCTGCTTGCTCTCGGCCGAGCCTTTTTCGTACAGATGCTTGGTCATCACCACCGTGACCAGGACTCCCGTCCAATCGGCAATGGCGTTGCCGAAAAATGACCCAAGATGGGTGGCCGGGTCAGACCGGCTGTAGAGCACGATCAACAGCACCACGACTGCCAAAGCTGCAAGGCTGAGTGAGTGCTTGCGGAGGAAATGCTGGCGCTTAAGGCTCGGCTTCATGGGGTTCCTTTGTGGGACTCGTTCCGGATGGAGGCGCGGTTGACATCATCTCAGAAACCGTGCATTCGTCTAAGGTCCCAGTGTCCGCCTTACAAAAAATGGCACCTTAGCGATCAGTAAACGGGGTGTCGTCGCCCAGGCCAGCTTGCAAATGGCCGATTCCGGGCAGAGAATGGCCCGGGGTTTGCCGCTGATGGGGCCTGGGACTGACGAGTCGGGGAGACTACGCCGGTTCGCGCCTGCGCTCGTTCTTCTGGCATTCTCTCTTCTGATCAATTACGTGGACCGCGGCAACCTCTCCATCGCGGCTCCAGTCCTGAAGGATGAGCTGCGCATTTCGGCTTCGCAACTCGGCATCCTGCTTTCCGCATTTTTCTTCACCTATACGGCTTTCCAGGTTGTCAGTGGTTGGCTGGTGGACCGCTTTGATGTGAATCGGGTGATGGCTGCGGGCTACCTGGTATGGTCGCTGGCGACCGCGGCCACCGGGTTGGTGGGTGGGTTCGCGACCCTGCTGGTGATGCGGTTCCTGCTCGGGGCCGGCGAATCCGTAGTGTTTCCCGCAAGTTCGAAGCTGTTGGCGAAATACCTCCCTGAACACGAGCGCGGTTTCGCCAATGGCGTCCTCACCGCCGGGATGAAGTCCGGGCCGGCGGTCGGGACGTTTGGCGCGGGGATGCTCATGGCCAAGTATGGTTGGCGACCGGTATTCATCGGCATCGGGCTGGCCAGCCTGCTGTGGCTCCCGGCGTGGTGGAAATGGAAACCATGTGGCCAAGGGATCCACGGGGCCGCCGTGCAGCACATTCCGGGCTTTGCAGATATTCTGCGCCAGCGCTCGTTCTGGGGAGCAGCGGCGGGGCACTTTTGCAGCAACTACGTCTTGTACTTCCTGCTCACCTGGCTTCCTTTTTATCTGGTGCACGAACGGCATCTCTCGATGGAAGCCATGGCCAGGACTGCTGGCCTCTACTATCTGGTGGATGCGGCGTCGGCGCTGGCTACTGGCTGGCTGGCAGACTTCTGGATTCGCCGGGGTGGCACGCCCACCCGGGTGCGCAAATCGGCGATGCTTCTCGGACATACGACGGCCGCGATCGCGCTTGGGGGATGCGCTCTGGCGGGGCCGGACAGCTACCGCGTGTGGCTCATGGTTGCCGGCGTCGGATGCGGAATGGCGGGAGCTGGAGTCTTCGCGTTTGCCCAGACGCTGGCGGGCGCGTCCGCTGCCGGGAAGTGGGCCGGACTGCAAAATACGGTTGGCAATCTCGCCGGTGTCGTCGGTCCGGCGCTGACCGGCTTTGTGGTCGATTGGACAGGAAACTTCCTGGCCCCGTTTGCCATCAGTGTAGCCGTGGCGGTTGCGGGTGCGCTGGCCTGGGTGTTTTGGGTCGGAACACTGGAGCCGGTGGCGTGGGGTAAACAGGTCCGGAGCACGCCCGTCGCCGCGAGCGAAGTAGCCTGAGGCAAATGAAGTAGCGTGAGGCAAATCAAGAGAAGCAGAGCCGAGGGTGGGAGATCCCGCAAAATTCCGGCGCTGCGGGCGGGACGATCGCACCACGAGCGGCGCGTCTAGTCCGCGGCGCTCGTCTTGCCACTCTGTGCGGTCAGCACGCCATAACTATCCGGACGACGGTCGCGGTAAAACTGCCAGACCTTACGCACCTCCAGAATCATGTCCAGATCAAGATCAGCCACTAGCACTTCATCTTTGTCGCGGCTGGCCTGGGCGATAATCTTGCCGCGCGGATTGCAGAAATAACTCTTGCCATAGAATTCGCCGATGCTCCAAGGCTTCTCCTCGCCCACACGGTTGATGGCGCCGACGAAATAGCCGTTGGCGACAGCGTGAGCCGGCTGCTCCAATTCCCATAAATACTCGGAAAGACCCGCGACCGTGGCGGAAGGATTGAAAACAATCTCTGCGCCGTTCAGGCCCAGGGCGCGGGCTCCTTCAGGAAAGTGGCGGTCATAACAGATGTAAACGCCGATCTTGGCGTATTTGGTGGCGAATACGGGATAGCCCAGGTCGCCGGGCGTGAAGTAAAACTTTTCCCAGAAGCCGGGATGACAGTGGGGAATGTGGTGCTTACGATATTTTCCCAGATAGCGGCCGTCGGCATCGAGCACTGCGGCGGTGTTGAAGTACAGGCCGGGAAGTTCCTGCTCGTAGACTGGCACGACGATGGCCATATGGTGGCGGGCGGCGAGTTCCTGCATGCGGCGGGTACTGGGACCGTCGGGCACCGGCTCGGCCAGGTCATACCAGCGCGCTTGCTGCTCGGCGCAGAAGTAAGGGCCGTTGAACAGTTCCTGCAGGCACAGGATCTGGACCTTCTGCTGCGCAGCCTGCTCCACTAGGTCCACGTGCTTGCGGACCATGGCTTCCCGAATCTCGTCAAGCGAGTGATCGGGGCCCAGAACGTTCCGAGCCTGAATCAGGCCACAGCGGACGATACGTGCCATCAGGGTCAACCTCAGCTGGGAAAAAACTATAGCAGAACGGACCCCGAACTTCCGGCGCAGACCCCAGAGCTGGTTCCGGACATAACTGATGACGGCCTGGACGTCCAGGCCTGGCCTGTCCGGAAAACTTTGTGTCAGCTCCCTCGGTCGGAGACGTATAATCCTGGCAATCCGTCCTTGGGGGCATGCCATGAACTACCGCCTCACCAATTGCATTTTTCTCACCCTGACCTTGACCGTTTTAGCTTCCGCGCAAGGCGCGAAGCCCGGCGGTGGCGGTACCGGCGCGAGCCCCGGCAGCGTCGGCAGCCGTGGGCCCACGACCGGAACATCGTCTGCTCCGCAGCCCGGTGTGAACAACATCCCCAATCCTAACGATGCGACGTTCGGCCAAAGAGCCTTCATTTCCGGCAAAGTGGTGCTGGATGACGGCAGCCAGCTCACCGAATCCGCGGCGATTCAGACCCTCTGCCGCGGTCACAGGCAAACGGTCGCGCGCACCGATTCCCACGGCGGTTTCATGTTCGAATTTGGCGACCGGGCCTCGGCTGCGGCGGCGGGCGTCGGCGCAGCCGATGCCGATTCATCCTTCAATCCTTCCGACACTCAGCGCTCCAACCAGCGTGACTGGCGTGAGTGCGAGCTGCGGGCGGACCTTCCCGGCTTTAACTCCGAAGTGGTCGACCTGAATACCCGGATGACCCATTTCGAGAGCACTGACATCGGGCGGGTGGTGCTGCACCGCATGGGTCAGGTGCAAGGCCTGACCATCAGCGCCACCAGCGCCGCGGCGCCCAGGGACGCGCAGAAAGCTTTCGAAAAGGGCCGCGAGAAGGCCAGCAAGGAAAAGTGGGATGAAGCCCAACCCCTGTTCGAGAAGGCGGTAGAGATCTATCCCAAATATGCGGTTGCCTGGTTTGAGCTGGGCCGTGTCCAGATGCACAAGAATCAGATCGAGCAGGCGCGCAGCTCATTCCAGCAGTCCATGGCGGCGGATCCGAAATACGCAAACTCCTACCGTGGACTGGCGGAACTTGCCCTGCAGGAAAAGCAATGGCCGGAGCTGGTAAAAATCACCGACCAGCTTCTCGCCCTGAATCCGGTGAACTATCCAGACGCCTGGCTGCGCAATGCGCTGGGGAATTACTACCTGCGGAATCTCGCGGTGGCGGAGAAGAGCGCGCGCCAGGGAATGAAAATCGACGAGCAACACCAGTCGCCCCGGCTGGAATATTTGCTGGGAGTCATACTCATTCAGGAGCAGCAGTATCCGGAGGCGGCCACCCACATTCAGAATTACCTGAAAGGGGTCACGCAGCCTGCGGAAGTCGAAGAGGCGCAGAAGCGATTGGCGGACATCACACGACTTTCGGCCTCGGCCAACGCGCCGGCAGACCCGCCGGCAAAGGAAGAGAAGAAGTAGGCGCGCGGCGCGGACCTCGAGGCCTCGTAGACAAGCCAACGGTGCTGGATTGGTGTCGATGCAGCACCAGCCGCGAGCGGCTGGCTCCAACTGAATCCCATCCCGTCTCGGGCTTGTCCCGAAAGCGTCTCCCACATGTCCCAAATCATTAACTTACAAGGACCAAAGTCAGGACCGCGAGTGTTCCTGCACTGCTAGAATCCAGGCAGAGAGCAGGAGTGCGGATGCGCAGTATTGATAGACTGACAATCGCAGCGTCACTGATGCTGGCGGGAGTTGCGTTCTGCCTTCCGGCAACGGCCCAGACGGTCGGTGGGCCGACAGCCAGGCTCCGCGCGGTTACAGTGACCGGCGGAGGAAACAACATTGAAGTGAAGATTGCAACCAGCCAACCGGTGGCCGTGCGCAGCCAGGTGACCACCAGCCCCGACCGGCTCATTTTGGATTTCCCTAACACCGTGCCGGGAATCGCCTTGCGCAACCAGGCCATCGATCGCGGGCAGGTGAAGGGAATCCGGGTTGGTCTCTTCGCGAAAGACCCGCCAGTCACGCGCGTGGTGTTCGACTTGAAGGGGCCGCAACCGTATCAGATTTTTCCCTCAGGCAAGGCCGTGATTGTGAAGCTCGCCAGTGAAACGCAGCCGGCCGCGCGGCTCAATCCAGTTTCATTCACGCCGGCGCAGGTTAAACCCGAATCCAAGGTGGAAGTCGAGTACCAGGATGGACGCTTACGGATCATGGCAGACAATGCCAGTCTGGCCGAAGTTCTCAGGCAGATACAGATCAAGACGGGTACGGAAATCGTCGTCCCGCCCGCGGCGGCACAGGAGCTGGTCGTGGTCAGCATCGACCCGGCGCCGGTGCGGGAGGCTCTGGCCGCGCTGCTTAATGGTTCCCGCTTCAACTTCATCATGGTCAGTTCCGACCAGAATCCGGCAAAGTTGAAGCGCGTGATTCTGAGCTTCCGCGAGGCGGGAGCGCAGCCGGGAATCACTGCTTCCGCGCCGGCAGTCACGGAGAATCAGCAGGAACCCGAACCTGAAACGGAGCCGCAGCCCGAGATACAGGCCCCTGCGCAGGAGACTCCGCCGGCCCAAGAAGCTCCCCCGCAACAGCAGCCGCAGGAAGGCCCTCCACCGCAGCAGGAAAATAATCCGCCGCAATAACCGGAATCCCCAAAATTCTGTGCGGGCGCAAGCGTCCTCGCTCGCACGCACCCGGAGCGCGCGCATTCAGGTGCCCAGCACGCGCAAAACGCCTTCTTCTTAATTGCTTTACTGGTGGATCAAGCGCACGGGAATAGGAGAGTACCCACCGCCTGAGACGGGTGCCCCTCCGCCAGGACTGTTACCGCAGCCGACCACGTTCAGAATGTGGGCGGGAGTGCTGGTTGGGACTGCCGGGGTAACCGGGTCGACAAACACTTGCAAGAACCCAACTACACGAACTGGATTCACATCCGGGCTTTCTACAATGGGAAAAGTTGCGATCGATCTGCTGGTGGTGACCAGGTTTCCGGATTGAGGACCGCTTCCGGCTGTGATTTTCGCCGCACCCGCTCCCGCAGCAAGGTCCGTTGGGTCCAGCGTGTCCTCGGCAGGATGATTGGTCACACATTGGAGGCCGTTGTTGGTCTCGGTGCTGAGCATGGGATCCACCAGCGCAGCGTTCACCAGCGTGGTAGGAACCGCGCCTCCACACACGTATTGGGTCGCTGGAGGGTTGGCGGAATCGCAGCAGTCGAGGCTGGTCTCGTAATCCGACACTGGCGGAGTACAGGTCCCGGGGCACAGGTTGGCGGTGCCGGGATTGACCTGCGCCGGCCGGAACTGAAGCGTTGCATTAGGAGGACAAGCGCCGGCAGGGCACGGCTTGAGCGTCACCAGTTCTCCGAGGACGTTTGCGGCAATCGGGGCACCCGTTACTGGATCGACAAATTGGGATCCGCTGACCGGATCGTGGTTCACGAGCAATAGAGGCTTCACACATTGCGGCGCGATCGGAGAATAACCCGCTGGTGCCTGAGCGGGGTTGTAGGCTTCGGCAACGGCTGTTGCCGTCACCGTGGCCAGCCGGCTTCCCCAAATACGCGCAAAGAAAGTGGGGAGGTCGGTTCTCTGCAGCGTCACCACGATTTGCGGATTGCCGGGACGCGTGAAATCGGGCGTGGCCGACACCAGCACCGGCGCTCCTCCCGAGACTTTGTTCTGCGCTAGGATCGAGTTGATCAGTGTCGTAGCCATGGTCTGAGCCATGGTCTGCCGGGTCGCACTGCCAGGATCGGAAGTGATGCCGGAATCCACGAACGCTTTGGCACCCGCCAGAGCGGCGGCGTCCGCGGCCCGTTGCATCTCGCCGCGAGCGACATAAAGGGTTGTGACGTCAATTGCCAGCGCCGCCATGGCCAGCAAACTGACCAGGGCGACGGCCACCAGTATGATGGTTTGGCCGCGCTCGCCGCGACGATTTTGAATTGTCTGCTTGCCGGTCGCCTGGGTCATGACATCAGTCCATGTTGGGAACAATCGCGTCGGTCTGAATCTGGCTAATTCCCGGGTAGTTGGCGCCCGGTACCAGCAACCCGATCACGCGGTTGAAGCGCCACTGGTAAGGATACTGCAGGCTGACCCGCGTGCTGATCACATTGAAGGTGTTCACACCTATCACGGACTGAAAGGAATAGCTCCTCTCGATGGTCAGCACCAGCGGCGCCGGGCAGCCGCCACCAGCGGCTGTGTAGGTCCAGGTAAAGACGGGACCGTTTACTCCCGCCTGCCCTGCCAGGCCGCAGTCGTTCATTCTTCCCGCCACGAGATGACTGTCCACCAGGTCGCGGATCGCAGTGACCGAAGGCGGAGTTCCAATCGCGTCCAGGTCAGTCGTTGGCAAGCTGGAAGCGAAGCGGGCGCCCTCGCGGGCGGTGTTGCTCAGCTTCTGTTTCAGGTCGAAAGCTCCGCCGAAGTCAAAAATACCCACCACAAAGACCACCAGCAGGGGCAGGGCGACGGCGAATTCCAGTAACTGCGAACCCGACGCGTCATCCAGCAACGTTACTGTCCAGCGGCGAATTCGGAGTGCAAGCGGCATTAGTCTTCTCCTGCCGTCTGCACGTCGGCTTTGAGATGAATCAGTTGCCCGTTCAGCGAAGTGAACGGGAGATAGAACTGGTAAGGATATTGGAAGCTGACGGAGACACCGCAGGCCACCGGGCCCGTAGTCGGATCATTGATCCGGACATTCGGAGCGAAACAAATCGCTGGACTGGAGGCGCAGGCGGGCACGACCGCCGCCCCGGTTAGGCAGTCCTTCAACGCTGGAGTGGGTTGCAGGGGAGTGACCTGGTTCGGATCAAGCTTGGAAGCCTGCAGGGCCTGTGCCACGCGGGTCGCCACTTGCGCTTCCACCAGCGCGGCGTTGCCGCAGGTTGCGCAGGATTGCGCGGTGGCGGCGCGGGCTCCTTCCCGGGCGGCATGAGTAATCGTGGCGTAGGTGTTGTAGGCGCGGCCAAACCAATAGATGCCGAGCAGCAGCATGAAAACCAGCGGCAGCACGATTGCGGCCTCCGCGATCTCAGCTCCGCTTTCACCCGCGATTTTGTTCCAGATCTTCATGTCGTCAGAAAGCGCCCCACGCCTGTTTCGCGGTGTAGAGAACCACCGTCAACGCCACCGCCACTCCAAACGGTATTCGGGAGGAGCCGGGATTATCCAGCGAGACCTCCGGTCCCGGAAGGTGCAACGTAAACAGTGCAGCCAACATATGGCCCAGGTTGCGCAAAGTTTGGCCAACGCGTTTTTTCCACACGATCACAACCACCGCCATCGCACCCGCCACCAGGACGGTGCCGAGCAGGACATCGATCAGGCGCGGCGGACCAAGGAAAGCCCCCAGCGCCCCCACCAGCTTCCAGTCGCCCCCGCCCAGGCTCTTTATCAGGACGAACGGCAAAAGCAGTCCCAGACCCAATCCTGCGCCTAACAGGGAAGCCTTTGCCCCGGTCCAACCCAGGACGATGGAATTGAGGGCAATTCCGCAGAACAGGGCGGGCACGGTCAGCCAGTTCGGAATGCGCCGGGAACGCCAGTCCGTCCACCCGGCTATGACGGCGGGAATCGTGGCCAGCATCCACACCCCCTGTTTCAGCATTCGCCCGACCATCCAGCCTGCGCTTGAAGGGGAAAGAGAAGCTGCCGGACGTCAACGGGTAAAGCAGCCATCCGAACCTCCAGAAGTGGCAGCCCAAACGGCGCGGAAAGCGGCCTCAAATCCGGATTATGCGCGGTTCCGGAGGGCAAGTCAATGACGCTAAAGTGCTGCTGCTGGTGCAGTTTGCCGCCCTGAGGATGGGCGCAGAGGTACGATTTCGGGCCTCGGCAGGAGGCGAGGTGGGACAGGGGCTGCTCGGGACGACCAGGGCAAACTGCGCCACCACCCGACGGCTGCCGGGAAAGAAAAAGGCCCGGGCCTTCTCATAGCCACTCCAAGCGAGTTACTGACTGAGGGGATGTCCGCTGCCGCGCTCCGCCACCACGCGCCGGGCGTTTTCCGCCAACTGCTTGGCCTGAGGCAGAAGGTCCAATGCCTTGGTGACTTGTGGATCGGTCTCGGCGCGAACCTTCAGGCCCTCTTCTTGTCCGAAGGCATCCACAAACACTTCGCTCTTGATATTGGAGCGTACCCAGGCGTTGTTTTCGAGCAGGTCGGCCTCGGTGTAAGGAATTTTTTCTTCATCGAGGAACTTGCGGAAGTCCTGCAGCACCACGTCATCGGCCTCGAAGTTCCTGCCGGGATGATGGGTCACGGAGTAGTGCTTGGCGAAATTGAAGAAGGCGTAATGCTGCAGCAGCGAGTCCTGGAAATGATTGGTCTTCACCTGGGCGATCTTGACATCGGGAGTGATGCCGCCACCGCCGTAGACAGTGCGTCCGCTGTCGGTGAGCTTCACTTCGTGGCTGCTGTTGGCTTCGTTCTCATCGCTCTCGCGATTAAAGTAATAGTCATAAAGCGAAACGTTCGAGTAATCGCGCTGAATCAGACGCATACTCGGGGTGTAGTACTTGGCGGTGGTCAGCGCCAGGCCAGTGTTCTCCGAAAGCGGATACACCGTTTGCACCAGACCTTTGCCGAAAGTGGTCTCCCCGACGATCAATCCGCGGTCGTGGTCCTGAATTGCGCCGGCCACGATTTCCGCCGCCGAAGCCGTTCCCCGGTTCACCAGCACCACCAGGGGATAGTCCTTGCCGCCGTTACCATGCGCGGCCGTGTAACGCTTCTCCGGAGATGTGCGGCCGTGATGGGAGACGATCAGCTGTCCCTTATGCAGAAACTTGTCAGCCACGCCCACGCCTTCGTTGAGCAGGCCGCCAGGATTCTGCCGCAGATCGAGAATCAAACCTTTGAGATCGCCCATCTGATCGAGCGCGTCGGCGACCTCGTGTTCCGTGGTCTCGTTGAACCCGGAAACATGCATGTAGCCGATACCGGGCTTGATGAGGAAATGCAGGTCCACGCTGTAGCGCGGAATCTCATCGCGGACCACCGCGAACTCCAGCGGTTTGTCGGCGCCTTCGCGCAGAATCGTGATATGGACGGTAGTCCCCTTGGGGCCCTTGAGCAGATCGGCCACATCGCCCGTGCTCATGTTGTCGGTGGGCTTGCCATCCACCGCGGCGATGATGTCGCCGGGCCGGATTCCGGCGCGATAGGCCGGGGTTCCGACAAAGGGAGCGATGACGATGACCTTATTGTTGCGCGGTCCCACCGTCATGCCTACGCCATAATATTTGCCGCGCTGATCTTCTCGCAGCAGGGAGTATGCCTTGGGGTCGAAAAAGTTGGAGTGGGGATCGAGCACATGCAGCATGCCCGGGATGGCCCCGTTGTAGATGGCTTTGTCGGGGTTTACCGGCTCGGCGTAGTTCTGCTCCACGACGTCATACACCGTGGTGAACTGGCGCAAGCTATCGCGAACGTCGGAGTCGCCGCCGGGGGCTGCCGACGGGTTTATTTTTTGTCCGAAGACAATTCCGAGGAATCCGCAGGTGACAAGGATGAAGACAACTAGGACCGGTGCGCGACGAGAACTACGGACCATCTTTATTTTCCTTCGCCACGGGCATAAAACTGCACCCATCAGCGCCTATTATCGAAGTATAACATGCACTCCAACCCCTCTGATCGCCCCTTCCGGCACCCGGAAGTAACCACTTGGGCAATCAGACTGGAGCAACATGACTCCCTACTATTTAAGATGCGCCAGTCTGACCTGGCGGCTCAGCCTCCGGGCATTCTCGTCGTCCTGAGTGTGCCGCCTTAAATCCGGTACAGTTTACAAATGTTGAAGAAAGCTGCCAG
Source organism: Terriglobales bacterium (assembly GCA_035937515.1). Lineage (GTDB taxonomy): Bacteria > Acidobacteriota > Terriglobia > Terriglobales > Acidobacteriaceae > JAIQFF01. Next base: position 158,540 of record DASZHW010000138.1, on the reverse strand, counting down.
CGGTGCAGTTTGCCCCTGTCATCCCGATCCGCCCTCTTCTGGCGCTCATCCCTGCCGACAAACTGCACCACACCGACAAAGAGCCCGGCGATTGCTGCCAGTTCACTCCGGCAGTATCATGGGAGCATGAATCTAGGCTTTCCAGAGATGATCTTCCTTTTTCTGATGGCCTTAATCATCTTTGGGCCAAAGAGATTGCCCGAGATCGGACGCCAGATCGGGCGGGCGCTCAATGAGTTCAAGCGCGCCTCCAACGAGTTCAAGGCGCAAATAGAGTCCGAGATTTCCCAGTTAGACCTGGAAGCCGGCCGCCAGACCATTCTGCCGCCGGCTGAGCCGCCCGCAGGTTCGGTGGCTTCGGGCAGCTTCCCGCAGGGACAGATTTCCAGCCCTCCGCCTTCCAGCCCCCCAACCGATTCGCTGGCCAAGGCCCCCGATGCCTGAGATGGCTGCCGAACTACCTCCCGCAAGCGAGTCGCGCGAAGGCCTGACCGCGATGAGCTTCCTCGACCACCTCGAGGAACTGCGCCGCCGCCTGATCTATTCCATCATTGCGGTCACCGTGGGGTTCTTTGCCTGCTGGAACTACCACGAGTTCATCTTCGGCTTCGCACAGCGCCCCATCATGGAGGCCCTGCACCGGAACGGGATGGCTGAAAAGCTGGTTTATCTCAACCCCACTGAACCCTTCAACCTTTACTTGAAGGTCGCAGCGCTCGCAGGTTTGTTCGTGACTTCGCCATTCGTGCTGTATCAGGTCTGGATGTTTATCTCTCCCGGACTGTACCGGCACGAAAAGCGCTACGTGCTGCCTTTCATGTTCTCGACCGTTTTCCTGTTTCTGGCCGGCGGATGGTTCGCCTACAAGATGGTGTACCCGGCGGCGCTGAACTTCCTGATCGACTATGGCAAGCAATTCCAGCCCATGATCACGATCGGAGAGTACACCGATCTGTTTTTGACCATCATGATCGGGATGGGAGTGATTTTCGAGTTGCCCATCCTGGTTTTCTTTCTGGCCCTGATGGGCATCGTCAACGCGGGTTGGATGTGGCGCAATCTGCGCTATTCCATTCTGGTGATTTTTATCATCGCCGCCATCATTACTCCGACCACCGACATTCTGAACATGTGCATTTTTGCCGCGCCCATGGTGGCGCTCTACATCGTGAGCATCGGCATCGCGTGGCTCGTCCACCCCAAACAGCGTAAGGCGCGCCAGGCCAGAAAAGACCGATGACAAGGATCACCAGGGGTCACGTGGGGATAGCCGTCCCCGGCTGTCCGGCCGAGCGAGGGGCGGGGAATCAATCGGCGGGATATCGGAGACGCGACCGCAGGACGTTTTCGCGACGCCCTCGCTATGAAATCTGCGCTGTCTTGCTGAGCTTAGTAGTTTGTTTCCAGCAGGCTCCTGCTCAGTCGTTCAATTCCGCGCGCGCCATGAAATACACGCGGGAAGTGGTGGCTTTCGGTGCGCGTCCTATCGGCAGCGACAATCACAAGAAGCTTGAGAATTACATTCTGGCGCACTTGAAAGACGACCAGGTCGAGGACGACGCCTTCACGGCATCGACCCCAGAAGGCAAATTTCCGGTGCGCAATATCATCGCTAAATTCCCCGGCACGCGCGATGGCATCATCGTCATCGCCGGTCATTACGACACCAACTACCCGCTGCGCAACACCGCCTACGTGGGCGCGAACGATGGAGGCTCTTCGACCGCCATCCTGCTCGAGCTGGCCAATGCGTTGCGCGACAGGAAGCGCGAAGGCTACAGCGTGTGGCTGGTGTGGACCGACGGCGAAGAAGCGGTTCGAAGCTGGACCTCAACCGACAGCCTCTACGGGACGCGCCACCTGGCCGAGAAGTGGCAAAACGACGGCACTCTGAAAAAGATCAAGGCATTCCTGCTGGCGGACATGATTGCCGATGCCGATCTGAACATTGATCGCGATGCCGGCTCCACTCCCTGGCTGGAAGACCTGGTCTACCAGGCAGCCACCCAACTGGGGTACCAGTCTCACTTTTTCGACCGGACCATTCAGGGCGTGGGCGATGATCACTTACCCTTCCTCCAGCGCGGTGTGCCCTCGGCCGATCTGATTGACTTCAACTACGGATACGGCAACGTCTTCCACCACACTCCCGAGGACACGATGGACAAACTGAGCCCCAGGAGTATGGAAATTGTGGGCAGCGTGATTCTCGAGACGGTGCTATTGCTGGACAAGAAGTGAGACGATCCTTTTGCTCTTTTCCCTGGTTTCATTTCTAATGCCGCATCATGCGGCTACGTTTATGCCTTCTTCTTTTCATCTCCATTCCCCTGTGTGGCGCTTTGGCGCAGGACACGACCGACCGGGTTATCAGTGAAGGCCTTAAGCCATCAGCGCTGGACGTTGATCTGCATCGCCTGACGGACGAGGTTGGTGGTCGAGTCCCGGGTACGCCGAGCATGCAGCGGGCCGTGGACTGGGGCGTAGGTGCCTTCAAGGTCGCGGGGGCGGACAGCGTCCATACTGAGAACTTCACCCTCCCGGTCTCCTGGGCGGAAGGCGCTACCGAGATGTCGGTCATCGCGACCCGGCCCGGAGACAGGCCGGAAGAGAATGCCAATACTGAAGCCCAGACGTCGCGTTCCGCTCCGGCAGCACGCTTCGGGGTACGCGCGGTGTCGATTGCATGGGCTCCCGCCCTGTCAGCCCAGCGGCATGTGCGCGTGATCGACGTCGGTCAGGGCACAGCTGGAGATTTTGCCCGCGCGGGCGACGTTGCCGGCGCGCTGCTGCTGGTGCATTCGGAGGAAATGAAGAAATGGGACGATCTCTTCGCCGAATATCTACGGGCCCCCGGCATCATTGATCGCGCGGTTGCCGGCAAGAGCCTGTCGATCGCCTTCCAGTCCACGCGGCCCAACGATCTTCTCTATCGCCACACCAACTCCAACCAGGGTGAATTGGATCGCCTTCCCATGGTCCTGGTGGCGCGCGAGGATGCCGGACGCATGGCGCGCTTGCTGGCTTCCGGCCAAACTCTCTACGCCGATCTTTCCATCCCCAACCGCGTTGGTGGACCGGTCACAGCAGCCAACGTCGTAGCCGAACTCCGCGGCACGGAGAAGCCGGATGAAATTGTCGTGCTGGGCGCGCACCTGGATTCATGGGAATTGGGCACGGGCGCGCTCGACAACGGATGTAACGCTGCGCTGGTGGTCGATGTGCTGCGAGCCATCAAAGCATCGGGTTTGCCTCCCCGACGAACCATCCGCTTTATCCTTTTTTCAGGGGAAGAAGAAGGCCTGGTAGGCTCCAGGGCCTACACCATTGCCCACAACTCGGAGTTGGACAACACCGTCGCAGTCGTGGTGCTCGATGCCGGGATCGGACGGGTCACTGGGTTTTCGCTTGGCGGCCGTCGCGACGTCGTGGATGCCGCCACCACCCTGGTAGCTCCCTTGAAACCATTCGACGCGACAACCCTCACTACCGATGCGAGCTGGGGCACCGACAACTTTGATTTTATGCTGGAAGGAGTGCCTACCTTCGTTGCCAATCAGCAGGAGTACAACTACCTGCTCAACTACCATGCCATGTCCGATACCTTCGACAAGGTCGATCTGGCGCAGCTGAAAAAGCACGTTGCCGAAGCCGCGGGGTTGACCTGGGGGCTCGCCAACTCTTCTGCGCGGCCTGGCCCGCGTCTCCACCACGCCCAGATTGAGCAGACTTTCCGCGAAACCCACCTCGATGAGCAGTTGAAAACTCTTGGTATGTGGGACCGCTGGGAAACCGGCAGGATGGGGCGAAAGGATTAGGATTGTTCAACCGTATGAGATGGCCGCGGGTGGTAGCGGAATCCAAATTCGAGACGGGACCCTATTGATCCTCTTCTGGATTCTTTTCAACCTTTTTGTTGCCGCGATGCTGGTCCTCGACCTGGGAGTGTTCCATCGCCGCTCCCATACGGTAAGGTTCCGCGAAGCCCTGGTATGGAGTGTGGTATGGATCGCGCTGGCCGCGGTTTTCGCGGTCGTGATTTATTTCTGGCGCGGCCGCACGCCTTCGCTGGAGTTCGTCACGGGATACGTGATCGAGCTCTCCTTGAGCGTCGATAATCTGTTTGTCTTTCTCCTGATCTTCCGCTACTTCCAGGTGCCCCCGGACCACCAGCATAAGGTCCTGTTCTGGGGGATTCTGGGCGCGCTGGTCATGCGCGCGATTTTCATTGCGGCGGGTGTGGGACTGATCCAGAGATTCCACTGGATCATCTATGTGTTCGGCGCATTCCTTGTATATAGCGGCATCAAGCTGTTCCGCCAGGGAGAAGCCGAGATCCACCCGGAAAAGAACCCAATTCTGCGCCTGTTCCGTCGCTTGGTGCCAGTCACGAAGGACTACGAGGGCAACAAATTTTTCATTCGCCGTCCCGCCCTCTATGCGACCCCGCTGTTTGTCGTTCTTCTGGTGGTGGAGACCAGTGACCTGCTGTTTGCCGTCGATTCCATTCCCGCCATACTGTCGATTACGCGCGACGCATTCATCGTGTACACCTCAAACGTCTTTGCCATCCTGGGTTTGCGATCCATGTACTTCGCACTCGCGGGCATGATGGAGATGTTCCGCTACCTGCACTACGGGCTGTCGTTGGTGCTGATGTTTGTGGGAGCAAAAATGCTGGCGTCTCACTATTACGAAATTCCAACCGCCATCGCCCTGGCGATCGTGGCCGGACTGCTGACTATTTCGGTCCTGGCATCACTGGCACACCCTAAGAAGCCAGCGACTACGTAGCAGGCAAAGACCGTGTGGAGGCCCGGGTCTCAGACCCGCCCAGGCCGGGCAAAGCCCGGCAGAAGCTTCCTTAGCAGGACACCACAACACCCCCTAAGCGAACCGGATGCTTTCGCCCTTAAGCACCGAGTGCTTCAGGAATTTCGCGTCGTTGTGGGCGGGAAAATCAGTGCGATAGTGAGCGCCGCGGCTCTCCTCGCGGGCGAGCGCGGATCGTGCCACCAGTAGGCCGGCGGCGTGCAGATTGGCGGCTTCGTAGCTGCGGCGCGTCTTGGGATGGGCAACGCGCGGGCTAAGGCTCTGCAGTTTCTCGATGGCCCGCCTGAGACCTCGGCCATCGCGGACGATGCCCACGTCCAGCCACATGAGATCCTGGATTTCGCGGACTAACTCTTCTATCCCAGAGTCCACGGGACCGTTGGAATAAGCCGCGCGCGCTTTCGACTCCACCTTTCCCGGAGGGTGGCGCAGTTCATCGCGCATTCTGGCTCCCGCCCGGGCTCCAAACACCAGACCTTCGAGCAGGGAATTGCTGGCCAGACGATTCGCGCCGTGTACGCCGGTGGCCGCGGCTTCGCCCACAGCATAGAGTCCAGGAATCGTAGCCCGGCCTTCGAGATCGGTGCGGATCCCGCCCATGGCGTAGTGCGCCGCCGGACGAATCGGGATCAGGTCCGTGGTGATATCGACGTTGTACTGCATGCAGGTGGCGTAGATGCGGGGAAACCGCTTTTCCAGATGCTTGGCATTGAGATGGGTCAGATCCAGATAAACTACCGGATCCTTGGCCCGGCTGACTTCGGGTTCATGAACGATGGCGCGGGCTACCACATCGCGAGGCGCCAGTTCCGCCAGCGGATGATATTTGGGCATGAACCGGACCATCTCGAGATTGCGAAGATACGCGCCCTCCCCGCGCAACGCCTCCGAGATCAGGAAGCGCGGCGCCTGCTTGAGATAGAGCGCCGTGGGATGGAACTGGACAAACTCCATGTCGCCGACTTTGGCTCCGGCGCGGTAGGCCATGGCGACGCCATCCGCAGTGGCCACGGGAGGATTGGTGGTGTTGCGATAGAGCTGGCCCATGCCCCGCTGGCCAGCATTACGGCCGAGGCGGTCATGTACTGTTTTTCGCCGCTGCTGCCAATGAGATGGATTCCGCACACTCGTCCCTGGTGCAGGTCAAGATCGGTGGAGAATTCAAACTCGCAGACCGAAATGCTGGTAAGGGTTTTGGCTTTCGCGTACAGGGCGCGGAGAATTTCGCGTCCGGTGGAGTCGCCATGCGCGTGCAGAATGCGATTGCGGCTGTGTGCGCCCTCCCGGCCAAAAGTAAGTTTGGTGCCCTCGCGGTCGAACTGCGTGCCCCACTGGATCAGCTCCTCAATGCGATCGGGGGCATCTTCGACAAGGACGGCTGCCGCCTGCGGGTCACACAGGCCGTCGCCGGCGTTGAGCGTGTCCTGCAGATGAAGGCCGATTTCATCTTCATCGCTGAGCGCAGCGGCGATCCCGCCTTGTGCCCACTGGGTGGGCGAATCCGTAACCTCCCGCTTGGCCAGTACGACTACGCGGCCGGCATCGGCTAATTCGATGGCAGCCCGTAGACCGGCCACACCCGCACCAACCACCACGAAATCGGTCTCGGGTGGAGCGCCCTTCATGAGCGCAGATGTTAACACGCGGGCGACAGCGTGGCCGCGCTCCCGGGGGGACCCAGCCACTTGGATTATGATGAGACTGCATGAGCCGGGTCACCATCGCGGTCCCTCCGCATTCCTATGAAGCCGTTATTGAAGACGGCCTGCTGAGGCGCGCAGGGGAGAAACTGCGCGAAGTGTTCAAGACCGGCTCGCCAGGGTCAAGAAGGGGCGGCCGAGTGTTCGTCGTGACCGTTCCGCCGGTGCGCCGCAAGTGGGGCAAGAAGCTGATGGCCTCGCTGTCGGCTGCGGGATTCACAGCGAAAATCGTGGAAATGCCCGACGGCGAGCGCCACAAAAAACTGGCCACCGTAGAAAAGCTGTCTGAGCAACTGAGCCACATGGGCGCAGACCGCGATTCCGTGCTGGTGGCTTTCGGTGGCGGGGTCGTGGGAGACATCACCGGCCTGCTGGCATCGCTCTACATGCGGGGCGTCGAACTGGTGCAGATCCCAACCACGGTACTGGCTCAGGTCGACGCTTCCATCGGGGGCAAGACCGGCGTCAATCTCCGCGCTGGGAAGAATCTGGTGGGAACATTTCATCATCCGCGCATCGTTTTGATCGACCCTGCGGTTCTGTCCACGCTGCCGGAGCGGGAATTTCGCGGCGGGCTGTACGAGGCGCTGAAGTGCGGTGTGATCGGAAGGCCGGAGTTGTTTCGCGTTCTGGAAGAGAGCGACGTAAGGGAACTGCGTCGCAACCCGGCGAAGCTGGAGTGGGTGATTGCGGAGTCGGTGCGGCTGAAAGCTGAAGTGGTCAGCTCTGACGAACGCGAAGGCGGCTTGCGCCGAGTGTTGAATTTTGGTCACACCATTGGCCACGCCCTGGAAGCGGAAACTAAATACCGCCGCTTCCTCCATGGCGAGGCCGTTGCCTGGGGGATGATTGCGGCAGCGAGGATCGCGGCCAAAGTGGACCGCCTCGAGGTCGTGGCCGCCACGCGCATCACCGATGCAGTGCGCGCCCTGGGGCCACTCCCCAAGATTGAAACGCGCAGCAGGAATATCCTGCGCCGGTTGCAGTCGGACAAGAAGACTCGCAATGGCGTGGTCCACTTTGTTCTGCCGAGCGAGGTTGGCAAAGTTGAAATCGTGAATGATGTCCCGGACAGGGTTGTGATTGAGGCCGTCGACGAATTGGCGAACGTATAGCCGGCCATGAAACCAGCGGTAAGACGATCCGATTGAACGAATCAGTCAAATCTGTAGTGGTCGGTGCGGTGCCTGAAGGCGCCAGCGACCCCGAGTCGGCGGCCAATGCCGTGCGCGAGATGTTCACCTCCATCGCGCCTCGTTACGACCTGTTGAATCATGTCCTTTCCCTGAACGTGGACCGGCTCTGGTGGAAGAGAACAGCTCGAACCTTTGCCCACATTCTCTCCCGGCCCGAGGCACGGGCGCTCGACCTCTGTTGTGGCACGGGAGATATGGCATTCGCCCTGCGCCGGCGGGCAGGGAAGTCTGCCCCGGCAATTCTGGGCGTGGACTTTTCTCATGCCATGCTGCAGCGCGCCCGCCGCAAGTCGGTGGGCACTGCGCTGCGCTGGGTGGAGGCTGACGCTTTGCGCTTGCCCTTCCCCGACCGGCATTTTGATCTGGTAGTGTCGGCCTTCGGCTTCCGCAATCTGGCAGAGTATGATGCCGGCCTGAGCGAGATCGTGCGTGTGCTGCGCCCCGGGGGAGAGGTTGGGATCCTCGATTTCGGAGAGCCGCAAGGTGCGATGGGAAAGATTTACCGGGTCTACTTCAAGCACGTGCTGCCAACGATCGGGACGCTGATTTCCGGGGTCAAGGGCCCCTATGCCTACCTGCCTGCATCGGTGGCGCGTTTTCCTCCGCCCCAGGAAATGCTGGATCGGATGCGCAGCAGCGGTTTGCGCGAAGCTTCGTGGAGTCCATACACATTCGGGATCGCGGGATTGTATCGAGGGACGAAGTAGTGAACGGACCACAGATCCTGCGCTCGTTAGGTGGCTGCCTTCAGCAATGATGCCAGGTTACGAACGTCGTCCACATTGGCATCGCCGATCAGGAAATAGCGCAGCCCATCCTGACTCCAGGAGTCAACCTCGAAAGAGCGGCGCCGGCGCACGCCAAGATTGGAGCTGAGACCGGCGTCGACATCCCGATCCTGGAAGATGAACACTGAAATCTGGTGCTTGCGGACCTGGTAGATCAAATGCGCTCCCGGGGCCTGTCCCAGGTAAGTCACGCGGCCTCCGATCAGCGAAAAATCCGAGCCCTGCAACTCCGGCAGATTGAAGCTGAAGGGAATCCTTCCCTGAAACCACGGCTTCACGGTGTGCCGGTCGGTAGAAACGACGTCGACCGGAGTCGCACTGGCCAGTGTGGCTACGTGAAGGTCCGCAATTTCGCTGAAAACATGCTCGCGCTCGAGCGCCCGGCGTCCCAGGTAGGTTGCGGCCATAAACGCCAGGAACATGAGTGCGAGTACGCTGGTGGCTGTGAGCCATAGCCGCCAGACGGAAGCTCGGGCCGGCGGGGAGATTTGCTGCTGGATGCGTGCGCGAAACTCAGGGCTCGGCGCATAACGCCTGGACGCCGACTGCAAGGCCCGCTTCATCTGCACCTGGCCAAGAAGATCGGCGGCGCAAGCGGGGCAAGTTCTGAGGTGCGCGTCTATGGCTTTCATTTCGCCGGCGGGGAGCTCGCCGTCGAGGTAGGTGGCAAGTTTCGCAGTGTAATCATCCGTCATCGTCAGCTCCCGAGCTTCCGCTGCAGAATTTCGCGCAGAGCCTTGCGGGCTCTCGACAGGCGCGACATTACCGTGCCTATGGGAATGGACAGCGCCTCCGAGATTTCCTGATAGGACATCTCTTCCAGCTCACACAGCAGCAATATTTCGCGAGAGCGCAGGGGAAGCTCTTCCAGCGCGCTCTGCAGTGTCTGTTCCTGGACGCGATCGAAGAAAATGCTTTCCGGGGTTCCGGAGGAAGCCGGAATCTCCTGAGCCTCTTCTTCGTCCAGGCGCACCGTGGTGCTTGCCTTCAGGCCGGTGCGCGAGGTCAGAAACGTGTTACGCAGAATGCGGTAAATCCAAGCGCGAAAATTCGTGCCCGGCTGGAACGAGGCGAACCCCTTCAGTGCCTTGACGTAAGTCTCCTGCACCAGGTCCTCAGCTTCGCTCCGGTCCTGGGTGAGCCAATGGGCGAAGTTGTAGAGCTGGTCGAAAAGCGGCATGGCCAGCTCTTCGAACGTCGCCGCAATTCGTGGCTCCTGCGACACCTCTATAGGGTAAACCAGCGGGGGCAGAATTTATTCCCGGCGACGGCGCCTCGCTGCCTAGACTTCGGCGGCGGGTTGCGCCAGGGTCTGAGGCGCTTCGGCCTTTCGGAAGCAGTCGGTGAAGGCGTCTGCAATGGTGTAACGAATCACATCCTCATATTTATCGCCCAGAAACTTCTGCAGGCGATCGGTATTCATGATGTACTGGCCGGTCATATAGGGCGCGGCTTCCGGTGGAATGGAGGTAAGCCCGAACTGCCACATCAGGCGCAGGATGGTCCTGAAAGCCAGGCTGCCCGGGGTCCGCACCAGGCGGGCCTGGGCCAACTCGATGCAACGGGCAAAAGTCAGGGGCTCGCCGCGTCCCGCTACGTTCAGCACCGTCAACCGTTGCGACTCAGGCTCAGTTTTTCGCACCATGTGGGCGATCAGTCTGGCCATGTCATCCACATGCACAAACTGGATCTGGTTCTGGAGATAGCGACTGCCATAAGGCAGCAAGCAGGGAAGGCGAGTTCCCCGGCTGCGCATGTTGGCCGCCCGGGGGCTCGGCCCGCCCGGCGTGCCGCGAAACGCGCCAACCATGTAGTTCTCCACGGTCGCCCCGGCAAAAATGTGCGGACGCAGCATGTATGCGCTGCAACCGCGCAGCGCCGGAGCCCGTTGCTGGACCACTTTGTCGCACTCCATCTTGTGGATGGCGTAGGGCAGAGTGTGGGCGCCCAGCGGATGATCTTCCGTCACCGCATCGGGCAGGTCGGGGCCGTAGGCGGAAACGCTGCTGGTGAAGATAAATTTCTGTACCACCGTTGAATCGTGGTTGACCTCGGTAATTGCTTCCATGACTCGCGCTGTCCCGGCTACGTTGATATGCCAGATGCGGTCAAGATCAAGGACGCCGGTGCGGACTGGGTCCAGCACAAATGCCAGATGAATGACCGCAGAGGCCCGCGAGTCGCGGAGCAGAAGGAAGAGCTGGCGGCAGGACTCCTCTTCGCCAAGGTCCATGCGCTCAAAGCGTAGCGGAAAGTCGGTGGGGGGCGGCGCAAGGTCCACGCCGATCACGTCAAATTCATGGAGTAGCGGCAACAGACGAGCCCCCAGATTGCCGGAAATTCCTGTCACCACCACCGTGGGTTTGGTTTCGCCCATTTACTTGGGACCAGACTGAGGAGGTTTAGCCGGAGTTTGCGGGCCGGCCCCGCCCGGATCTGCTCCCGGCGGTCCGGCCGGCGCCGCTTCCACAAAGTACTTCTCGTTCAATTCAGGCACAGCGGACTTCTGAATGGTCAGCATCGAATCCTGCATCCGCTGGGCGCTCAGCGTGGAAGCGATTTCCTGGCTTACCCGCTCCAGGGCCAGGGTGTCCTTGGCTCCCGCTTTGTACACCAGGTATCCGTTAGGAGTCGTGATCAGTTGCGAAGTTTCCCCGGGCTTCAGGTTGAACACATCCCCCTGACCCTGCGGCAGGCTGGCGCGCCGCACTTTGCCCAGCCGGGTCGGAGGCTTGCCCTTGAGATTAGCGGCAACGGAAGCCTCTTCCTGCAGCTTCTCGAAATCTTCTCCCGCCGCGGCCCGCGCGCGCAAAGAATCCGCCAGTTTCTTCATGGCTTCCTCGGATTCCTGCTGGAGTTTTTTGGCGTCGTCCGCGCTTGCTTTTTTGTCGTCAGCGGACTGCTTGCTGAGGGGAACGAATACGCGTTGCAGCTCAACCTCCTCGAAGGCAGCCTCATTGTCATGATAGTATTTGGCAATATCAGCGTCGGAGACGTCGTCTGCCTTTTCCTGCAAATTCTGCGTGAGTTCCTTGGTCAACACCCCAATGCGCGCCAGCCGCATCAGTTCCTGGAATTTGGGTCCCTGATCCAGACCCATCTCGTGGGCTTTGTGGACCATGACCAGCGCGACTCCATATTGCGTCGCCAGCTGCTTGCGGTTGGCTGGCGGGAGGTCGGGCGCAACTGCGTTCACCAGGCGCTCGAACTCGGCCCGGGTCACGACGGTCTTGCAATCGGACGTCTTGGGCGTGTCGGCGGATTTGTCGGCGGGCGGCTTGTCGCACATTCCCGGAATAGTGATCACTGCAGCGCCGCCGGACACGCCCGTGTTGGAGGCGCTTGGGGAGGCGGCGGCATGAGATGGCGCCACCGGTTTGGACGGCGCCGATTGCGACGGTGTTTTCGTGCCCTGGCCCCAGGCCATTGTGGTCAGAAGCAGCAGACCAATCCATCCGCGATGAGTCGTCAAGTCAGAAGCCTCCAGGTTGCAAGAAACGCGCAGCGAGAATCGTAGCATAGAGCCGACGGCAGACCGCAGGCGCCGCAGGCCCGAGGGCTGAGCCCGCTATAATGCCGCTATGGCGGAATCGTCCGCAGTTTATGGCTCGGAGTCGATGCGCGCCGAGAAGCGCGCTGTGGCGGCGAACTCCGTTCTCGCGGCGGTCGTCATAACCGGGCTGAAGATTGTGGTCGGGATTACCACCGGCAGCCTGGGCATACTTTCCGAAGCGGCGCATTCCGCGCTTGATCTGGTGGCGGCGATCATTACTCTGCTGTCCGTCCGCGTCTCGGACATGCCCGCCGACGCCGATCATCAGTACGGTCACGGCAAAGTGGAGAATTTTTCCGCTTTCATCGAAACCGGCCTTCTGCTTCTGACCTGCGTCTGGATCATCTATGAAGCGGTCCAGCGGCTTTTCTACCGCCATGTCCACATCGAGCCCGGAATTTGGGCGTTTGTCGTCCTGTTCCTGTCCATGGGTGTGGATTACTGGCGGTCGCGCTCCCTGGGCAAAATCGCGGTTAAGTATGACAGCCAGGCGTTGGAAGCCGATGCTCTGCATTTCTCTACCGACATCTGGTCAACCGGAGTGGTGGTACTGGGCCTTCTCCTGGTGCTGTTGGGACGAATCTGGAACATCGATTGGCTGCTTGATGCCGATCCCGTGGCTGCTCTCTTCGTGGGGGGCGTGGTGGTGTATGTGAGCTGGCGCCTGGCGCGCAGAACGATTGATGCGCTCCTGGATGCCGCTCCGGCCGGGGTGCGCAACCAGATTGTGGCCGCGGTTTCCGCCGTAGATGGCCTGCTCGAGGTGGACCGGGTTCGTATTCGCCGTGCCGGGAACCGCTATTTTGCCGATCTTTCGATTGGTCTGGCGCGCAACGTCACTTTCCAGCGTTCCGAGCAGATGGCGGTGGCCGTGACCGATGCGGTGCATGAAGTGTTGCCCGATGCCGACGTGGTGGTGCATTCGGTGCCACGAGCGCAGCGCACCGAGAATATCTTCGACCGGGTTCGCGCCGTTGCCACCCGCAACAACTTCAACGTGCACGACATCAGCGTGCAAAACTTTCAGGGACGCCTCCAGGTGGAGCAGCACCTGGAGCTCGACGAGCGCCTGAGCCTGAAGGAAGCCCACGATCGCGTGACCGTTCTGGAAGCGGAGATTCGAGAAGAAGTGCCCGAGATTACTTCCATCCTGACTCATATCGAGAGTGAACCGTCGACCATCGAACCGGGCGACGAGGTGGTGCATGATACCCATCTGGAGAAGCGCCTGAAGGCGATCGCGTCCGAGTTCCCGGAAATCGAGGACATGCATGATATTCAGATCAAGCGGGTGCGGGGCCGCATCTACGTTTCTGCCCATTGCACCATGGCCGATGACTTGCCTCTGTCCAGCGTCCACGATATTTCGACCGCTCTGGAGATCCGCTTCAAGCAGGAATTTCCCGAGTTGTTCCGGGTGTTGATCCATCCCGAGCCCAGGACGGATAACAGAAGATAGGCAGCCATCATCGGGTCCATCATCGCGGGAGTTCTGACTCTGCAGTAGCTGCCGAGCGAAGCTCGGCCGGACAGCCGAGGGCGGCTACCGCCAGGTGAGCTTGTCGAGCCAGAATTGGGAACAGCAACCCACAAACCGGTCCGCGGATATCTTTATATCGCGATCGCCACGTTTTTCTGGGGAGTCGCTGCCAGTCTCGGCCGCGCCGCCTTCACCGGACGCCTGCCTGGGCTACAGGCGTTGCGTCCCATCGATCCGCTCATTCTTTCCCAGAGCCGCGCCTCATTTTCCTTTCTTGTGATTCTGCCGGTGCTGGGTCTGCTGCGGGGGTGGCGGAGCCTGCGCCTTCCCGCGGCCGATCTGCGGCAGATTTTCCTCATCGGGGTTCTGGGGGTTGCGGCGTCCAACTATTTTTATTACCTGGCGATCCAGAAAACGAACGTCGCTACCGCCATTATCGTGCAGTACACCGCGCCTGTCTGGGTGCTGCTCTACACCGTGGCACGAGGCCAGCAGCGGCCTACACTGCAAAGAGTGGCGGCCGTGGCACTGGCACTGACGGGAATTGCGCTGGTGATTGGCTTGTTCGGCTCCGGCAGGCTTCGCCTGGATACGATCGGCGTACTCGCCGCCCTGCTCGCTGCTTTCTCTTTTGCCTTTTACAACATTGGCGGGCACAACATTTTGGCTCGCCGCGACCGCTGGATTGTGCTGCTTTACACGACCGCCAGCGCGTCGTTGTTCTGGCTGCTGATCAATCCTCCGTGGAAGGTCGCGGCCGGACACTATTCCGGGCAGCAATGGCTGTTCCTGCTGCTGTTCTCGCTGGTGTCGGTGCTGGCGCCGTTTTCTTTCTACTTCGCAGGCTTGCAGCATTTGGAGCCGACCGGCGCCGTCGTCGTCAGCTGTCTGGAGCCCGTATTCTCGATTCTGATTGCTGCCCTCGCGCTGGGGGAAGTGCTACGCCCGCTGCAAGTACTGGGGATCGTCATCGTGCTGGCAGCCATTATCGTGGTGCAACTGCCGGATCGCAGATCCGCGGACGCGATGCCTCTGGTCGAGCCGATCGAATAGGGCACGCCAGCAACACGGTCTCCGGCGCCAAGCCTTCGATGTGCCGGGGACGGGACGGACTATACTTTCCGAAGTTACGGCTGGGCGAATCGTGACCATCGGTCCAGGAGGATGCATGAGCCAATCCAATGATCTCTCCCGCAGAGCATTTCTGGAGCGTATTGGCCTCGGCGCTGCGGCTGGCGCGGGTCTGTCGCTGATAACGGACGTGGCAGCGGCCACGCCTGCCGTGGGCGCGCTGCCTTCTCGCATGCTTGGACGCACCGGCGCCAAAGTGTCCATTCTCGCTTTCGGATGCGGCAGCCGCTTCCTGATGTACGAACCGGAAGACAAGGCCCTCTCCGCCCTCAACCGCGCCATTGATTTGGGCATCACCTATCTGGACACCGCCTATGCCTACGGAGACGGCGAGAGCGAAACCCGCGTGGGCCAGGTCATGGGGAAGCGGCGTAAGGAAGTGTGGCTGGCCACCAAAATTCCTGATCGCACACGTGATGAATTTCTTAGGCGGCTGGAGGGCAGCCTGAAGCGGTTGCAAACAGACCATGTCGACTTGGTCCATATCCACGGCCTTCGCCATGCCGACGATCTGGCGCAAATTGAATCCGCCAACGGCGCCATCAAGGGAGCCCTCGAAGCTCGCCAGCAGAAGATGGCGCGATTTATCGGAATGACCAGCCATACCAGCGGCGAAGTCATGGCGCAAGCCATCGAACACAACGATCTCGACTGTGTGCAAATGGCGCTCAATGCCTCGCGCAACGGCCGGTTTGAAGAGCTGGCCCTGCCCGCTGCCAATCGAAAGAACCTGGGCGTCATCGCCATGAAGATCACTGGCCAGGAGTTTCTACTGGGCGGCGGAGCCGGCAAGGGAGACATCCATTCTCTGCTGCGCTACTCCCTGGGTCTACCGGTGACCACGGCGGTAGTCGGTATGCCGCGGCTGGAGATGCTGGAAGAGAACGTCCAGATTGCGCGCAGCTTTTCGCCATTGGGTAACGACGAGATGGAGCGCCTGCGCCAGCAAATCACTCCCTCCAGGGAAGGATTGGAACAGAGACTTTCCGGCCACCTCGATGGGCCAACCGCAGAGCCAAGAGTGTTTTGGACGTAATCGTGGCGCGATTGAATCAAACGTAAGAACCTCGCCTACGGAATCAATTCGTAGCTGACGAATGCAACTTGCTTGCTGTCAGGCGACCACGAGGGCACGTTGATGGTGCCTTGCCCACCAAACAACCGCACCAGCACTGTGATCTTCTTGTCCTCGAGCGACATCAGCCGCAGCATCACGTTTTTGTTTTGGGGATGGCCGGTCACGTCTTTCTCGTAGGTGAGAAACACCATCCACCGGCCGTCGGGAGAAATGTGGGGAAACCAGTTGTTGTAGTCATCGGCAGTGATCTGCTCCTGCCCCGTGCCGTCGGACCGCATGCGCCAGATCTGCATGGTGCCAGTGCGCTCGGAGTTGAAGTAGATGTACTTTCCGTCAGGCGAATAGTCGGGGCCGTCGTCGAGCCCTTTGGCGGTGGTCAGGCGGGTCTCGTCGCCGCCGTTGACCGAAATGGTGTAGATGTCGAAATCGCCGTTGCGTTGGCCGACAAAGGCGAGGGTCGAACCGTCGGGCGACCATCCATGCCAATAGGAAGGTGAATTCTTCGTGATACGCCGGGGTGTGCCGCCGCCGATCGGCACCAGGTAGACCAGGGAGTTGTGGTCTTCCTGCGACTGGTCGCTGATGGCCAGCCACTTCGAATCGGGTGAAATGCCGTGATCGTTGTTGCAGCGAGTGGCGAAGCCGGTGTCGATGGCAGCAGGCACGCCGCCTGTGACCGGCAATCTCAGGATCCGGCCCTCGCGATTGAAGAGAAGCTCTTTGCCGTCCCGCGTCCAGTTCGGGGCTTCGAAATGCTCGGCAGCGGAATAGACCACGCGCCGGTCGGTGGGGGTTCCGATGGCGACGGTCTCGAGTGAACTGTAAAGCGTAGGTTCGCCCGTGACCGGGGGCGGTGTGGTCAATTCGACCCGGGAGAACGTTGCCTTCTCCACGGCATCCTTGTCGTGCGAGCAAACTCCGATGCCTACATAGAATGTTCCCGGAAACGAAAGCCGAACGAATGCGCCCGCCGGCTTGAGTTCACCGCCGGACCCGGCCAGGGAAATGTAGACCACATCTCCGCGCTTGACGATGCGCAGCCGCGCCGGTGCCGAGACATTGGCCTGAATCTCACGAGTGGTCGCGCCCTTCTCGTCGCGGTACTGCAGTGAGGTCAGGCCGCTCGCGTGCAACGCCACGTCGGCGTAGGGGGAATCCGCATCGAGACTCTGACGGATCATGAGCACCGCCTTCTTGTGCTCATTTCCTCCGCCGTTGGCAAACGAAACGTCGGCCGTCAGCGAGACATCGCCGGACATTTTTGTCCATACAAAATGGAAAGCATCCGTAGCGAACCACATGTTCTCGCCGCTGCCGGTGACCGCGTAAGTCTGCGCGGACGAGTCGTACTGCAGGGAACCGGGATGAAGGACGGTCCCGACGTCAGTGTGACCTTCGAATACGCCGGCCCCTGCTGAAGCGTTTTGCGCCCTCATCCCCTGCGAAAAAGCGCAGGCCAGCCAGAATGTGCCCAGCAAAATCAGCAATGGGTTCGTCTTTTTCCTGCGATTCACACGGCCTCCTGAGCTCGGGACAAGGTAGGACGCCGAGAAGCGATTGTCAACGTGCTGCTCCGAAGCTGCCGAGTGCTTGCCGCCGCGAGCCTCGAGCCGCCATACTCTCTTCCCAGACGTCCCGAAGCCCATAGCTTCCTAACCGGAGATAAGAAATGACAGCGTTTTGTCGAACAGCCACAAGGATCGCAGTCATAGTCAGCGTGTGCCTGTTGCAACTGGCGGGTTCAACCTTCGCCCACGCCCAACTGTTCACCTTTTCGAAACAGGATCTGGCCGACTACACGGCGAAGAATCCCTTTGACCGCTTGCCGGACGGGCGCCCCAAGGTTCCAGACGACTTGATCGAACGGGCCCGCGAGCTCTCGGCGGAGGAAGTGTGGGAGGTTCTTGAAGACAAGGGATTCCGCAATCAGTTTGCCGATGGCTTTCAGATTCTGCATCCGGGCAAGACCCTCGTAGGGCGCGCCTTCACGGTGCAGTTCATGCCCATGCGCTCTGACACGAACGAGGCCGCCAAGGCCAAAGCCAAGGCGCGCGGCGTCCAGGAACTCAGCAACCAGTTCGCCATCGACATGCTCCAGCCGGGCGACGTGCTGGTGGTGGATCTGTTCGGGAAAAAGGTCGATGGCACCATCGTCGGCGACAATTTGGGTTACTACGTCATGAAAGCCACCCGCGGCGGCGGCCTGGTGGTGGATGGCAGCGTTCGCGATCTCGACGGCCTGGCCGAAATTGACATGCCCGCATATTTCCGATCCACCGATCCAACGCCCATTGGCAATGTCATGCTGACCGGCATCAATATTCCAATTCGCATCGGAGGGGTGACCGTCATGCCGGGCGATCTGGTGGTGGGCGACCGGGAGGGAGTGTATTTCGTTCCGCCATACCTGGTGAAAGACCTGCTCGATCGCGCCGACGTGGTTCACATCCACGACGAGTGGACCAAGAGGAAATTTGATGAAGGTAAGTACAAGTCCAGCGAAATCTATGGCTCGCCTAAAGATCCGAAACTACAGCAGGAATACAAGGATTACTTGAAGAAGCGCTTGGAGGAGATTCGCAGCCAGCGGGCCTCACACTGAAACTTCGCAGGTGGCAGGCGGATTGTCTGTGGCGATACGGGGTGCTAGACTTTCGTTGATTCTTTCCGGGCGGGAGTAGTTCAGCGGTAGAACGCCAGCTTCCCAAGCTGGATGTCGCGGGTTCGATCCCCGTCTCCCGCTCCATCCTTTCAATCATGGAGCTCTGGGCTCTGCGCCTCACTTCAACCGGCGTTGAAGTTTGGCGTCCAGGACTCGGACTGAGTTGAGGCTGTCCGGGGACCCGGATCAGAATTCAGTCCTAGGCGGATGCAGCACGGGCCTGCGGCTTTTGCGTGTTGCCGAAGCTCTTGAGCAGCTTGTGGATCCCGAATAGGATGGCAAACAAGACCAGCGCTGCGCCAAAACCCAACATCGCTCCCAGCTGGACACCCTCTGCCTCTGCGTTCACTTCCGCGATGGGAGCCGCGGCATTCTGAGCCTGCAACTGCAACCGGAGGTTCTGAACCTGGCCTTGCTGGAACAGCTCCTGGTTCCTCTGCTGCACAGTCTGATTGTAGTTCTTGATGGCGACGTCACATCGCGAGCCGTTATAGAAAGGGATGCAATTTGGCTTCGCAGGTAAGGGCGCGAGTTCGGTCTCTGTCTGGATCTGCATGGCTTCTACTCCTGATGCTGGATCTTAGCCCGGCAGAGACCGAAGCCCTTAATTACGATGGTCACGATGTGGCAAGGGGCTAACGTCACCAACGCTAAGTGATTGAGGTGTCGCTAAATACTTTGGTTTCTAGAGATAAGGATCTTAGCTGTTTCAAGCCGGATATAGCGGGTTCGATCTCGGTCTCCCGCTCCCTCTTTCCTGATTAGGTCAGCCCAGCCCAGGCCGCGCCGGCAAAGGGATCGACCGAGTTCCAGGTCGACGAGGTCTGCCAGGATTCCATCGCCTTGCTGGTCATCACGTGATCGAGGATTGAAGGGACTTCATAAATGGCGTGGTTCTTGTAGTGGACCACGTTCCGGCGCAACTCCTCGAAGGTCGAGGGTTTGAGCATCTGTCCGAGCACGGGCTCGATCCCGCTGAAATCTGGCACCACCAGGCCCACCCGCTTCTCGGTTACCCATTTTCCGTTGTAACGTTCCTGCGGCATTGTCCGTGAATTCTGCTCGACGATCACGGGCAGCCCGAATTGCAGCGCCTCACTGATGCTTCCTGGTCCGGGCTTGCCAATGAAGAAATCCGCCAGCGACATGAAGTAGGGGACCTCAGAGGTGAAGCCTTCGATTCGCGACGGTTTGGTCATGTGCAGGGCGCGCAGTTTCTCCGCCAGCGCCGCGTTGTGACCGCAGAGGAAAATAAGCTGCAGGCGATTCGGACTGCGGTCCACTCTCTTGGCAATCTCGAGCATGGCCGCCGATCCGTGGCCTCCGAACATGACAATGCCGGTGGGGAGATCGGGCCGCAAACCGAGCCGCAACCTTTCCTGGCGGCGATCAATTTCCGGTTTCCGATAGAACGACGGCTTCAGCACCATTCCTGAAGTCTCGAAAATGCGCCTGCGCGGATGCCCCATCGAGAGCGCCTGCTGTTTGGCGAGCTCGCTTCCGCAGACGATGTACTCGGACTCCCGCACCATCCAGAAGCCGGGGGGATAGTCGGCCAGGTCGGTGAGCAGCGTGACGAAGGCCGCTCCGGGCATCTCTTTGCGGATGCTTTCCGCCAGGCAGCGGTTGAAATGCGGGATCACTGAAAGCACCAGATGGGTGGAATGCTCCGACCAATGCTTTTGCAACAGGCGAACAATGCGCCCGTGGTGCAGGCGGATGGTGTACCGCAGAAGCACCAGCAATTGCGGAGTGATTCGCGTCCAGCCCTTCCGCAGCAGCAGGTTGTATCCGTCCTGAAAGCGCAGGCCGGTGGCTTTCGCCGCGAAATCAATCGGCGCCAGCAGCTCCTGCAGGTTCAACAACTTCACTTGCCAGGGGTAGTCCTGCTCTTCGAGGACTGTCTTCAGGGCCTCGGCCGCATTGCGATGTCCGCCGCCCGCATCGTGAAAAACGATTGTGACTTTCCGCATGGCTCAACTCCCGAAACCCGAGCGCTGCGCAGCCTTACGCTATGCTGCCAATCTGGCCTTAAGGACAGATCAACGCCTCATGAATTTTCTGTGAATAAAACGCCAGGAGCAAAAAGTGTCAACTGGCGGCAGAGGGCCTGTTCGGTTACGTCGGTAACACCGCAGGGTTCGCAGAAGTGGGTTGGTCGTGGGCTGGGATTGCCAGGCCGTTGTTACGCACGATCGCGCTAAACAGCTTCGCGCTGTAGCGCAGGGTGCGGCATTGCGTCTCCGGATCGAGAGCGACCAGCCCGAAACGAAGCCTCCAGCCCTCATTCCATTCGAAATTGTCGGTGAGCGTCCAGTGGAAGTAACCGCGTATGTCGTATTGCTGCGCGATCAACTCGTGCAGCTCCCGCAAGACATTCACAATCAGCCAGGGGCGAATATTGTCTTCGGCGTCGGGCACGCCGTTTTCCATGATGTAGATCGGCTTGCCTAGCTGTGCCGCCCGCCTCACCGCTTTGCCGATTGCCGGAGGATACGCTTCCCCATAGGGCTGCTCCACTCCCGGGTCGCCTTGCGGGACATGCGCGGGAACAAAAAGATTCGTGAACAGCGTGTTGGAGCGCCGCAGATCGAAACTTACATGGAACCGGCTGTAAACATTGAGGCCTACGAAGTCGCAGCAACCTTTTGCCTCCCCGTCATGGCGGCAGAATGCGCCGAAGGGAAAAGCCAGCCGCCCGTGTTCGATCAAGTCCAGAAAAGCCAGGTTGAACAGTCGGTCCAGCAGGGCGGCAAGCCAACGGTCAAAAATGTTGCGCGCCGGCTCGAACACCACATAGTGTTGCGCCCAGCCCACCTTTACCTCAGGAAGCAACTGGTGGAGCGCGCGGTACGCCAGCACATGTGCCCGCGCCTGGGCACGATTCACGCGCAAAGCGTCAAACAGTTGTCCTTTCCGGCCGGGGGGAAATTCACCCAATACGTAACCGCAAGCCGCGTACACATTGGGCTCATTGAAGGTGACCCAGAACCTGCAGAGATCTCCCACAGCCTTTACCACCTCACGGGTGAAGCGCTCAAACAATTGCGGCGCGTCGGGACGGAGGAATGCGCCCGTTTTCTCGAACCAGCGCGGGTTGGTGAAATGATGCAGGCAAACGATGGGCTCAATCCCGCGCTGATGCAATCCCTCCAGCATCTGGCGATAGCGCCGCAGGGCCTGAAAATCAAAGCTGCCCTCTTCCGGCTCAATCCGGCTCCACTCCAGCGAAAGGCGCAACGCCATCAGTCCAAGATCGCGGGCGATATCGAAGTCGCGCTCCGCATTTTCCCACCAATCGCAGGCCTTGCCGCAGCTTTCCCCAGACTTGATCCGGCCGGCCAGTTCCCAGTCGGACCATTGGTTCTGATTGTCACCTTCCACCTGGTGCGCGGCTGTAGACACGCCCCACAGAAAATCTTTGGGGAATTCCAGATACGGCTCGGAACTGGCGCCGCGGACGCCCGCTTCATTCATGATTCGCATTCTACCGTGAATCATGGCGCCGGCAATTGCGACGCTGGGCACTCGACGTACTTCCTTGCAGCCCCTATCATGTACGTGCAAACTTTCTCTCGAGGTATTGTGATGGCTGAACCCACTTATGAAGAACTCAAAGCCCGTCTCTCCGAGCTGGAAAAACAGCAGGGGCCGCGCCGCACCGGCAGCCTGGAATTTCGCGTGGGCGAAAAGGGAGGCGTAAGCGTCTATGGCCTGGGACGCTTCCCTGTCACTCTCTACTACGAACAGTGGAACCGACTGCTCGATGCCGCCGATAAACTTCGCGAATTCCTGGAAGAAAACAAGTCGAAGCTCAAGCTGAAGGGCTGAGAACTGACAACCGGGAACTCAAGTTCCTGACAACACATCTCGAGGTCCGACAACGGCTGTTGAGTTCCCGATGAGCGCTACTGCTGAAGATATCCTCACGCTGCCACCGCCTCCGGTCGACGCGCGCCTGACCTACGGCACCGACCCCAACCAATTCGGCGAACTGCGCCTGCCCAAAACCGGCGGCCCCTTCCCGGTGGTGATGTGCCTTCACGGCGGCTACTGGCGCGCGAAGTACGATCTGAGCTATACCGGTCATATGTGCGCAGCTTTCACCGGCCGGGGGCTGGCCACGTGGAACCTGGAGTATCGCCGGGTGGGTAACCCGGGTGGCGGCTGGCCGGGCACTTTCGAAGACGTGCGCGCCGGCTACCGCTACATTTCCCAGATCGCCCAGCGCTACAAACTGGATTCCACCAAAGTCGTTGTAGTAGGTCACTCCGCGGGCGGCCAACTCGCGCTTTGTCTCGCGGCACATGAACCATCGCTAAGGCACGTCGTGTCTCTTGCCGGAGTAGTGGACTTGCAGCAGGCCTGGGAGCTTCACCTCAGTGACAACGCAGTGGTAGGTTTTCTTGGCGGCGAACCCGGCAGTGTTCCCGAACACTACCGCGAGGCTGACCCCATGCGGCTCAAGGTCTCGGCCACGCAATGGCTAATTCATGGCGCCACAGACGACACGGTTCCACCATTTTTCAGCCGCAACTATACGGAGCAGAAAAGAAAGCGGGGAGAGGACACGCACTATCTGGAACTTTCCACCGCCGGCCACTTCGATGTGGTCGATCCCCGTTCGACCGTCTGGCCGAAGGTGGAAGGGACCGTCTTGCATCTGCTGGGATCGTAGCAAGCCCGAGCCTTCGACAAACCGCAGCCAACAACCAGAAACCAAGGACCAACGACTGCTGCTAGGCGCAATTCCTTAGAACCAGCGCCGAATTCTTCGATCCGAACGCGATGCAATTGCACACTGCGTGTTCGATGATCTTGCTGCGTCCTGCGTCTGGCACGTAGTCGAGATCGCACTCCGGATCCTGTGTGTCCAGATTGAGGGTGGGGGGAATCTGCCCGCGCTGCATGGCCACCACAGTCGCAGCGATGCCGGCAGCGCCACAGGCTCCCTGGGGATGTCCAATCTGCGATTTCAGCGCTGACATGGGAACTTGCCGTGCCTGCTCGCCCAGCACCAGCTTCAGCGCTCGAGTCTCGATGCGATCGTTAAGCTGCGTGGAAGTGCCATGCAGGTTCACGTAGTGAACGTCGTTCGCGCCGATGCCGGCTTCTTTCATCGCTAGGCCAATCGCCCGCGCCGGCTCTTCACCACACTCCTGCAGCCGAACCCGGTGGAAGGCTTCGCAGGTCGAACCGTAGCCGCAAATCTCCGCCAGCATCTTCGCTCCTCGCGCCCGCGCATGCCCGTACTCTTCGAGCACAAACATCCACGCTCCTTCGGCGACCACGAAGCCGTCGCGATCCACCGAAAACGGCCGTGATCCGCGTTCCGGCGCGTGGTTCCATGAGTCGGTCAGGATTTTCATTAAGATGAAACCCTTGACGATGCCCAGCGAAATGGGCGCATCCGCCCCGCCGCTCAACACCATATCCAGCCGGCCGGACTGGATTTGCCGTACTGAATATCCAAACCCGTCGGTAGACGAAGTGCAGCCGGTGGTAATCACGTGACTTGGGCCGCGCAATCCGAAGCGAACGCTGAGTTCGCTGGAGAGTGTTCCCATGACGCCGGTGGGAACGCAGAAAAGGCTCATCTGCTTGTACTGCTGATGAAAGAAAAGCCGGTATTGTTCTTCCGTGAATTCCTGCGACCCGCCGCCCGATCCCAGAATCACGCCGAAGCGCCGCTTTTCATCGAGGGGCAGAGAAGCGGCGTCAATGCCCGCGGTTTGCAAGGCTTCCGTGGCCGCGGCCAGCGCCAGGGGCAGGACCCGCGAAACATGCTTGCGCTCGCGCTTCTCCACCCAGGCCAGCTCGTCGAAGTCGGGCACTTCGCCCGCGATTTGCACCGGGATGTCCGACGGATCGAAGCGTGTGATGCGGCGCACCCCACTCTTTCCTTGAAGGATCGCCGCGGAAAATGCGGCGTTCCCTACGCCGTTAGGACTCACGGCCCCCATCCCTGTAATCACCACACGTCGTTTCAATGGCTCACCCCGGACATTTGGCTCAAGACTATATACGAAACCGGTTAAAAGCTTGGATGCTGTGCCGCCGGATTGTGTCTATCCGCTTGCGGCAGCCGCGCGTTTTCGGTCGAATGCGAAGGGAATCGCGGCCAGCACCAGCGGCGCGACAATCCAGGTTGGGATCAATTCGGCGGGCACGGGCGGCGTCACCGCAAACAATTGAGTCCAGGTCAGGGCCGTGAGCAAAGCCATAAAACTAGCAATTCCCCAGCGGCTTACAGCAAAGTTGTCCGCGATCTGCCAATAAATGATCACGCTGGCGACCGCCATCACGGTTTCGAGCCCAAGCTCAGCCGGCAGGTGCTTCCACAGTCCCAGGCCAAACTTGGGTGAGTTCTCACCGGCCAGGGGCAGCCCGGCCACATGCACCAACCCATCCAGCACGAAATGGGAAACCACCAGCGCCGCTATGACCAGGAAGACTCGCCTGCGGTCTTCCTTCTGAATCTGGGAGAGCAGGAAACCGGCGAGGGTCCCCCACAGCAGCAGCGGCACAAGTCCGTGCGAATAGGGAAAGGTAAAGGTCAGGTAATGGCCTGAGGCATAATCCGCCGGCACGTGGGCCTGTTCCAGCCCGAGCAGGGCGAAAATGCCCAGAAGGAAATCCGCCAGCAGGGCCGCGAAGATCAGCCAGCCAACATTCACCCGCGGCGCCATTCTGGCCGCACCTAGCGCCACTGCCGCGTGTCCCACGCCCATGTCTACGCTCCTGCCGAACCGCAACCGCACGAGTCTATCGCGAAGTAGCGGTTGGGTCGACCGGCAGCTTAGTATCCAGTGCAGAACTGAAAATGCATAGGATCGCGTGTCTTGCCGGTCCAATCGCCTCCCACTCAAATCCGGCGGCGCGGAAGATTTCCACGATGCCGGCATCCATGTCTCCGGAGGATCCCTGCGGGTTGGTCTCCGGGTTCAGGTCAACAGCGATGCCCCAGCTATGGGTAGAGAGCGGGGCTCCCGTGCGTTGCCGGCGAAAACTGAAACACCCGCCGAAGCTTGCGATCTTGGCCTGCAGGTCGCGGGATTGAATCTGACTAAACACCGAGGCAAAAATCTCAGCCATTTTATGGTGACAGGTCATCCGGCTGACCGTCCGGGTGTGATCCCACGCCAGTCGCAGGGGGAATGGCAGATTTACGACCACAAGAAAGTCCTCGCGCCAGTGTGCGTCCAGGCTTCCGTCCGGCCGGATGTACCGGTTGATGTCTCCGAACATCGCAACAATGTTTTCGAGCCCGGCGGGAGGCGTCACGAGCACGGTCGGGGACACAACTTCGCCCGAGCCAGGGTCCTGGATCATGGGATTTCTCCTTGCTTATGTTTTTTTGGGGATTCGGGACTGCTGTGCTTACCGGGCCGTCCAGCCACCATCGATCAGGATGGTTTCGCCGGTGATGAGCGACGCCGCCGGCGAAGCCAGAAACACGACCGCACCGGCGACGTCCATGGGATCGCCAATTCGATGCAGGGCGGCAATCCGCTCCACCACGTCAGCGCGATGTTCCGGATTTGCCAGGTACTCTTCGGTTCCCGGCGTATGGATAAACGTTGGGGCCACCGCGTTCACCGTGATGTTGTGCTTGCCCCACTCGACGGCCAGACACTTGGTCAGATGCGAGATCCCGGCCTTGGTCATGCAATAGATCGACTCGGCGGGCAGAGCCGCGAAACCTGCCTGTGATCCCATATTGATAATCCGGCCGTACTTTTGCCGGATCATGACCCGTCCGGCTGCCTGGCTGGCGAAAAACGCGCCTTTTAAATTGATGGCCAGGGTCAAATCGAAATCCTGTTCGCGCACATTCTCGGCGGGATTCTCGGGTGCGATCCCTGCGTTATTGACCAGAATATCGAGTCTCCCCAGACGCGAGACCGTGTCCTCAACCGCGCCAAAGACCTGATCCAGATGCGACATGTCCATCTGCAGCCGGCAGACCCTTCGGCCCATGGATTCGATCTCACGGGCAAGGTCTTCGGCTGAGTTCACATCGCGCAGCCCCAGGGCGACATCAGCGCCCGCGTGGGCCAGCGCCAGGGAGATGGCCCGTCCCAGGCCGCGGGCACTTCCGGTTACAAGGGCGGTCTGGCCAGTCAAGTCAAATCGAGGAAAGTCATTCATGCCCCGGGATTATATAATTCGCGGTTCCGGCAGCCGGGAACTTGGAAGCGGGGCTCACAATCCCCGAGGAGAACTCTTTGGCTTACGACGACCTGCGCGAATGGATCGCAGCCCTCGAGCGCGCCGGGGAACTGAAAACCATTCGCACGGAAGCGGACCCCATCCTTGAAATCGCCGAGATCACCGACCGGGTGAGCAAGAACGCCGGGGGTACCGCACCTTTCCCCGGTTCTGCGAAAGATGGGAATTCTGCCCTCTTGTTCCAGAACATCAAAGGCCATCCCGGATCGCAGCTCCTGATCAATCAGTTTGGTTCGGCGCGCCGCATGAATCTGGCGCTTGAAGTGAATGCGCTCGATGAAGTTGCCGACCGCATCCGCACTTTCATGGACGTGAAATCACCGCAGGGCTTCCTCGAGAAAGTGAAAATGCTTCCCATGCTGGCCGAAATGGGCAAGTTCTTCCCCAAGACCGTTTCCACCGGCCCCTGCAAGGAGGTCATCAAGCGCGACAAGTTCTCGTTGCTCGATTTTCCCATCCTGCAGTGCTGGCCCAAAGATGCGGGACGCTTCATTACGCTGCCCTGCGTGGTTACCCGCGATCCCAAAACCGGCAAGCGCAACCTGGGCATGTACCGCATGCAGGTGTATGACGAGCGCACCACCGGCATGCACTGGCAGCGCCAGAAGGTTGGGGCCGAGCACTACCGTGAAGCGCTGCGCAGAGAGGCAGCGAAGGCCATGTGGGGACAGCAGCCCTCGGCTGTCCAGGTAAGCGAAGCTCACCAGTCACGCGCCTCCGTCGACATCATGGCCCGTACTTCAGGCGGCTCTGTGCTCACGGAAGGCGATCGCCCCGCCGGCAAGATGGAAGTCGCGGTCGCCATCGGGACCGATCCCGCCATCACCTTTTCCGCCATTGTCCCCACGCCGCCGGACGTCGAGGAATATCTGATCGCCGGCTTCCTGCGCCAGAAGCCGGTGGAGCTGGTGAAGTGCGAAACCGTGGACCTTGAAGTCCCCGCAACTTCAGAAATTGTTCTCGAAGGCCACGTGCATCTGGACGAACTCCGTAGCGAAGGCCCGTTCGGCGACCACACCGGTTTCTATTCGCTCGAGGATCTCTATCCTGTGTTTCACTTGTCCTGTATCACTCACCGCCAGGACCCGATCTACGCCACGACCATCGTGGGCAAGCCGCCCATGGAAGACGGCTGGATGGGCAAAGCGGTCGAACGCATTTTTCTTCCCCTGATGCGGCTCACCATTCCGGAACTGGTCGACATCAACCTGCCGGTCGAAGGCATCTTCCACAACCTGATGCTGGTTTCGATCCGCAAGTCCTATCCCGGGCAGGCTCGCAAGGTGATGAATGCCGTCTGGTCTCTCGGGCAGGCCATGTTCACAAAGTGCATCATCGTGGTCGACGAAGACGTGAACGTGCAGGACATCGGCGAAGTCACGCTGAAAGTGCTGAACCATATCGACCCGGAGCGGGACATTCAGTTCACCCTCGGTCCCGTCGATTCGCTCGACCACGCCTCTCGCCTGCCCAACTACGGCTCCAAGATGGGCATCGATGCGACCCGCAAGTGGCCCAGCGAAGGCTTCCAGCGTCCCTGGCCGGATGAAATCCTCATGGATGCCAAAACCAAAGCGCTGGTCGACACCAAGTGGAAAGCTCTGGCCAGGGAACTGGGTATCGGATAGAGGAGCTTCGCCGCAACTTCAGAGACCGCTGCTGTTCTGGATCATCCAATACGGCATGGCTGCCGCCCAGGAACAGATGCAATCCCTTATGCAGAAGCTTCTCGGGGATTCCTCGCTTGAGGAGATCGAGTACTACATTTCCGCCCTTGGCCGAGTGCGGCAGGCCCTGGAACACGCCCGCGAGCAGGGCCCGTTGTCACAAGCAGAGGCAGACCTGCTCCTGAGCAGATGGCTCACGGAGTAGTTAGTCCTCCCCACCTTCCGGACGTTGCGACCGCTCAGGCCGTAGGTTTCAGTCCGGGCCGGGAAAGATTCACCTTCTACTTCCAGAATACCAATCGGAGCAGAGCGAATGGGACACTCACCCGCGATTTATTTCCCGCGTCAAATCAGCCCTTTGCGAAAAGGCACGACGACGAGGGCTTGACACCTCGCCGGCGCAAGGCACGCGTCCCACCTATTTCTGGGGTCTGGATTCCGGAGGCACCATTCCCGCTACTCGGTAGTAGACCACCAGCTGGCCGTAGTGTTCTCCTGAGTGTTCGATCAGCCCGTAGGCCAAATCGGCCACTGGGACGACCTGGTGGGACTCTCCCGTTTCGACGGTTTGCAACAGCCCCGCGTCGCCTTTCGACTTGATCACGGCGGCGCCTGCATCAAAAGACTTCTTTAGATAGGCCACGACCGCGGCCTTGGTCTTGTAATGATCGCGGGACTCATCGTCCACCGGCTTCTTTCCCGCGACCACGTCGGTGAAGTAGTCGTTCGAGCCGGCCACGTGCAGCAGTTGCTCGGCAAAGCTGCGTTGCGCGGGCACGGGCTTGAAGTCGTACTTGTCCTCGGGGAAATCTTCTGCCATAGCGATCAGCTTGCGGCCAATCTCATTCCATGAAGCTAAAGCCGCCTGGGAAAGGGTGAGGGGAGACTTGGTGGCCGCAGTTTGTGACCAAACAGATGATACAAGCAGGGCAACTAGCAGCACGAGGGCGGCGAGCAGGTGTTTCATTTGTGAAACCTCCGGTATTGACGGTTTGTCATCTCTTGCTGGGATCGCGGAAAGAATGATATCCCCAAGCACACGAGCTTAGACGAAAGCAACATCGGAAAGACACCTCGGCCAGAGCGACGAGGAAAACGGGTCTTTGGGAAGGGCGAAACTTGCAGTCCTGCGGTTACGTGGCGCGAAAGCTCATTCAACGTCTCTGTGTTCGTTGACTTGCCGGTTTCGCCGGACGTAAGATTCGCGCCAGTGATCGGCCAGACGATTTCCCGTTACCGCATCGTCGAGAAGCTCGCCGGCGGCGGTATGGGCGTGGTGTACAAGGCCGCAGACACCGAACTTGGGCGTTTCGTCGCGCTCAAGTTCCTGCCGGATGACGTTGCCCGGGATCCGCAGGCGCTGGAGCGTTTCCGGCGTGAAGCTCGTGCCGCTTCCGCCCTCAACCATCCCAACATCTGCACGATTTATGACATCGGCAAGAGTGACGACCAGTCCTTCATCGCCATGGAGTCTCTGAATGGCACAACCCTGAAGCACCGCATCGCGGGGCGGCCCCTGGACACGGATGTGCTGCTGAATCTGGCGATCGAGATCGCCGATGCCCTGGATGCCGCCCATGCCAAAGGCATCGTTCACCGCGACATCAAGCCGGCGAACATTTTCGTCACCGAGCGCGGTCACGCCAAGATTCTGGATTTCGGGCTGGCCAAGGTCGCGCCTGCGAGCAGTTCGTCGAGTCAGATCGCATCTGGCGAAACCCAAACGCGCACCATGGACGAACAGCATCTGACCGGCCCCGGCGCAACATTGGGCACCGTCGCCTACATGTCGCCGGAGCAGGCCCGGGGTAAGGAACTGGATGCCCGTACCGACCTGTTCTCTTTCGGGGCAGTATTGTACGAAATGACGACGGGCATGCTGCCGTTTCGGGGCGAAAGTTTCGCGGTGATCTTCAAAGCCATTCTGGACGGAACGCCGACGTCGGCTGTGCGGCTGAATCCTGACGTACCGGCCAAGCTGGAAGAAGTCATTCAAAAGGCCTTGGAGAAAGACCGAAACCTTCGCTACCAGCACGCCTCAGAGATGCGCGCTGATCTGCAGCGGCTGAAGCGTGATACCGAGTCGACCAGCGTAATTGCCGCACCGGCATCGCCGGAGCGCAGGCTCAAACGTAGCAAGCCCTGGCTCATCCTGGCCGCCTGCATCGCGGCTATCGGGCTGGTGGCGTTTGGCGCCTGGTACCTGCGATCGGGCAGGACCGCACAAATCGATTCCATCGCCGTGCTGCCTTTCGCCAACGCGAGCGGAGACGCCAATACGGACTACCTGAGCGACGGCATCACGGAATCGTTGATTGCCAGCCTCACGCATGTACCCGAACTGAAGGTGAAGTCTCGTAGCTCGGTCTTCCGCTACAAAGGCAAGGATGTGGATGTCCAGAAGGCCGGCAATGATTTGGGCGTGTCGGCGCTGGTGAGCGGACGGGTGACGCCGCATGGAGATAACGTGGAAGTGAGCACCGAGCTGACCGATGTTCGGGACAACACCGAGATTTGGGGGCAGCACTACAGCGGCAAGAGCGCAGACATCATCTCGCTGCAGCAGCAGATTGCGGGGGACATCGCGGACCAGTTGCGTTCCAAGCTTAGCGTCTCATAAAAGAAGCAAGTCACCAAACAAGGCACACAAAGTCCAGAAGCCTACGAGTTGTATCTAAAGGGCCGTTATTCCTGGAGCAAACGTACGGGTCCAGAGCTTGACAAGGCAATCTCCTATTTCAACCAGGCCATTGCCAAAGATCCCGCCTACGGCCCTGGCATATTCGGGTCTCGCTGACAATATGCCGTATTGCCTGGTTATGGTGGCACTCCCAGCGAAGACTATCCGAAGTCGAATGCCGCCGCCCGTAAGGCGCTGGAGTTGGACCCGACCTTGCCCCATCCCCATGCTGTTCTGGGCAGCAACGAGATGGATTACGACTGGGATTTTGCCGGGGGAGAAGCTGAATTCAAAAAAGCTCTGGAACTCGACCCTAACGACGCTACGGCGCACCAGTTGTATGCGCTTAATATCGCCGAGATCCCAGGCAGGGAGAAGGAGGCGCTTGCTGAAATAAATCGTGCCCACCAACTCGAGCCGCAGTCACTGATCATCAGCAGGTCCGTTGCAAGCGTTCTCACGATGGCGGGAAAGTACGACGAAGCCATTGCGGTGTGCGAGAAGTTGGTACATGACAACCCGGCAGTCGCCATTGCACACTCTTGTTTAGTCAACGCCTATTGGGGAAGACGCATGTACCCGCAGCTCATCGAAGAAGAGAAGGCGTATAGCCAACTCTCGGGCGACCAAAACGAAGTTGAATTCGCTTCTGCTCTGGAACAAGGATTTCGTTCAGCTGGCTGGAAGGGCGCTCTCACCAAAAGCATCGAAGCCCGGCAAGCACAACGCAAGACCGGCTATTCGTCTGCGTACGAGATTGCTGCCATGTATGCTGAACTGGGAGACAAAGATCAGCTTTCCGGTGGTTCGAGACTGCCTATCAGGAGCGCGATCGGCTGCTACTGAATTTGAAGACTGACTACGGAATCGATCTCGTACGTTCCGACCCGCGATTTGCTGAATTGCTGCGGAGGGTGGGGCTACCGCAGTAGACAGGACGATCGGCAATCTCTCTGACCTCAATTCGGTAAATTCTGCTCCAGCTTCTGAATCTTCCAGAAGGACACAGGCAACCGCTGCTCGAGCGGCGGCAAGGGCGCCAGCTTCTGATGAGGCTCGGTCTGGTACCAGAAAGCGACGCTGGTGTAGTCATCCTCGCGCGCGTTCGCATGGCCGTGCTCGATGGTTGCGCGCAGCGATTTCTGAAAATAAATCGGGTCCTGAATGTGGAAGCGGTACATGGTGTGGCTTCCGGTCCAGTCGCGGTTACTCTGTTGCGAATAACCGATGAACGGATAGTTGAACTCCTTCTGGAACATCCAGGCGTTGTTGAAATAGTCTTCCATTCCGGTCCCGTTGATGGTTGCGCGGGTGGTGTCACCGTCGATAAAGAACATGTCGTCGCCCTCACCCCACCATCCGGTCGACCGTCCAAAGACATTCAGAATCGTTCCGACGTACTGTCCCTTGCCTTTCGCTTCGACGAAAACGTAGTTGTTCTTGCCGTCTACATTTTTTCCGCCCGACTCAGATTCCGGGACCGCGCGGGTCAGCTCATGCCGCCATTGTGCGTGAAACCGGCCCTTGCCGGAAACCGCTGCGGCGTCGCGATACTGCTGGTAGTCGATGTGAAAATACAGGTTGGGGACGTCCTGCGCGCCGTCGTTGGTCACAGCGATCCGCGCCCCTTTCGCAAACGGCATCTCGAAATAGCAGTTCATGGCGCGATCCTGCACGGTGATGGGCAAAGACCACCATGACTGATATTTCTGCCCGCGATGGCCTCCGGGAACGTCTTCGTATTCAAATCCGGTTCCGAAGAAGTCACCGATGGGAACTTCTATGCTGGGATCGGTCTCGCCGTCCCAGTACATGCGCAGCACCAGCTCGCGCAAATGGAACGGGCTGGGCGAATTGATGGTGAACCAGATATGCCGGATGGAACCGGCGCCCTGAATGTCCGCGAGGGCGACGGTGGACCTGGCTTTCACCTCAACCCAATCGGCATTGCCGCCAGTCGGGTCGGCGCTGGAAGCGCGGCGGGAAACGGCATCGCTGAGATTGGAGAGTCCGTCTAGAGGGCCGGCCTGCTGTCCCAAAGCGCAGGCAGAGAGAAAGAGAGCGAAGGCAAGAATTCGGACGGGCACGTCTTCTCTCCGGAACGCTATTGACCGCGAAGGACAGAAGTTACACGAAGGAAAACCGTTCTGCAAACCGGCTTAGCGCGAGGGGCGGTTTCGCGCAAATGTCGCTCTGACATTGACTTGCCTCAGCTGGCCTCCTAAGATGATCGCGCACGAAGCGAGCTTCCCGCTAATCATCCAATCATGATTGTCCCAGCATGATCGTCCAGGCATGATCGGCCAAACTATCTCGCATTACCGCGTTGTGGAAAAGCTCGGCGGCGGCGGTATGGGTGTGGTCTACAAGGCCGAGGACTTGAAACTGCACCGCTTTGTAGCTCTCAAGTTTCTGCCCGATGAGGTCGCCCGGGATCCTCAGGCCCTGGCCCGTTTCCAGCGGGAAGCCCAGTCCGCCTCAGCGTTGAACCATCCCAACATTTGCACCATCTACGAGATCAGCGAGCAGGAGGGGCAGCCCTTCATCGCCATGGAGTTTCTCGATGGCGTGACCCTCAAGCACCGCGTCGCGGGGCGGCCGCTGGAGACCGAGGTCCTGCTGGGCCTGGCAATTGAGGTGGCCGACGCGCTCGACGCCGCCCATTCCGAGGGCATCGTGCATCGTGACATCAAGCCCGCCAACATCTTCGTGACCAAGCGCGGGCACGCCAAGATTCTTGACTTTGGATTGGCGAAAGTTACGTCGTCGCTGGACAAGCCGGCCGGGGCGGCGGGCCTGAACGAAGCCACCGCCGGCGTGAGCCTGGAATTTCTGACCAGCCCGGGGACGGCGATCGGGACCGTGGCCTACATGTCGCCGGAGCAAGCCAAGGGGAAGCAGTTGGACGCGCGCACCGACCTGTTTTCCTTCGGAGCGGTGCTGTACGAGATGGGCACAGGCATGGTGCCGTTCCGCGGCGATACTTCCGCTGTCATTTTCGACGCCATCCTGAACCGCGAACCGACTTCAGCAGCCCGCGTCAATGCTGATCTTCCACCTAAGCTGGAAGAAATCATCAATAAAGCTCTCGAGAAGGACCGCGACCTGCGCTACCAGAGCGCAGCCGAGATACGCGCTGACCTGAAGCGGTTGCAACGCGACAGTGGTTCCGGCCGAGCCAGGGCGAGCAGCGAATCGGTTGCGAGTGCAGCTGCGACCGACCAGAGCGGGCCACCGTCATCGAAGTCAGGGCAGGTTCCGGCTCAAACTTCGAGTCAAGCTTCGGTCCCGGTGTCCTTTCAAACCGCGCCCACGAAACCTGGCATGTCGAAAGCGCTGTTCGCCGCGGTTGCTGCCGTAGTGCTGGCGGCGGTCGCTTTCGGAGGATACAAGTTATTGACCCGTCCGCCAGGCTTCAATCTGCAAAATATGCAGATCACCAAGCTGACGGAAAACGGAAAAGCGTCAGCCGTGGCGATCGCGCCCGACGGGCGCTACATCGTGTATGTAATGCGCGACGCTGAGAAGCAGAGTTTATGGGTCCGGAACGTGGCTACCCGGAGCGACGTTCAGGTGCTGGCTCCAGACGTGGTGGAGATTGGCGGACTGAGCTTTTCTCCCGACGGCAACTACATCTACTTTGTGCGCTCTGATAAAACCACAGTCAACTACCGCTACTTGTACCAAATGCCGGTGCTCGGTGGTTCACCCCGGCAACTGATCCGTGATATTGACACGCCCGTCGACTTCTCTCCGGATGGCAAGCAGATCGTCTTCCAGCGCGGAGTTCCTGAAAAGGACGTGATTGAGATTCGGATTGCGCAGGCGGACGGAAGTGGGGAACGATTGCTGGCTAGTTTGCCGGCCAATGCGGGTTTTCAGTTCGGAGTAACCTGGTCGCCGGACGGCAAAACTGTCGTCGCGCCTGTGTTGGGCCTGGGAAAGGAAGTGAATTGGCAATTGACCGCGATCAGCGTCGCCGACGGCAAAGCCCGGCCGCTGCTCCCACCGGGCGGGAAATGGATTGGACGGGCAGTGTGGATGCCCGACAGCAATGCTCTGATCGCGCCGATCAGTGAATCGACTTTCGGAAGAGGCCAGCTCCAGAGCATCGACTATCCCAGCGGCGAGACCCATCGTTTCACCAACGACCTCTCCGACTACGCCGAAGACTTGGATGCGACCCGCGACGGGAACACCTTGGCGGCGATTCAGCAAACGCTCTCGTCCGAGATCTGGACGGCGCTGGCCACAGATTTATCTCCGGTGCGCCAGGCCACGTCCGGCGAACCCGCCTACCTCGGAATAACGCCCGGCCCGTCGGGCAAGATTCTGGCACGCAGCGCCGATGGTGACTTGTGGCTCATCAATCCCGAGGGAGGCGAACGGATGGTGCTTGTTCCACAGGCACACAACGTGAACTCGATTTCATCTTGCGGTGACCGGTACGTGGTTTTTGATTCCTACCGTGATGGCAGGAGCGAGCTTTGGCGGGCTGACGCGGATGGTTCGAATGGGGTGAAGCTGCTGGATGAAGTGGGAGATTCCGCATGTTCGCCCGATGGCAAGTGGATCTTTTACGGCGCCAAAGACACGCTCTACCGCATGCCCTCGGAAGGTGGCGAACGAACTAAGATGGTCTCCGTCGCGGAGCAACCCACTGCGATCAGGGTCTCACCCGACGGCAGCCAGGTGGCTTTTTCCTACCAGGAGGGTGAACCGGTTCCGGCGCTTAAGTTGGGCACGATTGCCGCGGCGGGCGGGACGTTGCAGTTCATCAGCCAGCTGCCCATCGGAGCTCGAGGCATGCGATGGGCTCCCTCCGGAAAAGCGCTTCAGTACCGGCCACACGAAACGGAGCCTCCAACATCTGGGAGCAGCCGCTGGCGGGAGGAGAACCGCATCAGATTACGCACTTCAGCTCGGGGTTGATTTTTTCCTTTGCCTGGTCGGGGGACGGCAAGCAGTTGCTGCTGGCCAGGGGCAATCAAACTAGCGACGTCATCCTGATCAGCAACTTCAAATAGTCCGTCCATCGGCATCTCTGCTCTGATTTCTTCACTTCCTTCTTCACCCCGGCCGTTCACTTCTGCTCCAGCGGGACGCTCGCGGCTGTAGGGAATTGCCTTAGTCCCCGGCCGCGCAGGCGAATCCGCCAGGCCCAGGCGGCGAGGGAAATCAGGCAGCAGATTTCGACAAATACTTTGCCACCGTCGAGCAGGTCGGGATTGCCGTCCTTAAGCGCGGGATCGGTAAACACGCTGTGAATGAACATGAGAACAAACGCCGGAAAGACGAGATAGTGCAGCTTGCGCCATAACGGGCGGGCAATGTGCAGCCGCAACAGGGAAGTGAGGATCACCATCAGCAGCACATAAAGCGAAGCCGCACCCACGGAGTTGAGCGTGGGCTGCACCGGCGAGCGAATGGGAAGCAGTACATCAATCCAACTAAAGCGGGTCGAAGCGCGGAGCAGAAGCACGGCCGGATGCAGAAGGATGAGCAGCAGCACCAGATATGCAGTCCAGTTATGCACGCGGAAAATATTGATCCGGCGATGCGGCCAAAGGCGGACGGGACTGTAGCGCAGGGCGATGAGCAGTCCCACTAGCATGTTCACGGTGGCGGCGCCGACGGCAGTGAGTCCCACGTAGGCGCAGAGGTCGAGGATGGTCATCTATTGGAACGTGTTGCAGGACGAAATGTCGCCGTCCTGAAACCCGCGCTGAAACCATTGCACCCGCTGCGCTGAAGAACCGTGGGTGAAGCTTTCCGGGTTCACACGGCCGGTGGACATGCGCTGCAAGCGGTCGTCGCCCACCGCCGCGGCGGCATTCAGACCCTGTTCGACATCACCGGCTTCCAGGATGTTGCGCTGCTGGGTGGAGTGACCCCAGATTCCGGCGAAGCAATCCGCTTGCAGTTCCAGGCCGACGGAGAGCTGGTTGGCGGACCTGGGATTCTGCTGCTGCGCGGCCCGGACTTTGGCTTCGATGCCCAGCAGCTTCTGCACGTGATGTCCGATTTCATGCGCCAGGACATAAGCCTCGGCGAAGTCCCCGGGAGCGCCGAAGCGCTGCTTCAATTCGTCATAGAAGCCCAGGTCGATGTAGACCTTTTCATCCTCCGGGCAGTAAAACGGACCGGTCGCAGACTGCGCCGCGCCGCACGCGGAATCGTAGGAGTCACGAAACAGGACGAGCTTGGCGTGGCGATACGGCGTCCCCTGTGCTGCCAGGATCTTGCTCCAGGTGTTCTGAGTATCGTTCAAGACAAACGTAACGAACTGGACCAAGGGTTGCTCGCGCTGATCGCGGGCCGGGTCTGGCTGAGAGACAGTGGTTCCGGTTCCAGCGGAGTCGGTGTTCAGGAGGGAGAGGAAATCACGCTTGAAGATCAGGCTCAGAACGAAGAGCAGGATCACGCCGCCGACGCCGAGGTGGAGTCCCCCCAGCTGAAAACCACCACCGCCGCCGCTTTCGTCGCGGCGGTCTTCAACGTCGTCACTGCTTCCCCCGGGTGTCCAGCGCATGGTTTCCTCTAAGTTTCCGCTGTGCCGGAGGACCTACGTGGTCTTGGGCTTCAGAAGGTGGTAAGCACCGAGCAGCACGATGGCTCCGACCACCGACATGATGAAGCCCGCGCTTTGTCCTTCCTGATACCACCCCAACGCCCGGCCAGCGTAGGTAGCGATGAATGATCCCGCGATGCCGATCAGCATGGTGATAATGATTCCACCTGGATCCTTGCCCGGCATGATGAATTTTGCGACGGCCCCGATGACCAGACCGATCAACAGCGTCCAGATGATATGCATATAGGTTTCCTCCGTTGCAGTTCGACGGCTCAGCCGGGGCAGTGGTTCCAGCCAGCTGCTCGCGCGGCGGGAAGTATACCCCAAGAATGCGCAGCCTGGTATCGGACATCCCCGGATAGAGGTGCTTCGTTTGCGGGCTTTCCGTCCTTTGCGGTTAAAAGCTTTTTTGCCGCGAAGTTCGCAAAGGAAAGTCGCAAAGAACGCAAAGGAAAGTCGCAAAAAAATCCCCACCTTCCAAAATGGAAGGTGGGACTTCCCAAACCTGGGCTTCGGCTAGGCAGCTGCCGGGATTACCAGTTTCTGACCAACTTTGATCTTGTCCGGGTCGGCCAGATTGTTGGCCTTGGCAATGGCGGTGTACTTGTTGGCATCGCCGTAGAAGTGCTTGCTGATCTTGGAGAGGTTGTCGCCGGGCTGGACGGTATAGTTCTGTTCGCCCTGACGGACCTCGATATCGTGCTTCAGATCAGCAAAATTGGGATCGACCGCCTTGATCGCGTCCCAGATGCGGTTCTTGCTGGCTTCCGAGTCAGCCGTCACCTTCAGGTAGAGCTGGTTGCCGTCAAGGTTGAGGTTTTGCAGTTCTGCACCTTCCTGCTGAATCTTGGCGAGGACTGGCTGGTACTTCTCTTTGAGCTGTTCAAATTGATCAGGCATGAGTTTCTCCTTCGAGGATTTTTAGGAATTCCCAGAGTTGACGAAAGCAACGCGCGAACCTAAGCCGCGCGATAGTCCTGTGAGGGCTCCTTCGTGGCGGCTAGAGCATATATGGGCCGACCTGTGCAAAACAACGGGCCAAAAGCATTGAACCCCCGGCAGCGCCAATCAGCCGAAGGTTGCGCCGGGGCGGATCCTGCCTCGATGCGGGGCTTTCGGTATACTAGGAGGGTATGCCGGTGCTTCAGAACATCGCGGCGATCGCCAAGGGCATGAGCATCACCTTCCGGGAGATGTTCGAGCCTACGATTGTGGAAAACTATCCGGACGGACCGGGGCCGCTGAAGGGCGCCAAGTTTCAGGAGCGTTATCGCGGCGTGCACGTGTTGCAACGCGATGAAAACGGTCTGGAAAAATGCGTTGCCTGCTTCCTGTGCGCGGCTGCCTGTCCCTCAAACTGCATTTATATCGAGGCTGCGGAGAATACCGCCGAGAGCCGGGTGAGCGGTGCGGAGCGTTACGCCAAGGTTTACAACATCGACTATAACCGGTGTATTTTCTGCGGCTACTGTGTGGAAGCGTGTCCCACCGATGCCATTACCCACGGGCACGGTTTCGAAATCGCGAGCTTCAATGCCAGCAACCTGGTGTACCGCAAGGAGCAGATGCTGGCCCCCAAGCCAGCACATATGGGCGCCAACGCGGTATTCAATCGAGACGAGGTCGGGGCTGGCGCATCCTCGTTGCCGGTACAGGGGAGCTAGAGTTCAATAGATTCTGTCAGAGGATGAAACGCCGGTCCCTCGTGGGCCGGCGTTTGTGCATACGGCTGCTGGCTCCTGGCTGCTTAGCTTCTCGCTAAAACCAGGGGCGCCGAGAAAAGCTGGTCTGGGCTAGGGGGCAAGCTAGAAGCCAAGAGCTAGAAGCTAGGAACTAATGTCCAACTTTCTCCAAACCGTGCGCGACTGCGTCGTCATCTACGACGGCGCCATGGGCACGAGTGTGCAGGCGCGCAATCCCAGTGTGGACGATTTCTGGGGGAAGGAGGGCTGTAACGAACTCCTGGTACTGAGCCGTCCCGACATCATCAAGGACATTCACGCCAGCTTCCTGACCGTGGGCTGCGATGTGGTCGAGACCGACACCTTCGGCGCCACCCGGGTGGTGCTGGCCGAGTACGATCTGCAGGACAAAGTTGCCGAAATCAATATTGCCGCG
Organism: Terriglobales bacterium; assembly: GCA_035937515.1. Taxonomy (GTDB): domain Bacteria; phylum Acidobacteriota; class Terriglobia; order Terriglobales; family Acidobacteriaceae; genus JAIQFF01. The sequence continues at coordinate 118,848 of DASZHW010000138.1, read as the reverse complement.
GCCAGGATCGCGAAAGAAGTCGCGCAGCAGTTTTCCACCAAAGACAAGCCGCGCTTCGTAGCCGGCTCCATCGGTCCGACCACCAAGCTGCCTTCGCTCGGACACATCACCTTCGACAACATGGTCGCAGGCTACGCCGAACAAGCCGCCGCGCTGATCGAAGGTGGAGTAGATGTCCTTCTCGCCGAAACCTGTCAGGACCTCCTCCAGGCCAAGGCCGCGCTGGTAGGCATCTTCGACGCCATGCAAAAAACCGGCAAGCGTCTGCCCGTCACCGTGCAAGTCACGCTGGAAGCGACCGGCACCATGCTGCTGGGCACCGAGATCGGCGCCGCGCTCACCGCCCTCGAACCCTTTGACGTGGACATCATCGGGCTGAATTGCGCCACCGGGCCGCGGGAGATGAACGATGCGGTACGGTTCCTGGGCGTCAATTCAAGCAAGGCCATCTCGATCCTGCCCAACGCTGGCCTGCCGCACAACGAAGGCGGACGGGCCGTCTACAAGCTCAGCCCGGCCGAGCTCGCCCAATATCACAAACGTTTCGTCACCGAGTACGGCGTGAACATCGTGGGCGGGTGCTGCGGCACCACTCCCGAGCATCTGAAAGCCGTCGTTGATGCGGTAGCGAATGCCGAGCCGGCCCAGCGCGAGGTCAAGCCCACAGCCGCTGCCTCCAGCGCCTACACTTCCGTCCCCCTTGATCTGGATCCCAAACCGCTGGTCGTCGCCGAGGAAATGAATACCACCACCCGGGTGGAACATTTCCGCAACCTGGTGCGGGGCAAGAAGTATGACGACATTCTGGCGCTGGCCAAGAAGCTGGTAAACGACGGCTCCCACATGCTCGACCTGTGCTGCGCCATCGTAGGAGAAGACGAAAAAGGTTATATCAGCTCGATTCTGGAGAAGGTCGCCACCCGAGTGCCGGCGCCGATTCTGGTGGACTCCACCGAAGCCGATGTGGTCGAAGAAGCGCTCAAGCGGATTCCGGGCAAGGCCATCATCAACTCCATCAACCTGGAAGACGGCGAAAAGCGAACTTCAAAGGTGCTGCCCATGGCGCGCCGTTATGGGGCGGCCGTGATTGCGCTGACCATCGACGAAGACGGCATGGCGCTGACCGCTGACAAGAAGGTCGCAATCGCCAGGCGCATCTACAAACTGGCGACGGAAAAATACGGTCTGCGCGGCATTGACCTCATCTTCGACGCTCTAACCCTGCCCATCACCACCGGCCAGGAAGATTACCGCTCCGCCGGAATCGAGACCCTGGAGGCGGTGAAGCGCATCAAGCACGAGTTGCCGGACGTCAAGACCATCCTCGGCGTCAGCAACATTTCATTCGGCCTCGACGCCTATCCTCGTCGCGTGCTGAATTCCGTTTTCATGCACGAGGCAGTGAACAATGGCCTGGATATGGCCATCGTCAACTACACCAAAATCTATCCGTTATACAAGATTCCTCATGAAGAAGTTGAGCTAGCGCTCAAGCTGATTTACCGTGACGCGGCTTCCGACGGAGACCCGCTGCAGAAATACATGAACCACTTTGCCGGGAAAAAAGGCAAAGGGGAAACCGAGACCAAGGCTCACGTCGAAACCCTGTCGGTCGAGGACAAACTGAAGTTTGCCATCATCAACGGCGAAAAAGCCGTAGGCGAGGGCGCAAACAAGCGGACTCTGGAAGAAATACTGGAAGAAGCACTAAGCCAATATTCGCCGCTCGATCTGATCAACAACGTCCTACTCGATGGCATGCGCACTGTAGGCGACCTATTTGGCGCGCGCAAAATGCAGCTGCCTTCGGTGCTCGATTCAGCAGGGGTGATGAAGCAGGCGGTTGCTTACCTTGAACCCAAAATGGAGAAGAAGGCGGGCTCGCAAAAAGCCACCATCGTGCTGGCCACGGTCAAAGGCGACGTCCACGATATTGGCAAGAATCTCGTGGACATCATTCTTTCGAACAACGGCTATAAGGTCGTCAATCTGGGGATCAAGCAGAGCGGCGATGTCATCATCCGATCCGCGATGGAACATAAGGCCGACGCCATCGGACTGAGCGGCCTGCTGGTGAAGTCCACGCTGGAAATGAAGTATGTGATCCAGGACCTGGAACGCCAGAAGCTGGAGTTCCCGGTAATCTGCGGTGGCGCCGCGCTTACTCGTAAATACGTGGAAGACGATCTTCGCCGTGAATACTCGAATGCGGTGTTTTACGCCGACGATGCCTTTGCCGGCCTGCACATCATGGAAGACCTCGCCACGGCCAACGGCAAGAAACAGGCCCGGCTGCAGGAAGGACGCACGGTCAAGGAGTACGCCAAGGCGGCCGCGGTGGACGAAGAAACCGGGCCGGTGTTCGCTGAAAGAAGCCCGGTGGTCAGCGATGCCCCGAATATTCCGGTCCCTCCGTTCTGGGGCGTGAAAGTCCGGAAGGATTTCGACCTGAGGGAACTTTTTCCTTACATCAACGAGACCGCGCTATTCAAGAACCAGTGGCAATTGAAGACTGCGTCCCAGGAAGACTACCTGCGCCTGGTCGAGGAGAAATTCCGCCCCATCAAAAAACAGCTGGAAGAAGAAATCATTGCCAGCGGAGTGTTTGAGCCCAAGGTGGTCTATGGATATTTTCCAGCCCAGGGCGAAGGCAACGACGTAATCGTGTACGACCCGGAGATCACCAGCGGTGATGTGGGGACGGGTCTTCGACCCGTCCAGGCCGAGCAAAGCCGGGCAGTGGCAGCCGTCCCGCCCGGCCCGGCGACTCCTCGGGAGCTCCTGAAGTTCACCTTCCCGCGCCAGCGCGAAGGCCGAAAGCTTTCGATCTCAGACTTCTTTGCTCCGAAAGCATCGGGAAAAATGGACGTGATCGGGTTATCCCTGGTGACGATAGGAGCGAAAGCCTCGGTGGAAACCCAGCGCCTTTTTGAAGCCGGGGAGTACACCAAATATCTTTACCTGCACGGCCTGAGTGTGGAGACGGCGGAGGCGCTGGCGGAATATCTGCACAAGAAGATGCGTGAAGAACTGGGAATCGCGGGCGAAGACTCGCCCCATATCCGCGATCTGTTCCACCAGAAGTATCGCGGATCGCGTTATTCATTCGGCTATCCCGCCTGTCCGAATTTGGAAGACCAGACCAAGCTGTTCGCCCTGCTCCATCCCGAAGAGAATGTCGGGGTGCGCCTGACCACGGGATTCCTGCTGGAGCCGGAGCAGTCGACGTCAGCCATCGTGGTACACCATCCCGGGGCCAAGTATTTCGTGGTGTGATCACATGCCGAAAGCAACCGCCGCCCGGGTGAAGTCCGCCTCAGCAGGGGGTCGGGCAAGTCCAGGGCAGAGACCTCCCAACTTACTGATTGCCGACTGCTTAACCGGAATCCTCATTTCGCCATCACTCCGGCGCGGCAGGCGAATATCGTGCAAAGCGGATAAGCCCCTTAAGTTAATTTTTGGTTAAATGTCGCTCGACTCGATTGACCCGGCGGGAGGGTGGCATTAATCTACGCCGGCCATGAGCAAAGAAGATCTCGATCAATTGCGTGTGGAGTACAAGAAGGCCATCGATGAATGGGTAGACGCCATTCGCGCCGAAGAGGCCTTAGCCACTCCCGACCATTCGATGGTCGCCATGGAGCACTGGGATACCGCCCACTTCCGGGAGCACGACGCCCACACCAAAGCGACGGAAGCGCGTGAAGCCTACAAAGACGCGCTGCGCGGCGTGAGCTATAGCATGTAGCCGGGTTGCCGACAAGCGATTCTCCCTGTCCCGGTAGGTGCCTTCCGGACCACAAATCTGACTCACGCCGCCGATCCGGCCTCCACGTGCCCGACCGTCACCCTTACCCCTGTGATTGTGCTGCACAATGCAAGTACGCGATGGTTCCTGCTTCGATGGGGATTACGCCTGATTCGACCACTTGCCGGGCGCTATAATCCGAATGGATCATGGCTCTCGCTCCTGGCACGCAGCTCGGCCCGTACGAGATCGTGGCACCGCTCGGCGCCGGCGGCATGGGTGAGGTGTACCGCGCTCGGGACCCGCGCCTGGGCCGCGAGGTTGCGGTCAAAATCCTGTCACAGTCCTGGTGCAGTGATCCGGACCGCCTGCGCCGGTTTGAGCAGGAAGCGCGGGCCGCCAGCGCGCTCAACCATCCCGGCATTCTCGTGGTCTACGATGTTGGCACGCATGACGGCGCTCCCTACCTGGTGACCGAACTCCTGGAAGGCGGCACGCTGCGCGAGCGTTTGTACACCGGCCCTCTCTCCTTGCGCAAAGCGGTCGAGTGCGGGGTGCAGATCGCCAGTGCCTTGGCGGCGGCCCACGACAAGGGGATTGTTCATCGCGATCTCAAGCCCGAGAACATTTTCGTCTGTCGCGACGGCCGCGCCAAGATACTTGACTTCGGCTTGGCCAAGTTGACCGCGCCCGATCCGTGCGATGAGACCATGACCAGTCTGGAGCCCCAGGATCAGACCAGCATGGGTGTAGTGATGGGCACCGCCGGCTACATGTCGCCGGAACAGGTGCGTGGAGAGAAGGCCGACCAGCGTTCCGATATTTTCAGTTTTGGCGCGGTCCTCTACGAAACTCTTTCCGGGCGGAGGGCATTTGAAGGGCCCACTGCGGCCGATCGCTCCAGCGCCATTCTGAAGGACGAACCTGCCGAACTGCAGGCCAGTGGACGGAACATTCCTCTGTCGCTCGATCAGATCGTGCGCCACTGCATGGAGAAGAACCCCGAGGAGCGGTTCCAGTCGGCGCGCGACCTGGCCTTTCATCTCGAGTCTTCGTCGTCGGTTGCGGACTCCGGGATCGCGGCGCTGGCGCCGGCTGAGCAGAAAGGCGTCATGCGACCCCTATGGTGGATAGCTGCGGTGGTTGCAGCCGCAGCGGCCCTTGGCGCCATCTGGTGGTTCCAGATGCGTCCGCAATCGCCTCGCCAGGCGGTAAAGTTCCTGCGGCTCACGGACTTTGCGGGCCTGGAAGAAAGTCCGGCCTTCTCTCCCGACGGTAAATCGGTGGCATTCGTCTGCGACTCAACTGGTTCCCGTCAAATCTGGATCCGTCTGTTAACGGGAGGTCCCCCACTGCAGATCACACACGGCGCTGGCGACCACCTCGAGCCCCGCTGGTCCCAGGATTCCTCGGCGGTGATTTACTACGCCCCGCCTCCCGAAGGGGACTCGCAAGGCACGCTGTGGGAGGTCTCTGCGCTGGGTGGCGCACCCCGGCAACTGGTTTCCAGCATGAGCGGAGCGGACGTGAGCCATGACGGCAAGCGGATGACGTTTTTCCGCCTCGACGGCAAGCAGATGCAACTCGTGGTTTCCGATCGCGACGGCTCGCACGAAAGAGTGGTGGCCCAGGCGGCCGCGAACTTCAGCTATCGTGAACCGCGCTGGTCGCCGGATGACAACACGATTGCCTACATCCACAGCCGCGAGAACTGGGCCGATGATATCTACACGGTGCCGGCAGCCGGAGGATCTGCGCGGCAGCTTACCCACGACAATACGCTTCTGGGAGGACTGGCGTGGCTCCCCGACGGTCACCGGCTGGTTTACAGCTCGGCGCGTGGAAGCACCGTGCTTTACCTCCCCACCATGCATCTTTGGCTTGAGTCCCTATCGGGTGGGGATCCCCAGCAGTTGACCTTTGGTGAAGCCGGGGATGAGAATCCCGACACCGACAGCGGCGGGCGAATCGTGGTCAGCCGCAAGCACATGCTGTTCGACATCTGGAAATTCCCAGTAGACGGCGCTCCTGCGGAAAACGTAAGCCGGGCGGTGCGGATCACTCACCAGACCGGGCAAGTGCAGACGCCGAGCCTCGATCCAACCGACAGCGAGATGGTGTATTTGTCGGATAACGGCGGGCACGGAAACCTCTGGGTGATGCGGCTGGAAAACGGCGAGACCCGTCAGATCACCTTCGAAAAGGATGCGGGTGTAATCATGGGAGTTCCCATCTGGTCGCCGGACGGGAAAGCGATCACATTCGCCACCAATCGTCCCTCCGAGTACGGGCGGGGAGTTGGGTACTGGCTGATTCGTCCCGACGGAAGCGGACTGCATCTGGGACTCTCGCAAGGTGCCTGGGCCACCTGGTCGGGCGACAGCAAGTGGCTCTACTACTCTGAGTCCTCACCCATCGAAAACACGGGAAGCTTCCGGCTTATGAAGGTACCCGTGGAAGGAGGGCCGGCGCTAACGGTCCGTACTGATAATGCCCGCGGGCCGGCGCTGGCACCCGATGGCTCCGCGTTGTACTATGCCGTCCCGCTACAAAACTTGAACGGTTCGCTGGACTACGAACTGCGTGTGGCTCGTCCCGAGAGCGGCCCGTCGAGCTTGCTGGTGCGGATCTCGGGCCAGCGCTTGCCCTTGTGGCAGGGCTTCCAACCTGTGATTTCTCGTGACGGAAAGTGGCTGGTCATGCCCCTGGACGACAACCTCGGAACCAACATCTGGGTTGCGTCCACGGCGGATGGAAAATTGAGACGGCTTACCGATTTCGGACAAAAGCGTACCTTCATTGGCCGTCGCATCTCCTGGTCGTCGGACGGAAAGTGGGTTTTTGCCGCTGTGGGCGAAGGCGACGCCGATATCGTGCAGATGGACGGTCTTCTGAATTAGCGCATGCCCAGCTCACATCCCGGAGTCACCCTGACTCACGCCTGAGGTATAGCAGCATGAGGTCTTCATCGATGTACTCGGTGCCGATCTTCAGCGCGCGGGCTTCGCGGCCGTAGGTCTTGAAACCGAACGATTCATAGAGACGCCGTGCGGGAACATTGATGGTGCTGACCCCGAGCGCCACCTGCTCCAGTCCAGGCACCGACTGCAGCCGACGCAGCAACTCCTCGAGGATAGCCCGGCCGACGCCTTGACCACGATTTTCCCGGCGCACATAGACGCCCCAGATTTCGCCGCGGTGATTGATTTTTTGCCCCACTCTGCGGAAAAATCCGGTCATGCCGATCAGTCGCGGGCCGTCGAAAGCTCCCAGCACAAAATTGTCCAGGGAAGTGCCGGAGCCCAGAAATGTCGCGATGGCCTCCAGAGTCTTGACCTTGTGCTCGGAGGCCGACTCGGTGAAGGCCTGGGGCTCGAGCTCGAGAGCTTCCAGGCGAAGCTCGGAGAAGCGTTCGGCATCGTGTTCGGTGAGGCGACGGATATCCATGAGAAGGTCGCGTAGTAGTGTAGATCAACACTGATTCCCGAGGCAGCTTCCAGGAAAACTGGACCGGCGGAAACAGCATCTCAGAAACATGATTCGCAAACTGAAATCTGGAAAATATCGGCTCTATTCCCAAAAGAAAAATCCAAAGACTGGCCGCCGAAGGAACCTGGGAACGTTTTCGAGTCGAGCCGCCGCCCAGAAACACGAGCGGGCGGTGCAGTATTTCAAGAGGGCATAGGCCCTGCTGCTATCTCAACGCAGCTGCTCTCTCATCCAGTCCAGCACGGTCGGCACCAGTGCGTCATAGAACTTGCCGGTCACAGTGAATCCGTGTCCCACACCTTCGATCTCGAGATAGCGGGCGCGGCCGGGATGCACCTGATTCACGATTTCAGCAATGGCTTGGCTGTCGGACTGGCTCACGATATCGTCCGCGCCGCCTCGGACTACCAGTACCGGCGCGTCCACTTTCTGCCAGGCTTCGCCCAGGTTCAGCGCCTGTAATTGCTGGTAGAAGGCAGCCGGGCGGCCGTATTGACCGTCAGGTGTGTCGTACCAGAGATTTTTCCATTCGGGATGCTGGGCGACGACTTGGCCCGGAGTCATATTTTTCATCAGGTACAAGTTGTAGAAATCGGCGAAGGACTTCACGGACGCATTTACCTCACCGGGCGATTTGCCCTCAGCAGTGAGCCGCCTTCGTTCCAGTTCCAGCATATGCTCGTACCAGGTGCGGCCCCAGGAGCCGGCGGAAACGAAGCCGCGAACCGGATGATCGCGGGCCGCCAGGGGAGAGAAGCCACCCCCATTGCTCAGTCCCACCACGAAGACGCGATCGCGATCCATGAAGTCATACTTGCTCAATCCGTCGAATGCAGCCTGCCAGCCCTGGATTTCGCTGTTAAAGTCCGCTTTGGCGCATTCCCCCTGGCTTTCGCCCACGCCAGGTTTGTCCATGCGGACAGTGGCATATCCCGATTCGTCGATCAGGCGGCGCATGAAGATGCCGAAACCATCGCGGGTGTTGGCGTTGGGATATTCCATGCTGTCGCAACTCAGCCATCCAACAAAAAAGATAACAGGGACTTTTCCGGAGCTGGTTTTTGGCCGACTGATGAAGGTGCGCAGCTTCTGGCCGGCGTGATTGCTGACCCAGTAATAGAGCACATCGACGTTCCGGAACTGTTCACGCGGTGGCGCCTGCGTCGCGGTGGGCAGGACGAAGCCGGACAACCCAAACCCGAGGACAAAGACACACGTAACACGTCTGGCAAGATGCATGACGGCGGCCTCCCCGGAAAATTTAGACGGGAAAGACTGGCGGGCGTTACTATTCCTGGCGATATGGCGCGGACTGGCTGATTCTGTGACGATCGCCGGCGGCGCGTCCTACCTCAATATTCCCCAGTTGTGGAGCCGGTCGCTGTCTTGGTCCCAACGATCGCCGATGTCCGTGCGGTAGTACATATTGGGAATCAGCACATTCTTTATGCGAGAGTAAACCTGAGCCTGCGCCTGTTTCATGGTTTGGCCCAGTCCAACCACGATCAGGATCACTCCCGAAGTCCCCGCCACGACCCACTGGCCATTGAGTTGCTTCACATCTTCTATGTGAATCTCATCAGCCGGGGGTTTCCTGAACACGATGGCGGCATTCTTCGAGAACGACTCAAAGGTCTCGTCATCATCGAAGGGGAACGGCGGAACAACGATACGCACGCCGATCTGAAAGCCGCTTCTGACCCTCAACTTGGGGTAATTCCCACTGGCCAGGTCCAGAAAAAACTGCCCGATTGGAGTAATCATACCCGCCTGCTGGGTGCTGCTGATCGTGGTATCCAAATCGCGAGGTGAACTCCAGTGGATAGACGCCGTGGTTGTTAACGATGCAGTTTACGTCGATGTAGCCGACATAGCCTCCGCAAGTTTGGGCTCCATCTTTAGCAGAGTCTGGTTGAACAGCTGGTTGGGCTGGCTCCAGAACATCGAGGTCCCCATTTCCCCGGTGGGAGGCCCCAGGTTTCCGGGAAAAAGTTTCTTGTGCTCGAAGTTGACGTTGATGGGATAGATGAACTGCTTTCCGTTGAAAAAGCCGCCCACCGCGACCTCTACCCCTGTCACCCTTCGCTGCAGCTGAAAGACCTTGATCTCATCCGAAAATGCCTTCTTGTAGGCCTCCAGCATGCGAATGACGTCCTGGCCATCCTCCTCCTCGCCCACAAAAAGCCGCCGCTTCACGTTCTGGGCTTCGCCGCTCGGCTTGATCACATAGCGCGCCGGGTTCTCAACTACATGCTCAACCGCTTCGTCGAAAGACTCGAACTCTGCATAAGGAATGATGTTCACCCCGGCCTTTTTCAGTTCCTCCTGTCCGAAGGAGCGGTCATCTTCCAACCGGTCGGTATAGGCCGTGCCTCCGACAGCTTTCTTTCCCCGGGCGCGCAGCTCCTGCGCCTTCTCCCCTTGTCCGAGCGTGTCATCAAAGATGACGATATCAGCCCAGCCAGCGTCTTTCTCCCAGTCTTCCGATTTCGCCACAAAACCGTCGGCGATGTCGCTTTCCTTTTCATCCTTGATGTAGTAGCGAACCTCGCGGCCTTCCTTGGCCACCTGCCACGCAATGTCGCTGATCAGTCCACTCAGCGACGCAAAGAGGAACTTTTTCTTCTCCATAGTTGCGGGATCCTCGGTGTTTTCACCCTGCCCGGTTCAGGCGCTCGGCCTGACCCTGCATCGTACAGGTGTTTTTGGGCACCCTTTTTCACAGGTGAGCTCAAAATTTCAGCCTCCGAGCTTAATCCTGACTTGTTAACGCAGTGTTACAGAACCGGTAAGTCGAGACCCGTCGTGCGGTTGGAGTGCATGGAACCACCAGACAGAAGTGTGGCAGATGCGGTCGAGGCGGCTCCAGAGATGATCAGACTGGAAGGGTTATATGGCGGAGAGGGAGGGATTCGAACTTGAGGCGCCTGCACGGCGTCCGAGCCGCGCCGCCGAAATCCCGAGCTTGCCGAGGGACCTCTGGAGTTAGAACTGATGGCGGAGAGGGAGGGATTCGAACCCCCGATACCCGTTAAGGTATGTCCGCTTTCGAGGCGGATCGTTTCAACCGCTCACGCACCTCTCCGGAAAGCAGTCGTTGAACCTAGTCGTCAGTCATCGGTTTCCAGTCGTCAGGAAAAGTGGTTGGTCGCTGGCGACTGACGACCAACGATTGTTCCTACCGCCTGCGTCTAAAGAAATCCTGCAAAATTTCCGCGCAGCGCCCCGCCAGCACTCCTCCCCGAACCTCCATGCGATGGTTCAACTGGAGGTGATTCAGCACCTGCATCACAGATTGGACGGCACCCGCTTTAGGGTCGTCCGCGCCATATATCAGGCGCTTCAGCCGGGCGTGCACCATGGCGCCCGCACACATGGCGCACGGCTCAATTGTAACAAACAGCTCGCAGTCCTCCAGGCGGTGATTGCGAAGCGCGGCCCCAGCCGCACGCAACGCGACGATCTCTGCATGAGCGGTGGGATCAGAGTCCGTGAGGTTGCGGTTTCCGCCGCGGCCCACGATTTCCCCTCCGCAGACCACGACCGCTCCCACCGGAACCTCCCCGGCTTCGAGCGCGCGCTGGGCGGAACGGAGAGCCTCCTCCATAAACAACTCGTCAGTTTGTGATTGGGAGTCCAAGGGAGCTCGCGGATTACTCCGTCGGGAACGTGGCCAGGATCGATGCCAGCAGCTGCATATTTGGCCGAACCGGCTGGTTTACAAAAATGTATTTCCCAGCGCTCTCGGCGAGCAGGTAGCTGGAATCCGGTGGCAGGCGCGAAAGCGCGTCTTTGCGGAACTCTTCGGGCACAAAGAGAAATACACGGTCCGGGCCGCGCCAGAAACCGGGAAACTGCTGATCATCCAAAAAAGTCGACGGCACGTCGGGATAGTTCGATCCGATTTCCAGGTTGGTGCCGAGGCGTCCGTTGTAGATCCACACGTGGCGGTGGGTGTAGAACGGGATGCTGGATCCGGAGTTGAAGTCTCCATATTGCACGATCTGGTCCTGAGGGCGCAGGTAGGGAAGGATGTCGTCGGCCAGGATGCGCGACGACATGCGCGGCTCGAATCTCTTGAAGGCCCAGTTGGCGACGAAGAAGAATATCCCCATGGTGAAAGCCAGAGTAAGGGTCGCAGCGAAGTTCTTCCAGCGCCGCCGCAAAAGCCAGGTGGCGCCAAAGCCAAGCACAAAGATGAACATGGCCGCGATGGCAGGCCCACGCAGCGCAGCAAAAGTCTGCGGCGTAAGGTCGAGAATGTGCGCCATCGAAAGACGATAGGTGTCGAGGGGATGGTATTGGATCAGGCCGGAGATGCCGACCTTCGAAGAAATCTCCATCGACGAGACCACGAGATACCCGAGACAGGTCGCGGCCAGAACTCCGCTGACCGCTAGTCCGGCTTGCAGGCGCGGGAGCCAGCGGTCGCGCGTTTCTTCCGCTTTGGTCAATCCCAGTCCCAGCAGAATCGCAATCGCGGGCCAGGCCCCGAAGCTGTAGTACTCCATGCGGGAGCCGCTGGTGAGCGAGAAGAACACCAGGATCAGTCCCGCCCAGATGAACAGAAGCAGGCGCGCCTGCTGGGCCGGCTCCATATTCTTTCCCCAGGTGCGAGGCGGCGGAAATTCGCGCAGGGCATACTGCAGAAAGAAGCTCCAGGGAAAAAACCACACCAGGTGCAGCGCCCACCATAGCAGCAGGGGCACGGCCTCATAGTCGGGCGGGTAGCGAGTCCCGAGCGCGCGCTTGAAATGTTCGTTGACGAAATAGGACCAGAGAAATCCGGGCGAGCGGTGTTCCGCGATCCAGTGCCAGGGCACCGCAATCACCAGGAAAATCAGCATACTGGAGAAAATGCGAAGCTCGCGCCAGCGTCCCCAGCTGCGGGTGAAGAGGATGAAGAAGAAAACCACGCCCAGGGGAAACAGCATGCCGATCAGTCCGAGCGTAAGGGCGGCGAGCCCCATCACCACGGCGGCGCCCCAATAGCCGGCGCGCGGGCTGAGGCTGCCGTTCCAGGCGCGCAGGAAAAGATAGAAAATCGCGGTCAGCTCAAGCGCAAAGATGGCTTCCGGAACCATCACCCGGGTGAACAGGAAAGTCCCGGCGCTGGTGCCCATGACCAGTCCGGAATAGAAAGCCGCCCGTTCGCCAAAGTAGCGGCGGCCAAAAAAGTAGACCATCAGAACCAGGCCCACGGTAGAAAGCACAAGTGGCAAGCGGGTTTGGAACGCGCCCTGACCGAAGAGCTCGTAGCTGGTGGCAACCATCCAGTAGTGCAGCGGGGCCTTTTCGAGGTAGCGCACACCGTCCTGATACATGACTACCCAATCGCCCCGTTGCAACATCTCGCGGGAGACCAGGGCGTGGGAGGCGTCGGCATCGTCCAGCAATGCGGGTTGAAGGGCATTGCCGATATAAATTGTGAGGGATAACGCGAGCAGAATGAGGATGGAGAATCTGTGATTCATTCTGATGTCAGTAATTTTTCACCCTTCTTCGCGGGGCCGGTCGCTGGAGGCACAAACACGCTGCCGGAACCAGCAATGATAGCATCTGCGGGCTCGGTCTTTGTGCGGACCAGGGACTCGCCTGCTTCTGCGGCGGCTTGCGTTGATGGTATGCTTACAGCGATATGGGGATTCCGAGCCTGCTGCGCAAGATCTTCATGGTGGACCTGCTTCAGGGACTGAAGGTTACCTTCAGCTATCAGGACCCGAAGGAGATCTATACCGAGCAGTATCCGCTGCAACGGCCGCAAGTGGCCGAGCGCTACCGGGGCGCACCCCGTCTGAATGTAAATCCCGATACCGACGAAACCATGTGTATCGCCTGCGACCTGTGCGCGCTGGCCTGTCCCGAGCACCTGATCGTGGTTTCGAGCGAGCGCAACGAAAAAACCCGGCGCAAGGAACTCACCGAATTCACCTACGATCTGAGCCGCTGCATGTTCTGCGGGCTATGCGAGGACGCCTGTCCTACCGACGCGCTGGAGCTGACCCAGGATTTTGAGCTGGCCAGTTACACCCGCGAAGGCGCCATCTGGAACCGCGAGATGCTGGAAAAAGGCCCCCAGCCGACCCAGTACAAGAGATAGTCGTTGGTCGTTGGCCAGGACCCTTTCGCGCATCTCTCACACCTTAGGCACGATTTCGTATCGTAAGAGATGTCTTGCCCGTGAACCCGTGCAGGTTCCGACGCATACGATCGGTTGAATTGGCCAACGACCAACGACTACCCCCCCGGCTGTTGCTGCGTCATGCAGTGCATCGCGCCGAAGCCCCAGATCAGGTCTCCCGAGTAGATGCCCACCACTTCCCGCTCGGGAAACAGGTCGGCGAGAGTGTCCAGAGCAATCCGGTCGTTGGCATCGTTGTACACCGGGACCAGCACAATTCCGTTCGCGATGTAGAAATTGGCGTAGCTGGCGGGCAGGCGGCGGCCTTCGAAGACGACTGGGCCTGGCATGGGGAGTTCGACGATCGACAGCGGCTTGCCATCCCGGTCGGTGGCAGAGCGCAAGCGGCGGATGTTCTCCCGCAGGGGTTCGTAGTTGGGATCGTCGGGATTGGGCTCGACCGCGGTGACGACAGTGTCGGGCGAAACAAAACGGGTAATGTCGTCCACGTGGCCGTGAGTATCGTCGCCGGCGATGCCGGACCCTAGCCAAATCACGTTGCCGGTTCCCAGGTATTCCGAAAAGACCTTCTCGTAGTCCTCCCGTTTCATGCCAGGATTCCGCTGCTGCACCTGGCTGAGCAGGCATTCCTCGGTGGTGAGCAGAGTGCCGCGTCCGTTGACTTCCAGAGATCCGCCTTCGAGCACGACGCGATTTTTCCCGAAGCTGGGACGGATTTCGCGGGCGCGCGCGGTCTTGCCCATGCGGCTGCCGATTTTTTCATCTTGCTGGTAGTTCGGGTATTTTGCCCAGGCATTGAAGCGCCATTTGATGGCGGTGAGGCCGCCCGCTCCGCCTGTCACAAAGGTGCAGCCGGAGTCGCGGGTCCAGACGCGATTGGTGGGCCACTGGTGAAAGCGAACGTTGCCGTTGAGGGCGTTGGCCTTTTCCAGCACCTTGCGGGCAACTTTTTGTGCGGCGGCGTTGTTGACGATCAGTTCAATCCGCTCGTGCCGGCTCAGGTGCCGGACGATTTCCGCGTAGACCCAGGGAATGGGATCGAACTTGCCCGGCCAGTCGCCTCGGTAGTGAGGCCATGCCAGCCAGGTTGCAGCGTGCGGTTCCCACTCGGCGGGCATGCGATAGGGAGGCTTCATCGACGAGCTTTCAATCGATCAGCCGGCTTGTAATTTGGGCATAGCTGTCGATGCGGCGATCCCGCAGAAACGGCCAGTTGCGGCGCACCTCTTCTACCTCGCGCAAGTCCACCTCCCCCACCAGAACTTCTTCCTTGTCATGGGAGGCCTCGACCAGAACCCGGCCGAAGGGATCGCACAGGAATGAGCCACCCCAGAAGTCCAGGCCATCTCCTCCTGCTGTTTTGCCCCGGATGTCACCGGTTTCATGTCCCACCCGATTGACCACGGCCACAAAGACTCCGTTGGCGATGGCGTGGGCGCGCTGAATGGTGCGCCAGGCGTCATGCTGCGACTGGCCAAACTCGGCTTTCTCCGCGGGATGCCAGCCAATAGCGGTGGGATAGAAGATCAGTTGGGCGCCCTGCAGCGCGGTCAGCCGCGCGCCTTCGGGATACCACTGGTCCCAGCAGACCAGGGTGCCAATACGTCCGACGCCGGTGTCGAAGGCGCGAAAGCCCAGGTCGCCGGGAGTGAAATAGTACTTTTCATAGTAGAGCGGGTCATCGGGGATATGCATCTTGCGATAGATCCCCCGGATTGTGCCGTCGGCGTCAATGATGACCGCGGTATTGTGATAGACGCCTGCGGCGCGCCTCTCAAACAGGGAAGCGATGAGAACCAGGCGAAGCTGTTTGGCCAGTACGGCGAGACTCGACGTGACCGGGCCGGGAATGGGCTGGGCGAGGTCGAACAGGGCGGCATCCTCGCGCTGGCAGAAATATTGGGTCTGAAACAGCTCCGGCAGGCAAACGATGTGCGCCCCGCGCGCCGAGGCCTGATGGATACGGTCGATGGCACGCTGCAGGTTTTTCTCGGGGTCGGAGGTCGCCGACATCTGTACCAGTCCGACTTTGAATTTCTGCGCCAAAGCAGAGGCCTCCATCAAGAGCAACAGAGAAAATAGAATACCAGTTCCAGGTTTACAGCTCCCGGTTGATGTAGCAATCACTTGCAGGCTTCTAGTAAAGTAGTGCTTCGTTAACGGGGGTGCAACTTGAAACAGGGAAATCATGACGGCGCCGGAATGGAGCGCCATCTCCACGATCCGATCGAAGACCGCCTGACTCCGCTTGAGCCTTTGGATTTGCAGCAGGTCCATTCCATTGACGATCTGGTCCGTGCGATGGCCAAGACTGCATTCACCGGCCGGCAACTCGGCGAAGCCGCCGACGTGCTGGAAGCCATGGCCCGCGACAAGGACTGTTTTGTGGTGATGACCTTGGCGGGGGCCATGACTGTGGCCAAGCAGGGACTGGTAATCACGGAATTGATCGATCGCGGGATCGTCAACGCCATTGTCTCGACCGGAGCGCTGATGGCGCACGGCCTGGTGGAGGCGACGGGACATGCCCACTTCCGCTACAACCCGGACGTACCTGACGAAATGCTCTACGAGCAGGGCTACAACCGCGTTTACGACACGCTCGAGCCAGAACGCAACCTGGACGACGTGGAACGGGTGATGTTTGAGGTGTTGGAAGGCTGGGACCCCGGCGAAATACTTTGCTCCTACAAGCTGAACCACGCAGTGGGCGAGTATCTGGCCGAGCATGCCAAGGGACAAAGAGGAATTGTGAAGTCGGCTTTTGAAAAGGGGGTGCCGATCTTCGTTCCCGCTTTCACCGACTCGGAGCTGGGACTGGACGTGGCGCTTTCGAATCGCATGCGAGAGGCTGCGGGGCGGCACAAGCTCCGCTATGATCCCTTTGAGGACTTGGAACATTTCGCTTCCACGCTGTTGCGGCAGAAGCGGCTGGGCATCTTCACCATCGGCGGAGGGGTGCCGCGAAACTGGTCGCAGCAGTTTGGACCGTTTATCGAACTGCGCCACCGGCGCATGGGAGAAAACGTCCCCTTGAAGCGTTACCACTATGGTTTGCGTATCTGTCCCGAGCCGGTGTACTGGGGTGGATTGTCAGGGAGCCCCTACAGTGAGGCCATTTCCTGGGGCAAGTTTGTGCCACCCGCCGAAGGCGGGAAGTTTGGCGAGGTATTTGTGGACGCGACCGTGGGGATGCCGTTGATCGTGGCGGCGGTACTGGAGCGGCTGGGCAAGGACTCGGCCAATCACAAAGTGAAAAAAGAGAAGGTGTTGGCGAGGAAATAGACAGGGCGCGGGTCAGACGCCCCGCTGCAAAAAGCAACGGCCCATTCGCTGAGCGGATGGGCCGATTCGTTTGGGGCAGACTCTAGTCGAAAATCAGCACCGCCGACGCGATGACCGTGGTCCACAATCCGCGCTTGTCGCCAACCGCGGACTGGGTCACGTTGGCGGTGCGGACGATTTTGTTGGAAATGCGGTAAATCTCTTTCTTCTCATCCCAGGACCGGTCGGGGTCGAATTCCACATTCAGAGTAGTGGCGAGCATTTCTGCCGCCAGTTCTTCGGCGTAGTCCCCGGCCGCGTCCTCAGTCTCGCCGAATGAATGGTGTTCGCTGAGGTAGCCGTAGGTGTTGCGGTCGGCGGGAATGGCCACGCCGATGCTCGAAGCCAGCAGGCGATGAGGCTCGTGGGTGGAGTTTTCCGCCACCACCGAAAAAACCACTTCTCCCGGACTCAGAAACTTCAAGCCCTGCGAGCGCGGAACCAACTTGCACTGTGGCGGAAAAATCGAGGAAACTCGAACCAGATTCTGGGCGGCGATGCCGGCGTCACGCAATGCCAACTCAAACGAGGTAAGACGTTCGCGGTGTTTTCCGACCCCCTTGGTGAAGAAAATCCGCTTGGGGACCATGTCTCTAGACAATTCGAGTATCCTCCAGTGGCTCTCGGGTAAATTCGCTAAAACATAACATAGGGAGTTGGGGAGACAATATGAAAATCAAGGTAATTTGAAGAAAGGAAGCTTCGAAGTATCGAGGTGGACACGTCTGGCGCGTCGCCTCTCGACCCTACTGGGCTGCGGCCACGGAGACGACGGTGATAATGCCGCCGCTGGCCTGGCCCGTCACTTTGGCTCGCTTGTCGGCCAGCTTGTCGAGCTCATCGAGCGCGGAGTTGTCCGTCGTATCGAGGGCGTAGACCTTGTCCCCCACGACCAGGGCGTACTTCGACCCTTTTCGGATGCAGGTGCGAAGACAGTTGGCGGGGGCTCCGCCCATCATGTGATTCGCACCACACATGGCGTCTGTGACATGGCCGGTAAAGCTCTGAGGTTTATCCGCGGCGAAAGCAGCCGGCAGGGAAGAAAGGCCGCCGAAAAACAGAGCTACCAGCAAGACCACTTGGGATTTTGACCAAACAGAGCTCATTAAGGCATTTTCTCCTTGTATCAGGGTACCGGGCTGACTGTCAGACAGCACTCTTAGATGCCGGGGTCAAGCACGGAGTTCCACTAAACTCCTCTAAGTTCTTGGTTGCAATCGGCTCAAGCAACGAGATACGCCGCAGGGGCCCGGTTCCGTCATCGGCCGTTGAGGTCGAAGTGCAGTGAGACGTCCACCAGCCTGTCCTTGTCCTCCAGCGACTCGTGAAAACTGATATTCCATAGGTCGCCGGGCAGCAGATCGCTTAGCGAATCCAGGAACCGGTTAAGGTAGCTGGAGTCATAGGTGTCGCCGGCCCGCAGTTTCCAGGCTTCCGCCAGCCGACCGGTGGCACGGCTGTCCAGTCCGCGGATTTCCAGGTCTCCCATTTTGTAAATGCCGCCCTCGTTAAAATCGAAGAGGTACTTGACCGTAGAATCGGCGTCGTTCAGCGTGGGTTTGGGGTGAATCTGGACGGCCATATAGCCGCGTGTGCCATAAAGTTTCTTGATCGCTTCCACGTCTTTTTCGATCTGAATGGGTTTGGCCGGCTGGCCCATGGGGACATGGATGAGAGCGCGCAGTTGCTCCACCGGAAATACGTTGTACCCGGAAAGTTGGAGCCCGGTGAGCATGTACTGGCGGCCTGGGCCGATGGGGAAGGTGACGTCGACCACGGTCTCCTCCGGGGTGTCCAGCACGACCTTGGGCTGAGGGTCTCCGACAGTTGCCTCCAGATAGCCGCGCTCAAGATACACGGGCAGCAACAGCTTTTGCGCCTGCAAGTGAAGGTTGGAGTGCGAATAGTCAAGCGGCAATTTTCTGGCAGCGAGCTGCAACGCGGGCAATTCCGACGGTCCGGCGCCGTCGAACGCGACGTCCCGGACTCGGATGTTCTCCCCGGTAATGATGTAGTCGAAGGACTCGACGGGACCGTCCGGCGGCCCGGCGCGGAGATAGTCAGCGCGTCCTGGAAGCTTGTATTCAAAAGCCAACGCTTGCAATGCTTCAGAAACCTGGTCGGCAAGATCTCCGCTCGCCGGGAGTTCTCCCTTGAAGAGTGGTACGCGGGCCCGCAATTTCTCGGCCAGTTCCTGGTCGGAAAGCCAAACGAAGTTGTCGATGTGGGCGGGCACGAATGGACCGCCATCCGTGACCTGCAGTTCGAGTTTGATTCCGGCTGGAGATGACTCGAAGGTGTAAGCGACAGCGCTGAAGGCTCCGGACTCGCCCAGGTGCCGGCTGATGCTTTTGAAGTCGTCTTCGCTGACCGCCTGGCCAACCTGGAGACCCGTGGCGGCCACAATATCAGTCGAGGCATAGCGCTTGGAGCCAGTGGCCTTGATGGCAACCAGGCTGGAGGCCGAGGGCGAAGCCGGGGGCGAAGACTTGCGCGCCTGGGCGGAGAGCAGGGCAGCGCAGGCCAGCAGAAGAACTGGGAGGGCTCGATTCACTGCGGGAATTTTAACCCACAATCCGGGCCAGGGATAACTGGGCGGCGCGCTTCCTCACGGATGGGTGGGCACTGGTTCCACTTTCTTGATTCTCACGGTGGTGTCGATGAAGGCCAGGGCGGCCCGACTGAGTGCCTTGTCCTTACGGAAGACGAGGGCCAGGTCGCGGCGGATGTGAGCCTCGGCCATCGGAATGGCAACCAATACTCTCGCTTGCACATCCTCCTGCACATTGGAGCGCGCGATGAAACCTACTCCGACATCCGCCGCCACAAAGCGCTTGAGAAGTTCGCTGGAGTCAAGCTCCATGGCGTACTGCGGCTTCAACTTGTGCTCGTGGAAAAGTTCTTCCAGGGCATCACGGGTGTGGCCGGCCTTGGGCATGAGCAAAGGGAACTGCGCCACTTCAGCGATCTTGACCGATTTCATTCTGGCCAGGGGATGCTGCGGCGGAGCAATGACGATCAGTTCGTCGCGGTGAATCAGCACCACCGTGAGCCGGGGATCGTTGACCGGCAGCGACATGAATCCGAAATCCACGGAATTGTCGATCACCGATTCCAGGATCCTGGCGTAGTCGGCGCGGGTTACGCTGACCGCGACCTCCGGGTACTGCCTCTTGAACTCGGCGAAGACTTCGGGAAGGATGTGCAGGCAGGTGCCTTCATTGGCGCCGACGACAATCTCGCCGCGAGGGACGCGTTCGGTCTCCGCGATGGAATTGAGCACCGTCTTGCGGGCTTCAAGTGTTTCTTCAGCATATTTCTGAAACAGCTTGCCTGCGGCGGTGATGGACACCCGTCCTCCTGAGCGGTCGAGCAACTTGGCGCCGACCTCTTCCTCCAAAGCGCGAATCTGGGAGGAGATGGCAGGCTGAGTGCGGAAGCGCTTCTCCGCGGCACGGGAGAAGGAGCTGCGCCGCGCAACCTCGAGAAAGGTTTCGAGCTGGTCAAAGTCCATAGACGGCACTAGGCCATTTGCCCGTGGCCACCTGGCGATCTCCTTGAACTCAGGGTGGCCGCACGCAACGCGAACTGCCAGAATCCTGTTGGGCCTGCGATGTATGACGGCTGAACACTCATACCGCGGCATAAAGTCCGCTTATGCCGGGCATAAAAAGATTAAATTTCTTTGCACAGGCGGCGCCCGAATTACACTTGCGCCCGATCTGTGCCCGCGGGAGATTGTAGCAGGCGTCCGCGACGCCGCTAAATCCTGATGGTACCCAATGCAGGAAGTCGGAAGACTTTAAAGGAGACACCCATGCCGGATGCGAAAACCATCCTCGAGTTCGTGAAAAAGAACGCGGTGAAGATGCTCGATCTCCGCTTCACCGATTTGCCGGGGTTGCAGCACCACGTTTCCTATCCCATTGACCAATTGACCGAGGCTTCGTTTGACGAGGGTTTTGGCATGGACGGCTCGTCTATTCGGGGCTGGGCGGCGATCCACGAGAGTGACATGCTGTTGATTCCCGATCCCAGTACTTACATGCTTGATCCTTTCACCGAGGTGGCCACGCTGGTCATGGTGTGTGACGTCGTGGATCCGGTTACCAAGCAGCGCTATGACCGCGACCCGCGCTATATCGCGAAAAAGGCAGAGATGTACCTTGGGTCGACCGGGCTTGCGGACACCGCCTACTTCGGGGCCGAGGCCGAGTTCTTCATTTTCGACAACGTGCGCTTCGATCAGCGTGAGCAGCACGGGTTCTATTTCATCGACGCCGAAGAAGGACGATGGAACTCGGGCCGGGTAGAGAACAATCAGGGATATCGTCCGCGGTACAAAGAAGGTTATTTTCCGGTCCCGCCCACTGACCACTATCAGGATCTGCGCAGCGAAATGGTGATGACCATGCAGAACTGTGGTCTGGAAGTGGAATGTCACCACCACGAAGTCGCTACCGGAGGACAAACCGAGATCGATCTGAAGTTCGATTCGCTGGTGCGCTCGGCCGACCACATGATGCTCTACAAATATGTGGTCAAGAACGTTGCCAATCAATACGGCAAGACGGTGACGTTCATGCCTAAACCTATTTTCCAGGACAACGGGAGCGGCATGCACACCCACCAGTCGTTGTGGAAAGGCGGCAAACCCTTGTTCGCGGGCGACGGCTACGCGGGCATGTCACAGATGGCGCTGTGGTATATCGGCGGATTGATCAAGCATGGACCGGCCCTGGCAGCGATCATCGCCCCGACCACCAACTCGTACAAGCGCCTGGTCCCGGGCTTTGAGGCGCCGGTGAATCTGGCATACTCACGCCGGAACCGCTCTGCGGCCTGCCGTATCCCCATGTACTCAGCCTCGCCCAAAGCCAAACGGGTGGAATTCCGGCCGCCTGATCCCAGTTGCAATCCTTACATGGCATTCGCCGCCATGATGATGGCGGGACTGGACGGAGTGGAGAACAAGATGGACCCCGGTCAGCCCCTGGACAAAGATATCTATGACCTGGGGCCAGAAGAACTGGCCAAGGTACCGTCCATGCCGGGCTCGCTGGAAGACGCCCTGGATCATCTGGAGAGAGATCACGCGTTTCTGCTCAAGGGCGACGTGTTCACGGAAGAACTGCTGAGTACGTATATCGAATACAAGCGAAGCAAGGAAGTGGACGCGGTCAGACTTCGTCCGCATCCGTTTGAATTCGCGCTGTATTACGATATTTAGTCACTGACGGCGGGTGGGTGATCAAGGCAAGAAAAAAGCCCGGCGCGAAAGCCGGGCTTTTCTGATCTGAAGTGGCTATACCAGATTGCTGACCGCAGTTCGATCCGGGCGGGCAGGAATGCTTTCCGGGGCCAGGGCACGAACGCCCTTCGCTTCTTTCACATCGGGCAGACCGAGGATGATCGCTCCCAGAGTCGAGTTGGACTTCTCCAGCACCATTAGAAGATATTTCTGGGCCACGGCCCGATCGGAAGGATGGATCAGGCTCCACCAGCGCCGAATGGACTCCTGAACCTCGGTTGAACTCTTTTCACCTTCCACCATGGCGTCCACCAGCTTATAGACCTTGCTCTTGACCGCTTGGTAGGAGATCGATACCTCCTGTGGCATTGTCCACCCCCGGTGCGGTGGGTTAGAGCAATAGTTTCGCCAAACGTATCCTCAAGTGATATCGACACTTAGAGCCACG
Source organism: Terriglobales bacterium (assembly GCA_035937515.1). GTDB lineage: Bacteria > Acidobacteriota > Terriglobia > Terriglobales > Acidobacteriaceae > JAIQFF01. Next base: position 96,446 of record DASZHW010000138.1, on the reverse strand, counting down.
TTCATTCTAGTTGTTGGAGGAAAAGAAATATCTAATATGAATTTCCGTAGGCAAAGGGGGATCGGGCCGCGCGTGGACGATTGCAGCACGTCCCCTACTGCGACCGTCTATTGCTGTTTCAGTTGCTTCTCCACCGCCGAAACCACCTCCGGGGAGTCTGGGGTGACGGCAGATTCGAAGCGTTGCACGACCCGACCGTTGCGGTCGACCAGAAACTTGGTGAAATTCCACTTGATGTCGCCCGCGATCGACGGGTCGGTCTGTTTGGTCAGGTATTGGTATAGCGGCGTCTGATCATCGCCTTTCACTGACACCTTGCTGTACAGGGGAAATGTGACGTTGTACTTGCGGGAGCAGAACGTCTTGATTTCGTCGTTGGTGCCGGGCTCCTGGCCGCCGAAATTATTCGCGGGGAATCCCACAATGACGAAACCCTGGTCCTTGTATTTCTCATACAGAGCTTCCAGCGCAGTGTACTGAGGAGTGTAGCCGCAGCGGCTGGCCACGTTCACCACCAGGACGACCTTGCCCTTGAAATCCGCCAGGGGCATGGGTTTCCCGTCAATCGACGGCAAGGTGAAATCGTAAATATTAGACGCAGCGAAAGCGGAACCAGCCATGGTGATCATCAATCCCAGTAAAAGAAATTTGAGGAGACTTCTACGGCAAACGGCTTTCATCGCATCTCCTTGGCGCTGCTGGAGGTGTCAAACGGGCGTGAAATCAGAATACCGGAGAGCGGTCTGAAGCCGCAACCCGCGACTGGGTCCGCTCCTAACGAATCACCAACGGCCGAGCCAGCTTGACCCCGCGGAGTACAATGTGGCGCCCGCGCAGGGACACCAACTGTTCCAGGCGGGAACGAGGACGGAAGCATCCGAAAACCACCGGTCACATTGGAGATCCGATCCTGATCCTAATTGAAAAGGCGCAAGAACTTCTCCCGGAGGCCTAATGAAACAGGCACTGCTGTGGATGTTGGTATGTCTGGCGATGTCTGGCATCGTATCGGCACAGGCCGCCGCGAATGGCCCTTCCCCGGCGGCTTCGGACCGGATGTTTCTTCCTCGCGACATGTTCTGGGGTTACGGGGAATTCGATCTGGCGCCTCCGCACAACGAGATTGACCCCAACCTGTGCCGGGCCGATGCTGGAATCAGCGGAGGAGTCAATTCGCCCTGCAATGCCTTCGCGCGTTACATGCTCGCGGGCTACGTGGAATTCCGCCCTTTCGGCCGTACCCAACTGCGCCGGTTCTTTCTGTTTGGCGAACCGCGCTTTCTTTTCGGCAAGAATCTTCCCCAGACACTTTACACCTGGTCCATGGACGCGATCGGCGTGGAAAACTCCTGGGGAGGTGGAATCTCCATCGGGAAAGGATTTGAGATGCGGGTCACGCAGCACTTTCTGTTCAGCCGGCTCGGGGCCCGCGACCGCAACCTGGGCCCGGCCGATCTTGGTCCCAACGGCCCTTGGGGCAGATACAACATGATCGGGGTAAGGAAATATTTCGGGCAGAGGCGATATTGAGGGTATCCTGAAAACCCGAGCCGACTGCATTGCATCCGCCGAGAACGACAATCGAGCCTACCGGGCCGCGCGCGCCGGGGGAAAGCAGCCGGGCAGGGTCCGGCTTGGGCGGGTCCCTCCGAAATGACTCGGGGCCAGTTCCGACGCAACCCTACGCGGGAGGTGCTGACCCCGAATGGCTTCGCAATCCTGACCTTGCCAAACTGAGTCTGGAGCGAGTCGGGGCCCGGCTTTCACCGGCTCTGGCTTTGGCACTGCCGGCGCTGCTGGCGGAGTCTCCCGACCCCGACGGCGCCCTGCTCATGTTCGAGAGGTTGGTCAGCCAGTCCGACGAGATCGTCCGCCTGCTGGACCGGCACAATTTTCTGGCCCACTACGCCATTGTGGTTTTTGGCCATAGCCGGTTCCTGGGAGAAACGCTGCTGCAGAACGCGGACCTGCTGCAATCCTTTCTGCGAGAGAAAAATCTCGACCGCAGCTTCTCGCAGGAAGAATTTCATGAGAGCCTGGCGCGCTTCCGGGCGCGCTCGTTTGAGAGCGATGTTTCGCTGAGCCTGGCGCGGTTCAAGCGGCGCGAGTATGTCCGCATTATGCTGCGCGATGTGTTGAAGATCGCGCCCCTGGCGGAAACTACGGCGGAAATTTCGGCCTTGGCCGACGTCCTGATTGAGGATGCTCTGCGCGAAGCGGAGCGCAAACTGCAAGGGCGGCATGGCACGCCGCAGCATCTGGACGCTATGGGACGCCTGGTGGACACTCCGTTCTCCATTCTGGCTCTGGGGAAGCTGGGAGGAAACGAATTAAATTACAGCTCCGATGTGGATTTGATGTACCTGTTCGGGGACGGCGAAGAGCCACCCAAAGCCCCGATCTCGAACCGCGAGTACTTCATTCGCCTGGCCCAGCAGACTACGGAAATCCTCTCGCGCGTAACCCGGGAAGGGCCGGTATTTCGCATCGATCTGCGCCTCCGGCCCCAGGGTGGCGAGGGGGAGCTGGCCATCCCCCTGTCCCGGGCCTTGGCGTACTACGGAGAAGTGGCGCACGACTGGGAACGCCAGGCGCTGATCAAGCTGCGTCACGCGGCCGGTGACACGGGTTTGGCCCGGGAGTTCATCCGGGCAGTGCAGCCGCATGTTTATACAGAAAAGGTGAACTTTGCGGCCATCAAGACGGCTCTGGTGGCGCGGGAAAAGATGCAGACACGGCGCCGGCAGGGAAAAACCCTGGGCCAGCCCGAAGACACCATCGATGTGAAGATCGATCGCGGTGGAATCCGCGATATTGAATTTCTGGTGCAATGCCTGCAACGCGTGTATGGAGGCGCAGAGCCATGGCTGCGGTCGGGCGGGACCCTGTTTTCGCTGCACAAGCTGCATGACAAGGGTCACATCAGCGGCAGGGAATTTCATGATCTGACCAGCGCTTACGAGTTCTTGCGCCATCTGGAGCACCGCCTGCAACTGCGCGAGGGACAGCAGACCCACCGCCTGCCCGTCTCCGATGCGGATTCACGCATCCTGCTGCGCGCTATGGAGGGCTATGCCCCTGGGGAAGACCGGGCCGACCATCTCGTATCCGTCGTGCGTCGCCGGATGCGGGCGGTCACCGAGATTTACCAGCGCATCATTTATCAGCAGCAAACCCACGGCCGGCAGCAATCGTCCGGCGCGGATTTCAAATTGCTGAGCGTGTTGGAACCGGCTACAGCGGACCAATCCAGCCAGCAGATTCTCGAACGGCTGGCCACGGACGCGCCCGGGCTGTACCAGGCTGTGACCCACCGCGAGCTGAGCCCGCAGGCGCGCAAGAATGCCTTCCGCTTTCTGAGTGCGGCCTTCGGCAGTTCCGAGCGTTACGCAACCGTGCTTCGTCATCAGGAAGCGCTAGCCCGCGCCCTGGTCTTGTTCGAAGCCAGCGAGTACCTGACGGAAATCCTGATCCGGCATCCCGAAGAAATCACCGTCCTCGCCAGCCTGGAGGCTTCGGAGCCACGAGCAACTACCGCCTTCTTGTTCGAGCGAAGTCCCGATCTGGTTCGGACCGCTGGCGATCCGTTGTTTAGCTATCTGGCGAATTCACCTGTGCCTTATGGAGAGAAACTGGCGCTGCTGCGGCAGCATTTCAGGCACCGCGCATTCGCGGTGGGCGCACGGGACATCATCGGGTTGCGCGATGTCTACGAGTCTTTTGCCGATACTGCGGCCGCAGCCGAAGAGGCCTTCGCGACCGCGTTTTCGATCGCCGGCTCCCCGCAGGGACTGGCGGTCATGGCGCTCGGAAGGCTGGGCAGCGGCGAACTCGACTTGCTGTCCGATGCTGACGTGCTCTTTGTGTGCGAAGAGGAAAGCGACCGGCTCTCGCTGACCAGATGTGCGGAACAGATGATGCACGCCCTGGCTGCTTACACTCGCGAAGGTATGGTGTTCCCCGTGGATGCGCGGTTGCGTCCCCGGGGAAGCGAAGGTGAATTGCTGGTTACACCCACTCAGTTGGCAGCCTATTTCGAGCAGGAAGCCCAGGCCTGGGAAGCTCTGATGTACACCAAGCTGCGCTTTCTAACCGGCTCGCGACCCCAGGGCGGGCGCGCGATGGCCAGGCTGAAAATCCTGTACGGCCGCTTTGCCGCCGATCGCAATTTCAGCAGCGCAGTCCGCGAGATGCGGACGAAACTGGAGGTCGCCGAAGCGGCGGGAAGGAGTTTCAAGGCTTCCCCGGGGGGAACCTATGACATCGACTTCATGACCAGTTTTCTGCTGGTGAAGCATGGTGTGGCCGACAAGCAGGGCAGCCTCCGCGATCGGCTGTGGCGCTGCGCGGCTTCAAAATTGCTCGAAAAGAGCGACGCCGCCGAGCTCGACCACGCCGCCGAGCTGTCGCGCACGGTGGAGCACGTAGCCCGGCTGGTTGTAGGGAGGGTGGTGAAATGGTTGCCCGCGACCGAGCACGGACGGCAGGTTACCGAGAGGCTCACCAGCCAGATCCTGGGGCGCGAATTTCCCCAGGGGCTGGAAAGCGAACTGGAAAGAACTTCCGGCAGGGTACGTCGGATTTATGAGCGGGTCTTGCTCGATGCTGCCTGACAGGTCCAACCCCGCCGGGTTCGCGACAAGGGACGAGGCAGACAGATTCTACGGCCTCAACCGCGTCGCATGGTGTAAGCGGGAACCGGGACGGGTCGGCGGTTGCGCTGTACCAGCCAGACAATCAGGGCAATGATCCCTCCCAGGAAGACCACAGGTACCAGGAAGACAAGAAAGACCCAACCTCCCCCAGCCAGGGAAGTGACATCGCCGCCCACAGTGGCCTGAGGGTCGCGGCGCACATTGCCGCCGACGGCTACCAGGTCACCTGCTACTTGCGAGCCGCTTTCGAGGCGGGCATTGCCGCCGATAGCGGTCAGATCTCCGGCGATTGAGGCGCCCTGCTCCACCATCACGCTCCCGTGTATGGCCACAACATCGCCCGAAACGTGACCTCGGACATGGACAGAGCAGTTAATGCAGGTTACGTCAGCAACGTTGTCGTCGGGGCTGATTCGGATGTCGTGGTTGATTTGGAAGCGGTCACGATCAGCAGCCTCTGCCATGGCGAACGGGATGAGGATGGCGGTGAGGGTACCGGCGATAAGGAGAGCAGAGAACCGGGGCATGGGGTCTCCTGCGAACTACGATGCAAACAGTATATGCCCTGTTTAGGACAGTTGGTTAGCGGTCGGAGTGTGGCTGCCAACTAATTCAGGGGAAATACGCTCAAGGCGCCGGATGTTTGGACTTCAGCGAGTAGTTTCGAGCGACGCCGAAACCGGTAACCCCGATATGGACGATGGAGATCCAGCGTTCGATCTTATGGTGGCCAAGGCGATGCATCGAGTAGGAAAGACCAACGGACGTCAGGGTTCCAGCAGCTTCCAGGCTGGCAAATCCGGCAGAGTTATTGACTACGTCATCGGGAATTAGGATTTCATCCCTTCCGCGCGCCTGGAAATTGCGGGTGGAGGCATAGTCCAGGCCTCGGAACACACCGACCCCGGAGAACAGAAGAATATTGGTTCGATCCCAGAAGGCATGGGGCGGTGCTGGCGTTTTCGACGAAGGGGATGGGGGTGGCGTTGCCGGGGAGACCTGACCCGTCTCTGCGGGCTGCTGGCCACGGGCCGGCAAAGCAATCCAGATGCCGATCGCGAGCAGCAAAACTGGCTTGAGGAGCGAACCCTGGGACACTTCCGCATTGTAGCGGGGAATTCCTGACAAGACTGGTTACCGCGTACCTCGCTATCCGGCTGCCTCGCCAGCCTTTATAATTGTGGGTTTTATTCGTGATTCACGGAGGGCTCGTAATGGCGGCTTCTTACAACGGTGTGCCGGTGCCTGCGACCGGTGCCCGGATCACCTACAGCAACGGAAAGTACCAGGTTCCTGACAATCCCATCATTCCGTTCATTGAGGGCGACGGCACGGGCCGGGATATCTGGAAGGCGTCGGTGCGGGTGTTCGATGCGGCGGTGGAGAAGGCTTACGGGGGCAAGCGGCGAATTGTGTGGTTCGAAATTTTTGCCGGCGAAAAAGCCATGTCCAAATTCAAGACCTGGCTTCCCGATGACAGCGTGAATGCCATCCGCGAATTCCGCGTGGCCATCAAAGGGCCACTGACTACGCCGGTGGGCGGCGGTATCCGGTCGCTGAACGTGGCCCTGCGCCAGATTCTCGACCTTTATGCCTGCGTGCGGCCGGTCAAGTACTACCAGGGCGTGCCCTCGCCGGTGAAGCATCCGGAACGCATGGATGTCGTGATCTATCGCGAGAACACCGAAGACGTCTATGCCGGCATCGAATGGGAGCAGGGAACCCCGGAAGTGGCGCGGCTGATCGAGTTCCTCAATCAGGAGATGCTGAAGGGCGGAAAAAAACAGGTGCGCCTGGATTCGGGTGTGGGGATCAAGCCCATCTCCATCACTGCTACCAAGCGCCTGGTGCGCATGGCCATCAAGTTTGCGCTCCAGAGTGGGCGCAAGAGTGTGACCCTGGTGCACAAAGGGAACATCCAGAAATTTACCGAGGGCGCGTTCCGCAAGTGGGGATATGAACTGGCCACAGAAGAATTTCGCGACCAGGTGGTGACCGAGCGCGAGAGCTGGATCCTGGACAACAAAGACAAAAACCAGAACCTTTCGATCGAACAGAATGCCGCCCTGGTCGAGCCCGGCATGGAATTTGCCACGGAAGACTTCCGGCAGTCAGTCTACAAGGAAGTCAAAAACGTAGTGGACACGATCTATGCCACCCACGGCAAGGGCGCGTGGAAGAAAAAGCTCATGATCAATGACCGGATCGCTGATTCCATCTTCCAGCAGGTAGTTACGCGGGCGGACGAATACTCGGTGTTGGCCACGCCCAATCTGAACGGAGACTACATCTCGGACGCGTGCGCGGCCCAGGTGGGCGGGCTGGGGATCGCGCCCGGGGCCAATATCGGCGATGGCTACGCCTGCTATGAAGCCACCCACGGAACCGCGCCCAAGTATGCGGACAAGGATGTGATCAATCCCGGCTCGGTGATTCTTTCCGGTGTGATGATGCTGCGTTTCCTGGGCTGGAACGAAGCGGCGGACCTGGTGGAGCAAGGCCTGGAGCGCACCATCGAGCAAAAGAGAGTCACGTACGACTTTGAACGCCTGATGCCGGGCGCAACCAAGGTCAAGACCAGCGAATTCGCCAATTACATCATCGAGAACATGGGTACCGGTGTGCTGACCGCGGCGGATTGAGGAAATCTCTTAACCACAGAGAACACAGAGGATCACCGGGGTTTCAGAAAAAAGACCTCCTCTGTGATCCTCTGTGTACTCTGTGGTTAACGGTTTCAGAAAGCGACCATTCATGCGCAAGAAAGTCACCATCGTAGGTTCGGGCAACGTGGGCGCGACCGCGGCTCACTGGATCGCGGCCAAAGAGCTGGCGGATATCGTGCTGATCGACATCATCGAGGGCGTGCCTCAGGGCAAGGGCCTCGACCTGTTGGAAGCCATGCCCATCGAGAAGCGCGACGCGCACGTGCTCGGCACCCAGGATTATGCTGACACCGCTAACTCCGACATTGTGGTGGTCACGGCCGGCATCCCGCGCAAGCCCGGCATGAGTCGCGACGATCTGCTGAACACCAACCACAAGATCATGAAAGATGTGGTCAGCAAGGCAGTGCACCATTCGCCGAAATGCATTCTGATTATTGTGTCCAATCCGCTGGATGCCATGGCCCAGGCGGCGTACAAGATGAGCGGTTTCCCGCGGGAACGCGTCATCGGGATGGCGGGGGTGCTGGACTCGGCGCGATTCCGGACGTTTATCGCGGAAGAATTGAAAGTCAGCGTGGAGAACGTCACCGCGTTCGTTCTCGGAGGACATGGTGACACCATGGTTCCATTGCCCCGCTATTCGACGGTCGCGGGAATTCCAATCACCGAGTTGATGGACGCGGCCACGGTGGAGCGTCTGGTGCAGCGAACCCGCGACGGCGGCGCGGAAATTGTGAAGTATCTGAAGACCGGTTCGGCCTACTATGCGCCCTCGGCGGCTGTGACCGAGATGGTGGAGGCGATCCTCAAGGATAAGAAGAAGATTCTGCCCTGCGCCGCTTACCTTCAAGGGGAATATGGAATCAAGGGTCTGTACGTGGGCGTCCCCTGCAAGCTGGGAGCGAAGGGTCTCGAGCAGATCATCGAAATCAAGCTCACGCCCGAAGAAAAAGCCGCGCTGGATAAGAGCGCGGCCGCAGTGAAGGAGTTGGTAGGTGTGATTGGAGTGTAGGCGATCTCAGCATCTAAAGGATCTACTTTGACTATGGTCATTGACCATGGTATAAGTAGTGGGGTATGAAGGAAGTCGCTATATCGGAGTTCAAGGCCAAGTGTCTGGGCATGCTGGAGCAGGTGCGTAAGACGCGCAAGCCGATCCGAATCACGCGCTTCGGCCAGCCAGTGGCGGAAATTGTGCCCCCGACCGTCCAACCCCGGCCCAAGAGCTGGCTGGGCTGCATGGCGGGAACGATAAAAATCACAGGAGATATTGTCGGCCCAACCGGCAGCTTAGACGACTGGGAAGCCGGTCGAGAATGAAACTTCTGCTAGATACCCACATCTGGATTTGGAGTGTCAGCGAACCTCAGCGGCTGACCCGTCGTGTCGCGAGGGAATTGGATAATGCGCAGAACCAACTCTGGCTATCCCCTGTCAGCATATGGGAGACGTTACTCCTCCATCGCAAACACCGCCTCAACATTCCCGAAGGCCTTTCGACTTGGGTGACGAGAGCACTGACCACGATGCCGCTCAATGAGGCGCCATTGACTTTTGAGGTTGCGGGAGCGCTTTCGACGATCAATTTGGCGCACTCAGACCCAGCCGATCTATTCCTGGCGGCGTCAGCCAAGGTTTTTGGGCTGACCCTGGTTACCTCTGATCGCAACCTGATCCGCGCGCCGGAAATCTCGGTGTTGGAAAATTGACCGCAGAACCGGACTACACCCTCTCAATCGCCACCGACTTCACTACCACATCTTTATTCGGCTTGTCCTGCCGGTTGCGCGGGAGGCCGACGATCTTCTGCGCCACCTCGTAGCCCTCCACCACTTCTCCAAAGATGGTGTGCTTGCCGCTGAGCCACTGCGTGGGAGCGAGGGTGATGAAGAACTGCGAGCCGTTGGTGTTGGGGCCGGCGTTGGCCATGGCCAGCTTGCCTGGCTTGTCGAAGGAGTGGGGTGAACCCTTGGTTTCATCCTCGAACTGATAGCCGGGGCCGCCGAAGCCGCTGCCTGCCGGGTCGCCGCCCTGAATCATGAAATCGGGAATCACGCGATGGAAGATGCTGCCGTCGTACAGACGGTCCTTGCTCTTCTTCTTGCTGATGGGGTGAGTCCAGTCGCGCTTACCTTCAGCCAGTTCGGTGAAATTGGCGACCGTCTTGGGCGCGTCTTTTTCAAACAGGCGGCAGACGATGGTTCCTTCGGAGGTATTAAAAATGGCGTAGGTACCAGGTTGGCGAGGCATGAGTTCCTTTCGTTGATTCCATGATCCCAGTTGTCCCCCGGACGTCGCTATTGCGGTGGCGCGGCTGGCTTCTTGACTGCGGGCTTGGCTGTCGCTGCCGGTTTGGCCGCAGTGGGTTTTGCGGCCGCTGATGCTCCACCCTTTGTGACCGTGATGTGATTGATCTTCACTGGGCGGTAAGGCCGGTCGTTCGAATCACGGCCCATGCGCGTGATCTGTTTGACCAGCGCGACGGTAGCTTCGTCGCATTGACCGAAGATGGTGTAGTTGCCATTCAGCGTCTGCGCCTGTGCTCCAGTAAACGCCTGTTCGGTGATGAAAAACTGCGAGCCGTTGGTATTCGGACCGGCATTGGCATAGGCCAGACGTCCGGGCCGGTCAAACTTCAAAGTGGGAGAGGTTTCGTTCTTGAAAGCGAAGCCGGGATCGCCATTGCCGCTGCCCGCGGGGTCTCCCCCCTGGATCATGAAATTGGGAATGACGCGGTGGAAGATGGTGCCGTCGTAAAGCGGCACCCCGTGTTTTTTGGCGTGCGAGATGGGGTTGGTCCAGTCCTTGGTACCGTCGGACAGGCCGATGAAATTGGCAACCCCTATCGGGGCCTTATCGGGAAAGAGGGTGCAGGTCATCTTGCCTGCAGTGGTATCAATGACAGCGACAGGACCCGTAGAAGTTGTTGCCATCGGTTTACGCGCGGCTGCGGTGGCTGCGGCCGACTTCCTGGGGGGCGCGAGGGTGGTGGGAGGGGTTGTCTGCGACCAGCCCGCCGGACACGCTGCTGCAACCAGCAAACAGACCGAAAAGCAAATCCGCATGAAGGCTCCTGGGGCCGGGGCCTCGCCCGGCCGGACAGCCGAAGGTGGCCGTCCCTATGTGGGTTGTGATAACTGTGAACAAGGATTCTACCGCACCGCCGGAAAAAAGCTACTGACTGGCCGGCGTCCGCGCATTGGCGGCCTGCATTTCCCGGCTCACGCGTTCCACTTCACGCAACACCCGAAGTAGGTTTTCGCCCAGGATTTTGTGGATGTCCTCCGCGCTGTAGCCCCGGTCGAGCAGCGCCTGGGTGATCTTGGGCAAATCGGCGGCCGAGTCCATGCCCTCGGGCATGGCACCGCTGACACCGTCAAAATCCGACCCCAGGCCCACGTGCTCCACTCCCGCCACCTTGGCGATGTGGTCGATGTGATCAATCAATGAGTTCAGCGGGGGGCGGGCAAGTTTCGCGGCCCATTCGCGCTCGATCTTATCCTTGTCCAGGTATGTGACCGATTTTCCGGCAGCCTGCAGCTCCGCGACATGCGCCTGGACTGCGGCCTCGGCGTCCTTCTTCTGGGCGTCGGCGGCTTTGCGGTAATTTTCGTCGATGAACCCGGAATAGAAATTCACCTGCACTACGCCACCATTCTTGGTCACAGCCCGCAACATTTCGTCGGTCATGTTGCGGGGATGGTCGGTGAGAGCCCGCGCGGAAGAGTGCGATGCAATGACCGGAGCCTTGCTGGTCGCGACAGCATCCCAAAATGTCTTGTCGGCTACGTGAGAGATGTCCACCATCATGCCCAGGCGGTTCATCTCCAGCACGACTTGCTTGCCGAAGTCGGTGAGGCCATTGTGATGCTCGATCCTGGGATCGCTGATGTCGCCGGACGAATCGGCCCACTCGTTGGTGTTCGACCAGCTGAGGGTCATGTAGCGAACGCCCAGGCGATAGTAATCGCGCAGCAGGTGGATATCGTTTTCAATGGAGTGGCCGCCCTCGATTCCCATCAGCGCCGCCAACTTGTTCTGCTTATGGGCGCGCTCGATGTCATCGACCGAGAATGCGATCATCATGCGGTCGGGATGACGGGCTGCCTGTTCATACACCGAATCGATCATGTCGAAGGTGGACTTGGCAAAATGGCCGCGGGTGGTCTCGGGATCCGCCCAAATGGAAAAAAACTCCGCGCCCAGATTCCCGGCGCGGGCCTTGTCGAGACTGATGTGGCCGATGTCCTTAGGGTCGGTGGTGCCGATGTCAAAGTTTTCGTAGAGAAAGCGCTGCGGCGTGTCGGCATGAGTGTCCACAACGATGGCCGAGTCGTGGATTGCCCGGGCGCGAGGGCTGACGGTTTGGGAGAAGGCGAGCGACGAAAAAAAAAGCGCGAGCAGGGAAAACCGGAAAGGGTTCATGTGGATTGGCAAAGCAAGGATTCTATACGGTCAGGATGGAGTTACAAAACGCCGGATTCCTTTGGCCTGAAGGCCCCGTTGGGGTGACAGGTGCGTCAGGAATACCGGCCAGGCGAACTATTCTTCGGCGGCTACGAGTTCCTGCGGGTCCAGGCGCTCGCCAGCCAGCATGCGGGACTCACGCCATTCGGTGTAGCGCTCAGAGACCATCACGTGGAATACCCACTGATGGCGTTCTTCTTCGGGCTCGATCAGGCTTTGCTGCTTTAAGGGGAGCATATAGTCCTGCACCCACTTGATCTGTTCCCGGCTCAGGCCACGCCGTTGAATATCCACGGTGATGCCGGCCAGGTGGGACGAGGCGATCTCGCCTTCGGCCGGCGCCGCGTTGCGATTATGGCGGCGAAGTCTTTTCTGAATCTTGACCGTACGTACCGCGGAATTGACCTGAATCGAAGTGTGAAACTGCTTGTAGTAGGCCTGGCTCAGGTCGTCGAGAAACTCGCGTGTCCAGGGACGGCAATAGCGACGGTCGGGATCAAGCCGCGGATCGAAGCGGAGCGTGGGACCGGCCAGGATCGGAACCAACACTTCGCTGGCCTTCAGTTGTTCGAGTTCGGCGTCGTCCTGAATGCGGGGCAAGTCCAGCCGGTCGATTTCCTGATTCTGCAGCAGCAGCGACTCTCTTGACGGACGAAACACGGGATTCCAGCGGAGGCGGCGCAGATGGGCGCGACGGATATGCCGGGTACGGCGCGGCGCAACGTAACTGTGCAAGGCGAAGGCCGGAGCACACGCCACGATGGCCAGTGCAACAACAAAAATCGCGTATTGAACTCTGTGCTTCACGAAGTGGCCCCTAACCTTACGGCGACCGTCTCATGGCGTCTTGAGACAGGCGCGTATTCTAAACCGGTGTTGCACAAAAACAAGGGCTTTTTTAACCGGGAGGTGACCCAAAAGAAACCCCCCGGGCGTTACCCCTGGTTACTGCACTCGCGCTGAACCGCGCGCCCGTGGCAACCGTCTTATATAGAAGCAACCGGCGTGCCATTTTGCACTGAGATGATTATCAGCAGGTTACGGGCTAAAACGCTGGCTTCCCACGCTGAGCGCGGTTTTTGAATGACAAACTGCGGTTGCTCGATGACAATTCCCGACTGCCACTTTCGTGGGGGTATGCAGGGCTCTCATTTTCTGAACAAATCACCAATCGCCTGTTTCATCACTTCTCCCCCAACCTCAGCAATGGATCGGGTCAGGGGAATGTCCTTGGGGCAGACCTCAACGCAGTTCTGAGCGTAGCCGCATTCCTGAATCCCGCCGTCCCCCATTAATGCAGTCAGGCGTTCCCGTTTAAGGGCGGCACCCGTAGGATGAGTGTTGAACAGACGCACCTGCGAAATCGTGGCTGCACCCACGAAACCGGTGGCTTCGTTGAATTGCGGACAGGCCTCCATGCACGAGCAGCAGGAAATACAGCGGGACAGCGGATAGGCGGCTTCCTGGTCCTGCATAGTCATGCGCGGGCCGGAGCCGAGGTCGTAGCTGCCATCAATCGGAACCCAGGCCTTCACCGCCTTGAGATTTTCGAACAGGACGCTGCGATCCACAGCCAGGTCGCGAACCACTGGAAACTTGGAGAAGGGCTCCAGCCGTATGGGCTGTTCGAGCTTGTCCACCAGAGCCGAGCAGGCCATGCGGGCCCGTCCGTTGATGAGCATGGCGCAGGATCCGCAGACTTCTTCCAGGCAATTCGAGTCATAGGTGATGGGCGTGGTCGCCTTGCCGTCACGCGTGACGGGGTTGGCCGCAATCTCCATGAGCGACGAGATCACGTTCATGCCGGAGTGCCGGGGGACCTCGAACTCTTCCCAGTACGACTTGGCGCCGGCCGAGGCCTGACGTTTGATCTTGAACAGAACGATTTTGGAATTAGCCATTAGCTCTTTGCCTGAAACTTACTCGAATCACGCAGGCCCAAGACGCGGGCATTGCTTATTTCACTGCGTCGTACCTTCTCGGGCGCGGCGGGATCAGTGAACTGTCCACCGGCTCGAATTCAAACTTGGGTTCGTCCGCGTCGGGCGCGAAGCTGGCCTTGGTGGTCTTGAGCCAGTTCTTGTCGTCGCGGTCAGGAAAATCCGGCTTGTAATGCGCGCCCCGCGACTCGTCACGCATGCCCGCGCCCTGCGCGATCACCCGGGCCAGCTGGAGCATGTTGTAGAGCTGCCGCGCGAAGACCACAGAAGTATTCGCCCACTGCGAGCGGTCGCTGAGATTGATGCGGCGGAAGCGTTCCAGCAGTTCCACGAGTTTGGCGTCGGTCTCCTGCAGATTCTTGTTGTAACGGATGACGGTGCAGTTTCTGGTCATTAGGTCGCCCAGCTCTCGCCACAGTTTGAACGGATTCTCGGCGCCGTCCGACTTCATCAGGGTAGCGTTGTTTTCCTCCTGGCGCTTGCGTTCGCCGTCGAAGTAGCCGTTGCCTGGAGCAGGCTTCAGATTGCGAGCGTAGTTCATCGCCTGAGGTCCGGCAACGAACCCGCCAAAGATGCAGGAGACCAGGGAATTCGCGCCCAGCCGGTTGGCCCCGTGGTATTGATATTCGCACTCGCCTGCGGCATAGACGCCCGGAATGTTCGTGGCCTGACTGAAATCCACCCACAGGCCGCCCATGGTGTAATGCATGCCGGGAAAAATCTTCATGGGTGTGTCGCGGGGATCGTCACCCACAAACTTTTCGTAGATTTCCAGAATCCCTTCCAGCTTGCGATCCAGAACCTTGCGATCGATGTGGGTGAGGTCGAGATAGACCATCGGCTTGCCGTCAATGCCGAGGTTATGTTCGTAGACCACCTTGTGGATGGCGCGAGTGGCGACGTCGCGCGGCACCAGGTTGCCATACTTCGGATACCACTCTTCCAGGAAGTACCAGCGGTCTTTTTCTGGGATCGCATTCGGCTCTCGCTTCTCGCCCGGCGTTCTTGGAACCCAGACGCGGCCACCTTCTCCGCGGGCCGACTCGGACATCAGACGCAGCTTGTCTTCCCCCGGGATCGACGTGGGATGAACCTGAATAAACTCGCCGTTGGCGTAATAGCATCCCTGCTGGTAAAGCGCCGATTGCGCCGAACCGGTACACACCACGGAGTTAGTGGAGCGGCCGAAAATGGCCCCGATGCCTCCCGTGGCGACGATGATCGCGTCGGCGGGGAAAGTGCGAACTTCCATGGACCGCAGATCCATGGCGCAAATTCCTCGGCACACGCGATTGCCGTCGAGCACTGCGGAAAGAAATTCCCAGTGCTCGAACTTCGTGACCTTGCCTTCGGACTCGTAGCGCCGCACCTGCTCGTCGAGAGCATAGAGAAGTTGCTGGCCGGTGGTGGCGCCGGCAAAGGCGGTGCGGTTGTAGAGCGTCCCGCCGAAACGGCGAAAGTCGAGCAGGCCCTCGGGCGTGCGGTTGAAAGGCACGCCCATGCGGTCGAGCAGGTCGATGATGCCGGGGGCGGCGTCGCACATGGCCTTGACCGGGGGCTCGTTGGCCAGGAAATCCCCACCGTAGATGGTGTCGTCGAAGTGCTGCCAGGGGGAATCGCCTTCGCCCTTGAGATTCTTGGCGGCATTGATCCCGCCCTGGGCGCAGACGGAGTGCGAACGCTTCACCGGCACGATTGAAAACAAATTCACATGCCCGCCCATTTCGGCGATCTTGATGACGGCGGCCAGTCCGGCAAGTCCGCCGCCGATCACGATGATTTTCGGATTTGATGCCATGCTGCGAATTCCGATCTACCTGGGTTTGTCTTCGAGTTGGACCACGCCGGCAAAGGAGTCGTGCATGCGATTCTCCGGTCCGACCGGTTGCAGCGGCGTCGTCAAAAACGAATACATGGTGATTGCACCAACCAGAACGAACAACGAGCCGATAGCAAAGCAGACGTAACCGAACTTGCGGCGGGCTGCGTCCCCGGTGGTGATTCCCCACTTGGCTGCAAACAGCCACATCCCATAAGCGAAGTGCCAGGAGGCGCAAAAAATGCCCACGGCATAAAAAGCGATGGCCCAGGCATGCTGAAATTCCAGTTGCACCTTGCCAAATGCCGCGTCGGGATGACTGAGAAGGTGCACTCCGCTGAAGCGCAGATGCCAGGTGTGCCACACCATGTAGAAGAAGGCGATGGCGCCGGTCCAGCGCTGCGCGTTGAACATCCAGTTGCCCGCCCAGGGATAGTCGAGAACGTTGCTCTCCCCACGGAACCAGATATAGAAACCGTAGAGCGCGTGGTAAAGAATCGGAAGCCAGATTCCGAACAGTTCCAGATAGAAAACAAACGGAAAGCCGGAGAGCAGTTCCACCTGCTTGCTGTAGGCGCCCGGCCCGCGGGTGGCGAAAGCATTGGAAACGAAGTGCTCGACCAGAAAGGCGCCCACCGGAATGACGCCGCTGAGCGAGTGCAGCTTACGCAGCAGGAACGAATGGCCCTGGCCGGCCCGCAATGGAGGTACGCCCGTCGCAATGGGTGGGGCAGGACTGGCGGTGGTCGCCAAGAGGCTCCTTACGGCAACAGAGATGATAAGAGAACCTTTTATTATCTTGGTGCGAGAGAAGGGAAGTCAAGGTAAGGAGCGTGAGGAAAGTGGTTCGGGACAAGGCCTCCTTCATCATGCATCATGATTTTCGCGCAAAAATGATGAGGCTCAGTCGTCCGTTGCCGTAGCGCACCATTCCAGGAAGGCCCGGAAGGCTGCGCCACGGTGGCTGTACTGGGCCTTCTCTTCAGCGGTCAGCTCGGCGAACGTCTTTTGGATCGGGGGAAAATAGAAGAGGGGATCGTAGCCAAAACCATTCGAGCCGCGCGGATGATCGAGAATCACTCCTTCCGCCCGGCCGCGAAATACGGCAAGCGTGCGACCGTCCCGGGCAGCCGCGATGACACACACAAAACGTCCGGTGCGCTTCTCTAGCGGGATTTTTCTGATCTCGCGAATCAGCCGGGCGTTGTTGGCCTGATCGTCTGTGTTGTTTTCCAGGAGATGTGGCTGGTTGGCAGCATAGCGAGCAGAGTGGACGCCGGGAGCGCCGGCCAGCGCATCGACCTCCAGGCCGGAGTCATCGGCTAGAACGAGCTCGCCGGGAGCGCAGGGGCTGTAGGCTTCTGCCTTCTTGCGCGCGTTGGCTTCGAACGTCTGGCCGTCTTCAACCACCGGAGGAAGCGCAGCGAAATTCGGCAGGGGTTCGATATCGATGCCCAGTGGGGCGGCGGCGCCGGCAAAATCACGCAACTTGCCGGGATTCGACGTGGCAATGAGAACGCGTGGCATAGATCAGGAAGCTGCAGAAAGCCGGACGCGCTGGGCGAAAAACATGCCCAGCACTACCAGTCCGGCCACGAAAGAAATCGATCCTCCCAAAGTCCGATCTGGCGTCCGGGTAAATCGAATATGGACGCGGCTTTCGCCCGCCTCAACGGGAATCATCATCTGTGCCGTAACCGGGCGCGTCAAGGTTGGGATATTGTGCCCATTCAGCTCGGCGCGCCAGGCCGGGTAGTTGAATAATTTCAGCACCAGTTGTCCTGGTTGGCTCACGTAAGCCGAAAAGGTAATGGATTCGGGCGTCCATTCGGTGACGCGGATGCGTGAATTCCCGGCGCCTTCGTAGGTCACGCGGCGAGCGTCCTTGTTGATTTCATAAGCATCGCCGCCGGCCGGCACATATTCGTCGACACTTTCGTAGCCGACTCCCTCTTCCTGATTGTCCTGCATCTCGGCGACGTCGCCGGCCGTGTCCCACCAGGGTGGCTGAGCCCAATGCCAGACCCAGACCAGCACTGCCAGGATGATGATGCAGGCCAGACCGCGCACCAGCCAGCGTTGCGAAGCCAGGGTCACCAGCAAGGCGAAGCTGACGTTCATGCAAAGCAGCCAGCGCCAGGGCAGCTGGATGAATTGTAGTTCCGGAAGAATGCGATAGAAGATAAAGCTAAACCGCAGTGTGAGGAAAGAAGCGGCGGCGCCCCAAGCCACCACGGAAAGCCAAATCTCAGGAGTGCGGTCGCGCCACCGGCGGGACAGAAAGCCGGCGGCCAGAAGCAGAACAATTTGCGCCGTAGTAACCACCGAGACCAGCAAGTTAAAGCGGTCATGGTCCAGGTTGCCGTTATTCGTGAACAGAAAATTGTCCTGGGGACGGACCCCCGGCGACAAGACCTGGACAATTTCCACCCACTTCTGTTCATAAGCTGCGGGCAGAACAAAAAACGCGGCCAGCGCCAGTCCGAGGAGCAGGGCCGACGTTCCAACCCAGAGTGGCCGCAGCGAACGATGAAGGATCGCCTGAAAGACGATCAACAGCACCAGCGAGTAAGTTGCCAGGACCGCGGAGGGCAGATTCATCAGCCAGACCGCGGCCACGATAAGAGCAAGCGGGAGGATGATCTTCCGCCCTTCCTGTTCGGAGCGCAGAACGTTCAGCAGCAGCAATGGCAAGAGTGCTC
This sequence comes from Terriglobales bacterium, assembly GCA_035937515.1. GTDB lineage: Bacteria > Acidobacteriota > Terriglobia > Terriglobales > Acidobacteriaceae > JAIQFF01. The sequence goes on along the minus strand of DASZHW010000138.1, from coordinate 78,194 downwards.
CGGCAAGCAATTCTGCAAAGTCGCTGCGCCAATAGACGATGACGATGTAGTAGGGATTGGCCACGTAAAGCGCAGCGGCAAAGATCGCGCTCCGCCTCTCCATGAATCGGCGAGCCAGTAGAAACATGGAGCACCCGGAGAGCGCGAGCGCGATCCATTGATGTACGGAAGGCACGATTTTCCAGGGCAGGAACGATCCCAGCGCGGCTCCCAGGAACCATGACAGGGGCGGGTAGAAAACAAATCGCGGTTCGCCGAATCCGTAATGCGCCAGGCCGGCCCAACGGGGATACAGAATCCCCCGTTTCCATTGGCTCAGCACCTCCATCCACGAGTTCATGTGGAACTCGAAGTCGTGCCCGGAAATGATTCCAAGAAAGAAGGACGGCACTAGCACGCCTAGCGCCGTGGCCGTGATGAGCCAAAGCGGTGGCCCGAACAGCGGCCCGCCCGGCAGGGTATCAGGTGCGGACGGAGCGATCGCTGGGTCTGACGGTCCGGTCACGACAAGGATTGTAGATTAGGAGAGCAGGCGCGCGGAAAGTTGGATATCAGGAAGAGGAAACTTCTTCAGAGCTCCGCTGCTGGCGAAGCTCCTGGAGGAAATCCTCCTGGGTGAGGGAGTCCGAGCGATTGAGCAGTTCAAGCAACAGGTCTTCCGGCTGGTCTTCGGTCCGGTTCGCGGATTCGGACGAACCATTGCCGCGATAGTCAGATTCGTTTCCGGCCGCGAGGACGCGGGGCGTGATCAGCAGTTGCGGCAAGGTTCCAGGACGGCTGGAAAGAAAATTGATAAAGGCGCCAACCTGCTCACGCTGCTTCACCGTTCTCGAAGCGAACTCAATTCCCATCCCGCAACCGGGATGCATGACCCGTACCATGCCCTCGGCCCGCACTTCCAGGTCTTCCGCCTTCAGGCAGAGGATGATGCCGGAGCGTTCCGGAAAGGGACTCTCGGTCTCGACATAGCATCCGCCCAGGCTGAGGTCGGTTAATTTGCATTCAGAGACGGGCTCGGGATCTTCAGGTAGAGACTCCGCCGCGCTGGCGACAACCCAGTTTCTGAGTGTCTGGCGAATCACGTCCGGCAGATCGAGGTAGCGGACGCCGGATTCACCGTTGGGATTGGCCCAGGCGACTTCGCCGCGCAGATCCATGTCATTGCTCTGATGGGGAAGCCGGAAACTGGCGTTGATGACGGCCGACGGGCAAAGCGGCTGCGACGCCAAAACGTCCAGACCGTCCTCGCTCAAGTCGAGCAGGATGCCCTCCATTTCGACCCCGTTTTCAACTCGGATCCGCACCGGAAGCTGGATTGGGACACGGAAAGAGCGGCGGCGTTCCCGCTTGATTAACGCTGTGGCCGCTCGCAAGCTGGCTTCCGCCTGCTGCGGGTTCACCGGTTTGTACAGAACGAAATTTGCGCCCGCGCCGAAAACGTGGCGAACTTTGGTCTTGTCGCCCAGCAGCGCCACGGTGACGGTATGGCTCCCCGACGATGCCTGGTAGGCATTCTGCAGAACCAGGGCGGCGCTGTGGGGATCGTCATAGTCGACAATCACCGCTTCGAACTTCTGTTCCGTCAGACGGCACAGGGCGTCAGGATACCCGCAGCACTGCACACTCAGGCCAAAGCCCGAAAGAACCGGAGTGAGCACGGCCGTGGCCTGTTCATCCTTCGAAACCAGAAGCGCCTGAAATGTCATAAGCAGGCCTTGGACTCCAGTGCAGACCTCTTGGGATTAAGGCCAGCGGGGAGCGCGTACGGCCGGTTTGGTTGCTGGTGCGGTGCCGCTTGCGGACGCCGAGCCCGCCTTGGCTGCCATGCTGCTGCCCTCCTCGACTTCCGCCAAAACCGAGCTCTCTTCTTCGTCATTTTCAGCGAGCAGAGGGGCCACTTCGCGCAGTTTCTCAGCGGCCTGCTGCAACGCCTCGATCTGCTTGCCCAGTTGGGCGTACTTAGCCTGCTTGCGCCGCAAAACCTCGTGAATATCCTTCATTGCTACCCCCTGCCGCGAATGTAAGTAGTGTGGCGGCTAGGGTCAACGAGAATCCCCCGCAAGCTGATTACGGCAGTAACCCGCGCTCTCGTCCAGAGGCACGATGGCGCCATTGACTTGACTGGACTTAGCCGCCATGTTGCACGATTTTTGTGTCATGGCCGCTTCGTGCCAGAAACTTGGCACGAAGGTGGGATTTACAGATGGATGCCAGGAACGTATTTTGTCGATGAGCAGTTCTGGGGGAGGGCTGTTCGGGCGTCCCGTAACTCGCAAGAGTTAAGGGGCGCTTCTTAATTTAGGGCGGCTTTCTTTTGGAAACATCAATGCGTGCGCTGGATCTCCCAGCCCGCCATCGCTCAAATGTGGCTCGGCCGATCATTGCCGCACTCATCGCTGCTCGTTCACCCCGCCAAGTGCCTGCTCGGTAATAGATAAATCCCTCAAAGCGTGCTATTGACTGGGGATACGCTCCGATTTCTGAGGGCGGAGTTTCAGAGATCTTTTCCAAACCATTTCTTACCGGGAAAAAAGGGAATTTGCCATGAAGACGAGGTTCATCCTGTGCTTTCTGCTGCTAAGCGGAATGCTGATGGCCAGAGATCCAGGGAACGATGCTGACGCCAGCAAACTCATTGCGCTCGAGAATGCCTGGAACCAGGCGCAGCTGCATCATGATTCCAAGGCTGTAAGCAATCTGGTGTCGGATGAATTTGTTTATACCGACTACGACGGCACAGTCATGAACAAGGGACAATTTCTTGCCGATCTGAAAGATCCCAGCTACCGCGCCAGCGTGATCGCCAATGAAGACGTAAGAGTGATTTCGTATCCCAGCCTGGCCATTGTGGTGGGCACCTATCACACCAAGGGAACTTACAAGCGGCAGCCTTTCGAGCACTATGGACGCTTCACTGACACCTGGCTGTACCAGAACAGCAAGTGGGAGTGCGTGGCCAGCCATACCACTCTGCTCAAGAAGTAGGTCTGACTACGACGCCGAACGCGACGGTCCCTGGCTGCCCAGCACCCGGATTTTTTCCAGAAGATCGGATGCCGCCTGACCGGCGTCCAGGGTGGAGAATTCGCTTCCCAGCTCCACCACCGGCGAGCCCGCGCAGTGTGCATGGAAAGCCTGTTCGGTTCCGGGCGCTGCTTTCAGGTTGGGCCCGCGCACGGTCAGATGAGGACGGGCGGCCTTCAGCAGGATCAGCGAGTCATGAAGGTTGTTGCTGGTGAGGACGTTGTAGCCGGCGCGGCGCAGCAGTTCCCGCAGGTAGGCGAGCACATCCGTGGACTGGTCAACACACAGAATGGTGAGCCCGGCTGAAGGAACCACAGCGGGCGCCGGCCGCCGCTGGTAAAAGGCCAGCACCGCATCCTCCTCCGAAGCATGGGTCTCGAACAATTTGATCATGCTGGTGATGTTCAAAACGTGAAGAACGGACGGCGGCAGGTTGCACAATTTCATGTCGCCACGGGCGTTGCGCGTGCTGGTCAGCAATCGCACGATCGTTCCCAGGCCACTGCTGTCAATGAAAACGACATCGCCGAGATGCAGCACGATGTCGCGCCGGTCGCGCAGGAGGTCGGTGACATGTTTGCGCAACTCTTCGGCTTCACCACCGGCGACGATGCGCCCGCTGCAGCGGACAATGGTGACATCCCCGACACCGCGCGTATCCAACGAAAGCGGCACAATGCCTCCTGCCGGCAGGAAGGGTCCGGCGAGAATGCCCTCATTATATCCAACCGGGGCGGGCCGCATCCGATATCGTAAAATGCGTCTCATTCTCTTGAGCTCTTGAGGCGCTCAGCGGCCAGTAATGATTCCGGACCAGGCACTCCACACCGTCGGCCGCGCTCTGCGAAATGCGGAGGTGGTCGAGTTTGTCAGCGCCTCGGTCAAAGCAGGCTATCGGGAATGCTTCCTGACCGAAGGCGAGCAAGCCTGCGCCCTGGTCGACGACGCATTCAGCCGGCTGGCAAAAAGCCAGGCGGGAGTGAACCCGGCCGGGCTGGTGCAAGTGACGTCTGCGCTGCTGGAGCATACTTTCCGCAAGCAAGACCCTTCGTTCTGGTTCAATCGCATCTATCACCAATACAAAACCTTGGCCAAACCCGAGACCGACTTTCGCCGCCTACAGCAACTGCTGCCGGGAAAGAAAGTGCTGGACTACGGTTGCGGCAGCGGCTACCTGGCGGCAAGGCTGTCGAAGGGAGGGTACAAGGTCTTCACCACCGACGTGCTGGATTATCGCTACGAGGAGGCCCGAGGTCTGCCCTTTGTGCAAATGGCATCGGCCACCGATATTCCCTACCCGGACGACAGTGTGGATGTGGCCATGGTGCTCGCCGTTCTACATCACATCGATCCGGAAAATTTGTCCGTCGTAATCCGCCGCTTGCGCGCGATTGCCAGGCAGGTGCTGATCAAGGAGGACACCTACGGCTTGCCGAACGACATGGAGGGGCTGGCCGAGACTCTGCAGGCGCAACCCCTGCTGCGCACTTTCGTCAGCATGACCCTCGACCGACAGCAACAGGCGCTGGCGCTGATCGACTTTTTCGCCAACGCGATTGCCCAAGGCCTCCCCGAAATGAACATGCCGTTCGAATTCAAGACTGTGACCAAGTGGACTGAGGTGCTGCGGCGCAGCGGATTCAAATTGACCCGGACGGTGCTGGCAGGTTTCGAACCGGGACTGATGCACAAGAGCTGTCACGTCTGGCTGCTGGGTGAGCGCACGGCTGAGTTCTAGCGCGGCGCTGCGTTCGTGGTGATCTGACGAACGTTCAGCGCAGCCGGGTTGGGAAAACTGACGGCCACCACTTCATTCGATATGAACGCCACCGTGATATTGGTTTCGCGTTCCCCCGTCGGAATATCTTGAGAAGAGGGCGCGTAGGACCATTGCCGGACCGCCGCGATCGCAGCGGCAGCCAGCACGTGGCTGCCCGTTAGCACTTGAACCTGACTCACCCCGCCGTTGTGATCAATCACCGCTCGCAGCGAAACCTTGCCGCGTACGTCCGTGGCCGGACAGACCGGGTACACCATCTTCCGGGGCGGACCTGAGATCAGCATGCGAGGCTGATCTGCCGGAGCTGGAATGATAGCGCGCGTCGCCTCTCCGGATACCAAAGAAGAAGCTCTGGCCCAGGCGGAAAGTCGTACCGGCGCAGGAGATCGCTCGAGCGAGGCCAGCGTGGAGGCTTGCGCATTCGCCGCCTGGATGGCGACGGGGCGGGGAAGCGGAGCCGCTGGAGACTCGACCTTCGGCGAAGCCGTACTCTCCGCCCGTGCATTTCCGGCATCGGCCGCGTGCGGAGTCGCCGCCGCATCAATTGCGCGGACATCGATTCCGCCGGCCGTGGTTGTGCCGGCCGTAAAAGCAAGCTGAGCTCGCATCTGATACCAGGCGAAAGCCGCAACTAAAACTAATAGCGCCCCGGCTCCAATCCGCAGGCTCATTCGGGAAAAAGCCGGCTGCGTGTAAGACGGCTCTCCCGGCTCGTCAAACTTGAGACAGTGGGCGACGGTCAGATTCTTCTCAGCCGGGTTCAGTACCAGACGCCCATGGGCATCGCAACCAGGCGCGGAGGGCTGCAGGCGAAATTCCTCCACCGTGCCAATCACGCCGTCGTCAAATTCCCGGCTGCGCTCGATAGCCGAAGTGCGGTAGAGCGCTGCCACCAGATCCTGCTGTCTGGGATTCAGAAGCTTCTGCGGCAAGCTGCGGAAGTTGCGAAAGGTCCACAACAGATAGACCCGCTGCCAGCCCGAGGGTCGGGCGTAGACGATGCCCCGGCCGTTATCAAACGCCAGAAGAACGCGCATGAAAAAAGGAAAACTGGGGGAGGGTGTCCGCTATGAACCGGCAGCTTTGTTGCCAGATGGGGACGAACGTAACTGGTTACCAGGAAACAGCTTGCAGCAGAATGAGTTAGCCTCCGTCCGGGGACAACGCAAAGAGTTGCATCTGGATGGAACAGAGCTTGGTCATTCCGGGCCGGCATCAGAGGCGGTTGCGGGCTCGCGACCACAAGGCCCAGCGCCGGAAAGCAGGTTTCTTACATGTTCGCTGTTTACACGTTGGCTGTGCGGTCCGCAGGTCCGAGCCGGCTCGGAATGCGGGTGAGAGAACTGCCGGTCTCCGTGAACACAGTCGCGCTCCGATCGGCGGCATGTTTCTCCGGGATCACGTTGCTACACCACTGGGTGAACGGAAAACACTCCGCTCTCGAAATCCGAACTGCGTTCCGCACCGAGGATGACGCGCGGGCCGGCCCTGATATAATTTCTTTCTCGTCTTCATCGCGCCCTTAGCTCAGTTGGATAGAGCGTCTGGCTACGAACCAGAAGGTCGGGAGTTCGAATCTCTCAGGGCGCACCATTCTTATCCCGCGCTTTTATCCCATCGTCCATTTCTCCTACCTTTCGCAAAAACGCGACAGATGGGGCACCCGGCCCTCGGACGAGCCCTGACCATGGCGTTGCATTAGAATCGAGTGCATCATGGCGAAGCGCTTCGCGCTGGTTGCTGTTCTGCTTTTGCAATTCCCCGGTCTAACTACCCTCGGGCAAACCGGCTCTGCTCAGCAGACTACGACCCGCAAGGCCAGTACACCCTATACCGGCGACCTTTCGATTTTTGATTCTCCTGGTCGAGACGAACGACTCCAGATCAATCGTGTCATGGACATTCTCGGTGTCGCTTCCGGCAAGGCCGTTGCCGACATCGGGGCCGGATCAGGATGGTTCACCGTCCGGGCAGCAAGACGTGTGGGCGATGCGGGAACTGTGTACGCCGTCGACATCAACCCGGATGCTATTCGCTACATTGAGGACCGAGTCGGGAAAGAGAACCTGCACAATGTCAGACCGATCCTGGGCAAGCCCGATGATCCGATGCTGCCCGTGAAAGTTGACGCCGTGCTTCTCCTGAAGACCTATCACGAAGTCGCCCAGCCCATTACCCTCATGCGAAACTTGAGGTCGTGTCTGGCCGCAGGGGCCCGCGTAGGAGTCATCGACCGCAACGGAAACGGCGAAAATCATGGAGTGGTCCGAGAGGTTGTGATCCAGGAAGCGAACCAGGCGGGCTATCGACTGCTCAATCAATACGATTTCGTCAAGGACGGAATGGATTACTTTCTGGTCTTCGGCGCGAAGTAACTTCGCCTGGAAGGTCGGGAGTTCGAATCTCTCAGGGCGCACCATTCTTCTCCCCCCTCCATTTCTCCCACCTTTCGCAACAACGCGACAGATGGGGCACCCGGCATCTCGCCCTCCATTTTTTCTCTGCCCTATCGAAAATGGGGATGCCTCTGCGTCTGGTGATCAGTTGCGGTACACTGGAAGCACCGGATAAGACTGTCGAATGTTCAAACCAAACAAGTCAGGGTTACTCTTCCTAGTCCTTCTTTCGAGCTTGATCTTGGCATCCCCGATTTTCGCGCAACAACCACCCGCGCCATCCGACCAGCAAACACAAAAAAAGCCGGACAGCACGACTGATCAAGACAACAAGAATAAACCGGGAGAACCCCAGGGCAAGACCAAGCTGGAGCGAGAAACCGGAACGGTGAACGATCGGATACTGGAAGTGATGCCCAACTATGGGACGGTAGAAAACGCCGGAAAGGCTCCGCCGATCTCAACGGGACAGAAGTTCAGGCTAGCAACTGCTGGAGTTCTCGACTATTTCACCTTTCCCTTTATCGGTGGTCTCGCGGCCATCGACCAGGCAAACAATTCTCCGAAATCCTGGGGACAGGGCTGGGGAGCGTACGCGCAACGCTACGGAGCGTCCTTCGCCGACAATGGAATTGGCACTTATATGACCACTGCTATTTTCCCCAGCCTGCTCCGTGAAGACCCGCGTTACTACCAGTTGGGGAAAGGCACCGTTGCTCACCGCACCGTCTATTCCTTGGGCCGATTGTTCATCGCACGCACGGATTCAGGACACAACCGGTTCAACTACTCGGAGAATATCGGTAATGCTGCGGCGGCGGCCCTCTCCAATGTTTACCACGCACCCGAAGATCGCACCCTGGGGCGCAACCTGGGCACCTTGGGAATGCTGGACATGTGGGACGGCGTATCCAACCTGATGAAAGAGTTCTGGCCTGACATTCGCCGGAAAGTGTTTCACAAGAACAATCCGTAGTTAGCCAAGATGTCGTGCTTGCAGCTAGACAGCGCTATTCAGTTCCTAGAATGGTGAGGTCGTGCGCTGTCAATGCTGGTCTATCGAGCCTTGGCTGAGGCCCAAAGGTGTGGCGGAGACTGTCAAGCCCCCAAATCGCCCACCCGTGGCCCGTTTTGGGACTGCCTGTGGAAAACTTTTACCTCAGTTTTTGCTAGTATTCCCGGGCCGCTACTTCATCGAAACCAATTGGTTCTGTCCGAGTTCGTTTTATGAACTCGGGAAACACTGTTTGCAGCAACCGCCTCGGGTTCCAGTTCAGTCACGTCCTGCTGCGTTATGGACGTGGGGTTAGGCTTTCATCATAGGAAATAACGAGCGGAGCAGTCCACCTGTGGCGTTCTTTCGGGCAGACAAGCCGCTGAGTATCGAACTGGCACGCTGAGCGTAAGTGCTCAAGAACTCAGCAATTGGAAATTTGAAGCGCTCCTAAAGGCCCCGCTGTCCCTCTGGCCAAGAAGGGATTGGTTCGCCAGTCCCCATCCCTGTACAAGAGAGAGATTTTTCCTATGATGAGGGTGATCGTTTTAGTCTTTGCAACTCTTTTGCTCGCCAACACTACCTTGCTTGCCAGCGGGCCGACCTTTGTGCAAGTGAAGTCGGCGACCCCGCAGACGCCGAGCGGGTCGGTGGCAGTGACCTATCCACTGGCGCAGACGGCGGGGAACCTGAACGTGGTGGTGGTGGGGTGGAACGACACGACGTCGACGGTGAGTATGGTGAGCGACAGCCTGGGGAACAACTATGTGCTGGCGATTGGACCGACGACTGGGACGGGGTTGAGACAGTCGATCTACTACGCTACGGGCATCAAGGCGGGCAATAACACGGTAACCGCAAGGTTTAGCCAGGCGGCCGTGTATGTGGATGTCCGGGTGCTGGAGTATAGCGGACTGGACCCTGCGAATCCGCTGGATGTGTGGGCGGGAGCGGCGGGCAGCGGGACGAGCGCTAGCAGTGGTGCGGCCACCACCACGTCAGCCAACGACTTGATCTTCGGGGCGGGGATGACCATCGCGACGTTTAAAGCGGCGGGATCGGGATTTATTTCGCGGATCATAACCAGCCCGGACGCGGACATCGCGGAAGACAAGACGGTCAGCACTACAGGAAGCTACAATGCGACAGCGCCCAACAGTTCGGGTAGTTGGGTGATGCAGATGGTTGCCTTCCGTGCCAGCGGAACCAGCGGAGGTTCGGGTAATCCGGCGCCGAGGGTAAGTGCGATCTCGCCGAATACCGGTACAGCAAATGGCGGCACGGCGGTGACCGTCACGGGTACAGGTTTCCTGTCGGGAGCAGCGGTGACGATCGGCGGCACGGCGGCGACGAGCGTGACCGTGGTGAGCAGCACGTCGATTACGGCGAAAACTCCGGCGCACGCCGCGGGAGCGGCCGACGTAGTTGTGAAGAATACGGATAACCAGGCGGGCGCTTTGAGTGGCGGCTTCACCTACACTTCAGGCACGGGCGGCGGGTCGGGAGCTCCAGCCGGCGCAACCTTCTACGATGACTTTTCGAAGGGTTCGCTCGACACTTCTAAATGGATCCCCTCCAACTGGGGCGCTCCGGGCGGAGGCACGTTCGTTCCTTCGTATCTCGACTTCTCCACCGGGATGCTGCGCATCAAAGTCACGCAGACCTACAACTCGAGCGGCGGGATCGCCTCGGTTGGCGGCGAGCTGCAATCCAAAAATGCGCTCGGCTTCGGAACCTATGAGTGGGTCATGCGCGCGGCTTCGACTTCCAGCACGCCCACGGGATCCGGCTACACCGTCTCCGGCCAGATCAGCTCCGGCTTCATTTTTATCAACAACTCACAGACAGAGATCGACAGCCCGGAGATTGAAGGACAGAACCCCGGCACGGTCTGGTGGACAAGCTGGGCGGGCCTGTCGAAGAAACAATCGACCTCGACGCAAGCGCCCTTCGCACCTGAGCAAGGCTTTCACTCTTACAAGTGTGTGTGGAGGAAAACTTCAATCAACTTCTACATTGATGGCGTGCTGGTGTCCACGCATACTGGCGTAGTTCCCCAAACCCCGGCGTACGCAATGATCAACCATTGGGGGACGAACAGTACGGGCTGGGGCGGGCTGGCCACCACCAACATCACGCGCTATATGTTTGTGCGGAGTTTCAGTTTCATACCGGCGAACTAAGGCCTCGGGCGCTGCCCCACCCTTCGTAAAAACGCCAAGGGTGGGGCGCCCCCAACCACCGGCAATTCGCACTTAGCAATTGGCTCTTATCCAAATGCCCATTGCTAATTGCTATTCCCGCAATGGTTGGGGCAGAACTTGTGAAGACAATCCGCATCACTCCAGAGTGCGCTCCAGCCGGGTGCCCCATCTTTCATGCTTTTTGCGAAAGGTGGGAGAGTCGTACTCACAAATTATTTGTCCTGGCCTCCTCGCCGCGGAAAAGGCGAGGGCACTTCCAGATCTAAAGCCGCAAAGTTTTTCTCAGTAACCGCAGTCAGTAATCTCGCTCGGCCCCATCTTTTCTAGGAGGGTAACCACCACCTTTGTGGCATACCCTTTGCGACTGACCCTAATCGTCAGGGATTTTCTTCCAGACTCGGGGGAGGTTGGAAGAAAATGGGGCTGGGAAAGGAAGGGCGCACCCTTCTTTCCCGGCCTTTTGTGTTTGGAGGGGGCGGTGCCAATCCCAGAAGTGAACAATAATGTTACTGTGGCAGGCCCATGCGTTTCTGCAGGTCGATATAACGGGGATCGGAGCGAAAAGGATCCAACGCTTTGGCGGTCTTGATGTACTGCAGGCTTTCTGCCTTCGCGGAGTACGCTTTCTCCAGCCAGTAGAAGGTCTGGTCCTTGTCGCCGAGCTCGGCATAGTTATAGGCAATCCAGCCCGGATCGACATAGCGCCGCTGAGCTAACTGCTTGGTCAGTTCCGTCATGCGGCTTATTGCGGCCCGACTTCCGGATTTGGCGTAGACCCGGGCAGTTTCCTCATTGATCGCCAACTGTTCAGGATCAGGATACAAAGTCGATGCCTTCTTCCATTCCTCCAGCCACAAATCATACTTGCCCATGTCGAAATAGGCGCCGCCGAGGTTGTCGTGCGCGCTGGCATAATTCGGATCCATGTCGATCGTTTTCTTGAATTGCTCCAAAGCCAGATCATACTGGCGCGCGTTGGCGTAACCGCTGGCGAGATTGGTGTTGAACGTCAGGTTCAGGGGGTCTGCTTCAAGGGCGCGCTTGAACTGGGCCAACGCTTCCTCGTGGCGTCCCAGAGTAGCCGACAAAAACAAGCCGTACCACTGGTGGGCGCTGCCATTGTTGGGGTCCAGTTCCAGAGCGTGCCGGAATTCCCGTTCGGCGGCATCCCATTCCCATAGGTTCTGCTCGGAACCACCCAGCACCGCGTGGGCCTCCGAGAGGGTGTCGTCGATGGCCAGCGCCTTTTGGGCCGCGGCGCGGGCCTTGGGCGCAACCTCAGCTGCTGACACTGGGGCATAGTCGGCCAGAACATAGTAGTAATCCGCCAGTCCCACGTAGGCCAGCGCGTAATGAGGGTCTTTTCCAATGGCCTGATTGAAGTAGTCTTTAGCCTTGTCCAGGGAGTCCGGAGTTCGCTTTCCCCAGTAGTAGCGGCCCTTGAGATAGAGCTGATAGGCCTCGGGATCGTTGGTGCCGCCCTTTGCCACCTGCTTCTGGACTTCGCCGGACAATCTCTCCCGCAGCTTCGACGAGATTGCGCGTGTGATGTCTTCCTGTACCGACAAGACGTCGGAGAGCTTCCGATCGTACTGATCACCCCAGAGATTGTGATTGGTGCGGGCGTCGATGAGTTCCGCGCTGATGATGAGTTGATCTCCGTGTTGCACGATCCGTCCCGTGATTACACCCTCGACTTTCAGATCTTTGGCCACTGCTTGAGGATCAACGTCCCGTCCCTTGTAGTGAAATACGGAGGAGCGGGACATCACGGCGAGATTGGGAATCTGGGAAAGGTTGTTGATCAGGCTTTCGGTAAGACCGTCGCTGAGGTACTCGCTGTTGGGATCGTTACTAGCATTCACGAACGGCAGTACTGCCACCGAAGAGATTTCCCGGCTGCTGGTTCGGGTGCGATAGAGAAAAGCGGCGACCCCAGCCAGCAGCAGCGCCAGGCCCACCACTAAGCCAGCGACCCAGCGCCGCTTGCCCGGAGCAGGGGCGGGCGCCACCGCGGACCCCGAAGGTGGAATCTGGGAGGCGCTGGAACTGCCCGCTGCTACTGTTGAAGTTGTCCCTATGGCCGGCATCTGTCCCGTGACCGGCGCGACTTGTTCCACCGCGGCAGCCGAGCTCCGGCTGGAGTCGGTGTCTCGCTTCAGCCGCTGCAAATCTGTCCTCATGTCCGAGGCGTGCTGGTAGCGCAGATTGCGGTCTTTTTCCAGAGCCTTATTAACGATGCGCTCGAAGTCCGCCGGCAGGTCAGGATTCAACCGCACCGGGGCCACCGGAGGGCGGTTCAGGATGGCCTCGAAAATGGTTGCGGTGCTGTCTCCCCGGAAAGGCAACGCGCCTGTGGCCATTTCATACAGGACCGATCCGAACGAGAACAGATCCGTCCGTGTGTCCAATTCTTTGGCGCGCGCCTGCTCGGGCGACATGTAAGCCACCGTGCCTACCGCCGAGCCTGGGCTGGTCAGGTGCGGTTCCACGGTTCCGGTTTCGGTTGCGTCCGACACCGGTTTCGCCGCGCTGGCCGTCATCTTCGCCAATCCGAAGTCCAGAATCTTGGCGTGGCCACGCTTCGTAACAAAGATGTTGGCGGGCTTGATGTCGCGATGGACGATGCCCTCGGTGTGCGCGGCATCCAAAGCGTCAGCCACCTCGATGCCCAGCGAGAGCAGCGTTTCCAGCTCCATGGGCCGGTTCGCGATGGAGTGCTTCAGGGTCACGCCATCCAGATACTCCATGGCGATGAACCACTGACCATCGTGGTTCGAAATTTCGTATATGGTGCAGATGTTTGGGTGGTTCAGAGCCGAAGCCGCTCGAGCTTCACGGCGGAAGCGCTCTAATGTCTGCAGGTCCTGCGCGACATCTTCGGGGAGAAACTTGAGCGCGACAAAGCGGCCGAGCGAAGTGTCTTCTGCCTTGTAGACCACACCCATCCCGCCGCCGCCGAGCTTCTCCACGATACGGTAGTGCGAGATGGTTTGGCCTAGCAGTTGAGAGGGACTCCGTCCCCGGTGGAAATCTTAGGGTGAGAGCGCGGGTAAGTCAATGCAACGGCTGAGCCTTCAAGTTTTCAACTATTACTTCCAAATCGAATCTAATTCCCACATCGTGAAGGAGACGACCTTCCCGCCGGCCCCCTTGGTGTAAAGCTCGATGCCATCGCTCCCGGGCGGAGGATAGATGCGCTCGGAAAGCAAGCGCTCGCCGTCGTTGGCAAACACCTCGACGCTGGAGCGGTCGACGAACACATGCAGTTTAACGCCGGCATTGTTCTCCAGAGCAGCAGCGTGATGTCCGGGAAAGTCCTTGCTGAAAGCGACTTCTCCTGAGCGGGTCCGATCTACGAAGACCTCGCGATGGACGGCGTCGAAACCCACCAGGGTCTCGGCATCTTTCCCCTTGCGCAAGCGGAAGCCAATCTCCTCGGTTTGCTCGGGAGCTCGCCCGGACTGCAACTCGGCCTCGAACTCGTAGGTCTCGCCTCTTACTCCGGCCTCGCGAATTTTTCGATTGGCCTCCGCTACGCTCGCATTCACGATGCGGAGCTTCTCACGCCTCAGGTTCTCCAGCTCCCGAATCGGTTTCTGCACCAGGCGCAGTCCATCCGCGTAACGGCGCAGGGTCAAGGTTCGCGGAACGGATTGGGCTCCACGCCAGAGCACCGTCGGCTCGATATTGGCATACTGCCAGTTGCTGAACCACCCGATCCACACCCGCCGCCCATCCGTTGACGGCATGTCATTCCAAGTGTTCGTGGCATAGAAGTCCTTGCCCCAATCGGCCCATAGCGCGGAAGCATCGGGCACGTCGCTGGTGAAGGCCGCGCCGTCGAACTTGCCGATCAGGTAGCGCACCCCGGTTCCGCCCGCAGGCGCTCCTGGGTTGCGATTGATGATCAGCACCCATTTCTTGTCGTTTGCGCCCTCGATAGGAAGCTCGATCAGGTCGGGACACTCCCACTGCCCCGCCGTATCTCCCGCCGGACCGAACATAGAGCGCCTGGTCCAGTGTTTGAGATCGGGCGAGTCCAGGATGACCAGTGTTCTTTCATCAGCCAGCACCGCGACCATCACCCACTTGTGTTGAGGCTCGTACCAGAGGACGTTGGGATCGCGGAAGTCGGGGGCGTCGAGGTCGGCCACCGGATTGCCGGAGTAGTTGGTCCAGGTTCGGCCGCGGTCGTTGCTGAAAGCGAAGTGCTGTTTCTGGCGGTCCTTGTACGCCGCGGTGTAGATGGCGACCAGGCAGGAGGGGTCTTGTGGATCGGGGTTCTGGCACAGGCCGCTGGTGTTGTTCCAGTCGACTACAGCGCTTCCGGAATACACCATGTACTCGCCCGGAACTTCGTGCAACGCGACCGGCAGATTCTGCCAGTGCACCATGTCGGTGCTGACGGCATGCCCCCAGCTCATGTGTCCCCACACATTGCCTTCGGGGTTGTATTGATAAAACAGGTGATACTCGCCCTTGTAAAAGACGGTTCCGTTCGGGTCGTTCATGAAGTTCTGGGGCGGGGTGAAATGGTACTGCGGCCGCCAAGGCTGGTCGTACCTGACTCCCGGTAAAGGTTCCTGTGCGAGGCAATGCGGCACGAGTACCGGCGCGACGGCAAGGCCGAGCGAAAACCAGAGCAGAATTGTCCTTGTGTCGGTTCGCACCGGGTTAGTCTCTCCTGGGTGCCGGAAGCGTCAAATCCGGCCATGATCGCGGGTTTTCAAGGATTTCCACAGGGATTCGGCATGGCTCGTGCCCCTACTGGTAACCAACGTAAATCTTTCTCCCGAACTGGCAATTCCTACCCGATCATGGATTTTTCGCTCCATTGTTTTCAGCCACTTGGAAATGGCAGCGGGGGTGCTTTGCCTATCGCAGACGAAGTGGCGCGCAACGGGGCGCTCCAGAGAAAAAACTTCGGCCAGAGGTTTTCTTGGGCGCCCCTTGCATTCTTCTCCGTCGGAGCCCTCCCCCTCCCTCCGTTTCGCTCCCTCTCATCTATCAGCAAAGTGATCAGGCTAGAATCAGCCGTTCCTCAAGGTCCAGGCCGGTTTGCCGCAACAGGCTAGCGACCACCGGCTCCTTGAACCGGGAAGCGTCAAACTCAAGGTGAATCGTGCGTTCGTGCTCGTTGAACGTAATCCGACGAATGCCGTAGACCTCCCGCAGGCTGTGGATCGCGCGCAGGCAAGCCTCGCCCGGGGGCGTGATATAGCGGTAAGCCACTTCCAGTTGCGTCATGTAACCCTGCCTTCGCTCAGAAGATACAACAATCGACGGAAGAAGCGGATGAATCTAATATGAACGGGCCAGCGATCCTCGCCGGCCATCGTCCTCATGGATCGGTCTACCCAATCCGCAACCGTTGCGAGGGATCCGGTATGCGGAATGACCGTAGATCCCGCGACCGCAAAGCATAAGCTCGAGCACGCGGGAAAAGAGTACTACTTCTGTTGCGGCCCCTGCCTGGAAAAATTCCGCGGCAATCCCGAAAACTATTTGGGATCACGTCCGAGATCTGGCGGAAGCGCGCAGATTGTCAGCATCAGTCCCGGCATCGCTCCGGCCGCGTCCGCACCGGCGACACTCACTGCCGTGGGGCCGAAGACGTCCTCGGCAAGAAACGCGTATGTGTGTCCGATGTGCCCTGAGGTGCGAGCGCTCGCGCCCGGTGCTTGTCGCCGATGCGGGATGGCGCTCGAATCGGAGATGCCGCTGGCTCCGAGTCGGGTGGAGTACACCTGCCCGATGCACCCGGAAATTGTGCGGCCGGAACCGGGGAGTTGTCCGATTTGCGGCATGGCGCTCGAGCCGCGCACCGTTACTGCACAGGAAGAAGACAATCCTGAACTGCGGGAGATGACACGCCGTTTCTGGATTAGCCTCGCGTTGACCGCTCCGTTGTACGCGCTGGCCATGGCGGACATGCTGCCCGGCATGCCGGTGCAGCGATGGTTTCCGGTTCACACGCTGCCGTGGATCGAACTGCTGTTGGCCACTCCGGTCGTGCTGTGGGGTGGGTGGCCTTTTTTTCAGCGCGGCTGGACCTCGATCGTGAACCGTTCGACCAACATGTTCACGCTGATCGCGCTGGGAACGGGCGCCGCTTATCTCTACAGCGTCGTAGCTACGCTTTTCCCAGGCCTTTTTCCCGCTTCGTTCGTTGAGATGGGCGCCGGGCCGCCGGTTTATTTCGAGGCCGCGGCTGCGATCACCACACTGGTGCTGCTGGGTCAGGTGCTGGAGCTACGGGCCCGCAGCCGTACCGGCGCCGCCATTCGCGCGCTGCTCGATCTGTCTCCGAAGATGGCCCGGGTACTGCGCGAGGGCGGGGAAGAAGACATTCCACTCGATCTGGTCAAACCGGGCGACCGGCTGCGGGTGCGTCCGGGCGAAAAGATTCCGGTGGACGGCACAGTGCTCGAGGGTAGCAGCGGGATCGATGAGTCGATGATCACAGGTGAGTCCATCCCCGTCAGCAAGGGACCGGGCAGCCGGGTGATTGGGGCCACGGTGAACGGGACAGGGTCGCTGGTTATACGGGCGGAGCGAGTCGGGAGCGAGACCCTGCTGGCGCAAATTGTGCGCATGGTCAGCCAGGCACAGCGTAGCCGGGCGCCTATTCAACGGCTGGCGGATCGGGTTTCAGCCTGGTTTGTTCCGGCAGTGATCGCGATTGCGATCCTGACCTTTGTGATATGGAGCTTCTTCGGCTCCGAGCCTCGTCTGGCGCACGCGTTGGTCAACGCAGTGGCCGTGCTCATCATCGCCTGTCCATGCGCTTTGGGTCTGGCAACGCCGATTGCGATCATGGTAGGGACCGGACGCGGGGCTCATGCCGGCGTGCTGATCAAGAACGCCGAGGCGCTCGAACTACTCGAGAAAGTGGACACGCTGGTGTTCGACAAGACCGGCACGCTGACTGAAGGCAAACCGCGGGTGCTGTCTGTGGTCACCGTCCCGGGCCGGGAGGAAAGCGAATTGTTGCGCCTGGTCGCCAGTGCAGAGCAGGGCAGCGAGCACCCGCTCGGGGCGGCGGTGATGGAGGCCGGCAAAGACCGTGGCCTGGCTTTGGGGAGCGAGAGTGAGTTCCAGTCTCTCACCGGTCGGGGAATCAGGGCCCGGGTAGAGGGCCGGCAGGTTCTGGTCGGAAACGAACAGCTTTTGGAGGAGAACGGAATTCCCGCGGCAGGGCTGGTGCAGAAGGCGCAAGCGCTGCGGCGCGACGGACAGACCGTGATCCTGGCCGCAGTGGATGGCCAGGCGGCGGGATTGATCGGCATCGCTGATCCGGTTAAGGCCTCCACAGCACAAGCCTTGCGCGATCTCAAAGCCGAAGGATTGCGGTTGGTGATGCTTACGGGCGACAGTCGCACCACCGCGGAGGCGGTAGCCCGAATCCTGGGCATCGAAGAATTCGAAGCGGAAGTTTTGCCGGAAAAGAAAGCCGAAGTGGTCCAGCGGCTGCAGAAACAGGGCCGCATCGTGGCCATGGCGGGTGACGGCGTCAACGACGCGCCGGCCCTGGCGCAAGCCGATGTGGGCATCACCATGGGAACGGGCACAGACATCGCGATGGAAAGCGGCGGCATCATCCTGGTGAAGGGTGATCTGGTAGGCATTGTCCGGGCACGGAAGCTGAGCCAGGCGACCCTGCGGAACATCCGGCAGAATCTGTTTTTTGCGTTCCTCTACAATTCGCTGGGCGTGCCGGTGGCAGCGGGCGTACTGTATCCATTCTTCGGTCTTCTGCTGAGCCCGATTCTTGCGGCCGCCGCCATGAGCTTCAGTTCGGTTTCGGTGATTACGAATTCGCTGCGGCTGAGGAAGGTGAAGTTGTAGCAGGCGCGTAGAGCGTGGGGAATTGAGGGACCTCTTTGATCAGGGCGTCCGGACCAGCTTCGCGACCTTAGGGCCGAGTCTTTGAAAATGCTCCAGGTTCCATGTGTAGATGGTCTCCGCCCGAGCTTTGAGTGCGCATCGCGCCAGCAATGCATCGTAGGTCATACCACCGCAAACGCCTGATTCGGCTGCCGCCGCGATCGCCGACCAGTACTCGTCGGCGTTCAGTGCGATGAAAGTGAGTTTCTCACTCATGTTTTCCAGAAAGAGCATCGCCTGATCCGTAGTTGCCCGTTGATTTCCCGGCAAACGAGTGAGGGTCGAGTAAACCTCGGCCAGGCTGTGAGCGGCGCAACAGTCGTACCGCTTGTCAGCCTTTAGATAGGCCACCCGGCTGGCTTCATGATGGACGTGTTCATCCAGGAAGGCCGGCACCAAAACCGAGGTATCGAAGAAGTATCTCACCGCGGCTTTCCCAGTATGGCCCGTTCACGTTCTCGGCGGACGCGGCGGATTGTTTCGTCGACAACGTTCGGGGACAGGGGCGCGCCCGAGTGGAAAATCCACATTCCATCCTTCTTGTAGATGCGTCCGGTGCCGCGCGCGGGCCGCAGGATGATTTGGTCCTCCGAGCTTTCCAGTTCCAAAGAGTCGCCCGGCGCGATCTGCAGGGCATCGCGGACCGCTTTGGGGAGGACCACCCGTCCGGCCTTATCGATCGAGAGTGTGGCATTCATGCTGGCATTATACCATATATAATACCATTTATAATGCCACTGATCCTCATAGCACCAGGCTCGACCTGGAGTGCGAGCGCTTCGGCAGTCCCAACCTGGGCTCTCCTTGACCACCTTCCGGCCCGAGCATCCTGCTTGCAATTGACACTCCTTGAGCCTTGCTTAACAATTACTTGACCATCCCATCTCAACTGGCGGAGGAGCCTTATGTCGGACGAGGGCCAAGTGGCAAATGGCCAAGCTGTAAGTGAAATTCCCGAAGCGCCGGAGAGCAGCGTCGGGAAATGGATTCTGCTGGCGCTTGCCGTGATCTATGTTGCGGGCTCTCTCTATTTCATCTTCGATCTGCGTGGGCGTCTGGACAAGATGGGCAAAGACCAGGCCGCCAGCAGCGCCCAGATTGCTGATCTGAGCAAGCGCATGCAGTCGGCGGAGGCGGATGACGAAACCCTGGCCCAGCAACTGGGCTTGACCAAGAAGGAATTGGCGAATCGATCGGCGGAACTGATGCGCCAACAGCGCGCGTCGGAAGCGCGCCTGGCCGAGCAGCAGAAGCAGCAGATCAGCGCGGTCAGCGGGGAAGTGGCGGGCGTGAAGAGCGACGTCGGAGGCGTGAAGACCGATGTCGCCTCCACCAAGGCTGACCTGGAAGCCACCAAGGCCAAGCTGCAGAGCACCATCGGCGATCTGGGGGTGCAGAGCGGTCTGATTGCCAACACGCGCGGAGACCTCGAGATCCTCAAACACAAAGGGGATCGTAACTACTATGAATTCACGTTGATCAAGGGGGCCAAGGCGCAGCCCATCTCCACCGTCGGACTGCAACTGAAGAAGACAGATCCCAAGAAGGGCAAATTTACCCTGAACGTCACCTCGGACGACAAGACCATCGAAAAAAAGGACCGCAACGTCAGCGAGCCGATCCAGTTCTACAGCGGACGTGATCGCATGTTGTACGAGCTGGTGGTCTGGACCGTGGACAAGAACAAGGCCACGGGATACCTGAGCACGCCCAAAAATGCGCCGGTACCCGTTACCGCGACTCAATAGCACCAATGTATCCGGGCGGACAGGTTCTGATTGGGATCGCGGTGCGGACAGCAGTAGTCTACGGTGTCATTCTGCTGGGCGTGCGGCTCACCGGCAAGCGTGAAATAGGGCAGATGACGCCCTTCGACCTTACCTTATTGTTGCTCCTCAGTAACGCCGTGCAGAATGCAATGACCGGTCCCGATACGTCGGTCCTGGGCGGAGTCACGGCCGCCGCCACGTTGCTGCTGATCAACTACGTGGTTGCGGAAATCTCTGGCCGGAATCGCAAGTTCCGCAAACTAGTGCAAGGCGAGCCGAGTTTGCTGGTTCACGATGGCAAGGTCATCGCCCTGCACATGGCTCGCGAACACATCACCATGGACGCATTGCACTGTGCTCTGCGAGAGCACGGAATCGCCAGCCTTGCCGAGGTCGCACTGGCGGTGCTCGAAGTGGATGGGTCTATCAGTTGTCTGAAGTACGACGAAATCCAGCCCACTGCTTCAACTCACCTGGCCCACAGAAAATTTCTCAAGAAGCATCAATAGGCCGCAAATCCCGGGCCCCATGTCGTGATTCAACTACCGGGTCAGAACCAGGGGCAAGGGCTGATCATACGGCTGGATCACCACGCTGAGCGACTGGCGCTTGTCGAATCCATCCTTGGTCACGGGAAAACTGACCACAACCGTGCCCTGGGCCTGGGCGCCGGGAGCAATCTTGGTTTCAGGCGGCAGGGCGGGCAGCGCGTGTTCCTTGAGCACGGGAAAGGCCTGGAAGTAACGATCGAAGTCGATCGCCGAAGCGGCTTCGTCGCTGAATTCATGGTCGCCGGTCTTGAGCGTGGCTTTGATGGTGTGGATCCACAAAGGTTTCTCTCCACCATTGCGTACGGTGACGTTCACTGCCACCATGACGGAATTCTGGTCCGGAACTTCGGCGGCGGAAATATTGTCCACCGAGCCCCCACCCTGCGGTTTGGCGCGCTGCACAAACGCCAGACTGCCAAGAACGATGGCTGCCGCCGCCAGCGCAATGACCACAATCTTTGCCGGCGGAAGATTACGTTTCGCGGTGCCGAATTCCTCGCCGATGTTGACTCCCGGACCCGGACCAAGGTTCATGAGCGGGCGGGCGCTAGGATTCTGCGACGGCTCGGGACTGGGACCAGATGACGGCGTCGACGTGTCTTCAGGCATCGCGAGCCTCCGCTGGGACGATTTTATCCGGTCTGGCCAGCAGGCGCGCTATTTTTCCCGCGGATCAGGCTCCCGCCGATTCAGTCGTGCGGGACTAAAGCGCTACCGGAAAAGGGTTGCGGTCGCGAAATTGCCGTTGATGCCAGTAAGGATAAGCCAGCGGCACTGCGCTGGCGCGATCCAGCTTCGCCAACTGGGCGGGAGACAGAGACCATCCGGTCGCCCCCAGGTTCTGGCGCAGCTGCTCTTCGTTCCGCGCCCCGATGATGACGCTGGAAACCGTGGGGCGCTGCAAAAGCCAGTTCAAGGCGACCTGGGCCACGCTCTTTTCGGTTTCCTTGGCGACTTCGTCCAAGGCGTCGACCACCTGGTAGAGGTATTCGTCGGCGACCGGCGGACCCTGCTCCGCGGTCTGATGCAGCCGGCTGGTGGAGGGCAGGGGCCGGTTACGGCGAATCTTTCCGGTCAAACGGCCCCAGCCCAGAGGACTCCAAATCAGCGCGCCCACTTTCTGATCGACCGCGAGGGGCATGAGTTCCCATTCGTAGTCACGTCCAATGAGCGAATAGTAGACCTGATGGGCGACGTAGCGGGCCCAGCCATAGCAGTCCGAAACCGCCAGGGACTTCATCAAATGCCAGCCGGAAAAATTCGAGCAGGCGATGTAGCGGATCTTCCCGCTCTCGACCAGCCGGTTGAGCGTGCTGAGGACTTCTTCAACCGGCGTCAGCGCGTCGAATCCGTGCATATGGTAAATGTCGATGTAGTCTGTTTTCAGGCGGCGCAGGCTGGCTTCGCAGGCGGCGGTAAGATGATGCCGCGAGGAGCCCACATCGTTGGGGTCCTCACTCATCTTGAACGTCGCCTTCGTGGAAATCAGCACCTGGGCGCGGCGTCCCGCGATCGCCTGGCCGAGAATTTCCTCCGACACACCTCTGGAGTAGACATCGGCCGTGTCAAACAAATTGACCCCGGCCTCCAGGCAGATCGAGATTAAACGCGTGGCTTCGGCACCGTCGCTCGAGCCCCAGGCGCGAAAGAAGTCGGTGGTGCCCCCGAATGTCCCGGCGCCAAAACTGAGGGCCGGGACTTTGAGACCAGAACCGCCAAGCTGTCGGAATTCCATGGGCAAATAGATGCAAGGCGGTCAGAATCGATGCGAATGTTCCCCGGCCGATGGCAAGACAATCGGCAGCCGTTTCGCCGCGCACTTATCCGCAGGTCAGTGAAAACGAACTCTACCACCCGTGCTTCATGGCTTTGGCGAACTTCTGGACAGGCAGCGTGTTCAGGACATCTTCCTTCGTAAGCCAGGCGCGGCGTGCCTGCAACACGCCAAAGCGAAGCTTTTCCATGTGGGAAGTGTGATGGGAGTCGGTATTGATCGCGATCTTCACTCCGTATTGTTTGGCCAGTCGCAGATGGCGGTCACAGAGATCGAGCCGGTCGGGATAGGCATTCAGCTCCATGGCTACTTTTTTCTGGGCGGCGGCTTTGAGCACCGCGTCGATGTCGAACCCATAGGCGTCGCGGCGGAGCAACAAGCGGCCGGTGGGATGACCGATCAGGGAAGTATTGGGATTGTCGACCGCCTTAAGCAGCCGGTCGGTCATCTCTGCCGGACTCTGATTGAAATGAGAATGCACGCTGGCGATGACGATATCCATTTGCTCGAGCACCGAGTCGGAAAGATCGAGCGTGCCGTTGCCCAGGATGTCTACTTCGATGCCCGCGAAAATCTTGATCTTTTCGGTCCGCTCAGCGACCGCGCGAATGCGCTGGATGTGCTCGACGGCGCGTTTGTCATCGAGGCCGTTAGCGAAAGCAAGGTTCTTCGAGTGGTCGGTAATGGCCATGTACTTGTAGCCGCGGGCCTGAGCGGCTTCGGCCATTTCCTCGATAGTGTTGCGCCCGTCGGTTTCGACGGTATGCATGTGCACGTCACCCTGCAGGTCGGCCTGAGAAATCAGGGCAGGCAGGGTGTGATCGGCGGCGGCATCGATTTCGCCGAGATTTTCACGAAGTTCGGGAGGAATATAGTCCAGCTTGAGCTTGGCATAAATTTCCTCTTCGGTCTTTCCCGCCACGGCTTTCCCGGTATCTATATTCGCCAGGCTGTACTCGCTGAGGGTGTAACCCATCTTCAGAGCCCGCTGGCGCAAGGCCACGTTGTGCGATTTGGAGCCCGTGAAGTATTGCATGGCGGCGCCAAACGATTCGGGCGGAAGCAGGCGGACATCGACCTGCATTCCTCCTCGCAGACGGAAACTGACTTTGTTGTCACCCCGGGCGATGATCTCCAGGAGCCCGGGTAGCTTGATGATGTGCTCAATCAGCTTCTGGCGCTCACCCTCGGAGTAACAAGCCTTGCCCGTCACTAAAATGTCGAGGTCGCCCACGGTTTCCCGTCCCCGGCGCAGGGATCCGGCGGGTGTAACTTTGTCCACGCCGGGATAAGCCTGCAGATGGTCGCTGATCTTCGCGGCCTCCCGTTCTGCAGCATCGAGCAGGAAACGCCCCGCGATACGGCGATAGTCCTCGATCGCCTTGAGAATTTTCTGCTCTTGCTTCTCGCCCATGCGGGGCAGTTCGCGGATCTTGCCTTCCTGGGCCAGCTTGGCTACGCCCTCAAGGTCACAGACCTGATAGGCACTCCAGATCAGGGCGATGGTCTTGGGCCCCAGTCCCTGGATCTTGAGCAGATCGAGCATGCTGGGACGGTATTTCTTGAGTAGATCGGCATGGACGGTCAGGCGGCCGTCTTTGAGCATTTCCTGCAGGTTGAGCAGCATGCCTTTGCCAATTCCGGGAATCTCCAGAACTTTCTTGGGCTCGCTGATCAGCTCGCTAATCTGTTGCGGCACGGCTTCGATGGCCTGCGCGGCGTTGCGGTAGGAGCGGATGCGGAACGAGTCCTGCCCGTCGATTTCGAGCAGGTCGGCGGTTTCATAGAGAATGCCGGCGAGGGCCTTGTTGTCCATGCGAAGTAAAGATTAAACAAGTTGAGGCGGAAGGGGAAGTTGAACGCGACCGGTGAGCCCAAGTCGCGTGGTGCGACCGAAGCCACGGAAAACAAAATGGCTGGTCTACGGACGACGAGCCTGATGTTGACGGACTGTGCGGCAGACCCAGACTCTGCAGAACCGGCCCGCGCCGGGAGGGTTCTGAAAGCCGTGCTGCCGCCAGGGAGCCGGAACGTTAGGAAGCCTTGGTGACGTTCGCGGCCTGCGGTCCTTTCTGTCCCTGAGTGATTTCGAACTCTACCTGATCGCCCTCTTGCAGGCTCTTGTAGCCTTCGGAGGTGATCGCGCTGTAGTGCACAAAAACGTCGGGGCCATCGTCCCGCCCGATGAACCCATAACCTTTGGCATTGTTAAACCACTTCACCGTGCCTTTCATACGTTCCACGTACGCCCCCTCGGGCCCGTACTCTTTCGGTCCGAGCCCGCACCCTGCAATTGACGCAATTGTGCTGCCGCAGAACAGGGCTGTCAAGCGATTGCGTTACAGGGAAGCCACTAACGATGCGGCTTTGACCGTTTCCGGCTCTGGTTGAGCCAAAGCACGCCGCAGATGGTCTTCGCGTCCCGGATAGCGCCACTCATCACCATGCTCACCGCCCGGGAAAGCGGGGTCAGGCGAGCGTGGATGACCTCGTCCGCCTCGGGCTGAGCTTCGCCGGGACGCAGGCCTCGTGCCAGGTAGAGATTCATGGTTTCGGCCAGGAAGCCGGGGCTGGCGTAGAAGCGCAAGATGCATCGCCATCGCGTCGCCGTGTAGCCGGTTTCCTCCAGCAGTTCGCGCTTGGCGGCGGCCTGTTCGTTCTCCCCCTCGTCAATGCGGCCGGCCGGAAGCTCCCAAAGAGTCTGCTGGGCAGCGTGGCGGTACTGGCGCTCCAGCAGCACGCGGGGCTCAGAGCGGCTCTCGTCGACGGCCAGGATCACGACTGATCCGGAGTGCCGAATAATGTCGCGCCGCGCGCGGACTCCGGACGGCTCCAGGACCTGATCCGAGGTGATCCGGAAGACCGGACCGCGATAGACCTCGCGTGAAGAGAGCACACGCGCTTTCTTGAGGCTTTCTTTCTTGTGGGACGATGTAGGCATGGAAACAATATAAGCGATGGACTCCTGCGGGTCCCTTGGCCGGAAGCTATCTCGTCAATGAACGTTCCAGCCACTGTGAAAACGGCAGGGTTTGCGAATCAGATTTCGCCGACGGTTTTTTGGCGCCTCGGGAAAGCTCCTGCTATCCTGCCGCGATGGCACGCCAGCCTCGCATCGCCGTCGTCGGGCCGGGAAGGCTGGGAACCGCCATGGCGATAGAACTCCGGCACGCGGGCTATCGCCTCAGCGAGATCGTGTCGCGGAGCAGTCCGGATTCTCGTCGCAAAGCCCGTGACCTGGCTCAGAGGGTGCATGCTGCCAAGACCACAACCCTGGGCGCAACGCTTAGCGCCGGTCTGGTCTGGATCTGCGTGCCCGATCGCGAGATCGGTGGCGTGGCTCGCCAGTTGGCAAGGAGCCCCGACTGGAAGGGCAAGACTGTGTTCCACTCCAGCGGCGCGCTGGCGAGTGACGAACTGGGCGTCCTGCGGCGGCGAGGCGCGGCGGTGGCCTCGATACATCCCATGATGACATTTGTGTACGGGTCCATTCCTGCGCTTGAGGGCGTGCCATTTGCCCTTGAAGGAGATGCAGCGGCGGTGCGTCTGGCCCGCCGCATCGTGCGGAATCTGCGCGGGGAGCCGTTTTCGATGTCGCGGCACAAGAAGGTGCTCTATCACGCCTGGGGTGGATTTACTTCACCGCTGCTGATTGCGCTCCTCGTCACTGCCGAAAGAGTGGCGCAGGCCGCCGGGATTTCCACCACCGGCGCCCGCAAGAAGATGCTTCCGATTGTCCGGCAAACCCTGGCCAACTATGCCCGACTGGGCCCGGCCGGCGCGTTCAGCGGCCCGATCGTGCGCGGCGATGCGGCAGTGGTGCGCCAGCACCTGCAGGAATTGAAGAAGATTCCGGGAGCGAGAGAAGTGTACGTGGCCTTAGCCAAGGCCGGATTAAGATACCTCCCCGCACGCAACCGGAAAGAGTTGGAGAAGGTGTTGAAGGCTTAAGGAGTGTCAACCTGAGCGCATTTTAGCTCAGCATCAGTCTTTCGATCTTCCGGGCGCGTCCAGTCAACTCGTCACACTCGACCACCACTGCACAAAGGCGAACGTCTCCGGTCGCGGCCTCAAAACGAGCCGGCATGTTACTGAGAAAACGCGCGATGATTTGTTCTTTCTGCACGCCGATGACGCTCTCATACGGTCCAGTCATGCCGACGTCGGTGATGTAGGCGGTGCCGCTGGGTAAAATCCGTTCATCGGCGGTGGGAATGTGAGTGTGGGTGCCGACCAGCGCCGTGACCCGCCCGTCCAGGTACCATCCCAGCGATTGCTTCTCTGAAGTTGCTTCGGCGTGCAGGTCAACGAAAATGACTTTCGCTTTGATCTCCTTCAGCAGTTGGTCCGCGACGCGGAAGGGATCGTCATTGGCCGCCATGAATACGCGTCCCTGGAGATTGATCACGGCGTAGGGGACATCTTTCTTGCGGCCCTCATACACGCCCCATCCGGGCAAGTCCGGAGCATAGTTCGCCGGGCGCAAGAGGCGACGCGCCATGCTGTGCTGGTTGCCGTCCGCCATCTGGTAGTAGTCGATGATCTCTCGCTTGTCCCAGATGTGATTTCCCGTGGTGATCACGTCAATTCCCAGCTCGAACAGGTCCTCGGCCAGCGGACCCGTGATCCCAAAGCCGCCCGCGGCGTTTTCCCCATTCGCAATGACCAGGTCGATGGCCCGGTCTTTCACCAGAGCGGACAGGCGGTCTTTGACGATGTTTCGTCCCGGCCGTCCAAAAATGTCGCCAATGAACAGAATATTCATGAAGGGTTGGATGTGTTTCGATGGTAACACGCGAGAAACTGTCGACTGATGACGGACTACCGGCTCTCCAGTTCTGCGGTTTTAAGAAAATCGTAGTTTCCGGAGGGATTCAAGGCCAGATTGCGCACCCGCTTCGAATGCACCAGGACATTGTCGAAGTACCACAGGTTGATGTAGGGCAACTGGTCGGCGAGGACGCGTTGAATCTCGGCATAGAGCTGCTTGCGGGTGTTCTGATCCAGTTCGCGGCGCGCCTGGTCGATCAGGGCATCCACACGCGGGTTGGCGAAGTATCCGCGATTGGCGCCGTTGGGAGGAAATTTTCCCGAATGGAAAACATATTCGAAGATGTCCGGGTCTTCGTTGCCGCCGATCCAGCGCAGGGAATAAAGCTGGAAGAGGCCGTGGGTCACGTCGGAGAAGAAGGTGGCAAATTCGAAGGTACGAATATCGAGAGCGATCCCTGCCTGCCGCAGTTGCTGCTGTAGCACCGCTGCCATGAGGCGGGTGCCTTCGTCCGTCGAGGTTTTCATGGTCAGGTGAAAACGTACGCCGTTCACCATGGGAAAGCCCGCCTGCTCGAGCAGTTGGCCGGCGCGCGCCGGGTCGGGGCTGTAGGCGGGAACGTCGCCGTTATACGCCCAGCTCTCGGGCGGCAGAACGCTGTCGGCGGGCCGGGCAAACCCGCGCTGCAGGTATTCGAGCAGAGGACGCCGATCAATGGCGTAGGCCAGCGCCTGCCGCACCCGCGCATCTTTCAGAATCGGATCGCGCAGGTTGAAAGCCATATAAGCGAGCACGGTTCCGGGAGCGCGCAGGATGGCAAGTTTCGGATCATGCTCCAGAGTCAGCACCATGTCCGCGGGGAAGGCGTTGATGGCGATGTCGGCGCTGCCTTTGCGCAGCTCGAGCGCGCGTGTGGTCGCATCCGGCACCACCATGAAGCGAACCGTTCCCAGCTTTGCCTTCTCGCCCCAGTAGTCGTCGTTGCGCGCAATCACAACTTCCTGGTCCTGCTCTGCGCGCACGAAACGGAAAGGGCCCGAGCCAATGGGTTTGCGGCTGATTTCGTCGCCACTGCCATAGGGCACGATGCCGATGGCGCCGTCTGAAAGATTCCACAGCAGGGTAGCGAACGGCTCCTTCAAATGAAAAACTATGGTGTAGTCATCCGGCGCGTCGATGCGATCCACCAGACGGTAAACCGCCGACTTGGTGCTGCGAATCCTTCCCTGCAGAAGGGAATCATAGGTCCACTTGACGTCGCGAGAAGTCAGCGGACGGCCGTCGTGAAACTTTACCCCCTGGTGCAGGTGAAAAATGTAAGTCTGCGGATCAGGAATGTCCCAGCGCTCGGCCAGGCCCGGCGCCACACTGAGATGGGCATCGCGAGTGAGCAGATCATCAAAGAGGAGGTCGTCAATCCGCTCGGACTGCGCGTCCAATCCCACCCGGGGATCGAGATTCGTGGGGCTGCTCTCGATGATCATCACCAGAGTGTCGGGATCGGGCTTGCTGGCGCAGGACAATGCCAGGACAAGGGTCATCAATAGCGCTCCGGTGAGGAGGCCGCGCCGCGCTCTTATAAATCTTGTCATCCCGAGCGCCGATGGCGGCGAGCTGGCCCTCCGGATCCAGGCCAGGGATGTGCAGTTTGCCTGCACCCGGTTAGGCATACGAAATCTTCCCCAGAATCGCCGGCCGCGTGGCCCCGGTTGCCGCCGGCACATTCGACGGCCTCCGGTTCCAGGTTTCAAATGCCAGGAGCGCGAATGCGACTGCCTCCTTGGCCTCAGAGGGCAATCCGAATTCGTCCGACGCGCGAAGCCTCAAGTTCAACGGTCGAAGCTGGTTGGCTAACATTGCCATCAGCGTGGGATTCTTGGCGCCTCCGCCGGAAACGACCATTTCAGCAAAGCTCCCTCGCTGCATCACAAAATGGCGCACTGCGTCGGCGATCGAGCGCGCGGTGAGCGCCGTGGCGGTAGCGACCACGTCCTTCTTGCTGACGCGTCCGCAACGCCTGATGAACTCCCGCGCAAACTCTCGGCCGAATTCCTCGCGGCCCGCGGTTTTGGGCGGCCGACGGCGAAAAAATGGCTGGTGCAGGAGAGCCGTAATCACCTGCTCCAAGGCCATGCCGGAGGCCGCGATCCGGCCATCGCGATCGAATGGCCTGCCGAAAAGCTGGCCGGTCACGCCGTCAATCACCATGTTGCCGGGACCGGTGTCAAAAGCCACCAGATGCCGGGACGATGCTCCAGCCGGGATGGCGCTGAGATTAGCGATGCCGCCGATATTCTGCACGATGCGGCCGACGCGCGGATCGCGATACAGCAAATAGTCGAGGAAGGGAACCAGTGGCGCTCCCTTACCGCCAGCGGCCATGTCGGCCGGGCGAAAATCGGATACCACTGGCACGCCCAGACGAGCCGCGAGGATGGCGCCCTCTCCCGTCTGCCAGGTGGCGGCCAGCTGGCGCCCAAGAAAACGCGCAGCCTCGCCCTGGTGATAGAGCGTCTGGCCGTGACAACCGGCCAGTTCGGCTTGCAGACGGAAGCGTCGCTGCGTCGCCAGCACCGCTTCCGCGTACAACTCTGCCAGCAGGAAATTGAGACGAGCGAGATCGGCCACCCTGGCTCGCTCCGCGTTCATCGCTTGCAGAACGGCTTGCCGGACCTTCTTCGGATAAGGATATTCGGCGTGGGCGAGAAGCGTGAAAGACAATCCGCTGGATCCGGAGACGCAGGGGCGGCCGCGCCCCGCGACGCGGACCAGGGCCACGTTGATTCCGTCCGCAGACGTGCCGCTCATAATGCCGGCCACGATCATGGCTTCTCCGCCTTCACTTTCGCCAGCCGCACCTGCTCCCCGAACTCCGCTACCTGCCGCGACAGCCGTTCCAACCGCTTCGGATCGGGCGCCGGTGTTTTGCGCTTCAGAGCGGCCGACTTGCGCTTGAAAGCCAGCACGCGCGCCACCGACTCCTCCACCCGCCGCGCAAACTTGCGATCCCTCTCCGCCTCGCGAATCAGGGTCTCGTAAGAACGCGTCACATACTCCTCAATATGGCAGATCAGGCACAGATCGCCTCCGGCGCGAACGTGTTCGACCGCGGCCCGCTCAATGGGCGCAGCTTTCAGCACTCCTCCCATTTCCAGGTCGTCGGACACAACCAGCCCGCGATAGCCGATTTTCCCGCGTAAAATGCCCGTGATCCACTTTCTTGAGAGCGACGCCGGAGTCAGGTCATGAGTCACGGCCGGATAGTTGGCGTGCCCAATCAAAACCATGGGCAATTCCCGGCGCATGATTCGGTAAGGGTAGAGATCCTCCGCCCAGAGCTTCTTCCACGACTTCGCGACCGATGGCAGCTCATGATGAGTATCAAGGTTGGCCTCGCCCAGGCCGGGGAAGTGCTTGGCCGCGCCGACCACGAGGGACGAACGCAATCCCGCCAGAAACTCCCGGGCGTAGACGACTGCTTGTTTTGGGTCCGCGGAAACCGAGCGCGAACTCATGACGGTCTTCGAGGCCTCGAAGGCAAGATCGACGACCGGGGCGAAATCGGTATTGAATCCTAGCCCCCGGCAGGATTCGCCGATGACTTTTCCGTGTTTGCGGAAGAGCTTGCGGTTGCCGGTAGCGAAGACATCGGCGGCAGAAGGCGCGGGGCCGGTGACGCTGCGAAACCGGTCCACCCGGCCGCCCTCCATGTCCACACACTTGAACAGGGGAGTGGAAACGCAAGCCTGGCAGTCCTCGAGCAGCTGAAAGGTCTGCTCTCCGCTGACGATGTTACGCGCAAAAAGAATAACGCCTGCAGGCTGCAGCCGGGCAAGCAGGGAAGAGAGGCGCGTCGACATTTCGGTGCCGTCGAAGCCGATGATCAGGAGTTGGCCGGTCGTGGTCAAATTTCTTTCTTGAGCTCCGCCAGCAGATTCAGCGCATCGAGCGGCGTCAGGCAGTTCAAATCCACGGCGCGCAATTTCTCCAGCACCGGCTGCGACAGGGGCGTGAAGATGGTCAGCTGCGCCGCCGGAGGAGTGGCCCCCGGTGAAAGATGCCCGGTGAGCTGACGTTCGGCGTTCTCGTGTTCGGCCAGCACTTCGCGCGCCCGCACAATCACTTCGTGGGGAAGCCCGGCCAGCTTGGCCACCTCGATGCCATAGCTGCGGTCGGCCGCGCCCGGTTCGACTTTGCGCAGGAACACGATTCCGCCGCCCGCCTCCTTGACTGAGACGTGGTAGTTCTTCACCCCGGCGAGCTGATCCGCGAGTTCGGTCAATTCGAAGTAGTGAGTGGCGAAGAGCGTTTTGGCCCGGGTGCGGGCGTGAATATATTCGACGGCGGCCCATGCAATCGCCAGGCCGTCATAGGTCGCGGTGCCGCGGCCCACCTCGTCGAGCAGAATGAGGGAACGTGGAGTCGCAGTGTGCAGAATGGCCGCGGTCTCAGTCATCTCGATCATGAAGGTCGAGCGCCCGCGCGCCAGGTTGTCGCTGGCGCCGATGCGGGTAAAAACCCGGTCCACCAGGCCCAGGCGGGCGGAACGGGCAGGAACGAACGAGCCCATCTGGGCCAGGATCACGGTCAGCGCCACCTGCCTCAAATAGGTGGACTTGCCGCCCATGTTGGGGCCGGTCAGGACCAGGATCGTGTGCGTGCTCGAGTTCAAGTACAGATCGTTGGGAACGAAGCGGTCACTATTATTATTACTGCCCCCGCTGCCGCTTGCTGCCAATTCCTGTTGCTCGATGACCGGGTGGCGCCCCGCAACAATTTCGATGTCGGCGGAGTCGTCGAAATGGGGCCGGCAATAGTCCCGCAGGGCCGCGATGTGGGCCAGGGCGGAAAGCACATCGACTTCCGCCAGCGCCAGCGCGGTCTGCCGGATGCGGCGAGCTTCTCCCGCCACCGCCGAACGCAACTCGGCAAAAAGCCGGCGCTCGATTTCGACGATCTTTTCCTGAGCATCGAGAATCTTCGATTCGTACTCCTTGAGTTCCGGCGTGGTAAAGCGCTCCGCATTGACCAGGGTCTGCTTGCGCTCGTAGTCCGCGGGTGCGAGCTGCAGATTGGCCTTCGAGATCTCGAGGTAGTAACCAAAAATCGAGTTGAACTTGACTTTGAGCGACGCGATGCCGGTGCGCTGGCGCTCGCGTTGCTCGATCTGGGCCAGGAACTGCTTGCTGTTGCGGCTCAACTCGCGCAACTGGTCCAGTTCCCGGTCAATGCCGGACTGAATCACGCCCCCGTCGCTGAGAGAAATGGGAGGTTCGGCGACCACCGTGGCCTCGATGCGCTGACGCAAGTCGGCGAGTTCGTCTATGGCTTCGTAAAGAATGTTCAATCGGCCGGCGGCAAAGCGGCTCAGCGCTGCCCGCGCCGTGGGCAGTCTGGCGAGGGAGGCGGCCAGCGCCAGCACATCTCGCGGGTTGGCAGTCTCGAGAGTTACGCGGCTCAGCAACCGCTCCAGATCCAGGATGCCGTCCAGCGCTCGGCGCAGCTCCTCGCGGCCAACGGTTTCTTTTTTCTGGATCTCCACCGCGTCCAAACGAGCGTTGATTTCTGCGGCGTCAATCGAGGGCCGAAGCAGCCAGGAGCGCAGCAGGCGCTTGCCCATGGGAGTAACGGTCGCGTCCAGAGAGCGGAATAGGGTCACGCCGGAGTCGGTACCGGCAAAAAGCGGTTCGATGAGTTCCAGGTTGCGCACGGTGACGGCATCGAGCACCAGGCAGTTCTGGCGCTCGTAGAAACCAATGCGGTCCACATGGTCCAGAGTTCCGCGCTGGGTGGAGCGAACGTAGTAAAGGATGGCCCCTGCGGCCGCCGCAGCTGCGGGTTTGCCGGCAAGGCCAAACCCTTCCAGCGACAAGACTCCGAAATGGTTTTCCAGCAGCGGAATGGCGTGGTCGGGAGCGAAGATCCAGTCGTCAAGGGGAGTTTCGGCGAAACCCGCACTGGCCGAAAACTTCGCGGGCGCGGGCGCCCGCGCCACACTGGATCCCTCAAACAGAGGGGCGGACGATCCGTACAGCATTTCCTTGGGACGCAACTGCTGGATTTCCTCTTCAATCCGGCGCGCCGCGTCTTCGCCCTGAAACTCCGTGGCTCGAAATTCACCCGTAGAAACGTCAAGGGCGGCAAACCCGACCCGATCGCCGATGCGAGAAATGGCGGCCAGAAAATTGTTCTCTTCTGAACTGAGAGAGGAATCCGCCGCGGTGCCAGGCGTGACCACTCGGGTGACCTCGCGGCGGACTAGTTTCTTGGCCAGGCGTGGATCTTCCACCTGCTCGCAAATGGCAACCTTGAAGCCTTTACGAATCAGCTTGGAAATGTAGCCTTCGGCGGCATGATGAGGCACTCCGCACATGGGAACCGCAATGCCCTTTTCCTTGTTGCGCGAGGTGAGCGTGATTTGCAGTTCTTTAGCGGCCAGGATGGCGTCGTCGAAGAAGAGCTCGTAGAAGTCCCCCAGGCGGAAAAACAGCAGGGCGCTGGGATGCTCCTTCTTGATGGCGGCATACTGCCGCATCAGCGGGGTGGATGGCTCAACCATTGGTGAAAAAGGGGACGCTGTGGCGGATTATAGCAGCGCGCGCTTCGCCCTCCGTGACGCCATCAGGACGCGTCTCCACAACGCGGAGCCGCATTGACTCCCGCCCCGGGAGATGTTTTTCTAGTGTCATGGAGTTGCGCAAGGACCCGATCACCCGCTCCTGGGTCATTACCGGCGACGATGTCCCCGAGGGCGCTGCGCGCGCGGAGTCCGCGTGCCGGTTTTGTCCGGACTCGCCTGCCGGCCTCCAGGTGGTCTCCAACATGCCGGGTGTGGATGGCGGGTCCTGGTCGGCGCGCGCGGTAGTGCACCCCACGCCGTTGTATCGCATCGAGGGAGAACCGTCTCGCCGCGGCGATGGCCTCTACGACCGCATGTCGTCGGTCGGAGCGCATGAGGTGCTGGTGGAGAGTCCACGGCACGATCGGCAATTATGGAATGCCGCCGATGCCGAAATCGAACAGTTCCTGCTGCTGGCGGCGCACCGCATCCAGGACTTGAAACGCGACGCTCGCTTCAAATACATCAGCGTGTTCAAGAACTGTGGTCTCAGTGCCGGACAGGAATTCGAGCACCCCACCGCGCAACTGACCGCCACCACCTTTGTACCGCGCCGGGTGCTCTATGAGCTGCGGGCGGCACGGGACTACTTCGGTTCCAAGGAGCGCTGCGTCTTCTGCGACATCATCTCCCAGGAACTGCAGCAAGGCCATCGAGTGATTGAAGTGCGGGGCGACTTTATCGCACTCGGCCCGTACGCGCCCCGCGTTCCCTACGAAACCTGGATCATTCCCGGTACCCACGAAGCTGCTTTCGAACGCTTCGCGCTGAGCCGCCCGGCCAGCACGCTTGATCTCGGCGCGCTCCTGCGCCGCACCCTGCAACGGATTCGCACCGTAACCAACGAATTTCACCTGGTGCTCCATACCTCTCCCAACACGTTGCACCGGTCGGAGAGCCTGGACTACTGGCGCACTCTCGACGACGACTACCACTGGCATATCGAAATCCTGCCGGTCATCGAGGGGAAGGCGAAATCGTATACCTTCAAAGAAGTGTATTACTCGCCGCTGACCTCCGAGACTGCGGTCAAAAGGCTGCGCGAGGCAAAGGTCGAGGGATAGGATTGGGCATCCGGCCTCGGACGCCGGACCGCGCGGGCATCGGACCACAGCCTCGTTATAATGGCAGCGCCCGGGGAGGACTGACGTTTGATTCGCTCCATTTGCTGCTTCTTGTTGCTAGGCACGGCGTTCCCCCAAGCTCCACCAAACACCGCAGCCGCCAAGCAGCAGGTCCTCTGGCAGAAACTCGAAGCCACGGTCACTGAAGTGGATCGCAAGCTGGACGGTGTGCTGGGCGTTGCCATCCTGGATCTCAACAGCGGCCAGAGACTGGAGTTGCGTCCCGGCGACGTGTTTCCTCAGGCCAGCTCCATCAAGGTCGCGGTTTTGGCGGAACTGTACCGGCAGGCCCAGGCCGGAAAGCTTAAGCTCACGGATTTGTACACCGTGCAGGCCGGTGATCTGGTGGCCGACAGCGACATCATGAACGGCCTGACTCCCGGGGTTACGCGTATCACCTTGCGCGACCTGGCTACGATGATGGTAGCGGTTAGTGACAATAGCGCCACCAACGTCCTGATCGATCGCGTGGGCATGGACAACGTGAACGCGCTGATGGATTCGCTGGGCCTTCCGCACACCCGCCTGCGTCGCAAGATGATGGACCTGAAGGCGGCCAGCGAAGGCCGGGAGAATGTTTCCACGCCTGGGGAAATGATGGTGTTGCTGGAGGATCTTTATCGCGGCAAGGTCCTGAACAAGGAGATGACCGACGACTTCTTCAAGGTTCTCAGCACACACAAGGAAAGCTTCATTCCCCGCGACCTTCCCGAGGGATTGAAAATCGCCAACAAGCCGGGCGAGCTGGAGGGTGTGCGCAACGACTTAGGAGTGGTGTTCGTTGAAAACCGTCCCTACGTGATTTGCCTGATGACGACCTACGTGCGGCGGGAGCGCGACGGCGAAGAAGCAATCACCGCGATTTCGGCTGCCGCCTACCGGATGTTCGATCGGCTAGCCCGCGCCAGCGAATATGGGCGAGTGGTCTCGCCGGGCAATGGCAGCCGCTAATGGGTTGTCGGCATTGGTTGTCCGTCATTGGTCAACCCCAAGCTGAACCGGCTAAGGGCTGACGACGACCGACCACCGAAGACGAAAGTTTCTTGATGACTCTCCGTCGCATGAAGACGTACACCGGCGCCCAGGGGTACGTCTATCAGTACTATTTCGTGGGCAAACGCCCGGCCCTGGCAGATGCGCCTGGGACTCCGGCCAGCGAATACATTTTCGATGTGACCTCCGACCGCCAGACCACTTTCGCCGTAAGTGTGTTTCTGTCCCAGGAAGTGGTGCGAGAATGGTCGAGTCGGCACGGGCGCAGTCTCAACGATGCCGAGCAATACGGCGCGGTGAAGATGAGGCTCTTTCAGGCGTTCGACGAGGTCGAAAATATGATGGCTGACGGACGCCGGCTGGTGCTCGGCGACCACGGTCTGGAGAAAACGCTGGTTTCGCTCGGAGTGCAGTAGAGACACGTAATACGTTACCGTTTCCGCTCCCAGGTTCCACCTTGCACTCCTGCCTTCTGCCCTGCCTCCGGTGCAGACTATAATCAGCGGGGCGGACCGTGCTGGGTTGCTGGTCCCGCCCGTGGGCTTCGCGAATAAGCTTATGCCGATACTCTGGCTCCGAGTGGCGCTCGTTTTCTACGGCATTGGATTGCTCTATGCCGTGTTGGTGGTGACTCGCGCCAGTTCGCTGCTGAACCGGGTAGCAGTGCCGGCCATGAGTCTGGGAATGGTGTTCCAGTTCGTTGCGCTCACGGAGGCCGCGCTGCTTTCGGGCCAGGTCACGCTCACCTCGGTGCACAACTCGGAGTCGCTCCTGGCCCTGCTCGTCATGGTAGCGTTCATGATTGTGTACCTGGCGTATCGCACCACGTCTCCGGGCATTGTCGTTTTTCCGCTGGTCTTTGTCCTGACTTTTGTCGCTGCCACCACCCAGCAGCCCTTTCTTCTCACCACTCCCGGACAGCGGCGGGGCTGGCTTCTGGCCCATATTGCCCTGATCTTCATGGGCTACGCGGCTCTGTTTCTTAGTTTCGCCGCCAGCCTGCTTTATCTGGTGCAGGAGCGCCGCCTGAAGTCGAAAAAGCCCGCCGGTATCATGCTGCGTTTGCCCGCTCTGGAAGTCATCGACGAGATCGGCTATCGCTCCCTGCTGCTTGGTTTTCCGTTTATGACGCTTGGGCTGGTCGCGGGAACCATCGTGGCCCAGGCCACGTACGGCCGCGTGGATCTTCTCGATCCCAAGATTTTTCTGTCGCTGGTGATGTGGGCGGTTTACATGGTGATGGTCTTCACCCGCTGGAGCGCGGGCTGGCGTGGTCGCCGGGCGGCGTACCTGGCCACCGGGGCCGTGGTCGCGGCCGTGGTCGCCTGGTCGGCGAACTACTACAGTACCATTCACGGGTTCATCCAGTCATGAAGTTTCAACTCATCGGAGTGAACCACAAGACGGCGCCGGTCGAGGTGCGGGAGCGCTTGGCCATTCCTGATGCGCGCCTGGCCGACGCGGTGAAGCATCTGGCGGGACATCCCGGAGTGGACGAAGGCCTGATCCTCTCCACTTGCAACCGGGTAGAGGTATTGGTACAGACCCGCAACGGAACCGCCGACCTTCGCGGATTCGTGCGCGATTATTTCCACCTCGATCCGGCCCACTACGAGCCGCACCTCTATGAGTACCGCGAAGCAGAAGCAGTCCGTCATCTGTTCCGCGTGACCTCCAGTCTGGACTCCATGGTGGTGGGTGAACCCCAGATTCTGGGTCAGGTCAAGGAGGCTTACGCCACGGCCCGGGCGGTGGGCGCGGTGCACTCCCAACTCGACTTGCTGCTCACCCGGGCCTTTGCCGTCGCCAAGCGAGTGCGAACAGAAACTGCGGTGGGATCGTCAGCGGTTTCGGTGGCCTCGGTCGCAGTGGAACTGGCCAAGAAGATCTTCGGATCGCTGCAGGGCCGTCACGTGTACCTGGTGGGCGCGGGCAAAATGAGTGAACTGGCGGCGCGGCATCTGATCGCTCACGGCGCGGAATCCATTTTTGTCGCGAACCGGACCTACGACCGGGCCCGGCAACTGGCTGCCAGGTTCGAAGGAGAGGCGATCCTGTTCGAACAGCTTTACGACACCTGCGACCGCGCTGACATTGTCATCACGTCGACCGGCGCCCCGCACGCCATCTTCCGCCGCGAGCATGGAGAGCTTTTTCTGGCGCGCCGCAAGAACCGTCCCATGTTTTTCATCGACATTGCGGTCCCCCGCGATGTGGACCCGGAGATGAACAAGCTGGACGGAATCTTCGTGTATGACATCGACGACTTGCAGCAGGCGGTTTCCTCGCATGTCGCCGACCGCAAGAAAGAAGCGGAGCGCGCCGAGGAAATTATTGCGGCCGAAGTAGCGCGTTTTCAGGCCCGGCTGCAGACGCTGGATGTAGTCCCGACCATCGTGTCCCTGCAGGATCACCTGGAAACTATCCGCCAGGCGGAAATCGACCGGGTGCGCGGGCGCCTCGGAACGCTCTCGCCGGAGCAGGAGCTCGCGGTCGAAGCGCTCACCCGCGGGATCGTGAGCAAAATCATGCACACTCCCATCAGCACCCTCAAGACGGCTGTGCGTGAACCGGAAGCAACTACCGTGATTGACCTCATACGCCGGCTCTTCAACCTGCAGAACAAGGAAGAAGAGGAGAGGAAGAGAGCCGGCAAGTCCGCGGACGAAGATTCCGGAGCGGAACAGTAGTGGCACTTTTGCGCATCGGCTCGCGCGGATCGCAACTGGCCCTGTGGCAAGCCAACCACGTCCGAATCTTGCTGGAAGCGCGCGGGCACACGGTAGAGATCGAAATCATCAAGACCACCGGGGACAAGATCACTGACGTAGCCCTGGCGCAGGTTGGCACCAAGGGCATGTTTACCAAGGAAATTGAAGAAGCGCTGGCTGCAAGGCGGGTCGACCTCGCGGTGCACAGCTTGAAGGATCTCCCCACCGAGATTCCTGCCGGCTTCGAGATCGCGGCCATCACCGCTCGCGAGGATCCGCGCGACGTGTTCTGTTCCAGCCGATACAACAGCTTTGATGAGCTGCCCAACCGGGCGCGGGTGGGAACCAGCAGCCTGCGCCGCCAGGCCCAACTGAAGGCCATGCGGCCTGATCTCGACATTCGTCCCCTGCGCGGCAACGTGGATACCCGCCTGCGGAAACTGGAAGCCGGGGAATACGATGCGGTGATCCTGGCGGCCGCTGGTCTGAGACGGCTGGACAAGCAGGAATATCTGCGGCAAGAGTTCCCGGCGACGCTGATGTGTCCGGCTGCCGGGCAAGGAAGCCTGGCCATCGAAATTCGCAAGGACGATTCTGCAATACGCCAGCACGTCACTTTCCTTGATAACCCGGCAGCCCGCATCACAACCACCTGCGAGCGCGCTCTGCTGAACTGTATGGGCGGAGGTTGCCAGGTTCCCATTGGAGCCCTGGCGGAAATGCTCGATGGACGACTGCGGCTCAACGCGATCGTCGCCCATCCGGATGGAAGCGAAGTGTTGCGCGAATCGGGCGAAGGCAACGATCCGGTGCAACTTGGAGAGGCAGTGGGTAAAGCCCTGCTGCGCCGGGGAGGAAGCCGCATTCTGCAGGCAGTCTACGGCAACCCGGCGGCGGCGCCCGAGCAACCATGACGTCCAGAACTATGAGATCCAGCCAGACCCGAGATGCCCGCCGGCGTGGTTCGGCGCCCCTGTCCGGTCTCCGCGTTCTGGTGGGCCGTGCCCGTCACCAGGCTAGCGAACTTTCTTCCGGCCTGCGTGATCTGGGAGCAGAGGTTCTGGAGATTCCATTCATCGAGATTCGCAAGCCTAGGTCACGCCAACCCCTGTACGCAGCCTTGAAAAATCTCTCTGTCTATGACTGGCTGATTTTTACCAGCGTCAATGGCGTGGACGCCTTCTGGGAGCGGCTGCGGAGACTCCGGATCCGGGCGGCCCATCTTCGCCGCCTGAAGATTGCCGCGATCGGGCCGGCGACGCGGCGGGCCATTCAGCAGCATGGGTTCAACGTGGACGTGATGCCCAAGGAGTACGTCGCGGAATCGGTGGTAAAGAGCCTCCGCCAGAAAGTAAGGGGGAAGCGTGTCCTGTTGGCGCGCGCCAAAGTGGCCCGCGACGTGATCCCTCGCGAGTTACGTAAAGCAGGGGCGCGCGTGGATGTGGTCGAGGCCTATGAAACGGTCGTTCCCAAAACATCGCTGCGGAAGATATGCGCGGCCCTAAATGACGAGCGAATCCGCCCCCATGTCATCACCTTCACCAGTTCGTCTACCGTCCGGAACTTTCTGGCCCTGCTGCGCGGCAGGAGGGGCCAGCATTACAAAAGACAACTTCGCGCGGTGAAACTTGCTTCCATTGGGCCCGTTACTTCGTCTACTCTTCGGGAACTCGGGTTAGCGGTGAATATTGAAGCGACCCGGTACACGATTCCCGGACTGATTGATGCGATCGTGGGGCATCAAAGGCGAAACCGGTAGCCAGAAGGTCACGTCTGTCCCAATCGTGTCATACTGAATTGTTTCGCTGGAATATCATCGTCACGAGAATTCTTCACCGGAGGTTATTTTGCCGCTCCAGCGCTCTTCTGCCTTCCTGTGTCTGACCCTGGTTTTCTCATTGTCCTTCCTCCAAGCGCAGAGCGCTTCCTTGGAATACCCACCGGAGGACCTGTTGCAACACATCCGTCCCGCGGGGCTGCGAGCGCACATGGCCTTTCTGGCCGACGATCTGCTGGAGGGCCGGGGCACAGGGACGCGGGGATTTCAACTTGCAGCCAACTACGTTCGAGCACAGTTCGAGCAATTGGGTCTGAAGCCGGCCGGGGGAAATGGATCGTATTTTCAAGAGGTCCGCTTCCGGCAGATCGAACTGCTCCGCCACGAAAGCTCGCTGACCATTCAAACCAAGGGCGGCGCGAAGAAGCTGGTGATCGACAAGGATTTCCTGACCGCGGGCGATCCACTTTTAGCCGATACCACGGCCAAGGCCCAAGTAGTGTTCGTAGGCTATGGCGTAAGCGCGCCGGAATTCAACTATGACGACTACGCCGGAGCCGATGTGCGCGGCAAAATCGTGGCCGCATTGTATGGCGCGCCGCCAAGTTTTCCATCGGCCCCGGGTGCGCATTTCTCCTCTCACGAACAAAAGCAGCAGGTGGCGGCCGCCCACGGAGCCATAGGGATTCTCACCATCTGGGCGGGAAGGACGGAAAAACGGACGCCTTTCGCGGAATATGCGCGTTTCTGGCGGGCGCCGACGCTGCGCTGGCTGGATGAAAAAGGAGTACCCAATGACGTTGAGCCCAACCTGAAAGGTTGGGCGGTGATCAGTCCCAGCGCGGGCGCCCTGTTGTTTGAAGGCGCTCCGAAGTCGTGGAAGGCGGCGCTGCAAGCGGCGGAAGAAGGCCGGTCCCAGGCCATCCCCTTGCCCGCGACCGTCAGCCTCCACATCGTGAGCCGCTACTCGGAAGTAGAGAGCCCGAATATCGCCGCCATTCTTCCCGGCTCCGATCCGCAACTGAAGAACGAATACGTGGTCTTCACCGCGCACGCCGATCATCTCGGCATCGGTGATCCGGTGAAGGGAGACAGTATTTACAACGGCGCAATTGACAATGCCTCGGGCACGGCGGCGTTGATTGAAATGGCGCGGGCCTACGCGGCATTGCCCACTCCGCCGCGGCGGTCGCTGCTGTTTTTGGCGGTCACCGGAGAAGAGGCAGGCCTGCTCGGCTCCGATTATTACGCCCACTATCCTGCTGTGCCGATCTCGCAGATCGTAGC
This sequence comes from Terriglobales bacterium, assembly GCA_035937515.1. Lineage (GTDB taxonomy): Bacteria > Acidobacteriota > Terriglobia > Terriglobales > Acidobacteriaceae > JAIQFF01. The sequence goes on along the minus strand of DASZHW010000138.1, from coordinate 36,530 downwards.
CGACATTAACATGGACGAGATCTCATTCCTCTACGACTTCAAAGACATCGTTCCGCTCGGGGGAGAGCACTCCAGCCTGGGGGCAGTCGCGGATGACGTGTCTCGCCATATGGGCCTGCAGGTCAGCCCTGATCCCCTTCCCGAAGAGGTTTACTTCGTGCGCAGCGATCAGTACTCCTTCATCCGGCAGGGCGTTCCGGCGCTCTACATCGAGGAAGGGGTGCAAGCGGTGGACCCGAATGTCGATGGCAAGAAAAAGCAGCTGGACTGGGAAACGCAGCGCTACCACTTGCCCGGGGATGATATGAATCAACCGCTCGACTTCAACGCCGCGGTGAAATGCACCCGGGTGGATCTGGCCGTGGGTTACGAGATCGCGCAGGAGACCCAGCGGCCGCACTGGAACCCGGGAGACTTCTTCGAGAAGTTCGCCAAGAGGTGAGAAGACAGTGATTTCGTATCCAGGCCTGCCGCTGAGCACGAGTCACGGAGCGCCATTCACTGACCGGTGATCCCATTCAGCGAACATCCGCAGTCGGCAGGTGGAACGCGCGCCCTGAGGAATCCTGAAACCCGCTGGTAGGCGTCGATCTGGTTTTCCACGCGAGCGAAGCCGTGGCCCTCGTTTTCGAAGACTTTCAGCTCTACAACACCTCCGCTCTTCTTGATCGCGTCCACCACCTGCTGGGCTTCCTCTTTGGGGCAGCGGGGATCGTGGCCGCCCGCCAGCAAGAGTAGCGGCGCTTTGACCTGATCCACGAAGAAAATCGGGGAACGGTCGCGATATAAATCCTTGTTTTTTTCCAGATCGCCCATGGTGGCAAGGTCGGACTGCTGCAGCACCGGATCTTCGTTGGCAATTTCAGTGAACCAGTTGACGAAAGGTACGATGGGCACGCCCGCGGCCCAGACCTCCGGCGCCTTGGTCACGCCCATCATGGTGAGGTAGCCCCCGTAGCTGCCGCCCATCAGAACCAGTTTCTTGGGGTCGAGGTAGCCGGTTTGCTTGATCCAGTCAGCGGCCGCCAGAACGTCTTGCAGATCGCCGCCGCCCATATCAAACAGGTTCGCCTGCTGGAATTCTTTGCCATAGCCTGTGGAGCCACGATAGTTGGGCGCGATTACCATATAACCCTGGTTCACCAGGTGCTGGATCATCCGGCTGAACGAGTTCACCGTCTGCGCAGTGGGCCCGCCGTGTACGTAGACAACGGCCGCGTTCTGTCCGCTGCGCGCCATGTTGTAAGGCACGTAGACGAAAGCGGAAATGGTCCACTTGCCGTCGCGGCTGGGATAGTGCACCAGAAACGGCTCCACCATATCCTCCGAACGCACACCGGCGACCAAAGAATTCGTAATCTGGCGCGATTTGCCATCAGCTATGGAATAGACCCAGACATCGTTGGGCGACGTGGGACCGTTGTGGTAGTAGAGAAGACGAGATCCGTCGCGGGTGAAGGCTGATTCAGCGCCGCCCGGCAGGTTCACTCCCGCGGGCAGCGGCAGGCGAGTAGTCTTTTCAGCAGCGAGGTCGTGCAGGTAGATGTCGGTGTTTCCGTCAACATTGGCGATCCAGGTGACGGATTTGCCGTCGGGTGAAAAATTGCCGCCCGAGATTTCCCATTTTTCCTGGGTGAGGAACTGGATTTTTTTCGTGGCGATATCGAGCCGGCCGATATTGTCGTAGCCGTTGCCGGCATTCGAGGTGACGAGCAGGCTCGTGCCGTCTGGCGAAAAATCGTTAGCGGAATGGAGTTGTTCGCCCTGATGAGGTGTCAGCAGCGCGCTCTTCCCGGTGGCCACTTCGGCGACAAAAATATTCGAATCCGTGCCTTTGGCCTGGACCTGGGTGTAGGCGATCCACTTGCCGTCCCTGGACCAGATCGGATTCACGTTCAGCTCGTCCTTGGGCGTGCCTGTGGTCAGGTGTTTGGTATCGCGCATCAGCGTGTCGAAGACATCGATCTCATACACGGAGGACGTTTTGGGCTTGACCATGTACGCCAGATAGCGGCCGTTAGGCGACCAGGTCGGGCTTTCTTCCGCGATTTCGGGGGTATGGGTAATGTTCACCACCTGGCCGCTTGTGGGCGAGACGAAGAAAATGTCCCACTGTTCGTTGCCGTCATAGTCCGCGGCATAGGTGATCCATTTGCCGTCGGGCGACCAGGCCGGCGAAGTCTGACGCTGGTCGCTGAGCGTAAGTTGTGTGGGCCACCCGCCTTCGGAGGGCACCAACCATAGATTGTTCCGGCCGCTGATGTTGGAAATGAAAGCGATGGTCTTGCCGTCCGGTGACCAGGCGGTGGCGCCGACCGACCGTGTCATGTAGAGGCGCTCGATGGAAAGACTCTGTTGATTCTGCTCGACCTGCGCGTTGGGCTTGCTGGTGATCTGCTTGGGATCGGTGATCGCCTGCGGCGCAGGCAAACTCTGGGCCAGTGCGAGAGTGCTCATAGAGATGATGAAAGCAAACAGGATGTGAAGGCGCATGCGGGTTAGCGGTGATAGTGAAAGTGTAGCAGAGCATTTCTACTTCGCGCTTTTGTGCATCTCCACCGTGCTCCAGGTCTTGTCGGCGGCGTGACAGATATTTTCCAGCGGGCAGTCCACACATTTCGGTCGCCGGGCAATGCAAAGTTTCCGCCCGTGCCAGATCACCTGGTGGGAAAACAGGGTCCACCGCTCGCGCGGAATCACTTTCATCAGGTCTTGTTCGATTTTCTTGGGATCGTCGTTGCGGGTGAGCTCCAGCCGGCGGCTGATGCGGTGAACGTGGGTATCGACGACTACGCCTTCGTTCTTCCCAAAAAATGTGCCTAACACTACGTTGGCGGTCTTGCGCGCCACTCCGGGCAGAGTCAGGAGCTGCTCCATCTGGTCTGGCACCTGGCCCCCGAACTCACTGACGATTTTCTTGGCCGCGCCAATCACCGATTTGGATTTGTTGCGGAAGAACCCGGTGGAGCGGACATCAGGCTGAAGCTGTTCGGGCGTGAGCGCGGCAAAATCCTGCACCGTGGGATATTTCCGGAACAATTCCGGCGTGACCATGTTCACGCGAACGTCGGTGGACTGCGCCGAGAGGATGGTCGCCACCAGCAGTTCCCAGGCACTGTGGTGGTGGAGAGCGCAGGTGACCTCGGGATAGAGCTGGTCAAGCCGCCGGAGAATCTCGTGAAGCCGCTCGGCGGCTAGGGGATTGTAGGCTTTCCCGCGAGCTTTGGCGGGAGCGGCGCCACGAACTGCGTGGGGACGGGCTGCACCACGAACCATGTGGGGACGGGCACCCTCGTCCGTCCGGGGCGTCCGCAGGGCGCCTGGTTTTTTGCTGGCGGCTTTGCGGGTGCCTTCGTGTCGTCCAGTTCGGGCGGGGCGTCGCGGAGTCAGGCCTCTGGGCACGGTCAGTCCTCGAAATCGGATCGTCAATCTTAGCAAATTGTTTGCCGGCCGGATTCCCGTGCACACCGGCGCCAAGTCCGGGTGCCTCGGGGGACCCTTTCGTAACGCGGCGGAACCAAGACGACAATTGACGCACCGCGCACCGCCCGCTACCCTAAAAGTGACTCATCATCCAGTTCAGGGAGCCTCACGTGGCAGTCAAATCCATCCAGCTCGGGCAGGTCTGGCGGAGCGATTCGGACGGCCAGGACTATCTTGTCACCAAGCTTTACAGCGAAGTGTTTACGCAGTACGCCCTGCTGCGTCCGGCTGGGCTGACCGCGCCCGACGTGCCCACGGTTCGAATTAAAGTGGCGAAAAGCGCAGGCGGCGCCTCGCTGCCCGGATACACCTTTACCCAGGAAGGCGCGTTCTGAGCACGCTGCCGCGGGTCTGGTTCCGCTGCGCTCAGTACTATTCTCCCAACCTGGCAGGGCCTGCGCTTACAATGCTCTTCGCATGACCGAAAAAATCCTGGCACTTCTATTTCTCTTCATCAAGTCGGTCGTGGCCGCGACCGGCTACGGCGGAATCGCCTTGCTCATGGCGATCGAGTCGGCGTGTATTCCGCTGCCTTCCGAGCTGATCATGCCGTTCGCGGGATATCTGGTTTACGAAGGCACGATGAAACTGTTCTGGGTGGCCACTGCCGGCGCCATCGGATGCAACCTGGGGTCGCTGGTGGCCTACGAGATTGGCTGTTATGGAGGCCGGCCGCTGGTCGAGAAATACGGCCGCTGGATCCTGATGGGGCGGCGCGAACTGGATTGGGCCGATCGCTTTTTTCAGCGCTGGGGATATCTCGCCGTGTTCATTGCGCGCCTGTTGCCGGTGGTCCGAACCTTCATCGCGTTGCCGGCTGGGATTGCGCGCATGCCTCGCGTCCGCTTCCACATCTACACTTTTCTGGGTTCCTGGCCCTGGTGCCTGGGCCTGGCCTGGCTGGGCCAGAAGCTGGGCGAAAACTGGCGGGAACTTGGCAAGTACTTTCATCAATTCGACCTGGTCATAGGAATCGTGCTGGCGGCTGGGATCATCTGGTTTGTGTGGTCGCACTGGCAGAATAGAATTCGAACTGCGGAATAAGCCTGAGGGAATCACGGCAAGTTTTTAGGTTGTCGTCAGGCAGAACCGCGTGAATTCAGATACCTGAAATTGTTGACGTGAAGGAGATAAATCGTGAGACGTCTCATGCTCTTGCTGATTGTGCTGACCGGCCTTACCAGCGGCATCGCGCAGAACACAGCGGCCCCTTCTGACAAGCCGTTCGTGGTCGAGTACTACTACAAGACCAAATGGGGGCAGGCCAACGAGTTCCTGCAGTTGTTCAAGAAGAACCACTACCCGCTGCTCAAAAAGGAAGTGGAAATGGGACGCATGCTCAAGGTGTGGATGGACCAGCCGCGCTATCACACCACCGAGGACGGCCGTTGGGACTATCGCGTGACCATCGTGTTCAAGAACGCCGCGGTGGCCAACGAGGCCTTCGATGAGGACGCCCTCAAGAAGCAGCTGTTCCCCGACCAGGCCACCTACGAGCGCGAGGAACAGCGAAGGTTCGAGATTCTGGACGCGCACTGGGACTTGCCGGTGCGCACCATGGATTTGGAAACCAAGTAAGAGGGCTTTAACCACAGAGGAACACAGAGAAATTGCTTCGCTAAAGCCCCTGTGATCCTTCGTGTTCTCTGTGGTTCATTCGTTGTTTCCAGCAATTTCAGGATGCTGCCTCTCGCCGTTCGCATTGCGCGCTGCGCCGTTCGCTGTTGGCGCGGTTGCAAATGTGGATTCAATACGAGAACATATCTGTTTGCTCAAATCCCTGGGAAGCCATAAGGAAGCAGCTTAAACATGCCGAAGAGGCCGACGCGCGCAAAAACCGACTCCAGCCAGCACAGCAGCAAGATCGAGGCGCCCACGGGCAAGCTGGGGGTGATGATCCCCGGCATGGGCGCCGTGGCCACCACCTTTGTCGCCGGTGTCGAGGCCGTGCGCAAGGGCATCGCCAAACCCATCGGATCGCTGACCCAAATGGGTACGGTCCGGCTGGGCAAGCGGACCGAGGCTCGATCGCCGAAGATCAAGGAATTTGTGCCGCTGGCCGGCCTGGATGACCTGGTTTTCACCGGCTGGGATATTTTTGAAGATGACATGTACACCGCCGCGACCAAGGCCGGTGTGCTGGAACGCGATCTGCTGGACCAGGTGAAGACGCGGCTGCAGTCCATCAAGCCACAGAAGGCGGTCTTCGACCACAACTACGTCAAGAGAATTGACGGGCCCAACGTAAAGAAGGGCAAGAACAAGATGGACCTGGCCGAGCAGCTGCGCCAGGATATTCGCGACTTCCGCAAGTCGAGCGAAGCGGCCCGCCTGGTCACGATCTGGTGCGCCTCCACCGAAACCTTCATCGAGCCGACGGCTGCTCATCAGAGCGTGAAGGCCTTCGAGAAGGCCTTGCAGCAGAATGACGAGTCCATTGCGCCTTCGATGGTGTATGCCTACGCGTCACTGAAGGAAGGTGTGCCCTTCGCCAACGGCGCCCCCAACCTGACCGTTGACATCCCGGTCATGCTCGAACTCTCGCGCCAGCACGACGCCCCCATTTGCGGCAAGGATTTCAAGACTGGTCAGACTCTGATGAAAACCGTGCTGGCCCCCGCGTTCAAGGCGCGGCTGCTGGGACTGAGCGGATGGTATTCCACCAACATTCTCGGCAATCGCGATGGGGAAGTGCTGGACGATCCCGGGTCTTTCAAGACCAAAGAGGAATCCAAGCTGGGAGCGCTGGAACACATTCTGCAACCCAGCTTATATCCGGACCTTTATGGAAATATTTTCCACAAGGTCCGCATCAACTACTACCCGCCGCGCGGCGATAACAAGGAGGGCTGGGACAACATCGACATTTTCGGCTGGCTGGGCTATCCCATGCAGATCAAAGTTGATTTTCTGTGCCGCGATTCGATTCTGGCCGCTCCCATCGTTCTGGATCTGATCCTGTTTCTGGATTTGGCGCAGCGCAGCGCGGAGTTGCGTGGCTTGGGCATCCAGGAGTGGCTGAGCTTCTACTTCAAATCGCCCATGACCGCTCCCGGGCTTTATCCCGAGCATGATCTTTTCATCCAGTCGATGAAACTGAAGAACACACTGCGGCACCTGCAAGGCGAAGAGCTGATCACGCATCTGGGGCTGGAGTACTACGATTGATTTGGCTCCGCTGAGATTGAGCGCTGCACGCGAGATATCAGACCGATAAGGTCTAAGGAGATCCGGGAATGGCGATAAAGATTGCAAAGACCGCAGATCGTAAGAAAGAGATGGACACGACCAAGAGCACGGATTGCCCGAAGTGCGGCAAGCCGACGCGCATTGTGAAACGCGTCAAGGACCGCGAGCGCGGCATTTCCGGCGGAGTCTTTATTTCCTGCTCGGTCTGCGAGTTCTACGAGAAACTATAGCGACGGGCGACAACGGTCGTTTTCTTGCTACGCGGGCGCGGAAGTTGGGTCAGGGCTGCACTGCAGCACGCGACCTAGGCGGTGACCGCCAGGCTCATTTGCTCGAGGATGGCTCGGGCTTCTGCGGCGGGATTCGCGGCAGCGGTGATAGGGCGCCCTACCACGATGTAGGTTGCACCGGCAGCGATGGCTTCCGACGGCGTCACTACACGGCTCTGATCGCCGTGCTCGTGCCCGGCGGGCCGCACACCCGGAGTCACAATCGCAAAATCGTCGCCCATTTCAGAGCGCAGCCGCGAGGCTTCCAGCGCGGAGGTGACTACCCCCTGACATCCGTTGGTGATGGCGAGCTTTGCCAGCCCGGCCACCTGATCGCCAACACCGCCGAGCATTCCAACCTGGTGGAGATCCTGCTCGTCCATGCTGGTCAGAACCGTGACCCCCAACACCATCAGATCTGCGCCCACACCGCGGGCGGCTTCCACGGCCGCGCGTAACATCCTGCCGCCGCCGGCGGCGTGGACGGTGAGCATGCTTACACCCAAGCTTGCGGCTTCGCGCACCGCAGCGCCCACAGTGGTGGGGATGTCGTGATATTTCAGATCCAGAAACACACGGCGCCCCGAGACTACCAGCTCACGAACGACGCTTGGCCCTTCCGCCGTGTAAAGCTGCATCCCCACCTTGTAAGTCAAAGCGGAGTCTCCCACGGCCGCCACGATCTTCCGGGCCGCGGCCCCGGAAGAAACATCCAGGGCGACGATCAGGTGCTGTCGCGGATCGTACATACAGGGGAGTTTAAGGGATTTCGAGCCGGCAGACTAGTAGCGCAGGGAAGCTACCATTGGCGGTTGCGTCTTGCGCTGCCGCACCACGTCCAGGCGAACCCGTTGCAAGCCCTGAGACTTGAACTGGAGTACCCGAGCGGTGTTGTAGGAAAGATCAATGATTCGTCCCGGCACCACCGGTCCGCGGTCATTGATGCGCACGACCACCGCCCGCCCGTTGCGCAGATTCGTCACCCGCACCCAGCTGCCCAGAGGCAGAGTAGGATGCGCTGCGGTGAGGTCGTACATGTTATAGGGCTCGCCGCTGGCCGTGGCTTTGCCCTGAAAGTAGTCTCCGTACCAGGAGGCTGTCCCAATTTGATACGGCTTCGCCCGGTCAGCCTCGCTACGGGCGACTTGGGATACCACATTTCGGGTCTTACCGGACTCTGAGCTGGCTGGCCGCTGGGCCGCTCCTAGGCTGGCTACCAGCAACACGGTCGCCAGTGTACGAGCTATGTATCCGCGCATTCAGTCACCTCGCATCTGTAAGTCGTTCCTCCCCTACCATCGCCAAGGATTGGATAAGGCTACCCGCCTCGGAAGGGTGTGTCAACCCGGAATTCACTGTAGCAAGATTATTATATAGTAATATATATCTCACGTAACATACTGTTAAACTTGATCGATGATACAGATACTACTGTATACAATAGCTTTAGTTGTTTATTTAATAGTAAATACCTCTCCCGCGCAGCCATCGAGAACTTCTTACCGGCTTTCTATTTTCAAGAGGTTACGAGCATTACTTCAGTTTGAAATTCCTGGTCATCGCAGTAACGTTCCGGCCGAGATTCGGGTGACTTGGTAACCCTGCCCGGCCTGGGGGAATTTGCAGCCAGAGCGGTTTGGATTACATTGCCTGTATGGCTCAGCTTCCCCCCGTGGTTCTTACCATCGCCGGGTTTGACCCTTCGTCGGGGGCGGGCATAACCGCGGACATCAAAACCATCGCCGCCCATGGCTGCTACGGGGTGGCGTGTATTACTGCGTTGACCGTGCAGTCAACCTCAGGGGTTCGGCGGGTGGAACCGACAAATGAGGATCTGATCACCGAGACTCTGGAAGAACTGAACGCAGATGTTGAGATTTCGGCCGTCCACATCGGCATGCTGGGCTCGGCGAAAGTAACGCGGGCGGTGAGCGATTTTCTGGCCAAAGCGCAGCTGCCCAATATTGTGCTGGACCCGATCATCAAATCGTCATCCGGAGCCGATCTGATCGGCAGGAACGGAGTGCGCGTCCTGCTGGAGCACTTGCTTCCCCTGGCTACGGTAGTTACGCCCAATCTGGATGAAGCCGCGGCGTTCACCGGAATGGCGGTCACGAATCTCGATCAGATGCGTGCGGCCGCAACCAGGCTTCACACGATCGGCGCAGCCAGCGTGGTCGTCACCGGAGGTCATCTCGATCAGGCAATCGACTTATTGAGCTATACCAGCCGGCGCGGGGTGGAGCAGGAAGTTTTCAAGTCCCCCCGCCAGGCGTCGAACTCTACTCATGGCACCGGCTGTGCATTCGCGACGGCGATGGCCTGCCATCTGGCCCAGGGACGCGGACTGCCGGAGGCCGTTCTGCTGGCTAAAGCGTATGTATCGGCAGCGATCGCCAAGGCTCATCCCTTGGGGCGCGGAGTGAGTCCAGTTCACCATCTCTACCGGATGCATCAGCAGAGACGGGTCGTGATCGCGGATCCGGAGTTGCTGAGCTAGGAATTCAGGGCGGAGTGGAGTGTTCCAGAGGAGAATCTCTAAAGGAGAACGCACGGTCCTTCGCGCTTCCCGCTGCTTCTTGCTACGCGCGTTTCTTGAGCAGTAAACCAGCTGCGAAGGCGGCTATGGCTGCCAACAGCCACTCCATCCGGTAAAGCTGGACCGCCTGGAAATCATTAAAAGTCTGAATGCCGTAGATCATGCTGACCGCGAAGGCCGCCATAAACAGGCAAGCCATGCCGGCCAGAAAGGCGATCAGTGAGGCTGTGGAGAGTCCCAGGGCGCGCTTGATGTTGTGAAATTCGAGGTACAGCGTCCAGCGGCCTGCGGCCGGCGTTTGCGCGGTTCGAGATCCTCCGCAGACATGGCAGAAGAGCGAACCGACCATGAATTCTGTCCGGCAACCGCTACAGACCTCCACCATGCCCGAGTGCGCGGCAGCGGAGGAGGCCACAGGAGGCCGCCAGAACTCCTGGGGCGCGTCGTGGGCAACGTCAGACATGGAACCACCTCGCAGTATTACATCGCAAGCCAGTGACCAAAAGCGTAATCGGGTAACCCCTTGATACACCGATCACTTGTGAGGCGAAGCTCGGCGCAACCCACTCCAACCGGGCAAGAATTACATTTCGGACAAGGAAAGATACGCCCGATTGGCAATGAAAATTTAATCCCGATGGGTGACTGGCCGATTATAGGTACAATCTTGCTCCCGACATTTTCGCCGAACATTAACCGTCTTGGTTCCTTGGCGACGGTTGGCTTCGGGTAAACTAAGGTTCAACGAACCTTCGCTCAGGGTAAATTGCTTTTCCTGTCTCCATCTCGCGGCTCGGTCTGGGTGCTGAGCCTTCTCCTGGCGGCTCATGTCCTGGCCGCAGCCTCCCCACAGCAGGCAGGCGCAGCCCCGGGATCGCTGGCGTATCGTCCCAACGACCCGCTGAATCCGGTTGCCTTCAACCATTTTTACAATCTTGATTACGACCGCGCGGTGCAGGAGTTCGAACAGGTGCTCGGAAGGCATCCCGACGACCCCTTCGCCGTAAATCACCTTCTGACGGCGGTGCTTTTCCGGGAGCTTTACGGCATGGGTGCATTGAACACCGGGGAATATGCCAACGACAGCTTTGTCGCCACTCCGCATCGTCCCGCCGATCCCAAGATCAAGCAGCAGATCAAGGATCTGGTGCAGCGGGCCCAGCAACTGGAAGAGAAACGCCTGGATACAAATCCCAATGATGTGGAAGCTCTCTACGCCCGTGGCGTGACCCGGGCCCAGTTCGCCACCTACACCGCGTTGGTGGAGCGGGCCTGGTTTTCCGCCCTGCGAAATGCGGTGGGGGCGCGCCGCGACCATGAACGGGTGCTGGAACTGGCGCCGAATGCGGTCGAAGCCAAGCTGATCGTAGGCGCCCACAACTACGTCGTTGGAAGCCTGCCCTGGGGAGTGAAGGTGGCGGCGTCGATGGTTGGGCTGGGAGGGAGCAAGGACAAGGGCCTCGAGTATCTCAAGGAGTGTGCCCAGGGCAACGGCGAAACCGCTGTGGACGCGCAAATCCTGCTGGTGTTGTTTCTGCGACGCGAACACCGCTACGACGAAGCCCTGCCGATTGCCCTTTCGCTGGTGCAGCGTTATCCCCAGGACGTGCTGCTGGCGCTGGAGGAGGGCAACCTGCAGCGGGCGGCCGGTCGAAATGCAGAGGCGGCCACGGTCTATCGCAGAATCTGGGAGGCAGGAAGGGAAGGCCACTATCCCAACCTGCACTACGAAATCGCTGCCCTGAGCCTGGGCGAGTTGTTGCGCAGCCAGAAAGACTACAGCGGCGCCGCCGCGGCTTACGATCTGGTCGGCCAGGTTTCTCATCCCGATCCGGAAGTGCTGCAGAAAGCCAACCTGGCAGCGGGAGAGATGTATGATCTGCTGCAGAAACGCGATCTTGCCCTGGCCAAATATCAGGCGGTCGTGGACAGCGGGGCCACCAGCCCGCCCGCTGACATCGCGCGCAAACGCATGAAAGAGGCTTACCGGGAGAATTAGCTCGCGGAACTTTTCTGTTCTTGGGTACGTAGTTTCTAGGGGGATCTTCGAAGACGAGCGAGAAGCTCGAAGGGCACTTTCGAGGTCTGCCGCAAGGAGGACATCATGTACTGCAACTATTGTGGCAAGGTAATTCAGGACGACGCCAGCCATTGCGCCTACTGCGGCACCCGGGTGGGCGGCGTCGCCGCTCGCAAACGTCTGATGCGTCCGCTCGCCGACCGCAAGATCGCGGGTGTGTGCGCGGGAGTCGCCGAATATTTCGATCTGGACGTAACCCTGGTGCGGCTGGTATGGCTGCTGGTGGCGATCATGACCGGCGTGGGCGTTCTTTCTTACCCCATCGCGTGGATTGTGATGCCGGAGGAGCCGAAGCCGCTGCAAGCGCCCGCGGGATATCAGGCCACGCACGCGTAAGTCCGAAGCGGCTGCGGTCTGGCGACTTTCCTAGCTGCGACGAAGCGATTCGCTGGCCTGGTCCTCAAGCTTCCCCATGATCCGTATCCGGAGCGACGACGCAGAAATTGCCTGCGATGTCCTGGGAACGGGTGCGCCAGTAGTGCTTCTCCATCCCTTTCCCGCCCATCATGAATTGTGGTTGCCCGCGGCACAGTCACTGCTCCCGCGCTACCAGGTCATCTTGCCCGACCTGCGCGGACATGGAGACTCGAGTGCGGGCGATGGGCCGGCCACCATGGAAAAACACGCTGCCGATATCGCCCGCCTGCTGGATCAGGCAGAAGTGGGGCGCGCTCCCCTGGTGGGAGTCTCCATCGGGGGTTATGTGTTGTTCGAGTTCTGGCGGCGATTTCGCGGGCGGGTGGCGGCGCTGGCTCTGTGCAATACCAAAGCCCCGGCCGACTCTGCGGAAGCGAAAGCAGCACGCTTGCAGGCGGCCACGGATATAGTACAGCGGGGGACTGAGCCGTTCTTTGAAAGCATGGTTCCCAGGTTGCTGGGCAAGACTACGCGGGAAACCCGTCCCGACCTGGTGGACGGAGCGCTGCGCATGATGCGAAAAATGTCCGCGGAAAACGTCGCCCAGGTGCAGCGGGGCATGGCAGAGCGTCCCGACTCGCTGCCCACCCTGAAAACGATCAACGTGCCGACCCTGATCATGACCGGCGACGAGGACACCCTGACCGGACCGGCGGAAGCGGAGTTGATGCGGCAGAATATTCCGGCGAGTGAAATGAAAATCATTCCCAGAGCTGGTCATTACTCGCCGTGGGAGCAACCCGCCCAGGTGGGCACGCTGTTGCGCCAGTTCTTTGATTCCGTGTATGGGGCATAGCCAACCGGAGGGCTTTGCTACAATTCTTCATGGTCACCAGCAATGATTAATGCCTTCGTGGTTCCCGAAAAGACAGTGGTGAGCGCCAAAGGCGACGGCCCGGCCCTGGACATCAGCAGCGCCACCAACCACGTTTTCCTTCTTACTCTGGACATCACCAACATCATTGAACAGGAAGCCCTGGACGTAAGCATCCATGGCTCGGTGGATGGCGCCACCTGGGACGCGAAAGCGCTGTTGAAATTTCCCCAGAAGTTCTACCGGGGCCAGCATCCGTTGCTGCTGGACCTGACGGGGCACGCCGAGCTGAAGTTCATCCGCGCCCACTGGGAGGTCAATCGCTGGGGACGGGGCACGGAAACGCCGATGTTCGAATTCCATCTTGCCATCAGGGAAGTGCCGCCCGAGATCCTCAAAGAAGCCACAGCAGCGACCAAGGCGCTGGCCTGACCGCTCGCGCCAAGGAGATTCATTCGGGGCTGAGGCTGCCCGGAATGTCAGGATCAGGATCACGTTGCAACTAAACTCCGGGCTCCTGCGCCGAGTGCCTTTCTCTGTGTCCTCCGTGGTTTAGCTCTTATGCCATCCGCTATATTGGAAGCGGGCATGAGCACGAATTCGACCGTGACCGTTCGTCCCGCCCGAAACGTCGCGGGATCGCTCCGTCTCCCGGGTGACAAGTCGATCTCCCACCGCTACGCCATGCTGGCCGCCATCGCCGAAGGCGACACCCGCCTGGAGAATTTCTCCACCGGAGCGGACTGCGCCAGCACCCTGGGCTGCCTGCAGGCATTGGGGGTTGTGGTGCGAAAGGACGGCAACGCAGTGGTCGTCGGCGGCCGCGGCCCTGATTTGCAGATGCCCCGGCAGCCGCTCGACTGCGGCAACTCCGGATCGACCATGCGGATGCTGAGCGGCATCCTGGCCGGCCAGAACTTCACCAGCGAGCTTAAAGGCGACGAGTCGCTCTCGCGGCGCCCCATGGCGCGAATCGTCACTCCGCTTGAAATGATGGGGGCAAAGATCACGGCCCAAAATGGAGGCCAGCCTCCATTGCGGGTCACCGGCGGCGGCCTCAAAGCGATCCACTACAAGATGCCAGTAGCGAGCGCACAGGTGAAGTCTTGTCTGCTGTTTGCCGGCCTCTTTGCGCAGGGAGAGACATCGGTAAATGAACCGATACGAACCCGCGACCATGGCGAATTAGCGCTGCGGGCTTTTGGTGCGGAATTGATCCAGACCGGCAACCAATCCAGGATCCGAGGCAAACAGAGGCTGCGCGCGATCGACGCCAGCATTCCCGGCGATATCTCCAGCGCAGCCTTTTTCCTGTGCGCGGCGGCGCTCTTTCCCGGGGCCCAGTTGATCGTCGAAGGATTGTTGCTGAATCCAACCCGCGCCCGGTTGCTCGACATCCTGATCGCCATGGGTGTGGGGATCAGCGTGCTCGAACTGGAAGAACAGCTGGGGGAGCTGCGAGGCATGGTCAGAGCGGAGGGGCGCGCCCTGCGCAAGATCACGATTTCAGGAGTGGACACTGCGGCCCTGATCGACGAAATTCCGGTGCTGGCCGCGATTGCTCCCTATACCTTGGGCGGCGTCGAAATTCTCGACGCCCGCGAGTTGCGGGTCAAGGAGTCCGACCGCATCGCTGCTGTCGCCAAGGGATTGCGGGCCATGGGGGCCAACGTCGAAGAGCGGGAAGACGGCCTCAAAATTCCCGGAGGGCAGAAGTTGCACGGAGCCGAGATCGACTCTCTCGGCGATCATCGTATCGCCATGGCGTTCGCCGTCGCCGCGCTGCGTGCGGAGGGCGAAACCCAGATTCGCGGCGCCGACGCGGCCGTCATTTCCTATCCGGAGTTCTTCGAAGCGCTGGAAAGTGTCGTGCAGCGCTGAAGTCCGCACCCCTTCGCCGCAGCACAATTTCGCCGCACCAGGACCTAATTCAGCCGGGCCAGCCTGCCTCCAAGTTTGATCGCTCCGGTGGCGTCATTGACCCGGGCCACGTCGGCATTGGTATAGACATGTCTGGTCTTGGGGCCGGGCCGGTTGCCCATAAGCCGGGCGACGCCATAGCTGCTCTGAAAAATTGCAGCCCCGACGAATCCGCGGGGTTCGGGCAAAGTCGAGGCCGCGGAACTGACCGACGCCGGGGACGCAGACGATTCGTAAATCGTCGGGTCGAATTGGACTCCGGGCGAATACCAGAGGGGCTGGTTGACGTGCAGGCTGAAGCTACTGGTTGTGGCGTTGCTGGCGCCGGTGGCAAGCGTCGGCGTGTCCAGAGCCAAAAACGGCGTCACCAGCTCTTGGGGCGAAGCGATCGGAGTAGCGACCCGCGGAACGAAGGGTTGAGAGTAGGCTCCCAGAGGAAGCGATTGGTCCTGACCCCAAGCCAGTCCGCACAACAAAAGCACCGCGCAGAAACCAAACAGGTGACGCATAGTATCCTCCTCGAAAGTCGGACAGAAACTGAAACTTCAGCCGAAGCTGTCCAGATGCTCTAAGCGGATCACGCCGAGTCCCGTACTAGCTCCCCACATATCTGGCGTACAGGCTTCGAGCCACAGCGGTATCAATCGTACCCTTGATGATGGCCCGACCGTCCAGAAACAAGGTCATCTCGTACGGTTCGGGCCAGAATTTAAGAACGAAATCGTTATGCCGCACTGCCCCATGCGGTTTCAACCGAGCGCTTGCTTCGGAGAAGTCGATGGGCCGATGGCGCTCGTGAATCTGCACCGAGTTTCGCCCGCACAGCGTGATGTGGGCTCGACCTTCGCCCGCCAGATGGATGAAATCGCGCAAACCACAACACCGGCATCCCGCGCGCGGACTGTCCGCCTGGATTTCTGCCCGCTGGTTGCGCCACAGATCAAATGACAGCAAGGTCCGGCGCATCTGGTCAGTCGCTCCGACCAATAATTTGATGGCTTCGGTGGCCGCGATGGAGGCCGCCAGATTCACCGCGGAATTCAGAATCCCTGCGGTTTCGCAGGTCTCGAAGGAGCCGCGAGGAAGGTCGGGGAACAGACAGACCAGGCATGCGGTCTGTCCGGGGAGCACGTTCAAAGTGATGCCGTAGCTGCCTACGGCGGCGGTATAGATCCAGGGCAGGGAAGCGCTCACGGCAAAGTCGTTGAGCAGATAGCGGGTTTCGAAGTTGTCGGTTCCATCGAGGATTAAGTGCGCCCCAGCCAACATCGCTTCGACGTTCGCAGGAACCAGATCCGCGACCTGAGGTTCAACGACCACCTGGGAGTTGAAAGCGGAAATCTTCCGGGCCGCGGCGATGGCCTTGGGAAGGGATTGGGCCGCGTCGGCTTCGTCGAACAGCGACTGGCGCTGCAAATTGCTGGGCTCGACATAGTCGCGGTCGACAATGCGAATGGCCCCGACTCCGGCGCGGGCCAGCAGGGAAGCCAGAGCGGACCCGGTAGCCCCGCAACCGACCAGGACGACGTGGGCGCCGGCCAGCTTGACCTGACCCTCCCGGCCGATTCCGGAGAACAGCACCTGCCGCGAATATCTTTCTTCCGGTTCCAAACAGATCACCCGTTCCCAGCCTTATAAACCATTATTATAGGTGCCGCTCGGTTTCCCGGGCTAAATGCAACACTGCCGGACACCCGTTCATCGAACCAACATTAGCCGTATTTCGCGAGGAGCCGGTTTGCGTTTAGAGGGAGCGATTCGGAGGACCCTGACTGGACTGGCGCTCGCGGTGGCCGCCTGCGCCCCTGCCTGGCCACAGGCGGCGGTGGCGCAGGAAGCCCAGCCGCCTGGGGTGGGTGCCCAGCAGGCTCCTGTCCCCCCCACCGGCGGAATCAGCCCCTACGAAGGGCTAACCGTTCGGACCATCGACTTCCCCGACGTTCCCGCGGAGGAGTCCAAGCGTCTCCACGACGCGATTGCGCAAAAGGAAGGTGTTCCACTGCAGCGCGAAAATGTGCGGCTAAGCATCCAGACGCTGCATGCGAGCGGCCGTTTTGCCGACATTCAGGTAGAGGCGGAGCGCGCCGGCGACGGCCAGGTCGAAGTGGTTTTTCGCACCCGCCCCAATTTCTTTGTCGGCGAAATTCTGGTGGATGGCGCGCCCAACCCGCCGGCAGCCAATCAGGTGGTCAACGCATCGAAGTTACAACTGGGCGAGCTCTTCGTCCGGGAAAAGCTGGAGCAGGCTCTGGGCAACGTCAAGCAACTGATGGAGCAAAACGGCTATTACCGATCCATTGTGAGCGACCAGGACCTGCCGCATCCCGAGACCCAGCAGGTGGACGTCCGGTTTCGCATCACTCCCGGACCTCAAGCCAAAGTAGGCCGCCTGACCGTGGCCGGCTCGCCGGGGTACTCGGTGAGTCAAGTTCAGGACATCGCCAGGATGCATACCGGAGACTACGTCTCGGTGCAGCGCGTCAGCCGCGGACTGGAGCGCCTGCGAAAAAAATATCAGAACCAGAACCGCCTCTTGTCACAGGTCGCAATATCAAGCCGCACATATCGCCCCGAAACCAATACCGTGGACTATGCTCTCGAGATCGAGCCTGGTCCGAAAGTTGAAATCAACGTGGAAGGCTTCAAGATCAGCCGTTCCCAGCTCAAGAAGAACGTGCCGGTGTACGAGGAAAATGCGCTCGACGACGACTTGCTGAACGAAGGCCGGCGGAACCTGCTCAACTACGTACAGGGACTGGGTTACTTCGATGGCAAGGTCACGGTGCAGAAGAACCCGGCCTCCGCGGGTGAAATGCGGGTCACTTACATTGTCGACGCTGGTGAACGGCACAAACTCTTGAAGCTGGTGATTACGGGCAACAAGAACTTCAGCGAGGAACTCCTTCGATCACGGATGCGAATTCAGTCCGCCGGCCGTTTTCTGGCCCACGGCCGATACAGTCAGTCCCTGCTCAGTGACGACGTTCGCACTCTGATCGCGAACCCGTATCGCGCCAACGGTTTTCTGGAAGCGAAGATCACGCCCAAGGTGGAAGACAACTATCAGGGCAAGGAAAATGACATCGCCATCACCCTGCAGATTGAGGAAGGTCCGCAGACCATGGTGGGAACCTTGCAGATTGCGGGCAACGAAACCGCCCTGGCAAGTCCGTTTCCCGACCTCAACATTTCTCCCGGACAGGCATTCAGCTACTCCAAGATCAACGAAGACCGCGAGATCATTCTGAACTACTACTTCAACAACGGATTTCCCAATGCCACCTTCGAGGTCTCGGCCAAACCGTCTCCCAGCAATGCCCTGCTCATGGATGTCAACTACACCATCCACACCGGTGACCAGGTCATTGTGGATCACATATTCGTGTCCGGGTTGAATTACACACGTCCTTTTGTGGTGCAGCGTGAAATTCAGCTCAAACCGGGCGATCCCTTGAGCCAGATCGATATGCTGAACACTCAGAAACGGCTCTATGACCTGGGTATCTTCAGCCAGGTGGATACGGCGGTGCAGAATCCGGAGAGCAGCGATCGGGAGAAAAATGTGCTGGTCAACGTTCAGGAGGCCAAGCGCTACACGTTCAACTACGGTCTGGGACTGGAATTTCAGACGGGACAGCCGAGCTCGAATAGCAACAAGCCTTTGGGAGAGACGGGAATCAGTCCGCGGGTTTCGTTTGGCGTGACCCGGCTCAACTTCCGGGGCCGCAATCACACCGTCACCCTTAAGGCTAACGTGGGAGGCCTGCAGCAACGGGGCCTCGTCAGTTACGACGCGCCCCGCTGGTTCAACAATCCCAACTGGCGGCTCACCTTTACCGCTTTCTACGACAACACTGTCGATGTCACCACCTTCACCTCACAACGGCTGGAAGGATCGGCGCAGGCCGAGCAGACGATCAGCAAAACCAGCGTCATGACCTACCGTCTTACCTACCGGCGGGTGCGGGCGAGCGATATCCAGAACACCATCAGCCCCGACCAGATTCCCCTGCTCTCCCAGCCCACTCGGGTGGCCATTCCCAACTTCAGCTACATCCGTAACAAGCGGGACAACGATCTGGAAACGACCAAGGGAAATTACACCACCATTGACGGTGGCGTGGCCGACAGCCATTTTGGTTCGGAGACCGATTTCGGCCGCTTGCTGGTCCAGAATTCTACGTACTACTCGATCGGCAGGAAGCGGAACTCTGACAAAAAATTTGTTCTGGCCCGCTCCACTCGCATCGGGGTTGAAACTCCGTTCGGGAACACGTTCATGCCCCAGCCCGGGGCGCAGTGCCTGGAGCAGCCGGGCGAGCCGGCGTGCCTTCCCCTGGCCGAGCGCTTTTTCACCGGTGGCGGTAACTCCCATCGCGGATTCGGATTGAACCAGGCCGGGCCCCGCGATCCCAATACCGGATTTCCCCTGGGCGGCACAGCCCTGTTCGTGAATAACGTCGAATTCCGTATGCCCCCGCCCACCCTTCCGTTTTTCCAGGACAACATCAGCTTCGCGATCTTCCACGATGCGGGCAACGTATTTACCGACGGACACGAAATGTTTCATAACCTGCTGCGCTGGAGCCAGAAAGACCCCGGCTTGTGTCAGCACCTGGCGACCGCAACCCAGTGCGACTACAGCTACATCTCGCACGCCATCGGGGTGGGCGTGCGGTACAAGACTCCGGTGGGTCCGGTGCGCTTCGATTTCGGGTACAATCTAAACCCGCCAGCGTTCCCGCGGTGCAATTCCGTGCTGAGCCAGGGGGAGTCCTGCCAGGCGGCCGATTTTGCTCCGCAGCACGTGGGCCGGTTCAACGTTTTCTTCAGCATTGGGCAGCCTTTCTGATGGGGAATAAAATTCTCACCGCCGTCCGCATCGTGGCCTTTCTGACGCTGGCTCTCTCCGCCGGCGCGGCGGAAGTGATCGACCGCATCGTGGCCACGGTCAACGGGCACATCATTCTGCTCAGCGATTGGGAAGACTCGCTCCGGTTCGAGGCCTTCAGCGGCGGTCGCGCGCTCGATGCTCTCACCCCGGCCGATCGCAAAGCGGCGGCCCTCGACCATCTTATTGACCAGGAATTGCTGCGCGAGCAGTTGCGATCCGCTGATTCGACGCATGCGTCCCCGGAGGAAGTGACCGCCCGGGTCGCCGAAATTCGCCAGCAGTACCCGGAGGCCCAGAGCGAATCGGGCTGGCGCGCCCTGCTCGCGCGCTACCAGCTTGACGAGGAAAGTCTCCGCCGGCGAGTGGCGGTGCAGCTCGACTTGTTAGGCCTGGTGGATTCCCGTCTGCGGCCGACGGTGAACATCGACGCCAAGAGCATTGAGAGCTATTACAACCAGGAGCTGCTGCCCCAACTCCGGCAGGCCGGCGGCCAGGATGTCCCGTTAGCTGAAGTCACGGGAAAAATCAAAGAATTGCTCACCCAGAAAAAGATCAGCCAATTGCTGACCGCATGGCTGCAAGATCTGCGTGCGGGAAGCGACATCCGCGGGGAGGGGCTGACGGCTGCGTCTGGGGGCCGGAGCCAATGAAGGAAGCCGGCGCGAAGCCAGGCCGGCGCAGAGTCTGGAAATACCTGCTGTGGGTGGTGCTGGCGGGCTTGGCCGGGCTGGCAGGCCTGGGCTGGTACAGCCAGACCGATTCCTTTCGCGAACTGGTGCGCCAGCGTCTCATCGCCACCCTGGAGCGAGTGAGCGGTGGACGCGTCGAACTGGGCAGCATCCATCTCGTTCCCTTCCACCTCCAGGTGGAAGTTCGCAACCTGACCATCCACGGGCGGGAGCAGCCGGGAGACGTTCCCTATGCTCATCTGAACAGCCTGGTTGCGCAGCTCCAGATTCTGTCGTTCCTGCGTACCGACATCGGATTCAGCTACGTGATTCTGGACCATCCTGTCCTCCACATTATTGTCTATCCTGACGGCACCACCAATCAGCCCACGCCGGCGGTACAGCAGGCCTCGGGAGAGAAATCTGTGGAACAGCTTTTCTCTCTTTCCATCAGCCGCCTGGAAGTGCGTCATGGCGAGCTCATCCTGGGGGATCGAAGAATCCCGCTCGACTTTATGGCGCGGGATGTTTCAGCGGACATCGAATACGCCCTCCTGCGCCGAAGCTACGAGGGAAAGGTCTTGCTGGGGAAGATCGATACCGCCCTCCGGGGTTACCGCCCGGTGGCCTGGACGGTGGAAGCGCACTTTGCGCTGAGCCGCAACCGCGTGCAGGTGCGATCCCTGAAGGCCAGCTCCGGCCGCTCGCGGGTCCAGGCCAGGGGCCAGTTGGATAATTTCGCGCGCCCGAAAATAGAAGCTGACTATGACGCCACTCTTGATCTCGCCGAAGCCGCGGCCATCGTACGGCAGCCGGAAATCCGGCGGGGAGTGCTCCAGTTAACCGGACACGGTTCCTGGTCCGCCGCGGATTTTTCTTCCATCGGCAAGGCCCAGCTATCGAATCTGGATTGGCGTAATGCCCCGGTGGGGGTGCACAACGCCAACCTAGGCGCGCAGTACCGCCTCACTCCCGATCGGCTTCTGCTGTCGCAGATCGACGGCCGGATGCTGAGTGGGAGCCTTACCGGGGATGCCGACGTGACCCAATGGTTCAATCTCAAGCGGGCGGGCCCGGTCGCGAAAGGGAAGGAGACAGTCCGCCAGACCGGCGTAGTTCGCCTGCGGTTTAAAGACTTGTCGGCGGCGGAAATCGCGGGCGCGTTGGCCACTGCGTCACGACCTTTTCAGCGGGTGAAGCTCGCCGGTCTGGTAAGTGGCAACCTGGACGCCCAATGGAAGGGCTCCGTCCGCGAGGCGGAGGCACGGTTCGTGGCTGACGTAGTCCCACCACCCCACCCGTCAAGCGCGCAGCTCCCGGTGACTGCGCATGCGCAAGGCATCTATCGCGCCGGCCCGGGGGAGATGCAACTGGATGCGTTCAACGCTGCCACCCGCGCCACCCAGGTGGTGGCGTCGGGCACGCTGTCCACATCTGCCGCTCTCAAACTCTCCGTTACCACCTCCGATCTCGGGGAGTGGCAACCAGTTTTCAGTGCCGCCGGATACGCGGGCCCGATTCCGGTCACGCTACACGGTCACGCCTCTTTCACCGGCACCGCCACGGGGAAGCTATCCCAGATCGCGTTCGCGGGCAGCCTCCAGTCCCTCGATTTTGAGACCCTGATTCCAGCGACTTCACAAACCCCGGAGAAAATGGTCCGGTGGGATGCCTTTCGCGCGGACGTCCAGATCTCACCGTCGCTTTTTGCCGTGCGCAACGCCACGCTGACTCGCAGTCCTGACTCGCTCAGTTTTGATTTCCAGGCGCACCTGGTCCAGAGGCAATTCACCGATGACAGCCCGGTTCGAATGCGAGCGGATACTCGAAATGCGGATTTGACCAGTATTCTGGCCCTGGTCGGCTACGCCTATCCCATCACCGGAACCATGGATTTTCACCTGCGAATGGACGGAACTCGCACCAGTCCACATGGCGCCGGCCATGTCCTCATTCGCAACGGTTCGCTTTATGGCGAACCCATTGAGCACCTCAGTGCGGATTTGGGCCTGCAAGGCGGAGAGGTTGAACTCAGCAACTGTCAGATGGCGTACTACGAAACCACGGTTACGGGCAACGCAGCCTACAACTCCTCGACCCATGCATTGCGATTTGATCTGACGGGCGGCAATTTTGATTTGTCCCGCGTTCCTGCGGTCCAGCACAGCCCCGTTCCGGTGGTGGGGCGGGCGGACTTCAGCGCGACCGGTTCAGGAACCCTGGAACAGCCCCAGTTCAATGCCGACATTCGTCTCCGCGATCTCAGTCTTGACCAGGAGCGCGCGGGCGATTTTGTCCTTCACGCGGCCTCGCAGGGAGCGGAGTTGCAAATTGCAGGACAATCCCAGTTCGACCAGGCTGACCTCAAGATCGAAGGCGGCGTGCACATGCGCGACGACTGGCTGGCAGACGTGTACTTCCGTTTTCGTCAGCTGGATGTGGATTCGCTTCTGCGCGTCTATGTGCACGGTGGTGTGACCGGACATTCCCGGACCGATGGCGAGGTGCACCTGGTCGGCCCCCTGCGCCGCCCCCGGGAATTACAGCTGACCGCCAATCTCACCAACCTCGATTCTGAGATCGAGAACGTAAAGATCCACAACGACGGCCCGCTGCGGTTTTCCCTCTCCAAGCAGTCCCTCCAGATTGATCAGTTTCATTTGTTGGGAGAAGGGACAGACGTCTCGGCGACCGGAAAGGTGCTGCTGAGCGGAGACCCTGAACTGGATCTTAGAGCCCAGGGCCAGGTAAACCTGAAGCTGATTGAAAGCTTCGATCCCGAGTTCACCTCTTCCGGCATGGTCACGGTGGACGTTTCCCTGTCGGGAACATATTCCAAGCCCATTACCCAGGGGCGGCTGCGAGTCGATCACGGATCCATTTCCTACATTGACCTGCCCAGCGCCCTGAGCGACGTGAACGGATCGCTGATTTTCAATCAGGACCGGCTGCAGATCGAGACTCTCACCGCCCATACCGGCGGCGGGCTGGTAACTTTCGGCGGCTACGCCACTGCGTACAACGGGAAATTTAATTTTGACCTCACGGTGCACGGTCAGGACGTCCGGCTGCGCTATCCCCCCGGCGTGAGTGCCACTGCCAACGCCGACTTGCGGTTCGCCGGCAGTGCCCGCGCGTCCGCGCTCACCGGCGAAATCATCGTCACCAAGCTGGCCATGACACCGGGTTTCGACTTCGCCGCCTATCTCGAACGCTCCCAGACTTCTGTGCTCCCGCCCACCAATCGTCTGCTGAGCCGGATTCGCCTCGATGTGCACATTGCCACGACTCCCGAGTTGCAAATGCAAACTGCGAGTGTGCGGCTCTCCGGAGACGCTGACCTGCATCTTCGCGGCACCGCCGGCAAACCAGTCATTCTCGGGCGCGCCGATGTCATCGAGGGCGAGGTCTACTTTAACGGGACCAAGTACAGCCTGGAGCGAGGCGATGTGACCTTCATCAATCCGGTAACCACGGCCGCGGTGCTTGACCTCCAGGCATCGACTCGAATCCGCGACTATGACGTTACCCTGAATCTCAATGGCCCGGTCGACCGGCCCAATGTCACCTATCGCTCCGAACCGCCTCTGGCCACCTCCGACATCATTGCGCTGCTGGCGTTTGGCCAGACCACTGAGGAATCTGCGCAGTTGAACCAGTCGCAGTCGGCCTTTAACTCGGAGACATCCAGCGCCATCCTGAGCGCAGCGCTTAACGCCACCGTCAGCAACCGGGTGCAGAAACTGTTTGGCGTCAGCCGCATCAAGATCGATCCCCAGGGCCTGACCACGGAAACGTCACCGACGCAAACCGGACCCGCGGTGACGGTTGAGCAGCAGGTGCAGAACAATCTGACGCTTACTTACACAACCAACGTCGCGCAGGCTTCGCAGCAGATCATCCAGGTGGAGTACAACGTCACGCGCAACGTCTCAATCGTGGCCGTCCGCGATCAGAATGGTGTAGTCAGCTTCGACGTAAGGGTGCGCCAGCGCAAGAAGTAGAGAACGGGGCCCGGCGCCTGCTGAGACCTTCAACTTGCTGACGGTCGACTCTTTGGAGAGTATTCTGAACCCACCTTGAATACCCAACTCCAGCCTGATCGTTTCCTGGTCGAGCGCCGGAATATGGTCGAAGCGCAGCTGCGCGGCCGCGACATCCGTGACCCGCGCTTGCTGAAGGCGATGGCCACCGTTCCCCGCCACGAATTTGTGGAGCCGCGCTATCGCGAACAGGCCTATGAGGATCATCCTCTGCCCATCGGTTCCGGACAGACGGTTTCGCAGCCATACATTGTCGCGCTGATGCTGCAAGTCCTGCAGCTGGAACCAACCTCGAGGGTGCTGGAAATTGGAACGGGCACGGGATATCAGACTGCCCTGCTCGCACAACTTGCCGCCCATGTCTACTCGGTGGAACGGCATCCGCAACTGGCGCGCGAGGCTGAGGCCATCCTGTCCCGCCTGGGCTATGGCAACGTCACCGTGCTGGTCGGTGATGGCAGCAAAGGCTTACCCGATGATGCCCCGTTTGACGCCATCGTGGTCTCCGCCGCCGCCTCGCACATTCCAGCGCCGCTCTTCGATCAGATGGCTGAGGGCGGCCGCATGATCATCCCAGTGGGTCCGTCGGAGGCTCAGGAGCTGCAGCTGATTCAGAAACGAGACGGAAAACCGCTGATTACGGTGCTGGATGGATGCCGATTCGTTCCCCTGATCGTGGATGCAGGTTAGGCTGGAGACCAACCACGAACGTCCGGCAACTTCGTTCCTGCTTTACAATTCACTTGTGCCCCTTCTGCAAAACCTGCGGATCACCCTGGAGATGATCAAGTGGGAGCATTCCATTTTCGCGCTCCCGTTTGCCCTATGTGGCGCCATGCTGGCGGCCAACGGATTGCCGGGTGAGCAACAGCTATTGTGGATCGTCGTCGCCATGGTCTCGGCGCGTTCTGCCGCCATGGCTTTCAACCGTCTGGCCGACGCGTCCATTGACGCTGCCAATCCGCGCACCCGGACCCGTGCATTGCCTTCGGGCACGCTTACTCCCACGTTCGTGACCTGGTTCGTGATTGTCTCCAGCGCGGTGTTCGTGGTGGCCGCGTCGCGGCTGAATCGTCTGGCCCTGGCGCTCTCTCCCGTCGCCTTGGCCGTGCTCTTGCTTTATTCCTACAGCAAGCGGTTTACCAGCTGGTCGCATCTGTTTTTGGGATTCGCTCTGGGCATGGCCCCGGCAGCGGCCTGGATCGCGGTGCGTGGGTCGTTCGACCCGCGTATTCTGCTGCTGACCGCAGCGGTCACGTTTTGGGTCGCCGGTTTTGACGTCCTGTATGCCTGCCAGGACTGTGCCTTTGACACCCGTGCCGGGTTGCACTCCGTCCCCCGGTATTTCGGGGTGAGCCGGGCGTTGTGGATCGCTCGCATCTTCCATGTGCTCATGCTGATCCTGCTGATGGGCCTGGTAGTCGTTTTCGGACTGGGCAAACTGGCGGTTGCGGGTGTAATCGTAGTGATGCTATTGCTGGCTTATGAGCACTCTCTGGTTTCGGCGAACAATCTCTCCAGGTTGAACGCGGCGTTCTTCACCATGAACGGAGTGATTTCGGTAGTGTTTTTCCTTTTCGTGGCGGGAGACCTGTGGCTGCGAAGATAGCTATGAGGGCATGGTGTGGGAGGCCGTCACTGCGATATCATCAAACCTGATGCTTCCGGTTCATCCATTTCAGACTGACGACGCCCGGCTCGGTTCCATTCATGACAAAGTTCTGGCCGGCGAGCGTTTGAACGTCGACGACGCCCTCGCGCTCTACCGCACCGGGGATATTCTGGCCGTGGGTTGGCTGGCGAATCACGTCCGCGAGCGACTGCATGGCGACAGAACGTATTTCAACGTCAATCGCCACTTGAATCCAACCAACGTCTGCGTGGCCGCCTGCCGTCTGTGCGCTTTCGGCCGCAAGAAGGACTCGCCGGGGGCTTACACGATGGCACTGGAAGAAGCCTTCGAGACCGCGGCTTCCGGCTACAGCGAAGCCGTGACCGAATTTCACATTGTGGGCGGACTGCATCCCGATCTGCCGTTCCAGTATTTTCTTGATCTCATCTCCGGGCTCAAACAGCGTTTTTCCCAAGTTCATCTCAAAGCCTTCACTATGGTGGAAGTGGCGTATCTGTCCAAACGCGCCAAGCTTTCGATTCGGGAGACTCTGGAGCAACTGAAAGCGGCGGGCGTGGATTCGCTGCCTGGCGGAGGCGCGGAGATTTTCGCTGACCGCGTGCGCCACATCATCTGCGATCACAAGATTGATGGCGACCAGTGGCTCGATACCGCCCGGCTGGCGCATCAAATTGGTCTCAAATCGAATGCAACCATGCTCTACGGGCACGTCGAGAACGATGAAGACCGCGTAGACCACCTCGTAAAACTCCGGGCCTTGCAGGACGAGACCCATGGCTTCCAGACTTTCATCCCTCTCGCTTTCCATCCCGACAACACGCCGCTGCAGCATCTGCCCAAGACCAGCGGCATGCTCGACATCAAGCAGATTGCCGTAAGCCGGCTGGTGCTCGACAACTTTCCGCACGTCAAAGCGTACTGGCAGATGATGACACCCAAGATCGCACAGATTGCTCTGCGCTTCGGCGCTGACGACATTGACGGAACAGTGATCGAAGAGAAGATCTACCACGACGCCGGCGCCACCACTCCCCAAGGCATGCGTCGCCAGGATCTGGTCCGACTCATCGAAGAAGCGGGCAGGGAAGCGGTGGAACGCGACACCATGTACCGGCCAGTCACGCGCACCGAGACCTCGGTGACAGTATCAGTTTAGGACAACTCTTTGGTTTCGCCTCACTGCCCGGCAAGCCCCCAGTAACCTCACAAACTCAAGCTTTCCGTAAAGAAAATTATTGATTGGTATTTCTTGCGTAATTGCTCTTGGCCTTATTTCTCCCGGGTGTAGAATCGCCCTGTAAGGACGACAAAGCTTCACGGGATCCGCTACCCGTGCTCTGAGGCTTGGCATGAATGTCCACATCAGCTACCGGCTGCGCAAGACCCCTGATCTCGAAAAAGAAATCAACCACCTGATCGACAAATTGCGCAAGCGTCTGCAGGTGTTTCGCCCCGAGCTGTTGCACCTGAAGGGTGTGGTGGAGCAAAACTCTGTGCGCGCGGGCAGCGCCGTCTCCCTGAACCTGCGTCTTCCTTCCGGACAGTTGGCGGCGCAGCGATCCGCTCCCACACCCGTCGCGGCCATCAAGAGCGCGTTCGATGATCTGCTGCAGCAAACCACCCGCCACAAAGACCTGCTGCGCAGCTCGCACAAGTGGAGACGGCGTAGATCAGCCAGTTCGCGTCCGGAGGCGCAGGTTCCCTTTGAGCGCACCCTGGCGGCGGTCCAGCCGTCCACGGTTTCAGCCGACGACATACGCTCCTACGTGAATGCGAACCTCCCCCGCCTGGAGCGCTTCGTGGAGCGCGAGCTGTATTTTCGCGAGGCTGCCGAGCAAATGGTTCCTGATGCTGTGAGCAAGGATGAAGTGATCGACGAAGTCATTGCCGGGGCTCTGGCCAGCGGCGGAGATAAGCCCGATCGGATGGCGCTCGAGCCCTGGCTCTACCGGCTCGCTATCCATGCCATCGGCGACCTGCTCGCGCGCGGCTCCGATCACGTTTTGTCGGTCCATCTGGAGGATTCAACCCGCGTGCCCAACGTTCGCGCCAGCGACGAGCCTGAGCTGCAGTTCCACCAACCGGACGAAACCCTCACTGGAGAGAGCATGATCCCTGACCGCCGGGTGGCCACGCCCGAAGACATTGCCGACTCCGACGAGATAAACACTCTGGTCGACTTCGCTCTCCGGGAAGCTACTCCTCGCGACCGCGAAGTTTTTATTCTGCACGCGCTCGAAGGATTCTCGGTGACCGAGATCGCCGCCATTACCGATCGCAAGCCGGAGGCCATCAACGCCTCCATCCTGGCAGCCCGCGAACACCTGCGGCGCTTTCCGCCTCTCGCCCAACGTTTCAGGAGCAGGATGCTGCAGAACACCGGTACTGACTGAGTCACGCAGGAGGTGTGATGATCACCCGCGAGGATATCCGTGAACTGGCCCAATTCCAGGGTGACGGCGAAAATTGCGCGGTCAGTTTTTACTTTCAGCCGCCCCGGCCGAAAGACAAATCGCACCGCGAAGAGGCCATCCTGGCCAAGGACCTGGTCCGCCAGGCCTTACGCGAGACCGAAAAAAATGGACGCAATGGTTGTGCCCGCCTCGATCTGCAGCGAATCCTTGATCTTGCCGCGGGCTTGCATGGCAACCAGACGCGGGCCAAGGCAGTGTTCGCTTGCGCCATCCGGAACATCTGGCGTGAGTTCGATCTGCCCCCACAGCTCGGACGCACCCAGCTCTTCGTCAATCGCTCGTTCCACCTGAAACCGCTGGCTGTAATTCTGGGAGCACAACCGCATCTCTGGCTGGCGCTGCTGGATCGTCACCGGGCCCGGTTCTTCGACCTGCACCTCGATGAACTTAAGGAAGGGGAAGCCCTGTTTCATGCTTTGCCCCGTCGCGGCCGTGGTGATGGATTTGCCGGATATGACGCCGGCCATGCCGAACGCCGCGTCCATGACGAAGTCTTGCACCACTTCAAGAACGTGGCGGAGTATCTGAAGCAGGGGCAGGAGAAGTCCCTTTACGAGAGTCTCATTATCGGATGTCAGGACACCAATTGGCCCGAGTTTGAACCGCATCTCCATCCTTACGTCAAAAAGCGTCTGCTGGGCCGTTTCGTCACTGACGTCGGCAGCGTGAGCGAAGAGCAAGTGCGTGCCCACGCGGGACGGATCCTCGCCGGCTCGCTCGAACAGTACCGGCATAACCTGGTCAAGGACGCCCTCGGCCAGGCCAAGAGCAATGGCCGCGGAGTCACCGGCTTGCGCCGTGTGCTGCGCTCTCTCGAGATGGGGGAGGTGCAGGTTTTGATCATGGCAGAGAACTATTCCGCCCACGCGGTTGAGTGTGCTCGTTGCGGCCACCTCGACGCGCACATCGTGCGCTACTGCCCGGTTTGCGGCCATGGAACCCACGAGTTGGAAGATGTGTGCGAAGCCATTGTCCCGGCCGCGATCCGGCGCGATATCGAGTTGCTCTACGTGAAGGATGAGCCGGCGTTGGATCGCGTCGGCAACATTGCTGCTTTGCTCCGCTTCCGCGCCGACCAGAGCAAGGGCGGCATCGCGGCCGCCTCATAGTCGGCTCGATTCCAATCGCACTCCACAGCCTGCCAGAGGTCTACTCCGACACCAGCGTGTTATGCTTTGCGGTTTCTCGAGTCTTTGATCTGATCCGGGAGGACCGCAATGGCTTTCTCGCGCCGCGATTTTCTCTCCACCGCCGTCATGGGCGCCGTATCTCTGGGACTCGAGGGTGAAGAACGGAACCAACGGGACTCAGGCAAGGCGGAAGCGCCCGCCGCATCGGGCAGGCGGCCGATCATAATCAGCGCCTACAACGGGCTCGAATATCTAGATGACGCGTTTGCATTTTTAAAAAATGGGGGCGACACGCTGGACGCGGCCCTGAGAGTGATAAAGGGCCCGGAAGACGATCCCAACGATCATAGTGTCGGCCTGGGCGGCCTGCCCAACGAAGAAGGCGTAGTAGAGCTGGACGCCTGTTGCATGCACGGTCCCACACGGCGCGCCGGATCGGTCGGAGGCGTGCGCAACATCAAGAACGTCTCGCTCCTGAGCAAAGCCGTCATGGAGCACACCGGACACGTCATGCTGGTAGGAGAAGGCGCCGAGCGCTTTGCCGTTGCCCAGGGATTCCCCCGCGAAAATCTGTTGACCGAGTATTCCCGCAAGGTGTGGCTGTTGTGGAAGGAAACTCACTCCGATTGGTGGGGGCCGGGGTTGTCCAGTCCCGATTGGAAGAAACGGATGCCCGCATCGCCACACAGCGAAGAGTTCCTCCGCCGGATTGAGCACATGAAAGAAGTGGCGGCGGATTTGGGGATCGCGTCAGAACAGCGCTTATCTGCGATTCGCCAGGTTCTGTTTCCACCCACCGGTACCATCCACTGCTCCGCCCTGAACGAAAAGGGGGAGATCTCGGGGTGCACCACCACCAGCGGCCTGGCCTGGAAAATTCCCGGCCGGGTGGGAGATTCGCCCATCATCGGTGCGGGCTGTTATACCGATCAGGATGTCGGCTCGGCCGGCGCCACCGGCACTGGGGAAGAGAACATCAAAGTCGTCGGGGCGCACACCATAGTGGAGAACATGCGCCGCGGAATGTCTCCGCTCGAAGCTGGAATGGACGCGCTTAAGCGCATCGTGCGCAATCACGACGGCGATAGGGATCGCCTCCGCTTTATGGACATGAAGTATTACGCCCTGCGTAGGGACGGCGCCTACGCTGGGGTCTCACTGTGGGAGGGCTACAATGCTGCCGAGGTCCATCAATTCGCGGTGCATGATGGCACCCGCCGCGCAGAAAAGATGGTGAACCTGTTTTCCGGGTTTTCCCAGGCCTGGCCGCCCAAGCTGCAGTAAGCGGGGAGAAAGAGGGATTTACCAGGTACACTATAATAGTGTACACTATGGCCGTATGAAAAACATAACCCTGAGCGCGGAAGAGAGCTTGATCGAGCAGGCACGGCTGGTAGCGCGAGCGCAGCACAAGACGCTGAACGCGGCCTTCCGGGAATGGCTGGAGCAGTATGCCGCACAAGCTGGAGGTGGTGCGGCAGTGGACGCGCTGATGCGACGTCTCCGCCATGTGCGCTCCACGGGTCCCTACACTCGGGACGAGATGAATGAACGATAGATTCTTCCTCGATACGAACATCTTCGCCTATGCCTTCGATACGAAGGCACATACCAAGGCGAGGCGGGCTGCACAACTCATTCGCCGTGCCGCGGAGACCGGGACAGGCGTAGTCAGCTATCAGGTGGTGCAGGAATTCTTCAACCTTGCTTTCCGCCGTTTCTCGCAGCCCATGAGCGTCGCCGACGCGGAACAATACTTGATCACTGTGTTCCGCCCCTTACTGGCCATTCATTCCTCGGCTGCTCTTTATGTCGATGCCCTGCGGATAGCGGGGAAATACCGGCTTGCCTGGTATGACTGTCTCATTGTCGCCGCTGCTCTCCAGAGTCAGTGCGGCGTGCTGTACAGCGAAGATCTGCAGCACGGTCAGAAAATCGACGGTCTGCTC
The DNA here is from genome assembly GCA_035937515.1 of Terriglobales bacterium. Lineage (GTDB taxonomy): Bacteria > Acidobacteriota > Terriglobia > Terriglobales > Acidobacteriaceae > JAIQFF01. The sequence continues at coordinate 5,028 of DASZHW010000138.1, read as the reverse complement.
ATCGAAAACCCTTTCATTTGAATCACGTACCGTGGAGATGTGCGACACCCGGCTTACAGGAACCTTACCTTTATATCCGGCCCTTTTTCCAGGTGGATGCTGTCGATAAAGCGGACTTTCCCGGTGCGCAGGGTGAGGATCACCGAGGACGTCCGTGTGCCCTCGCCGAAGAAGCGCACTCCTTTCATCAAGGACCCGTCGGTCACTCCGGTAGCGGCAAAGATCAACTGCTTGCCTGGAGCCAGATCTTCCGCTTCATAAACCTTTTTCTTGTCCTTGATTCCCATGCGGGCAATGCGCTCTTCCAATTCCGGCTTGTTGATCACCAGCCGTCCCTGCATATAGCCATTGAGGCAACGGATCGCCGCGGCTGTGATGACGCCCTCCGGAGCGCCGCCTGAGCCCATGACTGCATGGACTCCCGTGCCGATGACGGCGGCCGCAATTCCGGCCGAGAGGTCGCCGTCACCGATCAGCCGGATGCGGGCTCCGGCTTTACGGATGTCGGAAATCAGCTTCTCGTGCCGCGGGCGGTCGAGCACAATGACCACCAGGTCTTCCACATCGCGACTCATGCGTTTAGCAATATTTTTAAGATTGTCGATGACCGGCGCGTCGAGGTCCACAGCCCCTTTGCAGGAAGGGCCGACTACGATCTTTTCCATGTAGCAGTCGGGCGCATTCAGCAATCCGCCACTCTCGGAAGCGGCCAACACCGTGATCGCGCCCGGCGCACCGGTGGCGCACAGATTTGTGCCTTCAAGGGGATCGACTGCGATGTCTACTTCCGGAACCTCGGTTCCGTCTGGAAACTCCGCCCCGACCTTCTCGCCGATATACAGCATAGGCGCCTCATCCCGCTCACCTTCGCCGATCACGATGGTGCCGCGCATGGGAATGGTGTCCATGGTCTTGCGCATGGCTTCGGTCGCTACCTGATCCGAAAGTTTGCGTTCTCCTTGGCCCATGGTGTGCGCAGATGCGATGGCCGCAGTTTCCACCACCCGCAGAAATCTTGAAGCCAGATCACTTTCAATATTTCGGCCAAAAGTCCTGGCTTTGGCCTCCGATTTGGTATTGGCTGCCATGAGTGCCCCCGGTTAGTTAAGAGTTGCAGCAAAGCGCGGTCACAGACTATACCGCCAATGGATGGCGATGGGAAAGGTTACCGGCGGGGCCAAGCTATCCTGACCCCCAGGCCTTCTGCCACAATATTTGACCTCTGGGGAGGAGTTCGCCGTGACCCAACGATCACGTCTGTCCCGCTACCTGCGGTGCTCAATATCCATCCTGTGCAACTCGGTGTTGGTTGGAATTGTGCTGGCGCTCTTCTGCGCCTCGTCCCTGCGGGCGAGTGATACCCCGCGCAGGCCTAAGGTTCGGGCCATCACTGCCTTCATTCGGATCGACCGCGACCACTATAGCCAGCAGATCGCGGAAGCTCTCACGGCGCTGCGGCAGGCGAAAGCCAGTTTCGAGACGGGCGGATATGAAGTGCAGACCATTCGCATTACCACCCAGCCCTTCCCGCAATACGTCCACGGCTTGAGGCCGCCCGAGGCGCTTCAGTTTTTCAAGGCACTTGACGCGCTCTCCGCCAAAGAAGGATTTCTCCTGGACATCGGGCCCGCGCTGCAAAGTGACGCGGACGATCCGGTGCACGCGGAGCTTCTGGGACAGATTCTGGCCGCCACCTCGATCAATGGCAGCGTAATCGTGGCGGCGCAAGACGGCATCCACTGGAAGAGCATTCGTTCCGCGGTGAAAGTGATGAAGTATCTGGAAGGAAATAGTCCGGGGGGCGAGAACAATTTTGGTTTTGCGGCAACGGCGATGCTGCTGCCCTATGCGCCATTTTTTCCTGGGTCCTATCACGATGGACCGGGACGGCAGTTTTCGGTCGGTCTGGAAGCGGCGAATTTCGTTGCCGATACTTTCGAGGCGGGAAAGCTGCAAACCGCCCAAGCCCGATTGTCAGACGGATTGGCCGTCCAGGCCCGTCTTCTGGACGCCATTGCCAACCAGATACAGAAGAGCTCGGGATGGACCTACCTCGGCCTCGACGCTAGCCCCGCGCCCAGCCTGGATTCCTCGATCGGCGCAGCCATAGAGAAGGTCACCGGCGAAAAATTTGGCTCCGCCGGCACCTTGACTGCGGCCAGAATCATCACTGAAGCCATGCACTCGATCCCGGTCAAGCGCGTGGGCTATTCCGGTCTCATGCTGCCGCCGCTCGAAGATCCGGTACTGGCGCAGCGTTGGAGCGAGGGCACGTACAACATGGATTCCGTGCTGGCCTACTCAGCGGTGTGTGGCACCGGCCTCGATACGATTCCCCTGCCGGGAGACACGAGCGAGGAACAACTGGAAAAGATCATCGGCGATGTGGCCAGTCTGGCCCTGAAATGGAACAAGCCGTTGACCGCGCGCATGATCCTTGCCCCTGGAAAGAAAGCGGGCGAGCACACCAACTTTACTTCGCCCCACCTGACCAACACGACTCTCCGGGCGTTCTAGAAGGCGTCGATGCCGGTCACGCTCTGGCCGATGATGAGGGCGTGAATATCGTGCGTTCCTTCGTAGGTCTTCACTGACTCCAGGTTCGCCATGTGGCGGAAGATGGGGTACTCGTCGGCCACGCCGTTCGCGCCCAGGATATCGCGGGCCATGCGGGCGCATTCCAATGCCATCCAGACGTTGTTCCGCTTGGCCATGGAAATGTGCTGGGGCGCGGCGCGGTCCTTGTCTTTGAGACGCCCCACCTGCAGCACCAGCAACTGCGCCTTCGTGATCTCGGAAATCATCCACGCAAGTTTTTCCTGCACCAACTGGTGCGAAGCGATGGGCTGATCGCGGAATTGCTTGCGGAAGAGGGAATACTGCAGGGCACAGTCGTAACACGCCATGGCGGCGCCCCCTGCTCCCCAGGCGATACCGTAGCGCGCCTGACTCAGGCAACTGAGCGGCGATTTCAAGCCGCCGGTTTTCGGCAGCAGGTTCGCTTCCGGGATACGCACGTCCTGCATCGAAAGGCTGGAGGTCACCGACGCCCGCAAGGACCACTTGCCGTGAATGTCCTCAGCGCGGAAACCCGGGCGATCGGCTTCCACCAGGAAACCCCGAATCTTGTTGTCCTCATCTTCGACTTTGGCCCAGATGACCGCCACGTCAGCAATCGAGCCTGAGGTGATCCACATCTTCTCGCCGTTGAGAACGTACTCCTTGCCGGATTTTCTGGCACGGGTACGCATGCCCCCGGGATTGGATCCGAAATCGGGCTCGGTCAGGCCAAAGCAGCCCAGCTTTTCGCCTTTCTGCATGGCGGGAAGCCAGGTCTGTTTCTGCTCCTCGCTGCCGAAGGCGTAAATGGGGTACATGACCAGCGCCGATTGCACGCTGACGAAGGAGCGGATTCCGCTGTCGCCCCGCTCCAGTTCCTGCATGACCAGACCGTATTCGACGTTCGACATGCCGGCGCAGCCGTAACCCTTGAGACTCGCGCCGTAAAAGCCCATGTCGGCCATGGGTTTCACCAGTTCTTTGGGAAACCGTCCGGCGCGGTTGCACTCCTCGATAATCGGAATCAGGTTGTCTTCAATGAACTTACGGGCGGTATCCCGGACCAGGCGCTCGTCATCGGTTAGCAGCGAGTCGAACTCCAGAAAGTCGACTCCCCGGAACTTGATGGCCATCAGGCTTCTCGTTTCTGTTTCTTGCCGCGTTCTTGCTATGAATCAGGGCAGGTACTCGAGGAGTGGAAACCATTGAAGGTAACAAAGGGCAACCAGCCAGTCAAACCCATCTGGGAACAGATTTGACAATTCTTTTGCAAGTTCCGTGCACGACTTACGCGGGTCACCATCTAACCTTGAGGTAGGGTTGCGCCGCCGCCGAAACCGGGGCACAATACGACCGCCCGACCGACATGAGATTTCAGCTTCTGCAAGAGTTTATGCGGACCGCTCTAGCAGGCTTGGTTTGCGCCGTGCTGGCGGTCCCTGCGCCTGCGACCGATGTAGTGAGCGGCCGTGCTTCTTTGGATCAGGGATTTCTACTGCTTTACAACCTGGACTTCGACCAGGCGCACGACATGTTTCTCGCTTGGCAGCGGGAGCATCCCCAGGATCCAGTGGGGCCGACTGCAGAGGCGGCGGGACTGTTGTTTTCTGAATTTCATCGCCTGGGCATCCTCGAAGCGCAATTCTACGAAAACGACAAGAGTTTCCTCGGCCGCGACAAGCCGGTTGAAGATTCCGGGGTGCGCGATCGCTTCAACGCGGCGCTTACGCTGGCCGAAAAGAAGGCGACTGTCCGCCTCGCCAGTAATCCGCGGGATCGCGATGCTCTGTTTGCCATGACCCTGTCGGCAGGTCTGCAGGCGGACTACGCCGCGTTGATTGAGAAGCGCAACCTGTCGTCTCTGCACTACACGCGGGACGCGAATGATTGGGCGGGCAAACTGCTGGCCGTGGACCCAGAATGCTACGACGCTCGCGTCGCCACCGGCTTCAGCAAGTACATCATCGGCAGCATGGCCGCCCCCATGCGTTGGCTGCTGCGGATGGGCGGGGTTGCAGGCGATAAAAAGCAGGGCATCATCGAGCTGCAACTCACGGCTGACCGGGGACAATACCTTGCGCCGTTTGCGCGCATCCTGCTGGCCATCGCCTATGTACGGGACAAGGACACCGTCCGCGCCCGGCAACTGCTGGCAGGGCTGCGCGACGAGTTTCCCAAGAACCCATTGTTTGCGCGCGAGATTGCCCGGCTCGACGCAAGTCGGTGAACGCGGCACTGCGCTCCCAGTTCCTAGCTCAGCCTATATCGGGTTCACTGCAAATTCACCGCTTTGTAACATTCCTGTAACAAATTCAGCGTAAAAGTAAGCCTATCAATTTAAAGGAGGAACCATCGCGTGATTCGCCGCATTGCGCTTCTTTGTGTCGCTCTGGCGCTCCCCGCTTTAGGGCAGACAACTCTGAATGGGGCAGGCGCAACTTTCCCTAATCCGATGTATCAAAAGTGGTT
>DASZHW010000137.1:0-1510 GCA_035937515.1 Terriglobales bacterium | reverse complement strand
GGCTGGCACGCGCCGCCCTTCGCGCCACGCTCGTCCATAGAAAATCCCCGCGATGGTGGCCAGCAATACATAGCGCCAATTGAAATGCGCCGAGCGTTTGTTGAAATGTGACAGTCCGAAGAGAACCGAAGCGATCAGAAGGGCTGGCCGGCGCCCCACCCGGCGTTCGAGCAGGTTCTGCACCCAAGCGCGAAAGAAGAGTTCTTCGGGCACAGCGGTGAAGCAGAAAATCCCCACCCATCGTAGCGCCGCTGCGCCTACCGGCGGCAGGTTGGCATGGGGATGGATGAATCCGAGCGCCAGCCCCAGGATCAAAACCATAGGTGTGAAGAAGACCAGCTCACGGAAACCGCTTTTCCAGTCACTCCAGCGCAGGTGAAAGTCGAAGCCGGTTTCACTCAGCCCGCGGATGGCCAGAAAGCCATACAGACCGATGTCCACGAGGAGCAATTCGTTCAGGGCGCGCAGTCCGTTGGGCCACGCCGAGTCGAACCAGCGCAGATCGACGGCTAGCCCCAGCAGCAGCAGAATGATGGCATCCCGCCAGTTCCCGCGCTGCTCCGCATCGGCGGCCGCCGCTTGCCCGAGCAGCCAGGCGACCAGCACGGGGAGCCCCGCATAAAGCGCGAACCACTGCCATCGAAAGATGTGCTGGGAGGCCGAAACCAGAACGTAAGGCAAGACATACAACGCGGGAAAAGCGGCGCGAGAAGCGATCGACCAACGCTGAACCGCTCGCGTGATGGGCTCCGAGCCAAGGCCAAACGCCACTGCAGGAGCGAGCTCAATTGCCAGGGCGGCGATCGCTGCCGGAGCTACATTTCCCCACGGCATTATCTTAACGGGGACGACTTGATTTTAGGCAGTGAGAGAAAGTTATAAGCAGCCGTGCGCATAAAGGAAAGGGTGGCCCACCACGCCGCTAGGGACAGCACTCTGAGAAGCCGCGGACCATGAGCTTTGCGATTGTGATTGCCATGTTTCTGGCGGCTCGGCGATCTTGCTGGAGCAGGACGGGCCGCAGGAAGCCGAACACCAGCCCAATCGTCTTGATCGACTGGGCCAGTCCTTCCATCTCTTCCTCCGACAGCGGCCGGCGGGGCTTGAAATTCTTGAGCCGCTGAACGAATGCCGGCACGTGCCGGGACAGGCCCGCCCGACTCAGTACTTTGCCCACATGCGGTTCCACGAGAGCCCGGGACATAATCACCCGCAGGAAGTCCCGGTCGTGCCACATATTGCTGACTTCCCAGTCGACGAGATGAAGAACCTCTTCTTCGAGCGTAGGAGCGAGAGGCAACTGGTCGGTCAACTCCACTACTTCTTGCGAAACCCGCTGCTGAATGAGCGCCAGCAGGAGGCCTTTCTTGCCCCCGAAATAACGATGGATGAGACCTTCGGCGCAGCCCGCACGAGCTGCGATCTCGGCGGTCCGAGTGGCTTCGTATCCGCGGTGCGCGAACAGTTTGGTAGCCGCTACGATCAGCGATTCCTGCTTGCTTGCAGGATC
>DASZHW010000136.1:0-2321 GCA_035937515.1 Terriglobales bacterium | reverse complement strand
GCCCGCGTTTTAGAATATTCCTTTTGCTCGTAGCGCTGATCCTTGTGTCGCCAGAACTGCGCGCGCAGTCTCCGGGCCGCGTCAACGGCGATCGCATGCTGGAGCACTTGAACGCAATGGCCGCGATTGGAAAGGATCCCGACGGCGGCTACGGGCGTGTTGCCTACACGGAAGCGGATCGCCAAGGCAGAGAGTATGTGACGGGCCTGATGCGGGCGGCTGTGCTTACCGTGAGTATCGACGCTGCCGGGAACATCTCCGGCCGGCGTGCAGGCAGTGAGCCCGGGTTGCCGGTGCTGGTCATAGGCTCGCACATTGACTCGGTCCCACAAGGCGGCAATTACGATGGAGTAGTTGGTTCGCTGGGCGCGATCGAAGTCGCACAGACTTTGAGCGAGGGCCACTTCGCACTACGCCACCCGCTGGAAGTCCTCATTTTCCAGAACGAGGAAGGCGGGTTGCAGGGGAGTCGTGCGATTTCCGGCGAACTGCGGGAAGAAGACTTGAATCAGGCCACGCGTAGTGGCAAGACCCTTCGTGAAGGGATTGCGTTCATCGGCGGTGATCCCGATCACTTGGCGGCTGCGCGGCGCAAGCCCGGCGACGTCTTCGCCTACCTGGAGTTGCACATCGAGCAGGGCGGCAGCCTGGCCACAGAGATGCTCGACATCGGCGTTGTGGAAGGAATCGTCGGAAATCGCCGCTGGGATGTAACGATTGAAGGCGTCGCGAATCACGCGGGCACCACGCCAATGAATCAGCGGCACGACGCGCTGCTTGCGGGGGCGAAATTTATCGAGGCAGTGAACCGCGTGGTAATCAGCATGCCGGGCCGGCAGGTGGCCACGGTGGGCAGGATTCAAGTGATACCGGGCGCATACAACATTGTGCCGGGAAAAGTGATCCTGGGCCTGGATGTCCGCGACCTGGACGAAGCGCGCATGGACATGGTATTTAGCAAGATCCGCGATGAGGCTCAAAAGATCGGCCAGGCCAGCGGAACAAAATTCAGCTATCAGCAAGTCGTCGGCGATCGCCCCGCGCTCTGCGACCCACGTTTGCGCCAGCTCGTCACGGAATCCGCGAAACAATTGAACCTGACGACGAAACTCCTCCCCAGTGGCGCCACGCAAGACGCACAAAGCATGGCCCGCCTGGCTCCCAGCGGAATGATCTTTATACCCAGCATTGGCGGGATCAGTCATGCCCCGGAAGAGTTTTCGCGCCCACAGGATGTGGTCAATGGTGTGAATGTCCTGCTCCGAGCGGTCCTCCATCTCGATACACAGAAGTGGTGACGTAAAGGTGTTATTGCTGCGCTCTTCGCGCGCGGCGAGGTTCGGTGAGAACCTGGAAAGCTCCTGTTGACGTCCAACAGGGATGTGGTAGGCTCCCCTTTTCTCCTGTTGACCGTCTAAAGGAGCGTATGTCATCTTCCAAAACTGAAGTCCTTCAGGGCACACTCGATTTGCTGGTGTTGAAGACGCTGGCTTCCATGGGGCCGATGCACGGCTTCGGGATCGCCGTGCGCATCCAACAGCTCTCCCAAGACCTGCTGCAATTGAATCAAGGGACGCTTTATCCCGCCCTGCTGCGGCTGGAACAGCGCGGCTGGGTGGTTTCCAAGTGGGGCGTCTCCGAGAACAACCGCAAGGCAAAGTTCTACTCATTGACACGCTCCGGACGCAAGCAGCTCGAAGAAGAAGCGGAAAACTGGGATCGCATGTCCGCCATGATCAACCGAGTGCTGAGGACGACCTAACTTATGCGCGAACTCTTGCGCACGCTCATGCACCGGCTCGCGGCACTTTTTCGGCGGCGCCACCTAGAAGACGACCTGGCCGAGGAACTGCGGTCGCATCTGGAAATGGCCGTGGAGCTGAACCTGAGCAAAGGCATGAGCGCGGAGGAGGCGCGCCGCGAAGCGCTGAAGAGCTTCGGCGGCGTCGAGCAAACCAAGGAACTCTACCGCGACCAGAGGGGGCTTCCGATGATTGAGACGACGCTTCAGGACTTGCGCTTCGGTCTCCGGATGCTGCGGCGAAGTCCTGGTTTTTCTCTCCTGGCGATCCTTTGCCTGACTCTGGGCATCGGCGCCAACGCTGCAGTGTTCAGCTGGGTCGAGGGGATTTTATTCCGACCGTACCCGGCGGTGACCCATCAGGAGCAACTGCTCGCTCTGACTGGAACGGCGCGCGGCGAGACCGGTCCAACTCTGATTTCCTGGCCGGATCTCCTCGATTTGCAGAGGAGTTGCACGCTGATTGATTCATTTATTGTGAACAAAATTATGGGGACCACGCTGAGCATCGGCGACCGCG
>DASZHW010000135.1:0-1752 GCA_035937515.1 Terriglobales bacterium | reverse complement strand
TTACTCGTTTTGCCCGCGAGTATGCCGGTCACGACCGTCAAGACATTCTGAGAGAGCTGCGGAAGCAGTCCGGCGTGACGGTGACGACTCGGGCTTTGGGCGACGGCGACGGACTTACCCAGGCAAACGTACTTCCTCCGGATACGCCGCAGCCCGAGACTAAAGACAGCGACGACGGTCCATCCACTCCGCCAGTAGTAGGACCATAGCCAGTTCAATGTAGCGCCAAGCGGCTCGCTCGTGCTGCGGTGGCACAGACCTGAACCTGCCCTATGATCCGATGATCCGAACTACCGGGCGCCCTACTCTTCGATCTTGAAGGGTGGGATTCCTCTGACCCTCCCTCTTGAGATTGTTCTCATGTCACGAGGCACCCCCTCAGGCAGGTGCACGGGTGATCTCCATTACCCACCCTTTTCCCAAACTACGCGGAAAGGATGGGGCATCCGCACCTTGGTGCCTTGCCGCTGGCAGCACGCTCTTCTATGATCGGACATAAGGCGGTTTGCTATGCCCGACAAGAAGCCTTCCAAGCCACAAGTCGTTGAAAGCCCGATCGCCGATGTATTTGAGGGGCGGCATCCCTCCCCGGGCGAAAAGGATTGGGCAGAAAAAACACTGCTGCCGACCCTGCAAAAAGCCCCGGAAAAGCCAATCGGCGCGGACACGGGCATCAATCGCGACGAGCACGGCCACGCCCGCTTCAGCACAATTTCGGGCGCTCCCGTTCGCCGGCTCTACACCGCTGCCGATCTCCCCGAGGACTGGAGCGCGGAAAAATATCTGGGATATCCCGGGCAGCCGCCGTTCACCCGCGGCATTCACGCCAGCGGATACCGCGGCAAGCTTTTCACCATGCGGCAATTCTCCGGTTTCGCCTCGCCGGAAGAAACCAACCAGCGCTATAAATACCTGTTGGAAAGTGGCGGGAGCGGGCTCTCGGTGGCGTTCGATCTCCCCACGCTTATGGGATACGACTCCGATCATCCTGCAAGCGAAGGCGAGGTGGGCAAGTGCGGCGTCGCCATTGATTCGCTCGAGGACATGGAAATTCTTTTCGGCGGCATCGATCTGGAAAAAACAACGGTCTCGATGACCATCAACTCGCCTGCATCGGTGTTATGGGCGATGTACCTGGTGGTGGCCGAAGAACAGGGTGCCGATTGGAAGAAAATCTCCGGCACGCTGCAGAACGACATCCTGAAGGAATACATCGCACAGAAGGAATACATTTATCCACCGGCGCCTTCGATGCGCCTGGTAGTGGACACCTTCGAGTTCGGTTCCAAGTTCACTCCCAAGTTCAACACCATTTCCATCAGCGGATACCACATCCGCGAGGCGGGCTCAACCGCGCTGCAGGAACTGGCTTTCACGCTCTACGACGGCGTCGAATACGTAGAATGGGCGCAGCGGCGTGGCCTCGATGTCGACGACTTCGGCCCGCGTCTCAGCTTTTTCTTCAACGCCCACAACGACTTCTTCGAGGAGATCGCAAAATACCGCGCCGCTCGCAAGATCTGGTATCAGGTAATGAAGGACCGGTTCCAAGCCAAGAACCAGCGCAGTTGGCTGCTGCGGTTTCATACTCAAACGGCAGGCGTCTCGCTGCCGGCGCAGCAACCCATGAACAACATCGCTCGAGTGGCCCTGCAGGGCATGGCGGCGGTCTTGGGCGGAACTCAGTCGCTGCACACGGATTCCTATGATGAGGCCTTGGCCTTACCCACCGAAGAAGCAGCCCGCATTGCG
>DASZHW010000134.1:0-61726 GCA_035937515.1 Terriglobales bacterium | reverse complement strand
GTGTTGAGCTTGTACTTGCGCTCGGTCACATTTCCGGCATCGTCCTTGACCCGTACCACGAACACCGGCAGAGTTCCTTCCTTGTCGAAGTTCTCCTGCGAAGTGGTCACGGGCAGCACGCCATTGAGGTTGCGCTCCCGGTAGGCAGTTTCATAGCGATGGCGGCGGGCGTTCCAGGTGAAGACGCGGATTTGGTTGTAGTCAAACGGCATGCCGTCCTTGTTTTCGCTGAACAGTACCAGGTACTGCGGAACTTTTTTTTCGCCGTCGGTCACCTGATCCAGCACAAAGGCAGCTACAGCGCGCTGGCCTTCGGCGTACTGCGCGACCTCCAGGGGAATGTCCACATCCACCATGCGGGCCAGGACCCAGCCGGCGTGACCCTGCTGGTCGCGCACCAGCCACCAATCTTCGAGTGGCGGCGGGGGTGGGGGTTGTCCCTCCTTTCCCGCATTGGTGGATCTGGCAATCGCACCGGGTACGACTCGCTGGCTGCTGGCGCGCTTTAGAACCGAAAGCCTGGCGCCCTGGTCGACCTGATAGAGATGGTCGGCGCCGCGGTCTGCCTGGAGATGAATGTTGGACTGATTGTGCGCGGTTCCGGAGGCCTGAACCGGATCGTTGCCAGTCTGTTCCGCCAGGTTTTGGAAGGCGTCATAGGTCGCCTGATTCACCAGGTAACGCTGTTCGATCCATCCTTCGACGCCGGTTGAAGTGCGTACGCGGGCAAAGCGGCGGTCCCGTCCGAGAACCTGCACCGCTTCTCCGTTCTTCACCGTCCCGGCGGTGTTGTAAACCGCAGCCACCTGGTCACGCAGGACGGCTTGCGGGGCCGACACGTAGGCGATTTCTTTCACGCCGTTCCGGCCGCGCTGGCAGCCAGCAATCAGTCCGAGCAGGGCTATGAGCGAGAAGGGGAATAGGTATCCGATCAATCGTCTGCGAAGTTTCACTGGTTTAAAAAAACAATATAGCAGTGACGAGTTGCCTGCAGAGCTTGCGGGCGTATTCCACCACGTCAGAATTTTTAGTGGCGGGAGGTCAATCGGCCCCGATAGCTTTTAGTCTCCGAAGGAAACGCCGATCGCCCGCGCGGTCTGCACCAAGTCACCGTTGGGATCGACGAGCTTCACCTGGCCGATGGCCTGGGCGATGTCCACGGCTTCGATGCGGGTGTTACGCAGACATACCGTTTTGCCGAATCCTCCCCGGGCGATGAGGTCCACCGCGGCCACGCCGAACCGGGTGGCCAGAATGCGGTCGAAGGGCGAAGGTGAGCCACAGCGCCGGATGTGGCCGAGCACGCTGACGCCGACCTCCTTTTCGGAGCGAACTGCGATGACATTGCCGATGAGATTGCCGACCGAGGCGGCGCGGCGGTTATCTTTCAGCTCGGGGGGAAGTTTCACCCCCTCGGCTACGACCACGATGGTGAAACGCTTGCCGTAACTTTCCCGCTTCCTGACGAACTGGCAGACGGTCTCGACGCTGAACGGAATTTCGGGGATCAGAATGACGTGGGCCCCGCCGGCAATGCCGGCTTCCAGTGCGATCCAACCGACGTCGCGGCCCATGACTTCAACCACCATGATGCGGTGGTGCGACTCGCCGGTGGTGTGAATCCGGTCCACCGCGTCGGTGGCGGTGACCAGGGCGCTGTCGAAACCGAAGCTGATATCGGTGGCCGAGATGTCATTGTCGATGGTTTTGGGCACGCCGACGATGGGCATGCCTTTACGAAAGAGTTCGAGCGCGATGGCCAGGGAGCCGTCACCGCCAATGCTGATGACCGCATCCATTCCCAGCTTGCGGGAATTGGCGACGATGGTGTCAGAAATATCGCAGACGGTCTCCTGGCCACCCTCGGTCACACGATACCTGAAAGGGTTGCCGCGATTGGTGGTGCCGAGGATGGTGCCGCCGCGAGGCAGAATGCCGCTGACCTGCTTAAGCGTCAGCTCGTAGCATTTCTCCGGCCAGATCAGCCCATCGAAACCGTCAGGAATGCCGATGACCTTCCATGTGTATTTGAGGAAGGCACACTTGACGGCGGCGCGAATGACGGCGTTGAGGCCGGGAGCGTCCCCGTCCCCGGTGCAGATGCCGTTACAACGAATCTCCGTCATTGCACGGTAATGGTCAACTGGCTGCTGGTGATGTTGTTCAGGCCGGCGGTGACGTGGATCACGGTTCCCGAGACGGTACCACTGCTCACAGTCGTGGTGCCCTGGTTGTTGGGCGCGGGCAACGCAGCCGTATTGTCAGAAACCCAGGTCACCTGGCTGGTTATGTTCTGCTGCTGGCTGCTTCCAGTAAAAGTTCCCAGCGCGGTGAACGTCAGGCCACTGCCCGCGGCGGGATTCGCATTCGGGGAAACACTGATGACAATGGCGGTGAGAACGCCAGTGTTTACCGTGATAGTCGATGTTCCAATGATCCCGCTGGACGTGGCACTGATGGTCGCGGTGCCAGGAGGGTTGGCGATGGAAGAGGCGGCGGTAACTTTGCCGCCGGCGCTGACGGTGGCCACGGCGGCGTCCGAGGTGGTCCAGTCGGCGCTTCCGGTCAGGTCCTTGGTGCTGTTGTCGCCAAAGGTTCCGGTGGCGGTCAGCTGCTGCGTCTGATTCACGATCAGCGACACGCTCGAGGGCGTTACGGCTATTGACGTCAGCGTAGGATTGACGAAAAAACCGTGACAGCCGGCCGCCAGGCCCAGCATTGAAAGTATTGCAAATGCTGCCAATAGTCTAAATTTGTGATTGAACCCCGGCATGATAAAACGTCCCGGCAGACAGGCCTTTCCTGGCATCGTCCGCTATCTGTGGCGTAAGAGAATTGTAGCAGAGGCAGGTTTCGCCGACGCTTAGCGGATGCCCTTCCGTGCGGCACCTTCAGACATCACCCGGTAATGCCGCGCGGTACGCGGGATCCCAGCGTTCCTCTCTGCTAAGCTGTTTTTCGAGATTGCGTCGGCATTGCCAGACCTCGATGCCGCATCGAACTGTATCAATGAAACGACTTCCTCTTCTTGCCTTTGGCTTACTGCTGATACTCATCTCTCGCAGCGCCGGGAGCCAGGCTCAGCCCTCCGCGACAGAGGCGGACAAACCGAAGACAGTCCCGCGGCACGCCGGCGCGGCAGTGCCTGCTCCGAGCGTGTGCTCCGCCTGCATCCGGGCGCACATGGAGTTTCTGGCCTCGGACGCGTTGCGCGGGCGGGGCAGCGGCACCGCGGACGAAATGGTCGCGGCGACCTACGTGGCTTCTCAGCTGCGGGCCTACGGAATCGCGCCGGCCGGCGACGACGGCGGCTACATTCAGAGGGCCGTGTTTGAGCAACCCAGGCTGACCGCGCCTCCGCAGCTGACTTTCGTGAAACCAAGCGCCAACGCAGCGGGAGAGCAGATCAGCTGGACCTTCGGCAAAGAATTCATCGTGCGCAGTCTTTCGCAGACTCACTTCTCGGGGCGGTTGCGCGTGATCAACGCTGACGAATATGACCCGGGCGTGGCCGGTTCCGTGGTCCTGATCCTGGGAAGCGACTGGCCCAAGTTGCGCGCCAAGGCGGTTTCGGTCACGTCGGCAGGAGCGGTTGCGGCTGTGGTGACCGCGACCGCGGAACACGCGGCCCGGTTCGAGGAAAAAGCGCGGCAGTTGCCGGATTTGCCGGCAAAGATTGATGGGAAAGATGCGGCAGGTCTGGGAGACAGTTTCACTCTGCTCGAAATCAACCCGGACGCGGTGACGTTGCTGAAAGCACTGCCAGAGAACACTACCGTGACCTTCGCTTCTTCCGAGAGCAGCGAACCGAGGCACACCTGGAATGCGCTCGGGATGCTGCCGGGCAGCGATCCAAAGCGGGGCGCGGTTCTGCTTTCGGCGCACCTGGACCACCTGGGCATCGGCAAGCCGGTGAACGGCGACAATATTTACAACGGCGCCGATGACGACGCTTCGGGCACAACCGCGGTACTGGAGCTTGCGCGGGCGCTGGGAAGCGGCCCTCGACCAAAACGGACGGTGGTCTTTGCTCTTTTCGGCAGCGAGGAACTGGGAGGTCTGGGCTCGGCGTATTTTCGCGAGCACCCGCCGCTGCCGCTGCAGGACATTGCGGTCAATCTGGAATTCGAAATGCTCGGCCGCGCCGATCCAGCAGTGAAATCCGACACAGTGTGGCTGACGGGCTGGGAACGCTCCAATCTCGGGCCTGAGCTGGCGGCTCGAGGCGCCAAGCTGGTGGGCGATCCGCACCCTAAAAGCAATTTCTTCGCCCGCTCGGATAACTACGTGCTCGCTAAAAGAGGTATGGTCGCACAAACCGTGTCGAGCTATGGATTGCACAGCGACTACCACCAGCCCAGCGACGACCTGGCCCACATTGATTTCAAGCATATGGACGCGGCCATCGGATCTTTGCTGGAACCGGTGAGCTGGCTGGTGGACTCGGATTTCAGGCCGGAGTGGAAAGAAGGAGGAAGGCCATAGGCGGTCGTTGGTTTCAGGCTTCAGTCATCGGCAAGAACAATCAACGGCGAGATCGCAAAAATCGCGGCGCAGGCTGTTCTTTTCTGCACGCCTTCTGCGTGGTTGGGGGTTGGAGATTGTCTGATGGCTGAGGAGTGACGGCTAGTTGGCCTTCTTCGCCTTCGCAATGCGCTCGTCGATCGGCTTGCGGCCGGCGAAACCTTCGCTGGTTCCGTGCCAGTGGGTGATGCCCTTCTCGCCCAGCTTCCAGCAGAGCAGAACGGTGTGGCCTTCCACCTGGCAGGGAAAATCGAGCAGACCCATATCAAGGTCTTTCACCTGTACGCCACTGGCGTCGATTTCGGCGAGCGCATCCTTCACCTTCTGGATGGTCTTTTCCCGCTCTGCCTTGCGCCGGGCCATTTGAACCACGTTGACCAGCATCCCGCCGCTGAGGAAGACGCGATGAGCCAGTTCCTGCAGTTCAGTGTCAACGGATTCAATCAGCTTTTTACCGTCGATGGCGGTGCGGAGGAGTGATTCCAAAACGGGTAAGAGAGCTTGAGCTTCTTCGAGAGTAAAACTGCGGTCAGCCATAGGGGTATACAGCTATTCTAATTCATTCGGGCGGTGCACTTGTAGCGCCGCCTTCCCGCCGGCTGTCCCCGCGGAGGTCCCGCCCGCAGAGGCGAGGACAAGGCTTGCGGTGCAATGCAAGGAGAAAGGCCTGCCGAGCTGCGCTCGGCCCGGCCGGGTCTGAGACCCGGCCCCACTCGGCCTTTACCACGGGCCCAGGGCCAACGACCAACGACCGACGACCGACGACTAAGAAATCTCTAACATCCGGTCCAGCGCCACTCTTGCCCAGTGCTTCACGTCGTCCTTCACTTTGATCTGGTTGACGAGGTTGCCATCCACCAGGTTTTCCAGCACCCAGCAGAGATGTTGGGGCGAGATGCGGAACATGGTGGTGCACAGGCAACCGGAATCGTCGAGCGTGATGACTCTCTTTCCTTCCGTGGCGAACTCCTTGCCCGTGCGATTGACCAGGTGGATTTCCGTGCCCACGGCGAACATCGCCCGATGGAGCCTGCCGGATCATTTTCAGCAGGCCTTCAGTGGAGCCGATGCCGTCGGCCTTCTGGCAAACTCCCAGCGGCACTCGGGATGGACAATCACGCGGATGCCGGGATACTTGGCGCGCACCTTGTCCACATGCTCGGGCAGAAAACGCTGGTGAACGGAGCAGTGTCCCTTCCACAAAATGACCTTTGCGGCGCGGAGACGTTCGGGCGCGACTCCGCCGCTGATCATGTACGGATCCCACACCACCATTTCATTTAACGGGATGCCCATGCGGTAACCGGTGTTGCGGCCCAGGTGCTGGTCGGGCAAGAACAGAAGCCTGGGATTTTTCGCGAAGGCCCAGGTGAAAGCTGCGGGCGCATTCGAAGAAGTGCAGACCACACCGTCACGCTCGCCGCAGAAGGATTTGATCGCCGCCGTGGAGTTCATGTAGGTGATGGGAGTAATGCCGCTACCGGCGTCGTCGGTGAGCCCGGCAGAAATCAATTGTTCCCAGCAGTCTTCCACCTGGGTGATTTCAGCCATGTCGGCCATGGAGCAGCCGGCGTTGAGGTCGGGGAGGACGGTGACCTGGCCGGGCCGGCTCAGCACGTCCGCGCTCTCCGCCATGAAGTGCACGCCGCAAAAGACGATGTACTTCCCCGCGGCTGCGGCGGCCTGTTGCGAGAGCTTGTAGGAATCGCCGCGAAAATCGGCGAAGCGGATGACCTCGTCGCGCTGGTAATGGTGTCCGAGGATGACGCAATCGCGGCCCAGGGCCTGGCGGGCGGCGCCAATGCGCTCATCCATGGTGTGATCGGGGAGGACGAGATAATTCTCAAGACTGCAAACTTCTGTTGCCGTAGCCATGTCATGTCCTGCTTTCAGCTCCAGAAACGGTGGCCGCTTACTGCCTGGTCCGCTCGGCCTGGAACGGGGATGTTGAAAGCCTCTCAGCGGCTCCAGCGGGCTCGCTCCGCGCTTTGCCTGAATCGCGCCCAGCCTGCGGGGATGTTGAAGCCACCACTTGTTTCTTACTGCTTGTTGGAATGCTCGGAACGGCGAAAAAGAGTCGCTCTTTCGCCCGCGGCAACCGGCCGCGGTGACCGAGTATCCGGGCATATTTTGCATTGGTTGGAGTTGGAGTGCAAGCCGTGCTGGTTAGTTGGGCTTGCGGTTCTTGCCGTCGGAGAGATAGCGCAACAGCGCGGTGTCGGACGCGTTTTTGAATTTTTCCAGGAACGAGGCTTCGGGAGTGAGCACGGCGTCGCCCGTCACCCTTTGCCGAATGCTCTGCCGCAGGCGCTCGCCGGTTTCAGATTCGTTGGTCATGACCTGCATGTAGAACCAGAGAAAATGGCGCATCTGGTCGACCGCCGACTTCAGCACCTGCAGGGCTTCCATCTCGGGCAACTGGCTGAGCGCCTCCATCAGTTCGGGATCACTGGGAGCTTCCATGGCGGCGCAGTTCAGTTGACGTTGAATGGCGCGCAGATCTTCCGTCACGCGCAGGATCCGGATGTGAATTTCTTCGAGGTAATTTTCTCGTTCCATGGGCACCGGCTTCTTCGAGATCAAGACAAGCCACCATCTCATTCGCCCTCAACAGCGAACAGATGTCCCATGTGCATGCGCTTTGGTAATTCGCGCTGTTACTTTGGTCTGAGGATGCTCAGGCGCTCGCGGACAGACGCAGGCCCCTGAAACCCGCCCGGGACGCGGATTTGCGGCACCTCCACGATTCGCACGCCGTGGGCGGGAGTTTCCACTGCCCGTACCAGCGCCTGAGTCATTTGTTCCAGCGTAACCAGGCCCAGCCGCCTGGCCCCGTCGCGGGTCGCGGGCAGCAACTCCATCAGCTTGTAGACGGGCAACAGGAGATAGGGCCAGCGGTGGCCGGGCCCGAGAACGTACCAGGGGCGGAGGATGGTGGCGTCCATTCCGCTCTGACGGAGCAGGGCTTCACATTCCGCCCGCACCTGAACATAAGCCCTCATCACCGGAGCGGGTTGGCCCACGCTCAAGTAGACGAAGTGCCCAATTCCGGCGGTCCTTGCCGCTTGCACCGCGTCCCGGCCAGAGACCAGATCGACCCTGCGAAATTCCGCAGCTTTCGACGGATTGGGATGCGAAACCCCAACCAGCTGGACGAACGTGTCGGCGGGCTGAATTTGTCCGGCGTAAGAACTGCCATCGAGAGCATCGCCGAGCACCGCCTGGCATCCCGGCGGAAGTTTCTTTTCCGATCCCGGACGCACCAGCGCGCGTACCTCGTGACCGCGGTCGAGTAACAGCGTGATGAGCGGGCGGCCGACATATCCCGTACCACCGGTGACGAAGACACAACGGTGTCGAAAGTCCATCCCGCTTTTCTCTCCTTCAGGGTTGGTGCGAACAGAGTGTTGCAGCTGGATTTTCATCGAAGTGGTGAATGGACGCAAGTTGCGGCTTAAGGACTAACCACAAGGGAAGCTGCGGACCCACAGAGGGGGCAAGGCAAGCCGACAAATTCTGATCGCTGATGGCTGACCGCTTTCCTGTGATACAAACACGGCGTGTCAGGAACGGAACCATCCGGTCTGGTTCGGGCCATCGGACGCTGGAGTCTGGCGGCGCTGGTGATCAACTCGATCATCGGCAGTGGAATTTTTGGGCTGCCTTCCGACGTCGCCAGACTGATTGGCCGGGCGAGCCCGTGGGCGGTGCTGCTGGCGGGGGTGGCGGCCGGTGTCATCATGGCGTGCTGCGCCGAGGTGGCATCACAATTCACCCAGGCGGGCGGTCCCTATCTCTACGTTCGCGCCGCTTTCGGCCGTCTGCTGGGAATCGAGATGGGATGGATGCTGTGGCTGGTGCGATTGGCCGCGCCTGCAGCCACCGCCGATTTGTTCGTGATCTATTGTGGCGAGTTCTGGCCGCAAGCCAAGGATCCCATCCCGCGATTCCTCATTCTGACGTTTCTGTACGGCATTTTGACGCTCATCAACTATCGCGGCGTGCGGGCCAGCACGCAGGTCAGCAATGTGTTTACGGTGGCGAAGCTGGTGCCGCTATTTCTGGTGGCAATCGCGGGTGCGTTCTACCTGATGGCGGGACACAAAGCAGCGCCGGCCTTGCCCGGCGGCGCGGGAACGGGCGCATGGCTGAAGGCGTCGCTGCTTCTGGTCTTCGCATATGGCGGGTTCGAGACTGCGCTCACTCCCTTGAGCGAGGCCAAGAACCCACGGCGCGATGCGGCGTTTGCCTTGTTCACAGCGCTGATCCTCTGCACTTTGCTGTACTCCGTGATCCAGTGGGTGGTGGTGGGAATCCTGCCCGATCCGGGTCACAGCGAACGTCCTTTGGCCGATGTTGCGCGGCTTGTTTTCGGCAACGGCGGCGCTGTCTTCGTCTCTGTGGGAGCGCTGGTCTCGGTCGTTGGCTACCTCAGCGCCAACATGCTGGGCGTCCCGCGAATTACCTTCGCGCTGGCCGAGAACGGAGACTTCCCTTCCATCTTTGCGGCGATCCATCCCCGCTTCCGGACTCCCTATGTTTCGATTCTGGCGTTTGCTCTGTTGAGTTGGCTGTTGTCACTGGCGGGCAGCTTCACCTGGAATGCAACGCTCTCGGCAGTGGCGCGGCTCCTCTATTACGGCCTGGTTTGCGCGGCGCTGCCCGTGCTTCGCCGCAAGCAGCCGGGAGCTGCGATGTTTCGCCTCCCGGGAGGAATTTGGTTCGCGGTGTTGGGCGCCGGAATCTGCGCGGTATTGATTACCGGTGTAAACCTGAGCGGATCGCTGATCCTGCTCGCCACCGCGGCGGTGGCGCTGCTCAACTGGCTGCTGGTGCGCGAAAGGAAGGACACGTCTTCGGCGATATGACTGCTGGCGTGCAACATCGCGGTGCGCAGTTCAGGCCCGTCATCTCCGATATAATCCGCCGTTCGGATGGAAACTGGAGGACTTCTTGTCCACGCTGACGCGGCCTGCGCTGTTGACTCTGCTTCTCGCTTCTCTGCCGCTGTTCGCCCAGCGCGAAGGCATACTGCCGCAGATCGATCTGCCCCATCCCTACTACTACCACGAGCTTTACCTTCCCCAACTCACCACCGGACCCAGTTCCGTGACCTGGACCCCGGATTCCCGCAGCGTGATTTACTCGATGGCGGGATCGCTGTGGCGGCAGAACCTCGAATCCAGCGCCGCCGAGCAATTGACGGACGGTCCCGGCTACCACTACCAGCCGGATTGCTCGCCGGACGGACGATGGGTGGTGTACGCGTCATACGCAAAGGATGCGGTCGAGCTCTGGTCCCTGAATCTGGAGACGAAGCAGGCACGGCAGCTCACCCAGGGTGGCGCGGTCAACGTTGAGGCCCGCTTTTCACCCGATGGCAAGCGCGTGGCTTTCGTTTCCACATCGTTCCACGGGCACTTTCACATTTTTGCAGGGCAGTTCAACGATGGCGAATTGAAGAATGTGCAACGCCTGACCGGAGAGACCAGCCAACCGGGTCGCTACTACTACAGCCAGTTCGATCATGAGATCAGCCCAGCCTGGTCGCCCGACGGCAGCGAGATTTTGTTCGTTTCGAATCGCGGCCACATCTACGGCACTGGCGGCTTCTGGCGCATGAAAGCGGAACCGGGTGCCGAAGCACGCGAGATCCACTACGAGGAAACCGCCTGGAAGGCGCGACCGGATTTTTCTCCCGACGGCAAGCGCATCGTGTACGCGTCCTACCTGGGGCAGCAATGGCATCAACTCTGGGTGCTGACTGCCCAGGGCGGAGATGCGTTTCCGATCTCCTACGGCGATTTTGATAACGTCGCGCCGCGCTGGTCGCCGGATGGGAAGCGTATCGCTTTCATTTCGAATCGCGGCGGCAACACTTCCTTGTGGACGCAGGAAATCCCGGGCGGAGCGCAGAGACAGTTGTCGGCCAGAGAGAGACGTTACCTCCATGCGGCGGGACATCTCCAGATCACGGTGCTGGACGAAGCGGGACAGGCGACGCCGGCACGCGTCTTTGTCAGCGGTGAAGACGGCCGGGCTTATGCTCCCGACGACGCGTGGATGCACGGGGATGACAACTACGTCCGCTCCGAGCGCCGCTTTGAAGCGCACTACTTCCACACGACGGGCAACGCCGAATTGACCGTTCCAACGGGGCGTGTGGATATCGAGGTGATGAAGGGTTTTGAGTACGGCTTCGAGAAGAACAGTGTGACCATCGCGGCCGGGCAGAGTGCCAAACTGACGGTTCCGTTGCGGCCGGTTAACTTACCGAGGGATGCAGGTTCCCGCTGGGTGAGCGGCGACGTCCATGTACACATGAATTACGGCGGCACGTATCGCAACACCCCGCGGAATCTGGTGGCCCAGGCGGCGGCCGAAAATTTGCCGATCGTCGAGGATCTGATCGTCAACAAGGAACAACGCATTCCCGACATTGCGTACTTCAGCACCGTGCCTGATCCGGCATCGACATCCTCGAATCTAGTGCTGCACGGCCAGGAATTTCATACCAGCTATTGGGGACATCTGGGGCTGCTGAACCTGCAGCGAAATTTTCTCCTGCCCGGCTACGCGGGATATCCCAATACGGCGGCTGCGAGTCTTGTTCCCACCAACGCGATGGTCGCCGACCTGGCGCGGGAGCAGCAGGGACTGGTGGGGTATGCGCATCCCTTCGAGACGGTTGCCGACCCTTTCCGGAACGCACGCGAGCTTCCCGCTGATGTCGCGCTGGGCAAGGTGGACTACATCGAGGTCGTGGGCTTCGCCGACCACCGGCTTACGGCGGAGATCTGGTACCGCCTGCTGAACTGCGGATTCCGCCTGCCGGCGGCGGCGGGCACGGATGCGATGGCAAATTATGCCTCCCTGCGCGGTCCGGTGGGGCTGAATCGCGTCTATGCGAACGTCGCGCCCGGGCCGCTCAAGATTGCACCCTGGCTGGATTCACTGAAGCATGGCCGGACCTTTGCGACCAATGGGCCGCTGCTGGGATTCTCACTTGGAGGACTGCAACCGGGCGACGAACTGCATCTGCCGGCCGGCGAGAATACGGTGAAGTTCAGCGCATGGTTGCGATCGTTCGTGCCGGTCGATCATCTGCAGGTGATTTGCCACGGACAAGTGGTGCGCGACTTGAAGCTGGAAGGCGATCGTGAAACGGCGGACGTCGAAGACACCATTCCCATTTCCCGCAGCGGCTGGTGCTTGCTGCGGGCGTGGAGCGAGAAAGCTGAGCACCCAGTGCTGGATCAGTATCCTTACGCTACGACCAGTCCGATCTATGTGACGGTGGCGGGGTCGCATCCCCAGCCAACCGAAGATGCGGCGTATTTCGTTTCCTGGATCGACCGCCTGAGGGCCGAGGCAGCATCAAGCCAGGACTGGAATACGGCAGCGGAAAAAAAGGCGGTGCTCGAGATGCTGGCGTCGGCGCGCGCGGCCTATGCGGGGATGCAGAAGTGACGCCGGTCTCAAACCTCAGGGGCTAAAGCCCCGCTGATTAGGAGTTGGTTAATGCAGCGCTGAAGCGCTGCTCCACCCAAATCCCCCTAGCTAATGCCTAAAATCCCCCTATGCTTCCGCCGACGCGCCCTTCTTCTCCATTTCCAAGAGCGTTTCCTTTCGTTGCACTCCCCAGCGATATCCGCCCATATCTCCGTCCTCGCGCACCACGCGGTGGCAGGGGATGGCAACGGCCACGGGATTGGTTGCGCAGGCCCGGGCCACCGCGCGACTGGCGGTCGGCTGGCCGATGGCTTTCGCGACCTGGCCGTAAGAGCGCGTATCGCCGAAGGGGATAGATTGTAGATAGGTCCACACTTTGCGCTGGAACGCTGTCGCCTGAATGTCGAGGGGCAGCGTGGACCGCAGGCGCTGGCCTCGCAGCTGGCGCAACAGATTCTTTTTCCAGGCGCCCATGGCAGCGTCATCGCGGCGGCGCATGGCGAAGGGAAATTCATGCCGCAGACCGTGCTCCAGTTCGTCGTCGGAGTCGGCGAATTGAATGGCGCAGATGCCCTTGTCGGTGGCAGCGATCAGCATGCGGCCCAGGGGTGAGTCGGTGAAGGTGTAGCGGATGGGGGCGGCGATCGCGCCGCGACGATACTTGTCGGGAGTCATCCCCAATTGCGAAGCGGTGCGCTCATACAAGCGGCTGCTGGAGCTGTATCCCGCGTCATACATCGCCCGGGTCACAGAGTGTCCCGCCTGCAGGTTGCGCTTGAGCTGGTTCATGCGGCAGGAATCGGCATAGGCGCGCGGGGAAATACCCAAGGCGGCCTTGAACGAGCGCTGCAGATGAAACGGGCTCTGGTGGAAAACCGCTCCCAGGAGGGTCAAAGTGATGGGCTCCTCCAGATGCTGTTCAATGTAGCGGCACACGGCCTTGACCATTTCGGTCTGGCGATCACCGCCGAGGGCCTTGGGGCGGCAGCGCAGGCAGGCGCGATAGCCGGCTTTTTCGGCTTCGTCCGCCCTTCGGAAGAAGGTAACGTTCTCCGGGCGGGGGCGTCGCGAAGGACAGGAAGGGCGGCAATAGACGCCGGTGGAGGAGACGGCAAAAACGAATCTGCCGTCCTGATTGGCGTCACGTGCCAGGACTGCCTGCCAGCGATGGTCACTCCCGGGTATGTGGTTCACTTCGGTCTCGAGTATCGCATTGCTTGTCATAGTGATCAAAGGCTAAGGCAGGGGGCTCCGCGTGGACTATCCGGATCTTGCGGTCAAAGTGTTTTTTCTGGGTTATCCTTAATGCCCACCGTGAAACATGCACTAGGATTCGCAGCCCTTATCCTGCTCTTTTCACCCAATATGATGAGTCAGACGACGCAGACTTCGCCGTGCCCGACACTCCCTTCCGAGATTGTAGCCGCCTACGTTGCTCACCCGATCATGCTCGACGCCGTGCATCCGGCCAGAGAGTGGGGGCGCGCCGCGGCAATTGTCTTCTGCCTGGACTGGCAGGGGAAGAATGCCGACCCGGAACGCGAGACTCGGGTGCGGGTTTTGTGGTCTTCGCAGACCCTGTATCTGAGATTTGAGTGCCGGTATCGCGAGTTGTATTTGTTCATGGATTCCGATCCCAACGGCCGCCGCGACCAACTCTGGGACCGCGACGTGGCGGAAGCTTTCCTGCAGCCGGATCCGTCGCGGGAGCGAGCCTACAAAGAGTTCGAAGTCAGCCCCAACGGGATGTGGATTGATCTGGATATTTTTCCCGGGGGACACGCGGATTTGAAGAGCGGCATGACCCGATCGGTGTTTCTCGACGAGAAGGGACACCGCTGGGCGGCGGAGCTGGCCATTCCGATAAAAGCGCTGACCCCGAGCTTCGATCCGAATACAGTATGGCGGGCTAATTTTTACCGGGTGGAGGGGACGAAAGAGCCTCGAGCGTACTTCGCCTGGCAACCGACGGGAACGCCACAGCCGAACTTCCATGTCCCCAGCGCGTTCGGCAGATTGCGCTTTGCCGGGTTCACGGAAGGCGAAGAGCGATAGAGTTAATAAGATCAGTTATCAGTTCAAAGTTCTCAGTTCTCAGATTGGGGAGGGCCTCATGAAGAAATGCGTTGCCGCAGTGGTCATGCTCACTGCCATGGTCGTAACCGCTCAGCAAAAGGCGGGCGTTCTGGGTAGTGACGATCTCAAGAAAACGGTGCCCACGGTGTATTTTTTTCGCGGGCAATCGGCCCCGGTGCAGCTGCGCAATTCGGCCGGATTCAGCACCGCGGATGGCAAGCTAGTCCTGGCCGGACTGGTAGACACATCGGGTTACGCCGCCGACGTACAGGCCAAGTATCAGGGATTTTTGATCACGGAAGTGAAGCTGGACGTTGGGGGATCGGAATTGAATCCCGGTCAGTATGGTTTTGGGTCCTCCAAGGACGGCAAGTTTCTGGTGATGGATGTGGGGGCGAACGATATGTTTACCGTGGCCGGGGCGATGGACGACAAACTGGCGCATCCCGTGCCGCTGAAGATCGTGCAGGAAGGGGACTCTTACCGGCTGTATGCGGGCAGGAAGTGGGTCACCCTGAAAATCAAATGAGTCTAGTGGGCAAGCGGCTTAAGCGATCCCAGCACGGGTGAGATCCCCGCCCGCCGACGCAATTCAGAAAGCAGGGCGTGGGCCGCGTTCTGATAGGTCTTGGTGGGATCGGAAGGATCGGCCCAAACCGCGTTGTAAACCAGCTGGGTGGCGTCCTTCGGGTCCATGTGCAGCGCCGCCTCCATCAGATCCACCCGCTCCTGCAGGCTTACATAGCAGCTCTGGCAAACGGTCGCGAGTTCGACCTCGCCTTCATGATTATCATCCAGAGTGCAATGCAGACCGACGGGTTCGGCGTGAGCGTGGACGGCAAACTCCTTCAGGAAGCGTTCGCGTTCCTGTTCCAGGGCGTTCTCATCCAACAGAGCGGGAATCGGAGAGGGTTCCGCGATTGCGGCATTCGGCCTGGCCACCGCGGAGACCACCGGTAGAACTCTTTCTTCGGTCTTGCAAACCGGGCACGCCGGCAGATCGGCGGCGTAGTAAGTCCTGCACTTCGCGCAGGGCAGACCAAATCCCACCCGCCTGGGCCCGAGCTGCAAGCCGGCCGGAAGACTTCCATGCGCAGGCGCCGCACGATGGGGTTCAGGACCCCGGGAAAGGACAGCGGGGTTCATTGCCCTGGTCTCGCCCGACGGTGAAGATGAAATCGAATTCATTGACCTGCTCCTTGATTGCTCGCCTGCTCAGGAAAATATTTTAGGTCCCAGCTTTCGATTCGCCGAAGCACGTCAGTTCATCGGCGCCATTGCCCAATCGTGCAGTGCACGTGGAGAGCCGGAACCCTGCGTTGAAACCAAAGGGATTAGGTGCTGCTACGACCCTCTTCTCATTCCGGGACAGTGATAAAACTTTGCAGAAAACGCAGCTCAGTGGACGTTCGAGGCCTTCATGAGCCGGAGAAGTTCCTGCTTGCGCGCGCGATAAAGATTCTGCGCCGGCTCCAGGCGGGTGGCCTTTTCTAATTCATCGAGGGCGTCATCGTAGCGCCCCAGGCTCATCAAGCAGGCGGACAAATAAAAGTGGTTGTTGGCTGTGGGTTGAACGCGAAGAGCCTGGCGAAATTCGGTTTCCGCGGCGGCAAAGTCCTCTCCGTTGAAGAGCGCAGTCGCCAGATAGTGATGGGCCAAGGGAGAATCGGGATCCAATTGGACCGCCAGGCGCAATTCGCGCAGCGCCTCGGGCTGGCGGTGGACCAGAAGAAGAGCCTGCCCCAGGTAACGGTGCTCGTCCGCGCTGGAAGGATTTTCCAGGATGGCAAGCTTCAGCTCAGCGACCGCAGACTCGTAGTCGCGCCGGGACATAAGGGCGCGAGCCAGGCAGGTGTGACCGCGTTGCCATCCCGGATCCCGGCGGAATAGGCCCCGAAATTCGGAGACGGCGGCATCGTAGTCGCCCTTGTCGCAATAGGTGTTGCCGAGATTGTAACGAACCACGGATTCCTGCGGCGCCAGGCGTTTAGCTTCGACGTATTCGGCGATGGCGCGATCGAAGCTTCTGAGGTCGTGGAGCAGCATGCCCAGATTGTTGTGCGCCTCCCAGAAGCGGGGATTGAGCGCGATGGCTTTGCGATAGGCCGCCGCAGCAGCATCGACGTCGCCCTGATCGTGCAGCGTAATTCCCATGTCGTAGTAGACGTCCGCGTTGTCAGGCTGGCGGGCCAGCGATTCCCGGAAGGCGTGAACCGCGGCGGCAAACTGGTTGTTGGCGAAGAGGCCGAGGCCAAGAAAGCGATAGGCCTCGGCATTGCCAGGATCGATGCTAAGAGCGGTGCGGGCCTCGGCGATGGCATTGTCGCCATCGTCGTCGCGGTAAAAAAGATAAGCCAGGCGGCTGTGGGTGTCGGAGAGGCCGGGCATGAGTGCCAGCGAATTCTGGTAGGACTCGAGAGCCTCGTCCCAATCCTCCTGGCGCTGGTAAGCGTAAGCCGCGGCAAAATGCAGCGCGGCATTGCCGGGATCACTCGCAATCAGCTTGCGCAAGATCGATTGGGCTTCCTGGTACTGCTTCTGCTGAATCAATTCGGCGGCGTGGGCGAGCGGGGCGGGGCAGCCGGCGGTGCCGGTATCGATGGAAACGGGAGTCAGGGCGCGCAGGTGCTGGATCAGGACCGGGTCGAGGCCCGCCATACGCAAGGAATCCGATGCGGCCGCGTCGAGCCGGAAAGCGATTCCCTGCTCGTGGGTGAGGCGGTTGAGCCTCTGGCGGGACACTCCACCGGCGCTCCAGGCAATGAGTTGAGTGCAACTTACCGGAGCCGAATCGTTCGGCTGAGCAGGAGCCGATGCCAGGGAAAGAAAAAGTGACAGAATTAGCAGGGCCTGATGGCGCACTCCGACTCCTTTGCCAGGAAATAAAGCTCATCCCTGGTAGTTGGCACCATAGAGCCCAGGAGCGCGACCCCGGTAGGTCACCAAGGTAATTGACCCTTGGCTGGAGGATGCTGGCCGACGGTCAAGTTGACTCCGGGCACGGGCTCCGATAATGTTGGATTTGCTGCCAGACGCAGGCGGCGGAGGATTGTTATGTTGGAAGGCCTGTTCCAGCCCATGCATCTGCTGGTGATCTTCTTCATCGCCCTGCTCGTATTTGGCCCGAAGAAGCTGCCTGAACTGGGCAAGGGTATCGGCGAGGGAATTCGCGCTCTGAAGGACGGGATGAAGGAATCGTCCAATGAGCAGGCAAAGGCCCCGGTCGCCGAAACCAAGAGCACCATATCGGCGGATGCTTCCAACCGGCCGAGCTAATTCTCCGGGCTCCGGTCCGCAATCAAAAACTCCCTGGCGTTCTCGCGGATAACTCCTGCATACATGCGGTTGATTTTCTCCGTTAGCGGTTTCAGAGGTTCACTCCCGGATATCGCGACCATTCCAGATTCAGCCCGATCAGGTTCAAACAAAATCAGGTTCAGCCCAATCAATTTGGAGGAAAGACGTGCGCAAGCTCCCAGTTCTGTTGTTCATCGTGATGGCTTTCATTCCGGCGGCCGGATTCGCCGATCAGATCGTACTGAAGAACGGCGACCGTTTGACCGGCAGCATCGAGAAGTCCGATGAAAAGACGCTGGTGATCAAGACCGAGTTTGCCGGTGAAGTCACGGTGCAATGGCCGGCGGTACAGGAGATCAACTCGACCCAGTCCCTGCACATCATCCTGAGCAATGGACAAACCGTGGTGGGCAGAGTGAGCACTGCCGACGGCAACCTGGCGGTGGCGACCCCCGACGCGGGGACCCTGACCGAACCCCTGGCGACGATAAGCAAATTGCGCGGCGAAGCCGAGCAGGCGGCTTACGACAAGGCGCAGCATCCGGGCCTTCTGGAAGGCTGGCAGGGAGGAGTGAATGCAGGGTTTGCGCTGACGCGCGGAAACAGCCAGACCAAGAATCTGGCGATCGCCTTCACTGCCGACCGCAAGGGCTGGCGCGACAAATTAAGCCTCTACACCAACAGCGTGTACGCCACCAATGACGCGCCGGGCGCGATTCCGCCCACCACGGCCAACGCGGTGCAGGGCGGGATTCGCTACGATCACGATTTGAATCCCCGGCTGTTCGCGTACGTGGGGGCTGACTTCCAGACGGATGCGCTGCAGACGCTCGACCTGCGATCGGTGTTTGGCGGAGGCCTGGGTTTGCATGTCATCAAGAATGAGCGCACCACGCTGGACCTCCTGGGCGGCGCCAACTATACGCGTGAGAAGTACACCGCCCTTGACGCCCGCAGTTTTTCCGCGGCGTCGGTGGGCGAGGAACTGAGTCACAAGCTGGCCAAGAGCACACTGATCACCCAAAAACTCTACTTCTTTCCGGACCTGAGTGACACAGGCGAATACCGCGCCACCTTTAATCTGGCGACGGTGACCAAGATCAACAAATGGCTGGGATGGCAGAATGCGTTCGGCGATATCTATGTGACCAATCCACCGGCGGGAAGCAAGCAGAACGACATCCTGCTCACCACCGGGATTAACTTTTCGCTTGCGCACTGAAGGCGGAGTGGGCGCATCGGTCAGCTACTTCAGCGATTGAAATCGCCGCTGAAACGTGGCTCTGACAGGCCAGGGCGCGCTTCACCAGCATCCAAAATGCCGAACTCCCAGTACGGATGAGGCATTTACGAAACTTTACCGTCATTGACCAACTATTTACCCCGCGGGCAAGAACTGCGGTGTTGAATAGATAGATGGCTGTGGTTGTAGTGAATACTAGCGGCGCATGAGATTTCACGCCGAATCCGCGGATGAGAGCTACCTGATCTTCTGGGCCAGGAGCGCAGGGCGGGTTGTGCAATTTCTCGTCCTCCCGCTACTGCTTGTCGCCGTGGCTCCGGCACAGGATGCGCCTGCAGCGCAAAGCTTTTCGATATCCGGCGTGGTGAAGTCGGGGAGCGCGCCCATCCCCGGGGCGACGGTGACCGCGACCAACTCTGCCACCGGAGAAACAAGCGTGACCTCCACCGACCTGAATGGCAGCTATGTGCTGCCAGTCAGCGGCCAGGGGACATATGAGTTGCGCGTCGAAATGCCGGCCTTCGTCCCGGTTACGCGAGAAGTTGTCCTTAACGATCCGAATACACGAACCGACCTGGATCTGACCTTGCTTTCCCGGGCACAGCAGGTTCCGCGGGCGGAGCCGCAGCGTCCCACCGTGGCCCGCAACAACCGGGGCTTTCAAAGCTTGTCGGTCATGCAGGGCATGGCCGCCGCGACCGACAATTCCGGCGGAGGGGCAGCGGACCAGATCGTGCCCTCCGGAATGCCGATCCCCGGCGTCGCCGCGGATTCTGCTACGGAGTCGGTCTCCTTTACGGGCACCACCTCGGGCGTTGGAATGTTCGGCCTGAGCACAGACGAACTGGAGCAGAGGATGCGGGAAGGCCGGGAACAAGGAGGGTTCGGCGGAGGCGGTGGGGGTGGCGGCGGTGGGAGTGGCGGATTCGGCGGCCCGGGCGGGGGCGGTCCGGGGGGAGGGCCAGGCGGCGGTTTCGGCGGTTTCGCAGGGTTCGGCGGCGGAGGGGGTCGCGGCGGCGCCATGGTTCTGGGCGGCGGCCGGGGTAGATTCGACGTCAACCGGCCCCATGGGTCGGTCTATTACTCGGTGGGCGATTCCGCTCTGGATGCCGCGCCCTATGCCCTAACTGAAAGCCCGGTGTCGAAGGCGGGATACATCCGGCAGCGCTTTGGCGCTTCCGTGGGCGGACCGCTGAACATTCCGGGAATCTACAAGGGCGGGACCAAGACCTTTTTCTTCGTGAACTACAACGGCTCGCGTGGCAATTCGCCGTTCGACGCGTTCTCGACGGTGCCGACGCTGGCGGAGCGGGGCGGAGACTTTTCTGCTCTGAGCACGCAGCTGGTGAATCCGAATACGGGATTACCCATCCCCGGGAATAATTTTCAGAATGCGGGCCTGACTATCGATCCCATTGCGCAAGGTCTTTTGCCATTCATTCCGTTGCCCAATATTCAAGGCACGACTGCGAATCCGCAGAATTTTCATTTTGTGACGGCGACGCTCAACGACAGCGACGATTTGAATATCCGCCTGGTTCAGGCGCTGGGCAACACCACCAACGGCCGCCGCCAGGGAGGCCGGCGCAACCCGCGCAACAGTTTAAATTTCGGATTCCACTACCATGCAGCCAGCGCTAATATCACCAATGCTTTCCCCAGTGTGGGAGGCAAGACCAGCACGCGCAGCTTCGACGTGCCCATCGGGTACACCCGAACTTTCGGCAAGCTGATCAACAACGCGCGCTTCGACTTCAACCGCTCCCGCATCAGCACGCAAAATCTTTACGCCTTCAAGCAGGACATCACGGGCGATCTAGGCATTGGCGGCGTTTCCGCAAATCCGTTTGACTGGGGCCTGCCCAATCTTTCATTCACCAACTTCGGCAGCCTGACTGACAGCAATCCGCAATTGCTTCGAAACCAGACTTACACGTTCTCTGACAACATGATCCTCAACCACGGGAAACACACGTGGCGCTGGGGTGGAGACTTCCGGAGGATTCAGGTTAATCCGGAGACGGACAGCAACGCCCGGGGAACGTTCATCTTCACCGGATTCAATACCGGGTTCGATTTCGCTGATTTCCTGCTGGCCCTTCCGCAGTTGACTTCGGTGCAGTTCGGGGCTAACAGCTACCATTTTCGCGGCAATTCCTGGGACCTGTTCGGGCAGGACGAATGGCGGCTTCGGGGCAATCTGACCCTGAATCTGGGAGTGCGCTACGAATACATCTCGCCCTTCACCGAACTCGACAACCGGATCGTGAATCTCGATTTGCCGCTGAACTTCAGCGCCCCGCCTGTACCCGTGCAGGTAGGGGAGAGCGGGCCCTACCACGGAGCGCTTCCGGCGACGCTGGTTCGTCCCGACCGCAACAATATCGCTCCGCGTCTCGGCCTGGCCTGGAAACCGGCGCACAACACGGTGGTGCGGGCCGGCTATGGCATCAACTACAACACCAGCGCGTATCAGAGCATCGTGCAGAACATGGCCTTCCAGCCGCCGTTCTCGACCACGGCGACGAACACGCAATCGGCGACCACTCAGCTCTCGCTGGCCAATGGATTTCCACCTCCGCCGCCGGGTTCGATCACCAACAATTTTGGCGTGGACCCGAACTACCGCCTGGGGTATGTGCAAATCTGGAATCTCGACATCCAGCAGCAGATTCGTCCCACACTGATCATGAACCTTGATTACACCGGCACCAAAGGCACCCGACTGGACATCCTGGAGGCGCCCAATCGCATTGCGACCGGAGTTTTGTTTCCTGGAGTGCAGCCTTTCTATTGGGAGGATTCGCTGGGAGATTCGACCGCCCATGCCGGCTCGGTGCGGGTACGCAAACGGCTGCAGGGAGGCATTTCGATCGGCGGCCGTTACACCTTTTCCAAGTCGATTGACAATGCGTCCACCATCGGCAGCGGCGAGCCTCTGGTGGCGGCGGGAGGCGGTCGCGGCGGGGTGTCGGGTACAACCAATGTCGCCCAGAATGCTTTCGACCTGGCCGCCGAGCGCGGCTTGTCGAGCTTCGACCAACGGCACCTGTTCACCGCCGACTATCTGTGGGAGTTGCCTTTCGGGCACGACCGGCGCTGGCTGACCGGCAACAGCCCGCTGCGCGCCATCCTGGGCGACTGGAACTGGAGTGGTGACTGGACGATCGCGTCGGGACTCCCCTTCACTCCCCGAATTCTGGGTTCCTTTCAGGATGTGAGCCAAGGCACGAACGGCACGACTCGTGCCGACGTGGTGCCGGGGCAATCGGTCAGCCTGGCGAATCCGTCGATTGCTGAATGGTTCAACACGGCCGCGTTCGTTGCGCCCACCGGCGTTTTCGGCGACTCGCGGCGCAACAGCATTGAGGGACCGGGCCAGCGCCTGTTCGACATGGCGTTCACCAAGATCTTTCCTATCCGGGAGTCACGGTCTCTCGAATTCCGGGCGCAGTTCTCGAATATTTTCAATACTCCGCAGTACGTCAGCATTGACACCGTCGTGAACTCGCCAACGTACGGCCGGGTGATTTCAGTGGGAGCCATGCGCTCCCTGCAATTGACAGCGAGGTTCCGGTTCTAATGCGGGTATCGATTCATCGCGAGAGGATTCGTCAGATTGCGGCCTTGGTCGTGACCGTGGCCATGGTGTGCACCCCGCTGGTCTCCCAGGACACCTCCGACTACACCTTCCGCGCCAAGACGGAACTGGTGCTGGTGAATGTGACGGTGCGGGACAAGAATGGCAATCCAGTGCGGGACCTCAAGCGCGAGGACTTCACCGTGCTCGAGGACAACAAGACGCAGCAAGTGGTTTCCTTTGATCTGGAAAATACTGATGCAGTGCTGCCCACAGCCATGACCGAGGCGCCGCTGTTGAAGACAAATCCGGCGCCGAGCAGGGATGCGACCCAGGCCCTGGTCACGCGCCCGCTGAAGGACCGGCGGCTCATCATCCTCTTTTTCGATCTCAGTTCGATGCAGCCGGACGAAATCGATCGCGCCACCACGGCGGCGCAGAACTATGTCGACAAGCAGATGGTGCCGGCTGATCTGGTCGCGGTAGTTTCACTGGGCAGCACGCTGGCAGTGAACCAGGACTTCACCGCCGATCGAGCCGCGCTCAAAACGACGCTGCAGGGTTTCAATCTCGGCGCCGGCGGGGGTTTCGAGGAAGGGAGCACGGGAACGACTGAGGGCACCTCCGAGACGGGTGGGGCTTTCACGGTGGACGACACCGAGTACAACATCTTCAACACCGATCGCCGGCTGCAGGCCTTGCGTTCGATTGCGGATAAGCTCGCGCATATCGAAGAGAAGAAATCGCTGATCTACTTCTCCAGCGGCATGGATCGCACCGGCATTGAAAATCAGTCGCAACTGCGCTCCGCCACCAACGCCGCGGTGAAGGCCAACATGGCGATCTACACCCTGGACATTCGCGGCCTGCAAGCCATGGTTCCGGGAGGCGAGGCGCAGAATGCCAGCCTGCGCGGAACCTCTCCCTATTCGGGCAAGTCTACCTTGAGCCAGTACGACTCGAACTTCACCACCCAGGAAACCCTGGTGACGCTGGCCGGGGACACGGGCGGCCGGGCGTTTCTCGACTCCAACGACTTCGGGAAAGTGTTTACCGGAGTCCAGCAGGACACGTCGCTCTACTACCTGCTCGGCTATCACAGCTCCAATCCGGCCCGGGACGGGCGTTTCCGCCGCATCACGGTGCGGATCAACCGTCCGGGAGTGAAGCTGGACTTCCGGCGCGGATACTACGCTCCAGCCGACTTTCAGCATGCCACGCACGACGATCGTGAACGCCAACTCGACGAGGAAATCGCATCGGAGATGTCGACCACTGATCTTCCCGTCTACCTGTCGGCCGCGTATTTCCGCCTGGGGGACCGGAAGTTTTATGTGCCGGTGTCGGTTGTGGTGCCCGGTTCGGAGATTCCTTTCACCCACAGCAACGATCAGGACCGGGCCACGCTGGATGTGCTGGGAATCGTAACCGACCCAGACAAGCGACCGGTGGGGCAGATCCGGGATACGGTCAAGCTGGCGCTCAATACGTCGCAGCTGGTGCAGCGCAAGAATGTGCAATACAACAGCGGCTTCGTACTGCCGCCGGGACAATATCACCTCAAGATCGTGGTGCGAGAGAACCAGACCGGGCGCCTGGGCTCGTTCGAAACGGATCTGACGATTCCGGATCTCAAATCAGTTCCGGTGAAGATGAGTTCCATTGTTCTGGCCAACCAGCTCCAACCCAGCAGCAAAAGGAAGACAGAGAACCCGCTGGTGCGCGACGGGTCTGAAGTGATTCCCAGCGTGACGCACGTGTTTTCCGCCGACCAGCATCTGTACTTCTACTACGAGGTCTATGACCCCGCCCATGCCGCCGGGCCGGCGGCCGCGAACTCGAATGGCAGCAGCAACGGGGCCATCCGGGTGCTGACCAACGTGGCCTTCTTCCGCGGAAAAACCAAGGCCTACGAAACCCCGCTGCTGGAGAGCCAGCAACTGAATGCCCCGGAGCGCAAAGCCGCGATTTTCCAGCTCGATGTGCCCCTGACCCAACTCAAGCCGGGCTTCTATACCTGCCAGGTTAATGTGATTGACGACGCTGCGGGACAATTCCGCTTCCCACGTCTGGCCTTGCTGGTCAGGCAATAAGCCTGGCAGCGCAATTTCCCTTCCCAAAACGGCTAGGCTATAATCTGAAACTCAGTTTCAATAAGGAATATTGCCATGCCCCTACCGGAGACCGAGACCCCAGGACGCCTGCAGGCCGAACTGATGTCGCGCGGGTTGCGCATGACCCGCCAGCGCCGCACCATTCTCAGCGTGGTCGAAACCGCCAAACAGCATCTTGATGCCAGCCAGTTGCTGCGCCGCGCCCGCCGCCTGGACCCGCAGATTGACCGGGTCACGGTCTATCGCACCCTAGGCTTGCTCAAGCGCCACGGCCTGATCGATGAACTCGATCTGATGCACCTGCAGGGAGAGAAGCATTTTTACGAGCGGCGGCCGCAGCGCGATCACATTCACATGGCATGTCTGCGCTGCGGAAAAATCACTGAATTTGAAAGCGACCTGTTCGATCGCCTGAAGGGGCAGATTCAGCGAGATTGCCGCTTTCACATCGTGGTCACCCGGCTTGAAGTAGGCGGATATTGCGCTCAGTGCCGGACCGCCGAGCAGCCCAACGAATAAAAATCGTCCCTGCGATTTACCAGCGTCAACCCAAGCTGACCCCAGAGCGTTGCATCTAGTTGCAACCGGTCTGCAACACAAAATTTTGCCAACTGATTGACCCGGGGGAGCAGAGTCGGTAAAGTCATTATAGCCTGGATAGTTGCAACTGAATTGCAAGTACTATAACTAAATGAAAACAACCGTCTTACTCGGCCTGTGGGCCATGTTTCTGGCAGCAGGTTGCAGGGCTCAGGAGCGACCTTATTTCGTGACCTACTCCCATGAGATGGAGGAGCCAGGGAATCTCGAAATCGAGTTTTTCAATGCTGTGGGAAAGCCGCCGGAGGGAAACCGGTTCATCGGCAGCAATATCGAGTTCGAATACGGCGCTACCGCCTGGTGGACCACGGAATTCTACCTGGATGGCCAGATTACCCAGCACGACAGCACCATTTTCACCGGCTACCGCTGGGAGAACCGGTTCCGGCCACTGTTGCGCGAGCACTGGATCAATCCCGTCATTTATATCGAATTTGAAAATACCAGCGGGGATGAGGCGCTACGCGAGGTAGTCGGCCACGACGGTAAAGACGATTTTCTTGAACCCAATGCGCAAGCGCGGCAGGACAAAGAGCGCGAACTGGAACTGAGGCTCATCCTGGGCAGCAACTACCGGGGATGGAACATCAGCGAAAACATCATTTCGGAAAAAAATCTTTCCAACGAACCCTGGGAATTTGGATATGCCTGGGCAGTGAGCCGGCCCCTGAAGCTGGCGGCCAGCGCCCACAACTGCACTTTCTGCGGTGAGAAGTTTCAGGCCGGAGTGGAGATGTACGGCGGTTTGGGAGACCGCTACAGTTTCGGAACGCGGCAGACGTCCCACTACCTTGGGCCAACCATCAATTGGGAGGCACCCAACGGCATGACCTTGTCCTTCTCGCCGCAATGGGGATTGAACGACTACAGCTTTCCTCACCTGTTTCGATTCGGCATCTCGTACGAAATCGACCCGATCTGGGGACGCTTTTGGCGGAGCGCGCGATGATCCCCAGGCTCCCACTGGCATTGCTGGTATTGCTGGCGGCTGGTTTCGCGTTCGGCGCTGCTGATGGAAGTTGGATGAAGAACGTTCCCTCGCGCGACCATGAAAGAACCAGCCCTTATCACGGGCAGACGGAAGCGATAGCCGCGGGGCGCAGGATTTTTCTCGATCGCTGTTCGCAATGTCACGGCGAGAATGCGGAAGGAAACAGGAAGCATCCTGCGTTGAAGAGTCCGCGGGTGCAGGAGCAGGCTACGGAAGGCGATCTACATTGGCTGCTGGTCAACGGGAACATGAGGAAAGGTATGCCGTCGTGGGCGAAACTGCCCGATCAGCAAATCTGGCAAGTGATCACTTACATCAAGTCGCTCCGGGAATAGCTGGCGTGCTCGGCCGAGGACGTTTCGCCTCAGACTTCCGCGGTCGAGCGCAGTTCAGCCAGGCGGGTGGCCAGGAATTCCAGATATTCTTCCATTCCCTCGCCGTTTTTTGTTGAGAGCCTGAAGACGCGCATGCCTGGGCGCACCGCCTGGATGTTGCCAAAGGCCGCGTCCCAGTTGAATTCCACGGCGGCGGCCAGATCGGTCTTGGTAACAATGGCCACGTCGGCGCTGTTGAAAATCGTGGGATACTTCAGCGGCTTGTCCTCTCCTTCAGTCACCGAGATGAGGACCAGGCGGAGATCTTCGCCCAGATCATAAGAAGAAGGACAGACCAGGTTGCCGACGTTTTCGATGAAGAGGAAATCCAGCCGGTTGAGATCCCATTCCGCCAGCGCGTTTTCGACCATGGCGGCTTCGAGGTGGCAGAGTGTGCCGGTGGTGATTTGCTTTACCGGAGCCTGGCTTCGCGCCAGTCGCAGCGCGTCGTTTTCGGTTGCGAGATCGCCGACCAGAGCGGCCACGCGATAGTTGGGGCGAAGCAGAGTGAGGGTTTTCTCCAGGAACGCGGTCTTTCCTGAGCCGGGGCTGGAGACCAGGCTCACCACGAATACTCCGGCGGCCCGGAAGCGGTCGCGCAGCGCCCGAGCCACGACGTCATTCTGCTTGAGAACATTCCTGCGAACTTCAACCAAGCGAGGTTCCGGGCTCATTTACTGTATCTCCAGAGCTACGATTTCAAGTTCTTTGCCTTGCACGATCTCAGACGTGGGCGTCCCGCATTCAGAGCAGCTAAACCATTGCACCGAGCTAAGAGTTCTTTGCGCCTGACAGTTGGGGCAGAAGACGACTACGGGGACCTCCTCGAAAATGAGGCGTGACCCCTGCAGGGCAGTGCCCTCGCAGGCCATTTCATAAGAAGAAAGGAGCGCCTCTTTCACCACCCCGGAAAGAGCCCCGAGTTTCAGGTGAACGGCATTGACCTGGGCGCCACGACGCTCCGCCTCTTCTTCGGCCAGTTCGACGATGCTCATCGCGATGGAAAGCTCATGCATAGCTCGACTCGGTAACACACTCGCCAGGCTGCTGAACGGCATTGAACTGCCCGAAGGTCGCCAGGGCGGCCTGTCCCAGGCTGATTCCTCCGTCGTTGGGCGGGACCGCGTGATTCGTCCAGATTTGCAGCGACCCGTCAGCCAGCAACGATTTCAAATCTTCCAGAAGCAATTCGTTCTGACAAACTCCTCCGGAGAGAACCACCGTATCCAATCCATGACAGCGAGAGATACCGGCCAGGGCATCCCGCAGACCCCGCGCGATTCCTCGCTGAAAGGAGCGCGCAATCTCCCCCTCATCGCGTCCGCTGAGCCGGTCTTCGACTACAGCTCGAAGCAGCGGCCGAAAATCCAATTCTCCGCCGGTCAGTGGGAACGGATAGGGCTGGCTAAAGGGCGCGTCGCGGGCGAGTTGCTCCAGCCACATCGCGGCCTGACCTTCAAAGGTAATTTCCCGGGTGAATCCGAGAAGCGCGGCGGCAGCGTCAAAGAGTCTCCCCATCGAGGTGGTGGCGAAAGTGCGGACGCCCTTGTGGATCAATTCCAGCGCGTTGCGATAGCGCGCCGGAAAACCAAAGGGCGGCAGAGCGAAATCAGTGGCAAGGTCAAGCTGAGCGAGGAATCCGGCGGCCGCCTGAACCGGGAACTCCGCAGCGGCGTCTCCTCCGGCGAGCACGGCCGGGCGCAAATGGACAACGCGATCCAAGCCTTGCTTGAGACTTCCCACAAAGATCTCGCCGCCCCAGATGGCGCCGTCATCACCGTATCCGGTGCCATCAAAACTGACGCCGATTACGCGCTTCGACCATTCGCTTCGCTCCGCGAGCACAGAAGCAACGTGGGCGCGGTGATGCTGCACCGCACGGGTCTCGGCGGATACGATCGTTGCGGCATGAGTGGTCGATGCGTATTGCGGGTGAAGATCGTGCACAACCAGCAGATCGTCCCAGCGAACTTCGTACATGGAGACCAGATCATGAACGGTTTCGCGGAAAGCGCGCAGGGACTGGTAGTGGTCGAGGTCGCCGATGTGCTGGCTGACGAAAGCCTGGCCATCCACCACCAGGGTGATTGTATTTTTCAAATCAGCGCCCAGCGCCAGGAGCGGACGATCGATGGGAAGAGTGGTTACGGCGCCGGGAGCATAGCCTCGCGCGCGTCTGAGGACCGCAGGACCGAACGCTCCGGCCCGCGCCACCGAATCGTCGACCCGGCGGGCGATGGGCCGTTGCCCGATCAGAAACGAGTCTGCGATTCCGGAAAGGCGCTCGAGCGCGTCGCCATCTTGGTATGCGATCGGTTCACTGGAGCGGTTCGCGCTGGTCATCACCAGCACTTCGGGCGCTCCGGCCGCAAAGAGCAAGTGATGCAATGGAGTGTAAGGCAGCATGAGTCCCAGTTCGCGGTTTCCGGGAGCGACTCCCGCAAGTTCAGTTCTGGCCGGCGCGAGGACTATGGGCCGTGCGACCGAAGCAAGCAGCGCTTCGGCACCGCAGGAAAGCTCGACCAGCGCGCGAGCGGCCTGGATATCCTTCACCATCATCGCGAACGGTTTTTCCTTTCTGTATTTGCGTTCACGCAAAGCCGCCACGGCTATGGGATTCCGGGCATCGCAGGCCAGGTGGTATCCCCCAAGACCTTTGAGAGCGAGAATGCCGCCGGAGGCAAGAATCTGGGCTGCGGCGCGGATGCTTCCCGCGCTTCCCTGCGCGGTGCGATCACTCCCCTGGTAGTAATAACCCGGCCCGCACGCAGGACAAGCGACCGGCTGGGCGTGGAAACGCCGGTCTCCAGGGTCGGAATATTCGGCGGCACAGACTTCGTCGAGCAGCCAATCTTTCATCGTGGTGTTCGAGCGGTCGTAGGGCAAATCCAGCACGACGGTGTAGCGCGGACCGCAGTTGGTGCAATTGATGTAGGGATATCCGTAACGCCAGTCGGCGGGATCGAAAAGCTCTTTGAGGCAATCGTCGCAAACCGGCAAGTCCGGCGAAATGCGAACCGTGGGATGCTCCCGGCGCTGGCTGCTGCGGATGGTGAATTCGCGCAAGCCGACGGCCTGGGCAGGCTGGACATCAATTTCCGCGATACTGGCGGCGGGCGGCGGCTGGGCTTTCAAATCGCGGACGAAGGCTTGTAATCCCTGCTCGGCACCTTCGAGGTGGATCTCAACTCCTTCGTCCGCGTTCAGCACCCAGCCATTCAGCGTATTAGCGCGAGCCAGACGATAAACGAACGGACGAAAGCCCACTCCCTGCACTACACCCCGGACGCGAATGGAACAGGCGCTCGCCATGGTGATCACTCATCCACGATGCAACTTCGACCTTGCCAACCCACCTGAACGACCTTGCCATTCTCGACCAGCAAGGGCACATTGCGCTGGCCGGAGGCCAGTTCCCGCATGCGCGCACGGGCGGTGGAATCGGCTTCGACGTCATATTCGACAAAATCCGCGCGCGTCCATTCCAGCCATTCCCGCATTTCGCCGGTGTGGGGGCAGCGAGCGGTGCCGTAGAGTTCAAGCCTGGTCACGATGCAGAACCTCCAGGGATTCGCGGATGACGTGGTAGATGGAAGCTTGCACTTCCTGGATGCGGGGGATGTAGTCGCAGTGCACGACCACCGGGAAGTTTGCCAGGCCCTTGCGCTTGATCTCGCCTCCGTCGTAACCCAACAATGCCACAGTCAACAGATTCTGTTTCCGGGCCTCTTCGAGCGCCATGATGAGGTTGCGCGATCCGCCGCTGGTGGAAATCGCTATGGCGACGTCCTCGGGGCGGGCGTGCGCAATCAGTTGACGGAGGAAAATTGCGTCCGTGCCAATGTCATTGGCGACGGCGGTAATGTTGGCCGGCTCGAGAGCCAGCGATACCGCAGGAACCGGTTTGTAACCCGGCGGCGGCAGCACGCAGTCGATGGCCCAATCGTTGGCGTCGGTGGCGGACCCGCCATTGCCGAAGATGATGAGCTTGCCGCCGCGCTTCAATCGCTGGTGGATGGCCAGCGCGGTGTTGCTGATTTGCTCGGATTCTTCTCGAGCAACCTGGGTGCGCAGCCTGGCGTCATCCAGCACCTTCATCAGAATGGAGGCCGCGACTTCGCCCACCAGGTCCGTGGTGCCCTGCTTCTCCCGGCCGAGGAAGGGATAGAGAAATTCCGACGCTCCTACTTCATGACCAAGCTCGCGATGCTCGAAAAAGACGTGCACCGTTTCCCAGAGGGTGTGGTAGAGAATCTCGATCATCTCCTGGTGCATGAATGGATCCTGCGTAGGAACATCAAGCGCGTAGGAACCTTCCATGCCGGGAAGAGCGAAGGTCATGGCGTCCTGCCTGCGCGCTTCCTGCAGCGTAGCCCAGACTTCGGGATCGCCCTCGGGCGGGCCGAATCCCATCACGATGTCCTCAGGATGAAGGATGGCTTCGAGCCAGGGCCGGGCGAGAATGGAAAGATCCAGAGCCGGAAGCGCGCGTTTGCCGACAATTACCGGGTGAACGAATTCCACCGAGACATGCTGTGCGTCGGTGGCATAGGGGCCGCGGCCGAAGGCGAGCAAACGGCCGCCGCGCAGGAACCGGTCGGACATCTCGCGGCAGGCTTCGGCCAGACGCGGCGCCTCACGGGCGAAGAAATGCTCGAACAGCAGGTTTCGCTCGATCAGCCGCTCTTCGACCTGGGTCGCGAGTTTTACCGCTGTTGCCATCGCATTTCCGATCGATGCACTCGCTCAACAGATTCGGGGCAGAGGATCGCCGACCAGCATATCTACGATTCGGCTGCCCCCGTAAAGGGTTGTCACCAGAACCGTGCCTGCGGGCTGTTCCCGGACTTCCCCAATCACCTGAGCCTCACTGCCTCCCGGCGCCAGGGCCAGCGCGTTGATGGCAGCATCGGCGTACTCGGGCGATACTACCGCAAGAAACTGGCCTTCATTGGCGATGTGCAGCGGATCGAGTCCCAGCAGTTCGCAGGCGCCGCGCACCGTATCGCGCACGGGAACCTGATCTTCGAAGAGAACCATTCCCAGGCCGCAATCCCGCGCCAACTCGTTCAAGGAGGTGGCAGCGCCGCCGCGGGTGGGATCGCGCATCCAGCGGATGCCGGGCCCAGCGGCACGCACCAGGGCTTCGACCAAAGGAAGTACAGAGCGCGTGTCGGAGCGAAGATCGGCTTCGAGATCGAGTTCTCCGCGCGCCAGCAGGATAGTAATGCCATGGTCTCCGATGGGGCCGGAGAGCAGAATCTTATCGCCGGGACGCACCGACTGAGGATCGATGGTGACGCCGGGGATCAATCGTCCGATGCCGGTGGTGGTGATATACATCTGATCGGCCTTGCCATGCTCGACCACCTTGGTGTCTCCCCCAGTGACTCGAACCCCCGCAGCCTGCGCCGCCTTGGCGATGGCCCGAACTTCGGCCTCGAGCACTGGAGTAGGAAGGCCCGCTTCCAGCACGCAGGAGACAACCAGAACCTCGGCTCTCGCTCCAGAAACTGCCAGATCGTTCACTGTACCGTTCACCGCCAGGTCCCCGATCGAACCTCCGGGAAAGGTCAGCGGCTTAACCACAAAACTGTCGGTGGTGATGGCAACCTTCGTACCCCCGATGTCTACATGGGCTGCGTCGCCCAACGGGCCGGGAGCGGAGCCAAAGAGCAGCGGAGCGAAAAGACCCTCAACCAGGCGCCGGCTGGCCTTGCCCCCGGCGCCGTGGGCCATCTCGATTTGAGGATCGCGAAACCGCACGGGGGCGGGTTGCGCCGCCAGCGGGGCGGGAGCAATCAGGCGATCGAGGTCAGCGTGTTCGCCATTGCTGCCTTGCGATGTTGGTAGTTGTAGTATGCGGCGCATGATCCTTCCGATGACACCATGAGCGCACCCACGGGGTGTTCAGGGGTGCACTCGCGGCCGAAGAGTTTGCATTGATGCGGTTTCAAAACGCCTTTCAGCACTTCGCCACATTGCGCGGCCTTGGGATCAGTCACGCGCACTCCGGGTATGTGGAAACGCTGCTCCGCGTCCCACGCCGCATACTTTTCGTTCAAGCGCAAGGCTGATTGCGAGATAAATCCCAGTCCCCGCCACTCGAAGTAGGGACGCAACTGGAAAACCTCGGCCATGGCCCGAAGCGCGGCGTGATTGCCTTCCCAGGGCACGACGCGTTTGTACTGATTTTCCACTTTGGCCTCGCCCTTCTTCAACTGGTGCAGGAGCATGACCACAGATTGCAGCATGTCCAACGGCTCAAAACCAGAGACCACGATGGGCTTGCCTTCGTCTTTGGCAATCCATTCATAGGGCCGGCAGCCGATCACGGTCGAGACGTGTCCGGGACCGATGAAAGCATCCAGCCGCATGTCGGGAGAGTCGAGGATGGCGCGAATGGCTGGAATGATCGTGACGTGATTGCAGAAAACGGAAAAGTTATGGATGCCCTCCGCCCTGGCGCTCATCAGGGTAAGCGCGGTAGACGGCGCGGTGGTTTCAAAGCCGATGGCAAAAAACATGACGTGCTTGCCGGGATTGAGCCGGGCCAGCTTCAAGGCATCGGAAGGCGAATAGACGATGCGGACATCCATCCCCCGGGCCTTGTGTTCGAGCGGGCTGCCCATGGTTCCGGGAACGCGCATCATGTCGCCAAAGGCGGCAAAGATGACGTCTGCTTGCTGCGCGATAGACAAGCCATCGTCGATTCGGCCCATCGGAAGCACGCACACCGGGCAGCCGGGGCCGTGGATCAGGTCGATATTGTCGGGGAGTATGTCTTTCAGACCGAAGCGGTAGATGGCATGAGTGTGGCCCCCGCAGACCTCCATCATGCGGTAATGCCGGTCGCCGGTGAGACGGCGAATTTCCTCCGCCGTCTTCGAAATCAGCGCGGGTTCGCGGAACTCATCGACAAATCTCATGACTGATCCCTCCCAGCGGGCTGGACGCGGGTGGGCGTCAATTCACGTCCTCCAGACCGTAGCCCCGCACTTCCTGCATCGCTCCATCGATTTCTCCGAGCGTCCTCAGCGTGTTCATCTGGTCGGCGGCATCCTGCTCGCTGATCTTGCTCATGGCAAATCCCACATGGATGAGGACCCAATCGCCCGGATTCGGCCGGTCGTCCTGCAACAGGCCCAAATCAATTTTGCGCCGGACGCCGACCACATCGACCAGAGCCGAATCGGCATTGTCGGAAGAGATCTCGACGATCTTTCCTGGTATGGCTAGACACATGCGGCATCCTCCCGAACTAGAGTCGTGGGTCGTTGGCCGTCCGTCGTTGGCCGTTGGCAAACCTGATCTCCTTCGACTATTTACAGGCTCTTCTTTTTTACAATCCACCGACCGAGTTTTCGTATTTAGCCGACGACCGACGGCCAACGACGAACGGCCAACGGAGATTTTCACGCTTTGCGCGCGGTCATGTCGAATGAGAGC
The DNA here is from genome assembly GCA_035937515.1 of Terriglobales bacterium. GTDB lineage: Bacteria > Acidobacteriota > Terriglobia > Terriglobales > Acidobacteriaceae > JAIQFF01. The sequence continues at coordinate 28,026 of DASZHW010000134.1, read as the reverse complement.
TTGAGCTCGTCCTTGAGCTTTACCGCTCCCCCGGCTGCGGACACCGGCCCGATCTCATAGTCACTCAGACGCAGGGTAAATTCCCCGGCCGCCCGCAGAGTCTCTCCTTTGATGGTCACCCGCGCGGACACCGGCTGAGTCCGGGTCACGCCGTGCAGCGCCAGCTCCCCATCCAATGTGACCGCATATTGGCCCTCGGAAATCTTCTGGATCGAAGCGACTCGATCACATTCATAAATAATCTCCGCGAAGCCGTCCGCCTCCAGGACCTCGTCATGCATGCGGCGCTCGATTTCCTGACGATCCCGGGCACTGATATCGTCGGTCACCTTTAATGAAGCCGACTGAACCACGATCCGCAGCGAGGCTTCTTCCAGGGTGCTGGAAGCGAACTGCACCTCGCCCTGAAAGTCCGGAATCGCAATGGTTGGACTGTGGGCAAAGGCGGAAAGTATCCCGGTAGCAAACGCCCGGACTATGAACGTGCTCCCTTCAGGGTCAATTACGTAACGAACTTTCGTAGCCTCCGGCGTTCCTGCTATCGGCAAACGGTACTCTCCCTTGAACCCAGACCGGGTGTGGACAATGTTCTACATGGCCCGCAGTTTCAAATATCGATCCAGATCGGGCAAGGCGGCCTGCGCCAGATCGCCAACTCCGAACTGGCCCAGATAACGCCTCGCGATCGGGTTGGACAGAATCAAGCCGGCCCCGAAAACCAGCAAGGCCACTCCGCTCAACATGAATAGCGTGTCTCGGTCACTGAAGCTTCCGTTTCCATTGTGTTCCATTGCCACGGCAGTCTCCTTTTTGTGTCAAATGTTCACACTGTCGAACCCGGCCCATCCTTCTGCAGAACCCTTTCGATCAGCGACTCCACCAGCTTGACCGCATCATCCACGGCGGACTCGACGGGCGCGCTCAATCCCATCTGGCCTTCTTCGCCTCCGAGAGTCTCGGGTTCACAGCCCACCAGCAGAATATTCTTTACTGGAATGTTCATGGCGCGAGCCGTGCGCAGCACGTTCATGGGATTCATGGCGTGGGCTTCGAGGGCGGCGGGCGGAGCTCCCGGCTCATCGAGCGCTTTCAAATCGGGCTCGATGACATATAACGTGCCGGGAGCGTGGCCGTGCGGGCAGGCATCCACAAGGATGGTCGTTTCGTAGCCGTCCTGCAGGGCGTAGGCGAGATCGAATCCTCGAATACCAAAGTCGGCCACTCGCACCCCCGCCGGGAGCTTGAGGCCGGCCATGCGACGGACTACTTCCACGCCGAAGGCGTCGTCCCCGAGGAATATGTTGCCAATCCCCGCGACCAATATTTTGGGTTTTTCCGACGCCGGGATCTGCAGGACCTCGTTGTCTGACAGAGGCTCGACTTCGTCCGCATTAAAGAAGAAGCGATGGCCCGGCTGGCGCAGCAAGCCCATATCCTTTCCGGGATCGTTGTCCAGCACCACGCAGACGTGGTTCTTGCCTTCGTAGTCCTGCTCGATACATTCGATGGTTGCGATCTGGCCGGCAAGGGCGATGTCCATGACGTCGCCGCCCTGGCGCGGGCGCAAACGGACCCGGCTCCCCGTTCTGATCTCGACCCCCGCGATCTCCAGATGATCGACCGGAGTCTTTTCTTCGAGAAGCTGCCATTCCCACTCGTTCATTGCGTGTCCTCCTTGAGTGGGCGCAGTCCCCGCAGAACTCCGTGCAACTTCATCAACTGTTCAACCGGCATGGTTTCGGTGCGCTCCAGCATCTGGCGAGCGCGCTCGTCCGATTGACTCATCTCGCGCTTTTCATCGTCGGTCAGGGTCATGATTCGCAGGGAGAGAATTTCGTCAATCTCAGTTCCGTCGAACAAATCTCCGGCGCTCTCCGGAGCGATCTGGGGATAGTCATAAAGGATGATGGGCGAGGAGAGCAGAGTGTCGCGCTGCCCTTCTTCGCCGACCAGGACGGGCCAGGTTCCTACGTTCCTGCAACCGGCAGCCAGCTCGCGAACGGGCTCGGGAGGCGCGAGCAGCGAGACAAATTGGCCATCCTGCACGCCGAGAACGGTATGGGTCGACACCAGGGAACTCAGCAAAGCGTCTTCCCGGCTGGAATCGTCCTTGGCTTCAAAGGGTGTGGTGTTCAAGATCCTCACACTGATCTTGAATAGTCCGCCTTCAACCCCTTCGCCCATGATTTCGACGGCGCCGCACAGCGGTTTCCGTTCACGCTGGATCAGGCCGACGATCAGCCCGCTGCGGTCGCGCAGATATTCGAACTGTTGTTCCGCAGGAAAATCAAAAACATCGGGCACCATTCTGTAGCCCAGCGCCTCGACATTGCACACCGGCAAAATCACTTCCCGCTCGACCGCTTCCTGCCAGGATTGGTGGACGCGGCCGTCAATCTCAAGTCTGCCCACGCAACGGTATTCGGGGATTTCCCCGGGCAGCAACTCATTTACCGGAATCGTCAGTTCACCAATGGATCGTGCCACCAACTGCAGAAACCGCACTCGAACTTCGATCCCGGTCTGAGGGCTGCCTTCGACCAGGCATTCGGTCTGCATAATCCAGGCCTCAGTGCCGTTTTGCGCCTTGCTGTATGACACGGGACAGAGCACGCCGAAATTCCAGCGCTGCTGGTTCTTCACCGACGAGGGGCGGTAGGGATAAAGCATGTAGCCCTCGTAGAGCACCGCCCGCGCGATCTTGTCCACCGCCGCCAGATTCATCAGACTACCGTCTCCTCCACCGGGAGGATGCTCTCCACCACTTCCTCCCAGGTGGGAATGCCGTGCCGGACTTTGTATTGATACAAGCGATCGAAAGCGTCCTTGTGCAGGCACAACCAGGCGCTGTTGGGATAGTACGATTCCATCATGTCGCGCCAAACTTTTACGGGGAGCTTGAAGCGGGCTTCCTTGTCCCAGGAAATCGGCGCGACCTGCAGTCCGCCTTCCGCGTTGGCATAAAAAACCGTGCCGCTGAACTGCAAGCAGATGGGAACTTCGCCATCCGCCAGGCCGTCGAAGTATTTCGTGGCCGCCACGTTGAAGTCGAAAGTGCAAGGCACGGGAACGTCGGCGATCGTGGTTCCCTGAAACGAAGGCACGATGATGCTGACGTGGGTCCACAGCAGATTTTTCAAGGTCTGGCCCCAGCGGCTGGGCTCGTCAAAGAGGTCGCGCAGGCGTTCCTGATCTTCCGCGGTGTACTTGCGGCGCGTGACTTCCAGCTGAATCTGACAACGCAGAGCGACGGTGTGAATCGTTTCCTGAGGATTTGCCGTGGTGAGGCGAAGCCCGAAGGCCAGCAGCGGCGTGGCCGAATGCGGAACCACTTGGGCGCGCTCGACCTGAAAACTAAGATCAGGCATGCGCTTCCTCTCCGACTTCCACCGATTGCGACTTCAACTTGCGAAAAAACTCACCGAGTTCCTGCCAGACTTCGGTGCCGCCGGAAAGCCCCTTCCAGTGCATGCGAATCAATCCTACCAGCTTGTAGCACTCGTCGATGGGCAGCAGATAGTACTCCGGCGATGAATATCCCCGCGAGTATCCCAGGCGGTTCACCAGCAGGGCTTCAACATCGGGCTCCATGCCACCCAGGATTGGATTTCGTCCCAGAATGTCATTCCATGATTCCAGCGCCAGGAGCGATTCGGTGGCGCCGGCCGGGCTGGGATACATCGCAACCACGCGATTCTCCAGGCTGTTCCTGAAGAAAAAGGCCATGTTGATGGGAACCATCAACGCATTCCATTCGGCGTCGGTCAAATTGAAGTGAGGGAGAGCGCAGAAACGGCGGGGAACCCTTTTGTACTTCGCAGTTTGCCCGCTGAACAGAATGGCGCAGGCATCGCAGGCACAAAGCAACCTCCGTTGCGCCAACTCAATCAGGTGAGCATGACCGGACGCCAGGCCAACGCTGCACAACTCACAGCGCTCGACCGGTCGGTCGCGGCGGGCAAATTGGCGCAACCTCGCAAATCCGCCCCCAAATTCTGCGAACTGTCCTTGGCTCATGACTCAACCATCCCCGAAAACGCCGACACTCCCGGCGCTAATCCGCGCCTTCCACACCGAGAGGGGCCTGAGCAAGCGTGGGCGGTCCCGCAGGACTTCCGGCCAGCTTGTCCAACGCCACAAAGCCGGAGGCGGCCCGGCCTTCGAGGCCTTCGATGGCCAGCGAAGTCAGGTCGGGAGCGGCGTCATAGACGGCCCCTTCGAGAATCGACCGCACCGTCTTGGCGGTCGAACCGCAGGTATGTTCCCCGGTCTGAACCCGCAAACGGATTGCGCCCTCGCTCACTTCCAGCGATTCCATCTCACAACCCTGTTTTCGCAACTGCGCCTTGACCTTCTCAATGGCATTCACCACCCGGGTGTGGAAGTCCTCAGGATGGAGGCCGTAAAGCAGGAGCACGCTGCCGACCAGCGGATCGCGGCCCAGCCGGCCGATCAGCTCCAAGCCCGGTTCTTCGGAGTCTGAGACGATCTCCAGCGCCCGTTCCAGGGCTGCTCCGTGCAAATCCATGAGGGACTGAACCAGGTCCTTGGTTCTGGCGCGGACCGCCGGATCGGCGATGGCTTCGACTTCCTCCACCAGCCCCCCGATGCGCTGAATGCGTTCCCTCAGTTCTCTGTCTTCAGCCACAATCCTCCTCGTCACAAAAAGAATGGAGTGAGAGCGCAGTTTAAGATGCCAAACCGCTGGTCAGCGACCCTATCTGACAATCGCTAACCAACCACCGCCCTCACTCCCAGGCCAAACATGGTAACCGGATCAGGGCTGAAGACCAAACATCGGAGAATGATGCGTCTCCAGCACCTTTCCGTTCCCCAGATACATGTGCACGCCGCAGGGCAGACAGGGATCGAAGCTCCGCACCGCGCGCATGATATCAATTCCCTTGAACTTATCGGGACCGTTTTCTTCGAAGATCGGAGTGTTCTGCACTGCGTCTTCGTAGGGTCCCGGAGTGCCATAGATGTCGCGGGGGTTGGCATTCCAGGGGGTGGGCGGATAGGGATGGTAGTTCGCGATCTTGCCATCCCTGATGACTACGTGATGGGAGAGCACGCCACGGACGGCTTCGTGGAAACCGCAGCCGATTGCATCCTGCGGAACCTTGAACTCGGACCAGGTCTTGGTGCGGCCCGCATGCAGTTCGGCCAGCGCCTTTTCCATGAAGTGCAGCGCGGCGCAGGCGGCGTAGACCTGAAAATAGGTCCGCGCGCGGTCACGCTCGATAGCATTGCTCCACTTGGGAATCTTCCACTCGAACTCGACTTCGGGCAGCGATGTGCTCTTGGGCAAGTACATTTTCACGCTGCTGCCGGTGGCCTTGATGTAGCCGATATCCACCAGGCCGGCGAGAGCGGTAGCCCAGAGACGGGCAATGGGGCCTCCACCGGTATCCAGCGCGAGGTGATCGTTGGTCCGCTTGTCCAGCCAGCGTGGCGACATGACCCAGGTATATTTGCCGCCGAAGTCCCGCTTCTGCGGTTTGGGGATGGTGGTCTGGTTCCAGGGATGGTTCTTGTCCACCAGATTTCCCAGCGGGTCCGTCTTGACGAAAGTTTGCGAGTTCTTCCAGTCGTCGTAGTAGGAACTGCCCAGCAGAATGCGGATATTCAGATTGATGTCCACCAGGTCCGTGGTCACCAGCTTGCCATCCACTACGACGCCCGGGGTCACATACATGGCGCGACCCCAATTGGTCATGTTCTTATAGGTGTAGTCGCAGTGATCGGGATCGTTGAACGATCCCCAGCAAGCCAGCAGCACGCGCCGCCGGCCGACCTCCTCGTAACCGGGCAGCGCCTGATAGAAGAAGTCGAACAGGTCATCGTGCAGGGGCACGACCTTCTTCATGAACTCCACGTATTTCATCAGGCGAACCAGATAGTCGGTGAAGAGTTGTATGGTGGGCACGGTGCCGACCCCACCGGGGTAGAGAGTGGACGGGTGGACGTGGCGGCCTTCCATCAGGCAGAACATCTCGCGGGTCATGCGGCTCATGACCAGAGCTTCGCGATAAAAAGCGCCGGTGAAGGGATTGAGCGAGGTCATGATGTCCGCGATGGTGCGGAAACCGTGCAGATTGGAGTGCGGAGCGAGGGTCGATTGCGCCTTGGTCCAGACTTTTGGGTTGGTTTCCTTGACCATCTGCTCGCAGAAGTCCACGCCGACCAGATTGTCCTGGAAGATATTGTGGTCGAACATGTACTCGGCAGCCTCGCCGAGGTTGACGATCCACTCGCCCAGAGCAGGCGGGCGAACTCCGAACGCCATGTTTTGAGCGTAGGTGGCGCAGGTGGCGTGGTTATCGCCGCAGATTCCGCAGATGCGGCTGGTGATGAAGTGAGCGTCGCGCGGGTCCTTACCCTTCATGAAAATGCTGTACCCGCGGAAAATAGACGAGGTGCTGTGACACTCGACAACGTGGCGATTCTCGAAGTCGATCTTGGTGAAGATGCCGAGACTGCCCACGATCCGGGTGATCGGGTCCCAGTTCATTTCCACCAGATTCCCTTTTTTACTGGGAACATCCTTCGTCGGTGCGGTAATAGTGCTCATTCGATCGCTCCTTTGAATTCTCAGTAGGATCTGGGATGGTATCCCGTGGTCAGTTCAGCGCGGGGATGACGCCACTTGGGTTCCTTGTTGGCGGTGGCCTGGGTGATCGAGCGCAGCGCTCGAATGGCGCGGCCATAGGCGCCGACGGCGGAGGTGGAGACGCGGGCCCCTGGCGGCTCATCCATGAAGGGCATGAACTTGTCGGGGAAACCAGGCATGGTGCAGCCGATGCAGATACCGCCCACGTTGGGACAGCCGCCGATTCCGGCCATCCATCCTCGTTTGGGTACGTTGCAGTTCACCACCGGCCCCCAGCATCCCAACTTCACAATGCATTTCGGGGAACCGTACACTTCGGCAAAGTCACCCTGCTCGTAGTATCCGGCGCGATCGCAACCTTCGTGCACCGTCGTGCCAAAGAGCCAGGTAGGACGCAGCTGGTCATCAAGGGGAATCATGGGGGCGAGTCCCGCCACCTGATAGAGGAGGTAGAGGACGGTTTCCATGAAATTGTCCGGTTGCACCGGGCAGCCGGGCACGTTGACGATGGGCAGGCCGGCTTTTGATTTCCAGTCCCAGCCCAGGTAATCGGCAAGTCCCATGCAGCCGGTGGGATTGCCTTCCATGGCGTGAATTCCGCCATAAGTGGCGCAAGTGCCACAGGCGACGATCGCCAGGGCCTTGGGAGCCAGCCGGTCAATCCATTCGTTGGTGGTGATGGGCTGATTGGTCTTCGGATCGGTCCCGAGCGCTGCCCAGTAACCTTCCTTCTTGATCTTTTCGTTGGGGATGGAGCCTTCCACGACCAACACGAAAGGATCGAGTTTCCCTTCCTCCGCCTGGTACCAGTACTTCATGAAGTCATCGCCGACTTCATAGGCCAGGACTGGATTGTGCAGGTGCACTTTGGGAAGTCCGGGGATGGCGCCCAACAGAACATCTTCGATGCTGGGCTGGGTCGCCGCCGTGACTGAGACGGAATCTCCATCACAGCCCAGACCTGCTGTGATCCACACAATGTGCACCTCTGCCACAGGTGAGGGCCTTTGAGTCACTCGACCGTAGGGAACCGTTTCCGCTGCCATAGCTGGATTCTCCTTTCCCACTTGAACTCGTTAAGGACGGAGGCCGCCGAATTTTGTGTTGCGAATCGAAACAGCGCTAAGGATTTGACCGATAGCAGTTCGGCTCGTTCCTGAAAGAAACCTGTAGTGCGTTTGTCTCAACAACGCCCCTAGAATGTACAAAGTGCGAAAGCCCTGCAAGCGGGAGCCTCACTTTTTCAGTTTCATGGGAAGCACTATTTTTGCTATCAGGGATTCCCCGATGGGGCGGGCCTGGACGAACTTTGGGGTTGAGAAGCTCCTAACCGCAAAGAAGGCAAAGGAATCGCAAAGAGCGCGAAGAACCTCACATCACGCGGTCTTTTCGTTCATGCTCCACTGAATCGCGTGCTGCATGAGCTCACGGGAGCTGCGGAGAGAGAGTTTTTCCTTGATGTGGGCCTGGTAGGATTCGACGGTCTTGATGCTGAGGTGGAGCTCCTCCGCAATCTGGCGCGTGCCGTGGCCTTCTCCGATCAGGCGAAAGACTTCCAGTTCACGATCACTGAGGTCGGCGATGGAGGAGTGCCGCAGGGTGCCCGAGCCTGTGATGTAGTGCTTCAGCATCTTGTTGGCGATCTGGTCACTCACGTAGATCTCCCCAGCCAGAATGCGGCGCACCGCTACCAGGACTTTTTCCGTGGCCTCCTGCTTCATGATGTAACCGTTGGCGCCGGCCCGCAACGCGCGTTCCGCATAGATTGACTCGTCGTGCATGGACAAAATCAATACCGGGAGGGTGGGGCGGCTGGTCCTGATGTTTTTCAGCAGATCGAGGCCATCCGGACCGTTGAGGGAAATGTCCACGATCAGAACATCGGGCCGGGAGGAGGCGAGCACATGCATTGCACCCATGGCTTCCTCGGCTTCGCCGCAGACCACGAGGTCGGATTCGCGATTGATCAACAGCGCCAAACCCTGACGCACGATGGGGTGATCGTCCACTACCAGGATTCTGGTTTTCTTTCCTGCTGCCGGGCTTGGTGATTTGTAAGTGACGCTCATATTTCAGCTCATGCTTTCGCTGTTCACGGGAAACAGACAGATAACCATAGTTCCGTTCGGGGCGACGGGCTGCACTTCGAGCGAACCTCCGACCATCCGGGCCCGGTAGTTCATCAGATGGAGTCCCATTCCCTTGTTGCTGGGAGCAATGTCGCCCATTCCAGAGCCGTCGTCCTGAATGGTAAGCGCACCCTGGTGCTCGTCAGCGGCCAGGCGAATCACGATCTGGCGGGCGTGACCGTGTTTGATCGCGTTATTCACCGCCTCCCGCGCAATATGGTAGAGATGCGTGGCCACGGTAGGCTCATGAATCAGCACCGGAGTGAAACACTGGAAGCAGCAGTGTACCCCGAATAAGTCTTCGACTTCCCCTGCCCACTGCTGCAAGGCTGACATCAGTCCCTGGGCGTCGGAGACCACGGGGAGTAAGCCACGGGCCAGTTCACGCGTCTTGTAGATCGCGTCGTTCACCAGTTTCACGATCTTGGCCGCGTCGCCGGCCTCGGGCAGGCTCTTTTCCATCAGCTTCTGTTCCTGCACTTTGCTCATGAAGGCGATTCCGGTCAGGTGCTGGCCCAAGCCATCATGCAAGTCCTGGCCGATCCGCCGCTGCTCCCGGGCGCTGATCTCCAAAATGGTTTTCTCCATTTGCTTGCGCTCGGTGATATCGCGGATCGCGCTGGAAACCAGCACGCCCTCCTCGGTTTCAAGCGGGCTGAGGCTGATTTCGACGGGGAACTCGTGGCCGTCCTTATGCAAACCATAAAGCTCTTCGCCGGCTCCCATGGGCCGGACGCGGGGCTCGTCGAAGAAACGCTTGCGATGTTCGGGATGCCTGCGCCGCAGGCGCGCCGGCACCAGCAGCTCGAGTTGCTGCCCCAGCAACTGTTCGCGCCGGTAGCCAAACAATTTTTCCACCTGGGCGTTCACCAGAACAATCCTGCCCTCCCGATTGACGACCACGACCGCGTCGGGAGCGGCTTCCAGCAGGCCGCGAAACTTGGCCTCTGCGCGCTTTCTCTCGGTGATATCGATTCCGGAGGCGATGATGTAGGTGGAAGCCTCATTGGCGCCGGCGAGAAGGGTAGTCGACCAGGCAATGATTCTCTGCCGGCCGTCGCGACTCACCCAGCAAAGCTCGTACTCATCTGGACGTTGTTCGGCACGCGTCTTCTGGAATGAAGCCTTGAAACGGGCAACGTCTTCGGGAATCAGGAACAGGTCGGAGACGAACTTTCCGCGGACTTCCTCGAAAGAGTATCCGGTGATCTGCTCACAGGCGCGGTTGAAGCGGATGATTCTGCCTTCAGGATCCAACACCACCACCAGCGCTCCCACGGTATCGAGGATGGCGGAGACAACGTTGCGCTCCTCCTGCAGCGCCTCCTCGGTCCGCTTCAGGTCGGTGATGTCGAACCCCACCCCGTGAATGAACCAGGGCTCGCCATCCTGCTTGCGGATCATTTTGGCTTCGCAATGAAACCAGATCACGCGGCCATCCCGTGAAATCACGCGATAGGCCGAGCGCAACGGGTTGCCGGTCAGAAACATCTCGGCCGCTTCAGTGCTCCAGCGCTGCTTGTCGTCGGGATGGATATGGCTGTACCAGCGGACGGGATCCTCCAGCCACTCCTCTTGCGAAAAACCAAGAGTCGCTTCGATCTGCGGACTGACATAGGCCTCGCCGATGCCGCGATCGAGATAGGCCATGAACACTACGGCCGGAATCTGCTCCACCAGCGCGCGGTAGCGGGCTTCCAGATTGGGGAGTTGCGGATCGTCGAGCGGCGCCGCCAGTTGTTCTGGAGGGTACACCACTCGCCGGGCAATGCTGGAATTGCGGGTGAAGACTTGCGCCAGTCCCTGGAGGATCTCCTCGGCCTGCAAAGCATCAAGTTCGGGTTCGGCTACGGCGGAAGGGTGACCGTTGGGCGTGTCGTTCGCACCAGCCTGCGGCCACGAAAACGAAACCATGTTCACGCCTCCAACGACTTCTGGGCGCTACGCTTTGACACTTTCGGGCGTCCTGGGGCGCGTCGGCTTGCGCCACGCCGGCTCTTTGTTCAGTGACGACTGGGTGAAGCGGCGTAACGCGTGGATCGCCCGTCCATAGGTCTGAACCGCCGCCGAGGACAAAAGAGAGCCCGGCGGCTGATTCATGAAGGGCATGAATTTGTCGGGAAAGCCGGGCATGGTGCAGCCGATGCAAATGCCCCCGACATTGGGACATCCGCCAATCCCGCCCATCCAGCCGCGTTTCCCCACGTTGCACTGAACCACCGGCCCCCAGCATCCCAATTTTACGATGCAAAGAGGAGAGCCGTATTCCTCGGCAAACTGCGCCTGCTCGTAGAAGCCTCCACGATCGCAACCCTCATGGACGGTGTTGCCAAACAGCCAGGTGGGCCGCAGGGCGTCATCGAGCGGAATCATGGGCGCGCGGCCCGCCGCCATGTGCAGCAAATACAGAAGTGTTTCCATGAAATTATCGGGCTGGACAGGGCAACCGGGCACGCACACGATGGGAACCTGCGCTTTCGACTTCCATTGCCAACCCAGGTAGTCCGGAAGACCCATACAGCCCGTGGGATTTCCTTCCATCGCATGAATGCCGCCATAGGTAGCGCAGGTCCCGGCAGCCATTACTGCCCACGCTTTGGGAGCGAGACGATCAATCCAATCGCAGGTGAGAATGGGCCGGCCGGTCCTGGTGTCGGTGCCGAAAGAAGCCCAGTATCCTTCTGCCTTGTTGTGCTCGTTCGGAATTGAGCCTTCGATTACGAGAATGAAATTCTCTATCTCGCCTGCAGCCGCCCGGTGGAAGGGCCTGAGGAAGTCGTCGCCGTTGGCTACGGCCAGGAAGGGATTGTGCAGGTTCACTTTGGGAATCCAGGGCAAGGCGCCGAGGACCACGTCCTCAATGCTGGGCTGAGTGGCGGCGCTCATGGCGATGGTATCGCCGTCACAACCCAAACCGGCGGTGATCCAGAGAACCTCGATCTCCGCGATGGGCGAAGGCGCCATCCTCTTGTCTTCCCGAGCGATATCAGCCATCCCTGCTACCTGATTACCCTGATTGCCCTAACTCCCCGACGCATTCTACTCTGTTTTCAGCCTCCACCGGCCCGTTGGGCGAGGATTTCGGCGGAGCCATTACATTCTTAATCCTAGATTTTTTACCGGTACCGATTTGGATTGAGCCCCGAGCGGGCCCAAAATGTAAAGTCTTGTAAAGAAGGAAGATAAACCGCAACCGCGATATAATTTTTGTCGTCAAACGAGAAGTTCTGTGTCGCTGCCAGAGATGATTGAAGGGCGGCGTCGCAGGGAGAAAACAACACAGTGAGCGTTGGCATTGAAAGCCACCCGCAAAAACCAGGCACCGGGCCATACAGGTGTTACAAGATCAGACAATTGGTTGATCCACAAGTTCTGCGCACACTTGCCTGCCTGACCGCAATCGCGGTTCTGCTCGGCTGCAGCAGCGCCTCGAAACCGAACACCGCGCGGGCTTCGACTCAAACGGTGGTGCCGGTGGGCGCTGCCGCAGCGGAGCGGCGGGACGTGCCTGTCTATCTGAAGGGCCTGGGCAGCGTAACCGCTTCGAACACCGTGAGCGTGAAGAGCCGGGTCGACGGCCAACTGGCGCAGGTCAATTTCAAGGAAGGTCAGAACGTCAGTAAAGGAGAGTTGCTGGCGGTTATCGATCCCCGGCCGTTTGAGGTCGCATTGAGTCAGGCGCAGGCGAATTTGTTTCGCGACCAGGCTCAACTAAAAGACGCGCAACTGAATTACGAGCGCTTCAAGAGTCTGCTGCAGGAATCAGGAGCGGTATCGCAACAGCAAGTCGATACCCAGAAGGCTGCCGCCGACCAGTTGGAAGGAGCGGTGCGCGCGGACCAGGCGCAGATCGATAGCGCCAAACTGAACCTGGTGTACACCCGTATCACTTCTCCCATTGATGGCCGGGTTGGACTGCGGCTGGTGGATGTAGGCAACATGGTGCACGCCGCTGACACCAACCCGCTGCTGGTCATCACCCAGCTGCGGCCGATTGCAGTTCTGTTTACTCTGCCCGAAGACAACCTGCCCACTGTAGCCGCTCACATGCGTCAGGGCCCGCTTTCGGTGGAAGCCTACAGCCGCGACGATCAGACCAAGCTGGCCTCCGGCACGCTGCTTACCATCGACAATCAGATCGACCAGACCACGGGCACCGGCCGCTTGAAAGCAATGTTCGACAACCAGGATAACGGTCTGTGGCCCAACCAGTTCGTGAATGTCAGGTTGCTGCTGGAGACGCACAAGGGCACGACCGTGGTCCCTTCGGTTGCGATCCAAACCGGGCCCCAGGGCAGCTTTGTATTTGTGATTAAGCCCGACAAGACGGTGGAAGTCCGGCCGGTGACGGTTTCGTTCACACAGAATAACGTGGCCTCGGTCACCACAGGAATTGCGCCGGGAGACGTCGTAGTGGTGGATGGACAGGACAAGCTGCAGGCCGGCAGCAAGGTGGATCCGCACATCAGCGGAGGAGGAAACAAGAACGCGCCACCTTCGTCCGCGCCGGCTTCGCCGGCATCGTCTTCACCCCCGGGAGCGCCATGAGCCCGTCGCGAATTTTTATTCTGCGCCCGGTCGCGACCACCCTGTTGATGATCGGGCTGCTTCTGGTCGGTCTGGTCGCTTACACCCAACTTCCTGTTTCCGCGCTTCCCGAAGTTGACTATCCCACCATTCAGGTGGTCACGTTCTACCCCGGGGCTGACCCCGATGTGATGGCGTCGTCCGTAACCGCGCCGCTGGAGCGCCAGTTTGGCCAGGTTCCCGGCCTGAGCCAGATGACTTCGACCAGCTCTCTGGGCAGTTCGATCATTACTCTGCAGTTCAACCTCAACGAGAACATTGATGTCGAGGAGCAGCAGGTGCAGGCGGCCATCAACGCCGCTACCACTTACCTGCCGAAAGATTTACCCAATCCGCCGATCTACAGCAAGGTGAACCCGGCGGATTCGCCCATTCTGACGCTGGCCCTGACCTCAGACACGCTTCCACTGTCGAAAGTGGAGGACCTCGCCGACACCGCGCTCGCCCAAAAAATTTCCCAGCTTCCCGGGGTCGGCCTGGTCTCCATCAGCGGAGGGCAAAAGCCGGCGGTGCGGATTCAGGCCAATCCTACGGCGCTGGCTTCGTATGGAATGAGTCTTGAAGATCTTCGCACCGCGCTGGCCGCGGCCAACGTCAACCAGGCCAAGGGAGTGCTGGACGGTCCACGCCAGTCATTCACCATCGGAGCGAATGATCAGCTCAATTCGAGCGCGCAGTACAACAGCATTGTGGTGGCATACAAGGATGGGGCGCCGGTGCGTCTTTCCGACGTTGCGAGCGCGGTCGACAGCGCCGAAAACGTCTTGCAGGCCGCCTGGATGAACACCACCCCGGCCGTGATCGTGAACATTCAGCGGCAACCGGGCAGCAACATCATCAGCGTCGCCGACCGGGTGAAGGTGCTGCTGAAACAACTGCAGTTTTCACTGCCGGCCTCGGTCAAGGTCCAGATCCTCACCGATCGCACCATCACCATCCGGGCGTCGGTGGCCGACGTGCAGTTTGAAATGATGCTCACCATCGGACTGGTGGTGCTGGTCATTTTTCTTTTCCTGAGAAATCTCTCGGCCACCGTGATTCCCAGCGTGGCGGTTCCACTCTCGCTAGTGGGCACGTTCGGCGTCATGTACCTGCTGGGATACAGCCTAAACAACCTGACCCTGATGGCGCTGACCATCTCCACCGGATTCGTGGTGGACGACGCCATTGTGATGATCGAAAACATCGACCGCTACCTGGAAGAAGGTGATTCGCCGCTCGAGGCGGCGCTGAAGGGTTCGGGACAGATCGGGTTCACCATCGTTTCGCTTACGGTCTCACTCATCGCGGTGCTGATTCCCCTGCTGTTCATGGGCGACATCGTTGGACGGCTGTTCCGGGAGTTCGCTGTCACCCTGGCGGTCACGATTCTGGTTTCCGCCGTGGTCTCGCTGACACTGACCCCGATGATGTGCGCCAAACTGCTGAAGCGCCACGACTCCAAGAAGCAAAGCCGCTTGTACAAAGCGTCCGAAGATTTCTACAACCGGGTCATTCAGTTTTACGGGCGCACTCTGCAATTTGTATTAAGGCACCAGACCACAACCCTGCTGGTAACGGTGGGAACGCTGGTGCTGACCCTGTTCCTCTATGTGGTGGTGCCGAAAGGCTTCTTCCCGGTGCAGGATACGGGAGTAATTCTTGGCATTTCGGAAGGCCCGCAGAATACTTCTTTCGCCGCCCTGGCGAACAACCAGCAGGCTCTGGCGCGGGTGATTCTGAAAGATCCGGACGTTGCCAGCCTTTCATCGTTCATCGGAATCGACGGCACCAACGCGACCCCGAACAGCGGACGCATTCAGATCAACCTGAAGCCGCGCGACCAGCGCAAGTCCACCGCCTCAGAGATCATCCGCCGGTTGCAGCCGGACCTGGCCAAGGTAAACGACATCACCTTATATATGCAGCCGGTGCAGGACTTGACCGTGGAAGACCGCGTCAGCCGCACGCAGTATCAATACTCAATGGAAGATGCCGACTCGCAGGAACTGTCCGTCTGGGCACCACGGCTGGTGGACGAGCTTCGCAAATTACCCTCCATGCGCGACGTGGCCACGGATCAGCAGAATGGCGGTCTCAAAGCGGACCTGGTGATTGATCGCGATACCGCGTCCCGGCTCGGCATCCTGCCCCAAGCCATTGACGACACTCTCTACGACGCCTTCGGGCAGCGGCAGGTCTCCACCATCTTTACTCAGTTGAACCAATACCATGTAGTGCTGGAAGTGGACCCGCAGTTTGCTCAGAATCCCGACTCGCTCAAAAACATTTACGTACACTCCGGCCCCGGGATGCAGGTTCCGCTTGCATCCTTCAGTCATTTCCAGTCCATCAACACGGCCCTGGCGGTCAATCACCAGGGACAGTTCCCGGTGGTGACCATTTCCTTCAATCTCGCACCCGGAGTTTCGCTGGGCGAGGCGACCAAAGCCATCCAGCAGGCCGAGCAGGACATTCAACTTCCGCCCAGCATTCATACCAGCTTTCAGGGAACGGCGGCGGCATTCCAGAATTCACTTTCGTCTGAACCCCTGCTGATTCTGGCCGCGATTATCACCGTCTACATCGTGCTGGGCGTGCTCTATGAAAGCTACATTCATCCTTTGACGATCCTGTCCACGCTGCCTTCGGCGGGTGTGGGCGCGATTCTGGCCTTGCTCCTGACCGGCAACGATCTGGGAGTGGTGGCCCTGATCGGCATCATTCTTCTGATTGGAATTGTGAAGAAAAACGCCATCATGATGATCGACTTCGCGCTTGAGGCGGAGCGCGAAGAACACAAACCGGCGGAAGAGGCCATCTTCCAGGCCTGCCTGCTGCGCTTCCGTCCCATCATGATGACCACCATGGCGGCGCTGCTGGGCGGCCTGCCGCTGGCGCTGGGCACCGGAACCGGCTCGGAGTTACGCCATCCTCTGGGCATCACCATCGTCGGCGGGTTGCTGGTGAGCCAATTGCTCACGCTCTACACCACGCCGGTGGTGTATCTGTGGTTCGACCGGCTGGCGCACCGATTTTCGGGCTTCCGGATCGGTAATCGCATCGAGGCGGCCGGCGAGGCTTCCGCGGATTAGCCATGAATATTTCGTCGCCATTCATCAAGCGTCCCATCGGCACCTCGTTGCTGGCCGCGGCGCTGCTCATGGCAGGCGCTCTGGCATTCAATTTCCTTCCCGTGGCGCCGCTTCCGCAAGTGGAATTTCCGGTGATTCAAGTCTCCGCTTCGCTGCCGGGGGCAAGTCCGGAGACCATGGCTTCGGCGGTGGCGACCCCGCTGGAGCGCCAGTTTGGCCGGATCGCAGGCATCAACCAGATGACCTCGACCAGCCAGTTGGGGTCGACCAGCATCGTCCTGCAATTTGATCTCAACCGCAACATTGACGCTGCCGGACGCGATGTGCAAGCCTCCATCAACGCCGCCCGCAGTCAGCTTCCCGCCAACTTGCCGGGCAATCCGAACTACCGGAAAGTAAATCCGGCGGATGCGCCCATCCTTATTCTGGCGCTGACCTCCGACATCGTCACCTTGCCCAAGATGTACGACGCCGCTGACTCGATCCTGTCGCAGAAGCTGGCCCAAGTGGAAGGAGTGGGACAGGTATTCGTGGGTGGTGGCGCCAAGCCGGCGGTCCGCGCCGAAGTGAATCCCACGCTGCTGAACAAGCTGGGGGTAGGTCTGGACACGGTGCGGACAGCGCTGACTTCCGCCAACGCCAACCGGCCGAGAGGCCAGGTGGCCGACTCAGTAAACGCCTGGACGATTGGCGCCAACGATCAGATTTTTCTCGCCGACCAGTACCGCAAGCTGATCGTCTCCTACAACAATGGCGCGCCGGTGCGGCTGAGCAGTGTCGCCCGGGTAACGGATTCTGTCGAAGACATCCGGAACGTTGGTCTGTCCGGCGGCAAGCCCGCGGTGCTGATCATCATCTCCCGCCAGCCGGGCGCGAACATCATCGCCACCGTGGACCGGGTGCGGGCGGCGTTGCCCCAGCTCAAGTCTTCCATCTCGCCCGCAATTGACGTCAACGTCGTGCTCGACCGCACCACGACGGTCCGAGCTTCAGTGCATGACATCGAGGTCACCTTGCTGATCTCGGTCATCCTGGTGATTCTTGTTGTCTTTGCATTCCTGCGCACCTTCCGGGCGACTCTCATCCCCACCGTGGCCGTTCCCCTGTCGCTGATCGGCACCTTTGCAGTGATGTATCTGCTGGGCTACAGCCTGGACAATCTGTCTCTGATGGCGCTGGCCATCTCGACCGGGTTTGTGGTGGATGACGCCATCGTAGTGCTGGAAAACATCACCCGTCACATCGAGGATGGAGTGCGTCCCGTTCCTGCCGCATTCCAGGGCGCCCGCGAAATCGGTTTCACAGTGCTCTCCATGAGCACGTCGCTGATGGCGGTATTCATTCCGATTCTGATGATGGGAGGGATCGTCGGCCGCCTGTTCCGGGAGTTTGCGGTCACGCTGAGCGTGGCCATTGCGGTTTCATTACTGGTATCCCTGACCGTGACCCCGATGATGTGCGCCAAGTTTCTGCGGCCCGTGGACCAGGAAAAACACGGCCGCATTTATCGTTTCAGCGAAAAGTTTTTTGACGGCATGCTGGCTCTCTACCGCCGCGGCCTGAAGGTGGTTCTCCGTCATCAACCTTTGACCCTGCTGATCACCATCGCCACCGCGGCCTTGAGTATTTATCTCTACGTGATCGTCCCCAAGGGTTTCTTCCCGCAGCAGGACACCGGCCGCGTCATGGGTTCGGTACAAGCCGCGCAGGACATTTCGTTCACCTCGATGAAAGACAAGATGACGCAGTTCGTGAGCATTGTCATCAAGGATCCGGCCGTAGAAGCCATTGTCGGGTTCGCGGGCGGCAATACTTCGGCCAACAGCGGGCGCATGTTCATGACCCTGAAGCCGCTTTCCGAGCGCAAGATCAGCGCCGACCAGGTGATCGGAAGGCTGCGCCGGAAACTGGCGGTGGTGCCGGGGGCGACCCTGTACATGCAATCCGCCCAGGATCTCACCATCGGCGGCCGGCAGAGCCAGGCACAGTTCCAATACACGCTGCAGGGGGAAAATCTGGAGGACTTGAACCGCTGGTCTCCGCTGTTGTTGCAGAAGCTGCGTTCGCTCCCCGAACTGCGCGACGTCAACACCGATCAACAGGACAAGGGTCTGGAAGCCACCGTCATCATCGACCGCGATACCGCCTCGCGGCTGGGAGTCGACGCCACCGACGTCGATAACGCCCTTTATGACGCGTTCGGTCAGCGCCAGGTCTCGATCATGTACAAGCAACTGAACCAATATCACGTGGTCATGGAGGTGGCCCCGGAATTTTCCAAGAGCACGGAAGCGCTACAGAATATCTATGTTCGGGCCGCCAACGGAACCGCGATCCCACTTTCGTCATTCGCCCACTTCGGGCCTTCCAACACGCCCCTGGCCGTGAGTCACCAGGGCCAATATCCCGCGGTAACGTTGTCCTTCAATCTGGCTCCCAACGTGTCCCTAGGCCAGGCCACGGAGGCGATCAATGCGGCACAGCGGTCGATCAACTTTCCCACTACCATCGACGCAAGTTTTCAAGGGACCGCCGCTGCCTTCCAGTCTTCTCTGGCCAGCGAGCCATTGCTGATTCTGGCCGCGCTGGTCACGGTGTATATCGTTCTGGGCGTGCTTTACGAGAGCTACATTCACCCCATCACCATTCTCTCGACGCTGCCTTCCGCCGGAGTCGGCGCGATTCTGGCCCTGTTGCTGACCGGCAGCGAGCTGAATGTGATGGGATTGATCGGCATCATCCTGCTGATCGGCATTGTGAAAAAGAATGCCATCATGATGATCGATTTCGCCCTGGAAACGAAGCGGGCCGGCAAGGATTCCGCCGAGTCCATCTACGAAGCCTGCATTCGCCGTTTCCGGCCGATCATGATGACCACGATGGCTGCCCTGTTGGGTGGGCTGCCCCTGGCGCTGGGCACCGGAACCGGATCAGAATTGCGACGCCCCCTGGGCATCACGATCGTGGGCGGACTCATCATGAGCCAGGCTCTCACGCTTTTCACCACTCCGGTCGTTTACCTGTATCTCGACCGGTTGCGTCTTCGCGTGGGAAGCAAGCGGCACGCGCCCGGCCCGGACCCGGTGCCACCGCTCTCCCCGCGGCCGACGCCGACCGGCGATTGATTCTTTCCTGTCATGCTCATCCGGTTGGAGGGCGGTTTTCGCTACGAGCGATGGGGTTTGGAGGCCGCCCGGCAACAGCAGGTCCCTCGACTCGTTTGTCCTTCGCGAGCGAACGACAAACCTCGCTCGGGATGACAGGTTGTTGGGTGAGCAGACCGCGCTAGTGCCCGTGGCCGTGCCGGTGCGGGTGGGAATGAATTTCGCCGGTAGCGTGGGCGTGACGATGGGCATGCACCAACCCGGTGCGCCGCAGGAGTTCATGGTCTCGCAGAATTTCCGCGGGCGTGCCGGACGCAACGATCCGGCCCTGCAGAAAAACGTGGCAGAGATCGGCAATGTCGTCCAGCAAATCGAGATCGTGAGTTGCGGTGACCACCGTTTTCCGCCCTCCGCTGCAACTCACCAGGAAGTCGATCATCTCGCTCTCGCTTTTGGGATCCAGCGCCGCCGTTGGCTCATCCAGCAGCAGAACCTCGGGATCAAGGATCAGGACTGAGGCCAGCGCCACCCGCTTTTTCTCTCCCGTCGAAAGTTGATGGGGCGATCGATGCTTCAAGTGTGTGATTCTCATTTGCTCCAGGGCCTCGTCCACTCGAAGCCGAATCTGCTCCTGCGGCCACCGCAGTTGCAAAGGCCCGAATGCTACCTCGTCAAGTACCGTGGGATTGAACAGCTGAACCTCGGGATTCTGAAAGACCAGCCCCACCCGCCGCCGGAAATCAAACTCAGTTTCTCCCGTCAGCCTATCCTCGGTAAGCGGTTCACCACGGAATTTGACGCTGCCTTTGCCCGGAAAGCAGAGGCCGTCCAGCAGGCTGAGCAAGGTTGATTTGCCCGAGCCGTTGGCCCCCAGCAGAACGATTCTTTGGCCCGGCTCAATCGCGAGATTCAGCCCGTCGAGGGCGGTGACCTCCCGATAGCTGAAGCTGACGTCGCACACCTCGAAGACAGGGACACTCACGAATTTTCCTTTATGCAGGTTTCCGGCATCTGCTTCTCGATGACACCTTATCGCCCGAACCA
Organism: Terriglobales bacterium; assembly: GCA_035937515.1. Classification (GTDB taxonomy): domain Bacteria; phylum Acidobacteriota; class Terriglobia; order Terriglobales; family Acidobacteriaceae; genus JAIQFF01. The sequence goes on along the minus strand of DASZHW010000134.1, from coordinate 7,475 downwards.
GACAGCAAGAGCGGTCACACAAGAAAAGAAGGCCAGCGCGACCCAGTCGAACCATCGGGTCTGGAACTCGTCGAGGACATAGACCTCTCCCCGGAATCCCCGCGATCGCATGGCCAGGTACACATCACCGCTCAGCTGGAGCGATTTCGACATCAGGACTCCCGCGCTGGCAGTCGCCATTCGCCTGAACTCGGGCCCAGGAAGCGGGCCGACCATGCGGCTTTTGCGCGCCGCCAGCATGTCGTGGGCGGTCCGCAACAGCAGGAAAATGTAGCGATAGGTCATGCCCAGAACTACTACCATCACGATGGGCAGGCGCAGCACGCGCAACGCCTTCAGCACGCTGTTCCACGGAGTGCACAGCACCAGCAAGATCGACAACGTTGCTGCCGTCTCGGCCCGCATGATCAGGTAAGCGGCGGCGCTGAGGCCCTGCCACGTGATCGCCCACCCGGGAACGGGCAGGCGGTACAGCTCCTGTCCGGGGGTGAGGAACAGAGCTGGAATCGAGATCAGCCCCGTGAATCCGAGCACTCCCAGCCAGACTCTTTTGGCCAGCATGCGCAGCGGCACTCTCGACAGGAACGCCATCACGATTGCCAGGGCCAACAATGCTGCGATGACCCACAGCTTTCGCGACAGAGCGGAAGCGACAATCAGCGGCAGGCCAGCCAGAATCTTGATGCGGGGATCGAGTCTTTGCAGCAGTCCATTCTTCTTGGCAACCTCTTCCGCGAAGAGCGCGTGCTCAAGGCCGCTTACGAAAGAGGAGAGACTGCGCTCGATCATTCCCCTGGATTGGCCGCCCCGGAATCGAACCGGCGCAGCGGAGGGGCTTTCATTCGTCATGTTGCCCAGTTCCTCCCTCGCCGGACCCTGAATTCGGGACTGCTCGCCTTCCCGCCAGCCAACCCACCATCGCGGCGAACATGATCACCAGGCCGCTGCCGAACATAGCCGATAATACGTAGCCGAAGGCGGGACGGCGCACAAACCGTGGCGCGTACTGCGGAAAGGGCGCGTTCCAGATCGACGACAGCCGTCCCACACCCTGTGGCAGTTCGGCCGGAGGCGCGACATTGCCGGAGGCGGCTGCAATCTTTTGCCGCGTTTCCGCATGGGAGAAGTCTGCGGCGCTCCATTCACCCCACGCCGTGCCTGCGGCCAAAATACCCAGCGGCGTGAGAAGCAAGATCAGAGCCAGCCGGATCCACAGACGCCGGGTCAGGTTCCAAGCGCTCCTCGAAACGGAACTCTTCGGTTGCAGATTCTCCACGCCGGCGGAACTTCCCGCCAACAGCAACGGATTCGCGCGCTGAAGATAGGCCACTACACCGGCCGAGACAAACAGTTCCGCCAACCCGGCGAACGTCAGGTGGCCGATCATCATGGCGGGAATCGCCACGTGTAACGGGTAGGGAGCGTACAAGGGCGTCCCGGTCGCATCCCTGAAAAACAGCGGCTGAATTCCCAGCTCACAGGCAGTCAGGAGAGCCGACACATTGATGGCCGCATATCCGGCCAGGGCGGCGGCCACGACACGCCGCGAAGAAATCACTGCGGTCTTGCCCGACACGATGCGGTAGACGCCATGGGCGACCAGGGATCCGGCAATCGCCATATTGAAGCAGTTCGCGCCCAACGTGGTGATGCCACCGTCGCCAAAAAAGACGGCCTGGATCAGGAGCGCAATCGAGAGCGCCAGCATAGACGCCCAGGGTCCCAGCACCACGGTTGCGGCTCCCACGCCCACGGCGTGCCCCGTGGTGCCGCCCGGAAGCGGAATGTTGAACATCATGACGACGAAGCAAAAAGCGCTGGACAGCGCCAGCAGCGGCACCAGTCGGGTGGTCAGCACGCGCTTCAGGCGAGCGGACGCGGCATACCAGAACGGCATGGCGGCGCCGTAGAGCACCGCGCAGGTCGAAGGACTCAAATAGCCATCGGGAATGTGCATGAAGCCTGAATCATTCTCCCAGAACTGTAGCGGATCTGCTCACGCCCATCCAGGGTCAGCTTGGCTCCCATCACCATCGCACCTTGGGGATCGGCTACCTGTCCCGTGACGGTGGCCGTTTGCGCCGCACACCACCTTGCGTTGGCGAGTAACGTCATCCTAATCGCGAAAGCGGTGGAAGCAAGCCGGGCCAATCGGCTCCCGCGGCACCGCCTCACCCGATGTCTAACTGACCCCTGGCTCATCAGCCTCTCAAGGCTCCAGTGGGAAGGTTGCAACCTTCCGGAATTTGTTGTTACGTTTCTGTATTTCGTGCTACTGGTAACGCTGAACCCGCCCCCTTAACAAGCCGGAAGATTCAGACTGACGAGCGATCCGCAGGCCGATCAGCGGAAAACGGTAACACGTTCGTCATTTTCATGCTACCCAAGGACCTGATGAGAGCAAGGCGAGACCTGTGCCGCAATCGGGACCATCCTTATCTGTGAGTCGAGTCAAGTACGGTGGAATCTATCGGGAAATCCCCGATAGGGCGGGATGGCAGGTTGTGAGGCAGATCACGGGGCACGCGGTTCTTCATGCCCCGGCGGGGCCGGACGTACTCGTTTGCCATCCCTGCGACAGGATCCGTTGGCTGACAAATTGTTTTCCGTCCCGCACCGCGTGAATGGCCTTCAGAAGCTCGTGTCCGGCATCGATCTTAGCCACATATCCGTGCCCGCTCACCCGCAACGCATCCTTCACCATCTCTACAGAATCATGCTGGCTCAGGAAAACAATCTGCGATTTCGGAGAGACTTTGCGGATTTGCCGTCCCGCTTCGATGCCGCTGATGCCTGGGAGGCTGATGTCCAGCAGCACCAGATCAGGCTGGATCTCCTCCGCTTTCTGCACCGCCTGCTCGCCGCTGGCCGCCTCACAGATCACGTTCAGAGCGGGATCGCTGGAGAGAAGTGAACAGATCACCCGCCGGACGACAGCGTGGTCATCCACGACCAGAATCTGAATAACGGGGATTGCGGGCATGAGGGCTCTTTTGAACTGAATTTATGGTAAATCATCTTGAGATTCTGTTGCATACCCTGAACCATGTATCCGGGCTGCAACGGGCGCTGTACTGGCTGTAACTGGTGGGCCCGGCCACACCGCCGGCCGTGCAATTTTTCTCTACAGTCAATTCTTGCGACGACTCCGGGTAGGCGCGCAAATGCTTCAAAGACAAGCACCTATTGCGCTGGCAGAAACGCGGCTTCCGATTTCCGGATTGGTCGTCGGCCTGCACTATGGCAGGCATGACTGATCCCAAAAATAATGAAGAAAGAGAAGAACAGGACTGTCGTGAATTGTGCGAACGCGCCTCCCGGGAGACTGATCCCGAAGCTCTACTGGTTCTGGTCGAACAGATTAACCAGACATTGGAGCGGCAACAGGAAAGGATGCGGCAGGTACGGGCTCGCAAACCCGGCGACACCGAGATTCCTAGTGACTGAACATCTCACGCTTGAACATCTCAGGCTTCAACATGCAGGCTCGCAGGGCGGAAGGAACTTGGGCAACGGATCAAGGCCGGCGGCGAAGTCCACCGTCCGTTCCATTATGAACTTTTTCCGAAAACGGAACCCACAAGTCCTTTTGGTAAGTCAGGACTGGATACGCTGCCACCGTGCTGGTGCGACTTTCGTAGGATTCAAGGTAGACGGTGTGTCAGAGTGTGGGTCTCCGTCTGTGAAGCTGGGGCGACCGCAAGAGTATGGACTACCGAACAGAAATGCCTGAATACGGTGCCACGACCACACCGGGTAAAAGATCGGAGCCGCGGCGCGCTCTGAAACGAGGTAATGAGAACCGGATCCTGCTTGACCCTGTCTCTTCGCCGCCGGAGGCAGCGACAACAGCCCCCTCAATCAGCCCCTCACCCCCTGCCGAAAAGCGCAGGTATCCTCGCTACAAGTGCGAGGGCAGCGTGGAGTTTCGCACTGAGGGCGTGGACATGCGTACCTGGGCCACAATCACCGATCTGAGCCTTTGTGGAGGCTATGTGGAACTGGCCGCGACCTCCGCGGTGAACACCGTGGTGCACATGATCCTGGATATGAGAGAGGTACGGGTCCGGCTCAAAGGCATAGTTAGAACGTCTCATCCTCTTCTGGGCATGGGGATCGAATTTACCGAAATTGCGGACGACGAGAAGCCTCACCTGGAAGAACTGTTACTCCGCCTGGCAAGTGATACTTCGGCGCAAGGTAAGATCAAATCCGTCCAGACCCCGGCGGTTCCCGATCTGGTGATGATCATGGACGCGGGCGCCGCTCTGAATGCCGTGGCAAAGTTTTTCCAGAGCAACCATGCCCTGACCCGGGCGCAGTTTACGGAGTTGATCGGCAAGAGTCAGGACCGCGATCGGGAAGAGCTGCGCTGAGCAGCCCGGAACTCCAACCAAAATTTTGTGCACTCGGAGCCTCTATCATTTCTGAGCTGACGGAACTCTCTGCTTCAACTCTTCGAACCAGTTCTGGACAGCGTTGATCTGCCCCAAGGTGGCTGCGGCATCACTCTTGATCATCAAGAACCGCCGGCCATCGGTGGAGACATCAAATGCCATCTCCTGGCTCTCACCCCGGTAGGGGCCAGCGAACAAACGCCGTGGCTTCACCGCCCGGAAGCTGGCGCCTGTATCCACAGATACGGCCATCAGCGCGTCGCCCTGGCGATAGAAGAGTTCTCGACCCTCGCGCGACCACCGAGGTCGATGTCCACCGTCGGTTGAGACGGCAATCTTTTCCGCCAGGCTGGGGTAGCTGGCAACGTAAACCTCGGCGCGTCCGGACTCACTGGAAACGTACGCCATCCATTTGCCGTTCGGTGAGAGCACCCCGCAATCGCCGGTAGTCGGGCGAATCAGAAGTACCGGCGATGCGTAGTGTGAGCTACGGGTGGAATGCCAAAGACTGTCTCCTGCCGCATCTGACTCGTCAAATATGAGATCTTCGCCATTGGGGGACCACGAGCACGGAGATCGAGCGCGATCTCCGGGCAGCAAGATTTCTTTGCTTCCACTACCGTTTACAAGCATCTGCGCAACGGTGAAGTCCGAAAAAAACGTGAGGCGGGTTCCGTCCGGCGTCCATACTGGTTCGAGATTGTGTCCTTCCTTGGTCAAGCGGCGCTTGGCGCCGCCCTCTGCGTTGTAGATCCAGATGTCAGACCGGCGGGTTTCATCGCTAACCGCGACAGCGATCAACTTCCCATCCGGCGAGAGGCGCGGAACGCGAAACGCCGCCCGATCGGAGCTGATGGGCGTCTCTGCACCATTTCTGTCAACCCAAACCATCTGGTGGTGCTGTCCGGTAGGCACGTATAGGAGCAAGCCGGTCTCTGAGATGGCAAAGTAGATGGCGCCACCATCCTGGGCCCGTTCGACGGTATCAATCATCGAGACCGGCGGACCCTTCAGACTTAGCGATACGAGGTCAAACGGCATCGCCCGCACGACGCCGGGCGACTGGCCATAGACCAGGTAACCAGATGACACGAATCGAGGTTGGAGAATGTATCCAGCCCCAAGAACGGCGGGGCTCTCCGAGGAAGAATCGGAGGAAGAGTCGTTGGTTCGCGCCAAGACGCGCGCTTTACCGCCGTTGAGCGGAATGGTTGCGAGAGTATAACCAGTACTAAACAATACCGTCTTATTATCAGGAAGGATTTCTGGCCAAGTTCCGTTATCGCCACCAGCCAACGATTGCGGAACGCCTCCGGCCGCATTGACCTTTTGGAGCCCGCTGCCCCGCGACGCGAACACAATGGTGTTGTCGGGACCCCAGCTCGCGCCCTTGCTCAAGCCCGAGATGTTGCAAATCCGAAGCGGAGCGCCACCTGCAACGGACACCCGCTGTAATGCGCCTTCCGCGAAGAAGCCGACCCAGTGGCCATCCGGCGAGAAAAACGGATGCCTGGCTCCTAGGGTACCTGCAATCGCTTTCGGTTCGAGATCACTCAACTCGCGGACGTAAAGCTGCGCGCCTGCTTCCTCGTCGGCCACGTAGGCGATCCGGTTGCCGTCAGGCGATACCGCCAGTGGATAGTCGGCGGCGTCAGAGGCTAGCCTCTGGCCGGCCGGCAGGAGAATTGACGTCCGCATGACAGGTGCGGTGGAAGGTGCCTCGCTGGTGCTGTTCCTGAAGAGAATGGCTGCGAACACGACCAGGAGGACGGCCGCGGCGGCCCAGCCTAGATATAGGAGCGTGCGATTCGGGAGCCTCTTCCCGGCGGGCGAGATGGCTGCGCTGCTTGCCGCCTGCGCGCCAGCATCACCGATCCATTTCAACTCGCGCGCCAAATCGGCTGCGCTTTGCCATCGCTCATCCGGATCTTTCGCAAGACACGACTTGACGACACGTTCCAGGGCCGGAGGCGTCATCGGCTGAAGCGACGACATGGGTTGGGGGTCGGTCTCCAGTATCTTCGCAATCAGGCTGGCCTGGCTCTTGCCCTCGAAGGCCTTCTTGCCGGTCGCCATTTCGTACACCACTGCGCCAAATGCAAAGATGTCGGTGCGGGCGTCCACTTTGCCGCCTTCCAGTTGCTCGGGCGCCATGTACTGCAATGTTCCGACGATGCTTCCTTCGCCCGTGATCGAGCCTTTAGGCAACCCCGAAAGAGTGGCCTCCGAAAGGGCTGCGGGCTGGGTCAGCTTTGCCAAACCAAAGTCCAGCAGCTTGGCCCCGCTCCTGGTCAGCATGATGTTGCCGGGCTTCAAATCGCGGTGTGTGACGCCCTTGCGGTGCGCCTTGTCCAGCGCGTCGGCAATCTGAATTGCGTATTGCAAGAGCTGCTCCGCCGCCATCGGTCCTTTCAGCAGCCGCTGCGCCAGCGTCTCGCCTTCCAGATACTCCATCACCAGATAGTCGGTGCCGTCCTGATGGCCGACGTCGTAGATAGCGCAGATATGAGGATGATTCAGGCTGGCGATGGTGCGAGCTTCGCGCTCGAAGCGCTCGCGCAGATCGGAGCGATCGGCCAAATGGTCGGGCAAAATCTTGATCGCGACAATACGATCGAGGCGGGTGTCCCGAGCGCGGTACACCTCGCCCATCCCGCCCGAGCCCACCTTGGAAAGGATCTCGTGAGGGCCGAGTTTGGTGCCCGAAGTCAGGGACATTGATGGGACGCAATTATATCCCTAGAACAAAACCCACCTGGCAGCCCGCCTCGCTATTGGGGACGGTAAAGGGATGGGTTCGAAGCTGACGGACCTATTTTATTTTGAAATTTGCTGCATGGCCGCTCACGTTTTTGGTGGTTTGACAGTCCTTTTGAGTTGACTTGATCAGTCGTGTCCCATCCGGAGGTGAATGTGCGGCCCAGACCAAGCGGAATGCCTGGGGTGGCCTTTTCTCGCGGCCGTACCGTTCCTTACGAAGATGGAATGGACGCCCTGGATAAACTCTCGTCGGACGAAATCGACGAAATGATGTGGGCTGGTGTTTCAGTCATGGTCGCGGACGAGGTGTTCGTCGAA
>DASZHW010000133.1:0-1686 GCA_035937515.1 Terriglobales bacterium | reverse complement strand
TCGGTGGCTACGGCCCTGGAGGCGCTTCATGCGCGACGTGATTGTGACCAAAGAAGGACCGCAGGCGATTGGACCTTATTCTCAGGCCATCCGGGCGAACGGATTTGTCTTCGTTTCCGGGCAGGTTGCCATCGATCCGGCAAACCAGCAGGTAATCGATGGAGACGTAGCCGCGCAGACAGATCGCGTCATCAAGAACCTTTCTGCAATTCTGACCGCGGCGGGAAGCGGGCTGAAAAAAGTGGTGCGCACTACGGTGTTCCTGAAGAACATAGGCGATTTTGCCGCCATGAATGAAGTCTATGGACGATTTTTCAATGTTGCGCCTCCCGCCCGCTCTACCGTGGAGGTGGCGCGTCTCCCCAAAGACGCTCTGGTCGAGATCGATGTGATCGCGCTGGCCTGACAGCGCGCAATATCCGCTCTAAACCGTGTTTCTTGGACTAGAACTGCTGGCGTTCCTTCTCAGGAAGGCACTTGCGAGCCGGAGCAGCACCGGTGACCCTGCAGGGATGTTTTGTTGCCATTCTTCTCTTGAGCATCACGAGTAGTCTAAATTCCGATCGAACCGACTTTCGCTACGACCAACACGGCGGCATGACGAAGATTCTGAGCTTCGATCCCAAAACCATCGAACGGAATCGGAACACTGCGACTACAGGTTCCCGCCTGGGACGCGGCTCTCTTCGCCAGGGGTGTTCCCATGCGTGGAACCGTGACCGTCCTTCACGACCTGAAGAGTCGCCCGGTCGAGGCGCAAGTCCGTGATGCCAATGACGACCTTGGGAGCCGAATCGTTCGCAGGTACAACGCGGAAGGGCAAATCAGTGAGGCACTATAGCTACCAATACGACAGCTATGGCAAGTGGTCGCAGCCGACCACGACTCGAGGCGCTGGCCCGGGTACTCCAGCCGAGGTGGCCACCGAATCCTCCCTTACTACTGATTCCGCATTGGGCTAGGTGTTGTAGCCACCCGACTGGCCACTAACCTTCCGCTCCATTTAGAATCCCTAGTCCCGCACTTCTCAGAGCGAGCAGGGAGCGCACCTTGATTCCACGCTACACCCGCCCCGACATGGGCCGCATCTGGAGCGACGAGAATCGCTTCCGCACCTGGTTGGCGGTGGAAGTCGCGGCCACTGAAACCCTGGCCCAAGCCGGCATGGTGCCCAACGACGCCGCGCGAGCCATTCGCGAGCGGGCCGACTTCAACCTGGACCGAATTGCCGAGATTGAAGCTGAAGTCCGCCACGATGTCATCGCTTTTACCACCGCCGTGGCCGAGATCGTCGGACCGCACGCGCGCTGGTTTCACTACGGTCTGACTTCGAATGACGTGGTCGACACTTCGCAGGCTCTGCTCATCCAGCAGGCTTCCGCGATTATTGCCGCCGACCTCGAAAAGCTTTCTGCTGTACTTGAACGGCGAGCCTGGGAGTTCAAAGACACGCCCATGATCGGCCGCACTCACGGCATTCACGCCGAGCCCATCACTTTTGGTTTCAAGCTGGCCAATTGGTACTCCGAGACCCAGCGTAATATCGCGCGCTTTCGCAACGCCGCTGAAGACATGCGAGTGGGGAAATTTTCCGGAGCCGTAGGCACCTTTGCCCACCTCAGCCCCGAACTGGAAGAGAGCATGTGCGAGCGGCTGGGATTGAAGGCCGCTGCCATCTCATCCCAG
>DASZHW010000132.1:0-23608 GCA_035937515.1 Terriglobales bacterium | reverse complement strand
TCCACCACAGTGGACACTGGCGCTGGAAGCTGCGCGGGTGCGCCTTACGTAGTCATGCAGTAAGCAGTTCTTCCGATCTTTCGGGACCAGGGCATCGGAGAAATCCGATGCCCTTATTTCTTTTCCGGGCAACCTTCTGGCCAGCATCTCACGCTTGTACCAAATTGACACAAGCTGTCACCTGGACCGACAAAATCTGACACTCGCGGGTTCAGAATCGCGCCCACCCGGGCGCAACCTACTGGTGCCTGAAGTTATTCGCTCGACTGAAAACAAAGGAGCTTACCCGTACCGCGTGGTGCACGGAAGTAACGCCAGTTTGTGGTCGCTAACTTGCGAACATTAGGACATCCGGTCGAAGAGACCATATCTGATCTACGGAGAGAGGGAAAAACGAGATGCGGAAACAAAAGGGTTTTTCGTTAATTGAATTGCTGATCGTGGTGGCTATTATTCTAATCATCGCCGCGATCGCGATTCCTAACCTGTTGAGGGCACGCATTGCGGCCAATGAATCGTCCGCAGTGAGTTCCCTTCGTACCGTCAATACTGCTGAAGTGACCTATCAGAGCGCCTATCCGACAGTCGGGTACGCAGCTGCTCTGGTCAACCTGGGCCCGGGCGCTGGTGTTTACACCTGTCCTGCCGGTGGTCCAACCTCGACTGCGGGCTGCTTGGTCGACGGCGTTCTGTCCAACAACGGCAACCCGGCCGGTAACGGCAAGAGCGGCTACAGCTTCGCGGCTGTGGGCGTCAAGGGTGCGGTGGGCACGCTGCTCGTGACCTATCAGGTGGGTTCGGCGCCACTGAACTTCAACCAAACCGGCGTGCGTCGCTTCTGCTCGGCTGAGGACGGAGTCATCCACTTCGACCCCAACACCGGTGGTTCCACCACAGTGGACACTGGTACTGGAAGCTGCGCGGCTGCGCCTTACGTCGTGATGCAGTAAGAGTTGGCAACATACCCGGGGGAGGGTACAACGCCTTGGGAGCAACGGATCACTCCGTTGCTCCTTCTTTTTTTCACCAAAGCTTTGCGCCTACCAGGACGACAAATTTTGTCATCCCACCAGCAGTTGTTGGCTCTGTCGCATATTGCCAAAACTGCGGATTCAAGACACCTTCGGTAAGTCATTGCTTTTCCTGGGATTCTGGATGGTTAACCAGGCAGAATCCGGGCCGGGGGCTGGTCACCAAAATGCAACAGGAATGGTTGCGATGCAATCCAGCCAGGCCAATTCGCGTCCAGCTTCACTAAACAGGGGCTTTTCCCTGATTGAGCTGTTGATCGTGGTGGCAATCATTTTGATCATCGCTGCAATCGCCATCCCGAATCTGTTGCGGGCCAGGATTGCCTCCAACGAAGCCTCGGCTACCAACTCAATTCGCAGTATCAACACCGCCGAGTTTGCCTACAATGCGGCCTTTCCGGATAACGGTTTTGCGGCGACCCTTACGAACCTGGGAGGAGCTGCTCCCTGCACCCCGGCAGTCGCGGGCGCTTGCCTGATCGACAACGTGCTGGCCACCGCGACCGTGGGCTCCAACGGCAAGAACGGCTACGTATTTGCGGCCACCGGAGTGTCTCCTTCGGGCCCTAGCGCGACGCTGCGCTCGTTCGTTTCTGGCGCCTCGCCGATTAACTACAACATCTCAGGCGTACGCAATTTCTGCTCGACTGAGGATGGAGTCATACGTTTCGATCCCGGCTCTGGCGGCAGTATTCCGGTCAACACCTCGGCCGCCTGCCAGGCGTTCACCAGCCTGCAGTAACAAGTTTGGCGTGGTTCCTGGGGGAGGAGACACGGCCAATCGGGCACCGGGTTCGCCCGGTTCCCTTTTTTCTTGCATCTCCTGTCACCAGAGATGACCTCCGTAACCGCTTTTGCCAATCCCAGGCGCGGGCATCTTGCTTATAATTTTTTCTGAACCCGCTTCCGGGTTCTGCCATGGCCGCCATCGAAATCCTGGGTTTGGAAAAAACCTATAGCGTCGGCTTCTGGCGCAAGAAGCCCAAGTGCGCTTTGCGCCCGCTCCACCTGACCGTCCAGGAAGGGGAGATTTTCGGCTTTCTGGGACCAAACGGCGCCGGCAAGACAACCACGCTGAAGCTGCTCATGGGGCTCATATTTCCCACCGCCGGCTCCGCTCGGATCCTGGGCCTGGAAGTCAATGATCCAGTCATGAAAGCGCAGATCGGTTTCCTGCCCGAGCAACCGTATTTTTACGACTATCTGACTGCCCGCGAGCTGCTGGAGTATTTCGCGCAGCTTTCGGGAGTGGATGCGAAACAGAGATCGGGCAAGGTAAACCAAGTCCTGGGGCGGGTGGGGCTGCCGGACGTGGGCGGGGTGCAGTTGCGCAAATTCTCTAAAGGGATGCTGCAGCGGGTAGGGATTGCGCAGGCTATCCTGCACGACCCGAAAATCGTTTTCTTTGACGAGCCGATGTCAGGACTGGATCCCATGGGCCGCCGCGAAGTTCGCGACCTCATGGAACGACTGAAGCATGAAGGTAAGACGGTCTTCTTCTCCACTCATATCCTGTCTGACGCGGAAGCGCTGTGTGACCGCGTCGCCGTCATCCACCTGGGCGAGCTGCGCGGAGTAGGGGCGGTGGCGGAACTCACCTCCAGCGTGCACGGCCAGGTAGAACTGGTCTGGCATGGAACCGTGGTGCCGGCATCGCTGCGGGCTCTGGGGGCGGAATGCCACGTCACCGGCGATACCGTGCGGGCGGTTCTTTCCGAAGCCAACCAGGACGCCGCCATCGAAGCCCTACGCCGCGAACGGCTGCGGCTTATTTCAGTCATTCCGGTGCGCACTTCCCTGGAAGATTATTTCATGCAAAAATTGCGGCCCGCCGAGGCCACTGCCGGAGCTAGATCGTGAACTCGCGGATCGTACACATTGCGGCCAATACTTTCCGCGAAGCGGTGCGCGACCGGGTGCTTTATAACCTGATCGTGTTCGCCCTGCTGATGTCCGGGGCATCGATCCTGGTGGGGCAGATTTCCATCGACATCGAACGTCTGGTGGTGATCAATCTGGGGCTCACGGCAGTCTCTCTCTTCGGAATGGTGATTGCCATCTTCATCGGAATCGGCTTGGTTTCGAAGGAGATTGAAAAGCGAACCCTCTATACCGTGCTCTCCCGACCGGTGCGGCGTTGGGAATTCATCGTCGGCAAGTTCTTCGGCCTGGCGGGGACCTTGGCGGTAAATACATTTTTCATGGCCATTGGCGTCCTGGTCGCGCTGCTCTATGTTTCGCACCACTTCCAGAAGCAGGATGGATGGGTGCTGGTGGCACTGTATTTTATCGTTCTGCAGTTTTTGATCATTACCGCCCTGACCCTGTTCTTCTCGTCATTCTCTTCCCCACTGCTTTCCGCGGTGTTCGCCTTTTCGCTGTTCGTGATCGGCAGCTTTGCCGAAGACCTGCGCGGATTCGCCAGCCTGACCCACGGCCTCACCCGCTGGCTGGCCACAGGGCTGGCTTACCTGGTGCCGAATTTCTCCGCTCTTAACGTGATCAGCTCCGTAGCCCACGCCCAGCCCGTGCCGGGACCGGTGATTCTCTACAACAGTGCCTACGCCCTGACGTACGCCACCATCGCAATCTGCGGAGCGGTGCTGGTCTTTGAACACCGGAACCTGAAATGAAAGCCTCAAGACGAGTCACGTTGGGGTTCAGTTTCCTGCTGGTAGCGTGCATGGTGGCGTCAGTCCTGCTGCTGCGCAAACTGGACCAGGTGCGCGGCAATGCCACCCTGGAAGAAGTTCTGTATATTTCGTCCCCCAAGGCGCTGAAAAAGTTGAGCCTGGGCTACGATGGCCTGCTGGCCGACATCTATTGGACGCGCGCCGTGCAGTACTTTGGCAGCAAGCATCACGAGGGAGCCCAGCGTTACGACTTGCTGGCGCCGTTGCTGGAGATCACGACCGCCCTTGATCCTCACCTGCTGGTGGCCTATGAGTACGGCGCAAACTTTCTCGCGCCGCCGCCGCCGAACGGAGGAGGCTTGCCCGAGCGTGCCATCCAGTTGGAGGAATTCGGCATTCGCAACAATCCCAACGAGTGGCGTCTCTACTACAACGACGGATTCATCCACTATATGGAATTGAAAGATTACGCCGGCGCGGCGGAAGCATTTGCGCGCGGAGCGAAGGTGCCTAACGCTCACCCGTTTCTGGCCATCATGGCGGCCAAGATGGCGGAACACGCAGGCGATCTGCAGATGGCGCGCCTGATGTGGAGCACGACCTACGAGGGCTCCAAGGACAGCTCGGTGCGAGCCAACGCCGCCGCCCACTTACGAGCACTGCAGGTGGACGAAGATGTGACCAACCTGGAAGCCGCGATCGGACGCTATCGTCAGATGAACGGCCGTCTTCGCTCAAGCTTCTCTGATCTGGAGGCCGCCGGCCTGATCCAGGGCACGCCGGCCGATCCACTTGGCCATCCTTACAAGGTGATGCCTGACGGTCGCGTGGAAGTGCAGGTGCCGGATGATCTGCCCTTCATCAACAAGGGCTTGCCTCCGAATTATGTTCCGCCGCCGGCGCCCAAGTTCTTGCCCACGGACTAGCCTTTTTCCCTCCCAGCACTCTATTCGTAATGCAGCGCCTCGATGGGATCGAGATTGGCGGCGCGGATCGCCGGAAACATTCCGCTGCAGACGCCGACCAGCGCAAGAATCGTGGTGGCGATGAAAAGGGTGCGGGGAGCGACAATCAGGCGGATGTCGCCGGCCTCCGCGTGCGACGCCATGGCGCTATACAGAGTAAGACGGCCTACTCCGAGCGAAACAGCGTAGGAGAGCACAATTCCCAAGACTCCGCCCACGGCGGTAATCACCAAGGCCTCCGCCAGGAACTGGAAAAGGATGTCGCGTTTGCGCGCGCCCAATGCCTTCTCCACGCCGATCTCGCGAGTCCGCTGGGTCACTGAGACCAGCATAATGTTCATCAGGCCAACCCCACCGATGCCCAAGGTGATGGTGCCGATGAAGGCCAGCAGAATCTTCAGTCCCATCGAGATGATCCCGAATTGCGAGAGCTGCTTCTGGGCATCAAAAACAGCCACTGCCCGCTCATCGTCCGGTTTGAAACTGTGGGCGAGTGCCAGAGCATCGCGAATGGTCTTGGTCAGTTTGGCGTGATCCAGTCCCTGCGAATCCAGCCAGATTCCGTTGAAGTAATGAGTGTCCTTAAGCGCGCTCATGGAAGTGAAGGGAACATAGATGGTGCGGTTGATATCGCTGTCCCCTTCCTGCATGCGAGCCTGCATCACTCCGATCACCTGAAAACTGGTTCCGTTGATACGGACGGACTCGCCCATCGCGGGCAACCCGGAGAACAGTTTTTCCTTGGCGTCCGAGCCCAGAACCGCCACCAGGCTGTGACTGAGGGTATCGCCGTCGTTGAAAAAACGGCCGTCATCCACCTGGAGGTTCCAGATCTGCTGGGCCGACGCGTCTACGCCCGTTACCGGCAGCGAGACCGAACGCGTATCGTATTGCACCGTGGTCTGCAGGTCTGCCTGGCGTGAAATGTGACGGGTGAGCGGTACCACATTGCGCAGCAACTCCACGTCGTCGCTGGTAAAGCGAATCTGCGCGCCCGCCTTGGTGCCCCCGGCTTGCTGGGAGGTGCGGCCGGGAAATATACCCACCGCGGTGGCGCCGAAACTTTGGAAGATATTTTCGATAGCGTTGCCGAAACCCTGCCCATAGGCCAGCAAAAGCACCACCGTGGCGATGCCCCAGGCCATGCCCAGCATGGTCAGCAAGGTCTTGCGCAGGTCATGACGCATGGCGGCGTAGGCCTGTTTCAGCAGATCGCGCTTCACCGCTTATTCCTTTCGCAGAGCTTCCACGGGTTGCAGTACCGCCGCCTTGCGTGCCGGATAAAGACCCGCGATCACGCCTGAGACCGCCAGCGATCCGATGGCCAATGCCGCAGTCGCCGGCACCAGTCGGGGAGTGTCCCATCCGGGAGGCGAGGGCAGGAACGACAATGCCCCCATCAACGCTGCGGCCCCGGCCATCCCCAATCCCCCACTCAGCAACGTGAGAAAGGCTCCTTCAATGAAAAACTGGAACATAATGCTGCGGTTGGTGGCGCCCAGGGCCTTGCGCAACCCAATTTCCCGGGTACGGTCCGCGACCGAAACCAGCATGATGTTGATGATGCCGATCGCCCCCAGGGCGAGCGTGACCATGCCGACACTCCCGAGGAACAGATTCATGGCGTCGAAGATTTTGCCGACCTGGTCAACGGTGTTGATCGTGTCCCATTCGTCGAACGCATCGGGATTTCGATAGTCAAACCCGTGGTTGCGCGCGATGATCTTGTGCACTTGCAGCCTCGCCGCTTGATGGGCCTCCCGCGAGACCGGTTGGTAATTGATGAAGCTGATAGCGTTATCCAGTTCTCCCACGTTTAACGCGGGAAAGTCCTGACGCATGGAATTGAAGGGAACGAAGATTCTAAGGTTCAACGTATTGTTGTCGCCGTGCCCGATTTTTTTCAGGGTACCAATCACGCTGAATCGGATTCCGTTCAACAGAATGGTGCTGCCAATCGCGGGCCTGCCGGAAAACAGCACCCTGCGGGCTTCATCTCCCAGCACCACCACCGCCCGTTTCTGGCTGTCGTCCGTGGGATTGATCCAGCGCCCGTCGACGATCGGCATGTAACGGAGCTCATTGAAGTAGGCCGGCACCCCCAGCAATTGACCGCTGCTCTGAAAAAAGTCGCTGACCGCGCGAACGTCGCCCCGCGAAATAACCGGCGCCGCTGCCCGCACGCTGGGACATTCCGCCAGAATATCCTGATAGTCCTTGTAGGTGAGGTAGTACTGGCGCAGCCCGGTGAAACTCCCCCCGATCACGGGCGCGCGGCCGGACCAGATAAACATCACGTTCTCGCCCAGTTCATCGAACTGCTTGCGGTTTCCGGAGCGAAAGCCTTCGCCCAGGCCGACCAGGAGCAGCAGCGACCCTACTCCCCAGGCGATCCCAAACATGGTAAGAAACGAACGCAACTTGTGCGCCCACAGGGTGCGCAAGGTTTGGCCAAAGATTTCGAGTAGCAGACGCATTCGCTGGCAACATGATACGTGAGGCTGAGGACTGGGGACGTCGCCGTCGCGGCTACCGGCTGCATCCGTTCCATGCGCCGCGCGCGACCGATGGTTTTCTGCCGGCGAGGGGTTTAGAATGTGGTTGTCTGGTCTTGAGCGAAGTTCCTCCGCCCCGCCTCGGCCACGTGATGGTCTTGCAATGCTCCCAAAAGGCGCTTCCAACGTGCGGTCATTCTTTATTCTCCTGGCATTGCTGGCGTCGCCGGTTGCCGCAACGTCCGCACCCGACGTTCATGCCATCGCACAGGCCGTGGACGATCACTACAACCACTTGCGCACGCTGCAGGCGGAATTTACCGAAAGCTACCGCGGCGCCGGGACCGAACGAACCGAATCCGGATCCCTGTGGCTGAAAAAACCGGGCAAGATGCGCTGGGAGTACCGGGTGCCCAGGGAGAAGCTGTTTTTGAGTGACGGCAAGAGTGCCTGGTTCTATCTTCCCGCCGATCGCCAGGTTCGTCGGACTGATGTCCGAAAGCTTGATGATTTGCGCTCGCCGCTGGGCTTTCTTCTAGGCAAGACCAAGCTGGAAAAGGAGTTGCAAGGGCTGTCCTGGGCTCCGGACGTGCCCCCTGTAACCCCGGGCAATATGGTTCTGCGCGGCGTCCCCAAAGCCCTGGCGGACCGGATTCACGAGGTGCTTGTTGAAATCACTCCCGATCAGCGCATAACCCGCATCCAATTTGAAGAAGCCGACGAGTCGGTGACCGAGTACCGGTTTAGTCAACAGCGGGAAAATAACGAAATTGCCGACCAGAAGTTCCGCTTTACTCCTCCACCCGGGGTTGAGGTCGTCGAAGGAGACTTTGGACAGTAGTCTCCATGATGCAGCAAGTGTCATTGTTATTATATATTTACGGAGTTTTCATCAAGTCATAGATGGGTCACGCGACGGGGTTACCACCGGTACCTGACGGGGCCTGCCGTGCGGCCGGTTTCAGGTCGAGGTAACACCGCTGAATGCTAGACTTGGGAGGGCAGGGGGGTAACCAGAACCAGGCATGACCGAATTTCTGGTAAAGGTCGCCGACGAGCGTGGTCACCTGGTGCAGCAGGTGGAGCACGGCTATTCGGAGTCCGAGGTTCGCGAGCGATTTGTGCAGCAGGGTTACCTCGTCTATTGGGTTAAGCCGCAGGGACTCTTTTCCGGCGGGAAGCTCAAACTCGGGGGAGGGAAGGTAAAACAGAGCCAGTTCGTGATCTTCAACCAGCAGTTTTTGACCCTGATCAAGGCTGGGCTGCCGATTTTGAACTCTCTGGATCTGCTGATCAAGCGGCAGCGGGATGGGAATCTGAAGTCGCTGTTGCAGAACGTTCGCGAACGGGTGAAGAGCGGCGAACTGCTCTCCGACTCTTTCGCGGCGCAGGGAATCTTTCCCAGGATTTATACCACCACGCTGATGGCGGGAGAAAAGAGCGGCAACATGGAGGAAGTGCTGGGCCGCTATATCGCGTTCCAGCGCCTGGCCCTGACTTTCAAGAAGAAGCTGGCCGTGTCTCTGGTCTATCCCGCGCTGCTGGTAGCGATGGTGATGATCATGCTGGTGTTCCTGGTGACTTACGTAGTGCCTGAGTTCGCCAAGCTGTTTGAGAATCTTAACGCCAAACTGCCGGCCATCACGGTATTGATGCTGGCGGTGGGTACGCATGCTCAGAAATACGCGCCCTTCGCGGGCATCGCACTGGTGCTCGGGATAGCGTTCTTGTGGCGCTGGAAGAACACGGATAGCGGCGCGGAACGCATTGATGCCGTCATATTGAAGCTGCCCGTGTTGGGCGATATCTGGTTGAAATACCAGGTTGCCAATTTCGCCCGGATGCTTTCCACCCTGCTGGCGGGTGGCTTGCCCCTGGTGCCGTCGCTGGAGACGGCAGGAGCCTCCATGACCAGCCGGCGCATTCTCAACGGGATCGTAGAAACGGCCGCCCGGGTTCGCGAGGGCCAGACGCTCTCCGGAAGTCTGGAGGAGCAGAACATGTTTCCCCCTCTTTCGGTCGAGATGATCGAGGTCGGGGAATCGACCGGAGCCCTGCCGGCCATGCTGAACTCGGTGGCGGAATTTTATGAAGAGGACGTGCAAACCGCGCTGGGCGCGACCATGGCATTGATTGAGCCGGTGATTCTAATTGTGATGGCGGTGTTTGTTGGAGGAGTGTTGATTTCGCTTTATCTGCCGATCTTCTCGATAGGGGCAAGCATCCACTAGAAGATCAGGCCGCAGCACTGGCCGGCAGGAAGTTTGGAATGGAGAGAATGGCGGAACACAAACCATTGGTGGCGCATGGCGGGAATGGGGGGCGTATCCCGCCTGCTCCCGAGGTCGACGACCTAGCCCGGGCCCAGGACATAGCCCGGCGCTATCGCTGCGAGTTTATCGACTTGCACAACTTCCAGCTCCACCACGATCTGTTCAAGAAGATTCCGGTGGACCTGATGTTCCGCTACAACTTTGTTCCGCTGGAAGAGACCGCGGACGGGCGGCTGGCCATTGCCATCGCCGATCCCAGCCAGCTGATGATGATCGACGAAATCAGCTTGCTGCTCAGCAAGCGCATCCTGACCAAGGTTTCGACCCTGGCCCAGATCAGCGAAATCCTCAAAAAGACGGAGCAGTCCAAGCGGGTGCTGGAAGAGGCCAGCGAAGGCTTCACCCTGGCGGTGGTTTCAGAAGACGAAGCGGGTGGAGAAGACAGCATTTCCATCGACCGGCTGACGGCGCAGGGCGACATGAGCCCCATCATCCGTCTGGTCGACACTACGATTTTCACCGCCTTGCAGCGGCGGGCGAGCGACATTCATATCGAGACCCGGGACGATTCGGTGTGCATCAAGTTCCGCATCGACGGGGTGCTGACCCAGGCCATGCCGCCCATCGGCAAAGAGCACCACTCCACCATCATCTCGCGCATCAAGGTGATGAGCGAACTGGACATTTCCGAGCGCCGGGTGCCGCAGGACGGGCGCTTCCGCGTGAAATACGGCAATCCCGAGCGCCCCATCGACTTCCGCGTTTCCATCATGCCCTCCATTCACGGCGAGGACGCGGTGTTGCGCGTGCTCGACAAGGAGTCGATGAGCGAGAAGTTTCACAAGCTGGTGCTCGATGTGGTGGGCTTTGATGAAGATGCCTTGAGAAAGTTCCGCCGCTATATCAGCGAACCCTACGGCATGGTTCTGGTGACCGGTCCCACGGGCAGCGGCAAGACGACTACCCTGTACGCGGCGGTGAGCGAGATCAAGACCGAGGAAGACAAAATCATCACCATTGAAGATCCGGTGGAGTATCAGATTCGCGGCATCACCCAGATTCCAGTGAATGAAAAGAAGGGGCTGACCTTCGCCCGCGGACTGCGCTCCATCCTGCGCCACGATCCCGACAAGATCATGGTGGGCGAGATCCGCGACACCGAAACCGCACAGATCGCAATTCAGTCGGCGCTCACCGGACACTTGGTGTTCACCACGGTTCACGCCAACAACGTGGTGGACGTGATCGGCCGTTTCCTGAACATGGGCGTGGAACCCTACAACTTTGTTTCCGCGCTGAATTGCATTCTGGCGCAGCGCCTGGTGCGGCTGATCTGCGAGTCCTGCCGGACCGTGGTGCATTACACTCCGGACGTGCTGGAAGACAGCGGACTGGACCCGGGGCCGTGGTCGCAGGTGCCATTTTACGAGGGTCAGGGTTGCATTGAATGCGCCGGCACCGGGTTCCGGGGCCGGACGGCAATCCACGAGTTGCTCGACCTCAGCGACCGCATCCGGGAAATGATCCTGGCCAAGAAGCCCACTTCCGAGATTCGGCGGGCGGCGCGTGACGAGGGCATGCGTTTCCTGCGCGAGTCGGCGCTCGACAAGGTGCGGCTGGGAATGACCACGCTGAAGGAAATCAACAAGGTCACGTTCATCGAGAACATGCGGTAACGCAGCTGTCAGTCTTCGGCCGTCAGCAAGCCCCGTGTTTGACGACCGACGACTGTACTCTCGTGCCCTTCCGGCTATTGCAATTCGCCCCTCGACCGCGCTTTACTTATAGATAACAACAGCTTATGAGTCGTGATTCTCATTCCGGATCCAGGCCGAAACTGGCTTGCGAGATCTCGGCCGACCGCGTGCTGGCTGGACGGGTTTCAGAGAACGGCGGGCGGGCGCTCGAGGCGTGCGCCAGCAGCCAGCTTCCGTCCGGGAGCGTGGTCCCGGATCTGACTGAGCTCAACCTGCGTCAACCGGATGCGGTCTTTGAAACAGTCCGCGATACCCTGGCCAATCTGCGGGCCCGGTCAAGCGATGTGATCGCGGTGCTGCCCGATGCCGCCGTCCGGGTGGTGCTGCTCGACTTCGAGACCCTGCCGCCGAAACGGGAGGAAGCCGAGAGCGTGGTTCGATTCCGGCTGAAGAAGTCCCTGCCCTTCGACGTGGAAAAAGCCAAAGTTTCCTACCATGTGCAACCGTCGAACGGGGGGGTAAGGGTGATCGCGGCAGTGGCGCTGGCCAACGTCGTCGAAGACTACGAGGCGGCTTTCCGCCAGGCTGGCTATGCCCCCGGCGTGGTGGTGCCGTCCATGCTGGCGGCGCTCGGGGCGGCCCAGGCGCAGCAACCCTCGCTGGTCATCAAAGTGGATGCCCGGACCACCAGCATCGCCATCCTGGACGGGCAGCAGTTGCTGCTGTTTCGTACTCTGGAAAATCCGCGCGGAGTGGCGGTCACGGGCGAGCAACTGGCGGAGGAGATTTATCCCTCGGTGGTATTTTTCCAGGACACCTATCACCTGAACATTGCCCGGATTTTCGTCGCCGGCCTTCCCGAGTCTGCCGCCGCCGCGCCTGCGCTGCGCGCTCAAACCGGGGCCGAAGTAACTGACCTGGTGTCCGCTTCTCAGTTGGGCGCAGGGGCGGGCTCGATCCCCAAGTGCAGAATGGCGGGCGTGGTTGGCGCCCTGCTTTCCTGACATGCGTATTGACATCAATCTCGCAAGCCACGCCTACGAAGACTCGGGGCCGGTATGGATGCGCTGGGGTGGCGCCCTGGCCGCGCTGTGCCTGATCACACTCGTTCTGTTGTACAGCGTGGTCTCGGGCTGGGCGGCAGCCCGCAAGGACCGCAGCTTGATGGCATTGCGCGAACAGCAGATCGCGGACCGTGACAAGGAAAAGATCCGAGCCGAAGAGATTCTCAATCTGCCGGCAAACCGGACCACCCGCGACCGCTCCCAGTTTCTCAATGACCTGTTCCAGCGCAAGGCTTTCTCATGGACCAAGGTGTTCGAGGATCTGGAAGGGGTAATGCCGGCCCGGCTGCACGTAGTCTCGATCCAGCCCGCGATGGCTCCGGACAATCAGCTGGAGATCAAGCTGGTGGTGGCGGGCGAATCCCGAGACCGCGCTTTGGAATTGGTACGCAGGATGGAAAGTTCGCAGCATTTCCAGCAGACGCAGATTCAGCAGGAGTCCAACCAGCGCGGACAAACCCCGGGAGACAACGTGCAGTTTGATATCAGCGCCGTGTATGTGGGGGAGATGGCCAATGCCGGCGGGAAGGTTGCGCCCTGATGGCGGACGTGCGTGATGCGCGAAAGAAACTGAAGATTGCCATCGCCGCCCTGGCCCTGGTCGACGTGGTTGCGGTGGTCATTCTGTATTCGCCCCTGATCGGCTCCGAGCGCTCCCGTCGCGAGGAATTGGACCAACTGTGGAGGCAGCTGCAGCAGAAGACCCACGAAGCCGAACCGCTGCGGGACTTCGATAAGAAGGTAACCCTGGCCAGCAAGCAAATCGACGATTTCTACAAGACCCGGCTGCCAGCGCAGGATTCGGCCATCTCCGAGGAACTGGGCAAGCTGGCAGGACAGAGCGGAGTGCGCATCGGGCAGATTCGCTACAAGTCGAAGGACCCGGATCCCGTCGGTTTGCGGCCGGTCGAGATTCAAGCTGAGTTTGCTGGAGATTATCTGCAACTGGTCCGATTCATCAACGCGCTGGAGCGCGACCCTGTGTTTTTCATCATCGACAGCGTCGAACTGGGCGGCGAGCAGGGCGGAGTGGTGCGGTTGCAATTGAAGCTGGAGACCTATCAGAAGGCGAGCGCCTGAATGGAGTGGGGGACGGAAAACCGGAACAAGACCATGGCAGCCATCGGCCTGATGGTGCTGGCGCTGCTGTTTACCATCGTGCGCTTTTTCCCCAGTTCGCCTGCCTCCGCCAAGTCTCCGGCGCCTTCGGAAACTGCACCGGTGCCCCAGCGGCGGCCGGTGACGGGCAGAACGGCCGGCCGGAAAGTTGCGGCGGGACCGGCGGCACGCTCGCTTGACCCTACTCTCCGTTACGACTGGCTTAAGACCAGCGAGGACACAAAGTATCAGGGAGCCGGGCGCAACATTTTCCGGGCGCAAATCGATATTCCGAAGCCGATCGTAAAGATCCGTCCGCCCGAGCCGGTGGTGCAACAGGGTCCGCCGCCTCCTCCGCCCATCAATTTGAAGTTTTTTGGCTTTGCCAACAAGCCCGGCGAACCCAAGAAAATCTTTCTTTCCGAGGGTGAAGACGTGTTTATCGCGGGCGAAGGCGACATTGTGAATCGCCGCTACCGGATCCTGCACATTACCCCGGTCTCGGTGGAAGTGGAAGATGTCTTGAACAACAACCGGCAAAGCATTCCCCTGACCCAGGGATGAATGGCCGTGGCTCGCGATCAGTGATCGGATACTACTGACAACTGCCTACTGACAACTGACTTTATGTCTCGCTATCTCCAGACCGCGCACAACCGGCACCAACGCGGCTACGTTCTGCTCATGATGATGCTGTTCGTGGCCTTGCTGGCCATTGGTGCGGCCGCCCTCGCTCCCAGCGTCACCCTCCAGATTCGGCGCGATCGTGAAGAAGAGATGATTCATCGCGGCGTGCAGTACTCGCGCGCAATTCGCCACTATGTCAAGAAATTCGGGCGCTATCCCACGCGCCTCGAGGATCTGGAGAATACACAGAACCTTCGCTTTCTGCGCAAGCGCTACAAAGACCCCATCACCGGCGAAGATTTCAAGCTGCTCCACGTGGGAGAAGTGCAACTGGCAGGCGGAGCGGGCGGCATCGCAGGCGCTGCCACACTGGCGGCGGCAGCAACTGCGATGGGCGGCGCTTCCGGCACGAGCGCCATGCTGGGAGGAGCGGTAGCCCAGGCCGCGCGAACTGCGATGGCTGCGAACACCGCCACCTCCATTCCGGCAACGAACGACTCCGGGCAGGATGCTGGCGCGGCGAATACGTCAAACGCGGGATCTCCGGACTCGCCCAAAACCGATCCCGCCCAGTCGGGCTCCAACCCGCCGGAGTTGTCCAGCCGGATTTTTGGTGGCGGGCCGATTGTGGGTGTCACCAGCACCAGCAAAGCTCAAACCATTCGGGAATTCAATCACAAGAACCACTACAACCAATGGCAGTTTATTTACGATCCCTCGACCGACAAGGGTGGTCTGATTACCACTCCCACGCAACCGCCACTGCAAGTCAGTCAACCTTTGAACCAACAGCAGAACCCATCCGGCGGGCCGAACTCTCCGGGAACATTCCAAAATCCTCCTCCGGCCCAGCCCATTCAACCGCAGCAGCAGTAAAGAAGTAGTTCCGCCAGCCAGGGAAACCACGCAGCCTCCCTGAGCCCAGCTTAGGGGGTGCCCGATGTATCCCAGGAATGCGAAACTCGAGCGTCCCTGATCCGCTCCAGTTCGATCACACCAATCCATTGCCCGTTGTGGGCCTCGCTGTAGACCAGGTTTCCGCCCAGGATTTGCGCCGCAGCGGCGGGGGGCAGGTCAAGATGGTACCCAAAAAAACGGGTCTTCCACTCCCGCCAACGGCGCCAATTTTGCGACAGCGAATGAGGCGGCTCATATTTGGTGGAGAACACGAGTGCGACCTCGAAGCTGGAGCCGGCGCCGGCAGCATCCATGAGGTATTCTGCGGCGAAGTTTTCGATTCGTACCACGCGCATCGGGCGGGTGATGTAGCCCAGATAGGGTCGAGTCAATTCGTCGCTGGCCGGCCAGGCGGTAAGGACCCTTGCCATGGGGTAGCGTGCTTCCAAAAACTGTTCCGCGTGCTGATGCAGCCGGATGTAGTCGCGGTAGGCAAGATTGTCTTCGGGCGCAAACCCGTAGGGCGGATTCACGAACCATCCGGCCACGAACATGAGCCCGACCAGGAGGATCACGCTCCGCCAGAGTCGCATTCTGCGCCAGAGTGTGGACACGCAAACCAGGATCACGAGCGGAACCACGGGCAGCAGGTAACGCGCCAGTTCCGCGCCGCCCACCAGCACCATCGCCAACACGTAGGCCGTGGTCACGGACAGCAAGGCGAACTGGATATTGAGGGCGATGCGAGGGCGCTCTCCGCTTTCCCCTTTGTCATCGCGAAGGGGAGGAAGCCACATGGCCAGCACTGCGGCCAACGTAAGCAAGAGCAGATGAAAATATCCCAGCGTTTGCCAGAGGCGGATCAGCAGGGCAAGCATGATCCGCAAAGGCTGGAACGTGGCCGCGACGTTGTAGCGAAAGAACTCAGGATTGCCAAAAATAAATCCAGTACGCGAATAGTGATAGAGATACCAAGCAGTGAGGGGGAGAAGCGGGATCAGCAGCGTGAGTGAATTCATCCTATGGCCGGGTGAGACCGGCTGTACTTGGCGGTTCTCAAATCGCAGCACCCGGGAAAGCAGTTCCCATGAAAGCAGCGCCAAAGGCGCCAGGATCGCGGTCTCCTTGCTCAAGGCAGCCAGTGAGAACCAAAGCGCCGCGCGCCAGGCGCTGCCCCTCACGTAGCCATACAGACCCCAGAACGTAAACCCGGCAGCCACCAGATCGAGATGCAGCAGAGAGCTTTGCGCAAAAAACACTGGGTAAATCGCAGTGCAAAGCGTGGTCGCCCAGGCGACCTCGGTATTGGCCGTCCTTTCCGCCAGCCGGAACAAGCCAAGCAGAGAAAAAGACGCCGCCAGGAGCATGGCGGTGCGGGTTACCACAGGCGCGAAGCCCGCGATCTTCCACCACAACGCCACATATGCGAGCACCAAAGGAGGGTGAGCGTTGGAAGGGGCTGAGCGCGGAATCGGGTCTCCGGTCAGCAGCAGATCTCGCGCCGCCGGAACATAGTAGCCCGCTTCGTCCCAAAAATACGGCAGTTGCAGCAGAGGCGCATGCAGCGCCAATAGCGCCGCGAAGGTGAGGGCCAGAATCAGCAGGGAGTGGGCGCCGGAGTGGCCAGCAGTTCTCAATGCGGTCGGGGGACCCGGTAAAGTCCGTCTAATGTACCGGCCCGGGAGCCATCATACGCGGGTCCAGTTTGATCTCTCCAAACGTGCTTTCGTAACCCGCCACATTCTGCTGCAGGATGGCACTCAGCGCTTTTGCCTGTTGCGGGCTCATATAGATGCCTTGAAAATTATTGACCTCCACCTGGCTTTCACTCTGCTGCTGCAGAGTGCCGAAGACCAGGAAGAAATCCCAGACGTTCACCCGCACCTGGACGCTGTTGGCATAGTTCTCGCGATAGTCGGGAGCGTTGGTCAGTTTGACATTGGGCTGAGTCGGATTCGACATAGGAGAGTCAGTGTAGCAAAACTGCAAACGCAGGGGCACGCGTCTGGAATGCGTGTGCTCTATTGCGGCCGCACCCGCACGAACAAGATTCCGCCGACCGGATGCGCTCCGTAGATCGGCTTCAGGATTGCGGGGACGCCGTACCAGGTAAACTGCCCGCCCAGCGCGGTGGACAGGTGCGGAATGTGTCCCCATTCGCGTTCGTAGCCCGCCGTATAAGCCTGGACGCGGGTGAAAAAGCGCTCCGAGAATCCCGGCGGCTCCGGGTTCTCCCCAACCAACAGCTCGGTGGTGCGATCAACGTTTTCGATGCGCGTCCAGGCATAGTTGCGTTCCCGAAAACGCAGCGTCGATTCCAGCAGGTAGCTGTTGCCCACATTGCCGCCGGAAAGGTTCTGATTGCGTCCCCAGAGCGCCATCGACGCCCAGTTGCCTCGGCGCAGAGGGCGATTGTACTCGACCGACGCCGTCATGCGGCGGAGGTCTTCCAGCGGGGCGAGCGCCTCCGGGCTGTGCAACTGGGCGATGGAATATTGCAGGCTCCAGTCCTGGCCCGGATTGAACGTAGCACGGGCGGACCACGAGTCAATTTTCCCGGAGTTGATGTTCCAGCGTCCTTCATCAGGTTCGCGTCCGTGAAATCCCGAGGCTTCCAAACGCAGACGGCGGTGGGTCACCCCGAGCGTGACCACGTCGGCCGCGATATGGGTGGAATCCTGGAGATGGTGGCCGAGCGGGGCGACCGGATCTTCAGATGCGGATGCGCGATGAGGGTACGCTGGAGGTCCCATCGCAGGGTCACCCATGGGAGCGGCATAGAGAGACAGCAACGTGTGCTCCCCCAGCTGGTAGTCATACAGGGCGGCCAGCTCCATAAAGAAATCGTGGGGATGCTGCCCGTCCACGATAGGTCTCCCGAAGGCAGTTTCTCCCTGCTGAAAGAGTTCCGGGTAGCGTCGTTCCGAAACGGTGGCCGGCTCGAAGCTGATCATGGTTCGGATGGTGAGCGTGCCTCTGCCAAATTTGCGCTGCGCCATCGGCATCCACCAGTTTGTGGAAAACAGTTTGTCGAAGCCTCGCGGGCCCGTCTGCTGTATTTCGCTCAGGAACGCCTCTCCATGGAACATGAGCGTCCACTTGCCTTTGGTCGCCATGAGCATCGAGAAAGGGGTGGAGTTGGGTTCGGCATCGGTGCCCGAAGTAGCATGCTGGAGTAAGGAGTCGATGAGCGGGGAGGCCTGCATATGGTGTTCACTCATCTGCGCCCCGCCCGGCATGGTTTGGCCGGACATGTCCATGTCGTGGTTACTCTCCTGCGCCGTTGCCAGACGGGTTGAAGCCAGGACCGATGCGGCCATCAACACAGCCGCGCTGAGATATGAAGAACTCTTCCGCACCCAGTGTTCTCCTTGCCTTTGTTTTCACGACTTGAGCAATTCGGCTGCACGCAGAGCTAGACCTCTATTTCGTGCCTGCCGAAGGTCCGGCGACCGGATGAGAATGTGGTTTAGACGCGCAGAGGGGTAATGTCGGGAGGGTCCGTGGAAGCGAGCGGCAACTCAAGAAGACTCTGGCGCGAGGAATTCACGATCAAAACGCTTGGGAACTTGGCCCTGAGAGTCACGTTCACGAAATAGAGCGATGAATCGAGCCCACCCTGAGGAGTGGCGAAGTTGTGGCCGCTCTGGCAGCAGCGATAGCTCACCGGCTCCGGATGTGGCGTGGTCGGGCCCTGGTGGTGGCAAGGGGCCGGCCGCGCCTGCGCCGCGGTCATCCAGGACGAGTCTTGCCCCGCCGCTGAGACCGCGGAAATCGCCGCCAGCAGCAGGAGCGCGAGTAACTTTGGGTTACGCCTGACCACCGAAGT
Source organism: Terriglobales bacterium (assembly GCA_035937515.1). GTDB lineage: Bacteria > Acidobacteriota > Terriglobia > Terriglobales > Acidobacteriaceae > JAIQFF01. The sequence goes on along the minus strand of DASZHW010000132.1, from coordinate 4,999 downwards.
CATCGATGCGTGATCCAGTCTAAATGATACATCGCTTAAAATAAGCGCAATCCGGGATGGCGGAATTGGCAGACGCGTTGGACTTAGGATACCTCGTTGTATGGATGCATGGAAGCGCACGATGGCGCATCTCCATGTAACTGCAGGGGCAGACGCATTGGACTATGGTCGTAGCAGCGCACGACATAGCAGCACAATGCAATATCAGGTGCCACCAGAAGTGCCACCGGGCTTCGGTCGAACGCCAGGCCGGGCGCTTCGCAATTCCCTCTCTCTCCGTTCTAGTACCTCGATATCGGCACAGACGAAATATTTGTCCCGACCGCTAACGATGTAACGCAACCGACCCTCGCAGAGTTCAGGCTGAGACGCACAATTTATGCCAAGGCTGTCAATTTTCCGAAGTGGAATGCCTAGTCCGGCCGCGGCGTCGGCGCGCGACACCACCCGTATGTTCTGACATAAGAAGGTCCGCATTTCGCTTCCTGCCCTCGCTGAGACGGCAGAAGCCGACGGGATGTCAGCGCTTGCCGCTGGGGTCCTCGGGCTTGTATTTGTGAGATTGCGCTTTGGCGTGGCTAGTCTGTGGGCGGCGCTTGCTTGCTTCTCGATGCGATCCACCAGCGTCTGGGACTCTTGGTCTTGGTGGATCTGAGGCTGGTTCTTCGCCATGTCCCACCGTTTCCCACAGGCCGGGCAGCTTGACTAGCCCTGTGAAACCGCACGGCACCCAAAAAACGGGACGGCACCGCTTCGATCAAGATTGAGTGTGCGCCGTCCCGATGCAGTTTTGTATTCCCAAATGATGCGCCCGCGACCGGCAAGAAGCTGGTCAATTTTGACCGTTCACATCTTGCAGTGAACCAGCGTTCACGGCGGGGATGCTCGGCGCTGAGGCCTGAGGCTTTCCCGGCGTACCGTAGCGGGCTGTAAAACAAAACGCGCCGTGCCGACGAGCGAACGCCGACACGACGCTAACCAGTTCGCCCCCCGGAGGAGGAAGCAAACATGGCGCAACAAGCGGCTCGCGGCCTGACCTCTTAGTGGCGCGGAAGCTTACGTTTCAGCCGCCGCTTTTTGTCTTCCAACAGCCGGTTGATTTCCCGCGCTAGCGTCTGCAGTTGTTTGTGGTCTTGCTCCTCAGCAGCAAGCGCGCATATTTCATGCCACCTCTCGCTAGTTTGGTGCGGGGCCATAAAGAATCCCTTCCAAAAGACAATGTTCTCACGGCTGGGATGTAACTGTTTTCAGTAACCTACTCTTCGATTCAAAACCGTGTCTGAGCAATACTGCACACCCTGGTGGAAAACTTCTCCAATGTGCAAAAGGCAGTCGGGAGGGGCAGCCTGCCATTTGTGCGTTCTTTCCCCCCAAAGATTACACGGCCGACCAATACTCTCTGGGGTCCCGGATCGGCGCTGCCACTATCGAAACAGCAAGTTGAATCGACTCGTCGGAAGGCCACTTAAATGCACTGAATGATTCTGGATAGTAAGGAAAGAGAACACAAAATGAAACGAAACATCGTGGGCCGAAATTTTGTTTTCCGCCTTTAAATGGCTGCTCTACGTAAACTCGTATGGATCGAACATGACCGTTTTCAGGGCTGGGGTTGCTCCGAATGTGCCTGGGTATTCAGCCCCTCTGATGCACTCAGTGGCGAATCTTTGGCTGAGATGAAGCAGATCTTCGAGTCCCAGCGCGACCAAGAGTTTGCATCCCATGTTTGCGCCAAGCACCCGAGAGCGTGATGGGCGCGTAAACGGCTTGCAATAGGAAAGACCCTCCAACATGGCAAAGGCTGGCAGGACCGCCAGCTAGCCGAGCTTGTTGGTCTTGCGTAGTGCCGAAGCGGAACTTGCATATCGTCTCCTTTGAGGCATAGAATCCGGGGCAACAACGGTACCCTACGAAACGTCACCAGCTGGGGCCCACCTTAACACGCTCAGGAGCGCGGCCCGTTTTTCATTTCTTGCCCCCCCAGACCAGGCTGGAACTTCTCGCCGCATTCTGGACACACAACCTGCTCAACATCCACTCGCCTGATCTGCGCTGGCGAAATCGAGAATCCACACTTAGGGCAAGTCGTGTCCAGTGACACCTGCACTTTTTCCCGGTTGATTTTTCGTAATCGGGGCATAAGCGACTCGCTCAAGCAATCGGTTGCACCGGATGATTAGCCTCTCGAGCGCTACGCTATCGTCGATCAAGGCGACATTCGGGCGGCCATGCTCAAGCTGGAAAAATTCGAGAACAGTTACAGTTCAGCTACAGTCGAGCCGGAACCGGTCAAGGTTGCCGTGACTCCGGTAGTACAATAATCCAATCTTCTCAGCAGTTTAAGGCACTAAGCCGGGATGGCGGAATTGGCAGACGCGTTGGACTTAGGATCCAATGCCCAAAAGGCGTGCAGGTTCAAATCCTGTTCCCGGCACCACCGCCTAGCTTTGCCGGCAGACCATCTGACTGAACCGATCACACACTCTAAGGCTTGGGTTTCAGATACCTGTCGAACCAATCCACGGTGCGCTGAATGGCGTCAATCCTGTTTTCACGTTTCGCAAATCCGTGGCCCTCGTTGTTGTAGTAGTGGGCGTCCACTGTTTTGCTATCCTTTTTGAGCAAATCGACCACCTGTTGGGCTTCTTCTTTGGGGACGCGGGGATCGTTGTCACCCTGCAGCACCAGCAGCGGCGCCTTCACCTGATGGATGAAGGTGATGGGGGAGTCGGCTTCGTAGATCTTGCGGTCCTTTTCCGGATCGCCAAGCAGGCTCTTCTCGTACTCCTGCAGCAGCGCATCTTCGTGCTGCAGCATGGTGAACCAGTTGATGATGCCATATTCTTCGACCCCGGCCGCCCATACATCGGGCGCCTTACCCACCGCCATCAACGTCATATACCCACCGTACGAGCCGCCGGTGATGCCAACTTTCTTGGGATCGATGAAACCGGTTGCTTCCAGAAATCTTGCGGCGTAGACCTCGTCCTGCAGATCGCCTCCACCCAGATCCTGGTAATTAGCTCTTTGGAAATCGATGCCGTAGCCGGATGAGCCACGCACATTGGGAGCGATACAGATGTAGCCGCGGGACACCAACGCCGCAGCCTCGGGATTCCAGTAGTCCAGGACTTGCCCTGTGGGGCCACCGTGAGGAAGCACTACCGCCGGATTGCTGCCATCGCGCTTGAGATTGAAGGGCACCCACATGAAGGCGCTGATGGTTTTCCCATCAAAGCTCTTGTAATGCCCGATCTGCGACGGAGGCAAAGGGGTGGTTTCCAGGCTGGCGATGGCGGAAAAAGTGAGCTGGTTGGCGTGACCCGTGGCTACATTCAACACCCACAGGTCGGCGGGCTTGGTCGAACTCTCGTGGGAGATCAGCACTCTATCGCCAGCCGGCGAAAACGCAGTTGGATTGCCCGCGGGGTAGTTCAGCCCTGGCGGCAGCTCGGTCTTTCGGCTCTGCAGAGTGGCGCGATCCACAAAGTACACGTCGGTGCGTCCATCCGCGTTGATGAGGTAGGTAAGCCGTTTTCCGTCGGGGGAGAAATCTCCCGCATTGGCTTCCCACTTTGTGTCCGTCACCCAGGTTAGCTTCCTCGTGGCTACATCCAGGAGCGCAACATTCTGGTAGCCGTTCTTCTGGCTGGAAGTAAGCAACAAGGTTTTTCCATCGGGCGACAGTGAAGAGGCCGCAAACAGAATTTTTCCCTGATGGGGCGTGAGATTCTCCTGCTTGCCGGTTGTGACCTCGACTGCGTAAACGTCGGACTCAGATTCACCGCTGATCTCACTGCGATTTGCGAACATGGTCTTGCCGTCCGCGCTCCAGGCGACGGCGCTCCACGAATGGTTAGGGCTGGTTTCGTTGGTAAGTTTGCGAACTTTCCTGGTTTCCCAATCCATGAGCGCGATGTCATAGGCCGTCGAATTTTTGGGCTTGTATTCGAGGGCTAGCGTCTTACCGTCGGGCGACCAGATCGGACCTTGTTCGCGAATCTCCGGCGTATTCGTCAAGTTGACGACTTTGCCGCCATCGCTGGGCACGGCGTAAAGATCCCAAAGTTCGTTGCCGGCGGCATCCTGTTGATAGACGATCCACTTGCCATCGGGCGACCAGGTGGCACCGTACTGCCGCTCGTCGGACTGTGTAAGCTGGAGGGGCCAGCCACCGGACGCATTCACCTTCCACAAATTAGATCGTCCGGAAATGTCGGTGGTGAAGACGATCTGTTTTCCGTCAGGAGACCAGGCCGGTCCGAAGACGTTGCGGGTGTAGAAGAGATCTTCGATGGGGACAGGATAGGCGGCCGCATTCGAGTTGGAAGCGATCGACTTGGGGTCTGTGATCTCGCGATCATCAGGACTGGAAACTGCGGAGGAAGCAGCCGCTGCGAATATCGCGCAAAAAAGAAAACTGGCAGCCGCACGAACCGCGATCTTTGGAGCCATCACCAATTCCCCCTTTTCGAGTCACAAGTTTGAGGTGGGATCACCGCAAGGCAAACGGAATCATATCAGGGAGAAAAGGCGTTGCCAGACTGCGGCAAGCCCGTCTGCACTCCAAACCGCGACGGGCCGGTGCTCGACGCGGCAGCTGGAATTTACGGCTGGACCGCGTTCAATCCGATGTAAACCGCCCAGCCCGCGATGATGAGGATCATCACTCCGGAGGTGGCACCCAGGACCTTCACGAAAGGATTAATCTTGTTCACCTTGGCCATCAGTTCCCGCTGTTCCTCCTGCATGGCTGAGGCCGACTCGTCCAGGAAAAGCTGATCGTCCTCTCGCATGGTGAGCGTCCCACGGTAAATAAGAAGGATGATGAGAATGCCGGTCAATACGCCCCAAGCGATCAGCAGCCATACCAATCCTGGAGTCATAAGCCACCTCGATCCTGATGTCGAGCCGATATCCGCGCCGCGGTGGTGGTTGTGTTGTGGCCCACAACCGGCTTTCGGATAAAGGGCCCCAGCGCGGAATTATAGACCTGTTT
>DASZHW010000131.1:0-43637 GCA_035937515.1 Terriglobales bacterium | reverse complement strand
GCCACCACGTCGTGAAGTGCTCGTGGCGTACCCGCTCCCATCATCTTTCTGAGTCGCAGTGCCAGATTGCATGCCGCCGCTTGTAGCAGCAGCCTCTTCTGCACATTCTGCTTTCCACGCACGTACAATCGCCGCAGAGCAGACCCCGTGTCACTATCAGTCCACGCTTGGAGGCAGGAACATGACACTCGCGAATGTGATTGAGATCGCGATAGCCGTCGCGGTCATCGTCGTAGCAATTCGATTCTTTGTGAAGCGGGGCTGACTACCTCGCTCTGCTTTTACAGCCGTTTTCCGTACAATTGGTTTGGCTTTTCGGTGCTAAATAAGGAGATCCCAATGACTATTAGGGCGCGGCGAAGAATCCATGCGTGCGGTCTTCTAGTGTTGGTCGCGGTGCTTGGTGCTGCGCAGACCAACAGTGGCGTCTCACCTGCCGCAAGCAGTGGTTCCCAGGCTATGAGTGCCCGATACGAAGACTTGATGTGGCAGATGATGGTTCCGGAGCTGGGTAACGATTCGCCTCAGATTTCGATTCTCCGGGTCGATCCTAAGACCAACGCCACGCAACTGCTGATCCGCACACCTAAAAAGATGCACGTGCCCATGCACTGGCACAGCGCCAACGAAACCCACACCGTGATTCTGGGAACGGCCGTCTTTGAACACGATGGCAAGCGCGAGCAGCTTGGCCCAGGCGGCTTCAACTACATCCCGGCTAAGATGCATCACCAGGCATGGACCTCGGACGGTGGAGTTGTCTTTATCACGGTCGATGGCGCTTGGGACGTGAATTGGGTTGGCAACCCTCCCAGCAAAACTGATTTGGGCCAGACGCCTCCGGCTGGCTCAAAGTAAGGCGGCGCGAGAAATGCGGAAATTTAAGAGGATCTGCGCGATCTTGCTTTATTTCTGTCAGGCGTAGGCTGACCTAATGGCGCTTTTCCGGATTGGTCGGTGTATTTCAGAATTCGCCGCAAGCGAGCGGCGTCCTGGCCTTCAATTACAAAATCCTCGGGTTTCACGAGACCGGGGTCTAGTTCCGCTTCTGTCATAACTTCGTACATGGGGACATCTTGGTTCGGTGGGCGTTCATTAAACGGCATATCGTTCCTTTCAAAAAGAGCATTGATGTTTCGGAAAAACGGGCAACTCGCTCAAGCAGCGTCCGGCGTTCTACGGTTACTTACGTGTGGTTCGATACGGCTCGCTCGCTGCGAGAAAAGCGGATTGCCATATACTGGCAGCAAAAACGGGGGGTGCATTAGTGAGATTCACCGGTTTGCTGACGGTTTTGGTATGTGCAACGGCTCAAATTGTCTCGGCGCAAGAGAATGATGATCGGATTGTTCAGTCGAAAATCATGGCACTGGAGAAGGCCTGGAACCTGGCGTATAAGAGTGCGGACCATCGGGCACTAAACCGAATCCTCGACGATGAGATCGTGTTGATTAATGACGATGGTACTGTGCAGACCAAACGAGAGTTTCTGGCAAGCGTAAAGAAGTCCACGGGGCAAGAGCAACAGGTCGCTCCGGAATCGATGAGCGTGCATGTCTTCGGAAATACTGCGATCTCGACCGGAGTATTTCGAGCCAAGGGAGTCGATGCGGGCAAGCCCTACGTCCGGCGTGAGCGCTTTGTGGATACCTGGATCTACAAAGGCGGGAACTGGGTCTGCGTTGCCACCAATGCCACGCCAGTCCTACGCTGAATTGTGGCCTCCAAAATACATGAACCCTCCATGGCTTGCCTTTCCACAGGCATGAGCCGATAATCCTTTTGGGTCGGTCAGCGTCGCCCTCCGTCGCTGGCTGATTAGCCCTGTCACTGGCTATTAGCTGCCCCCAGTGGCGGGGCCCTCCTTATCTTCTTCGATTGGAACCCCAAAAACCGACCTATACGGTGGATTTCCCCGACCAAGCCCTCGGATCACGAATTACGCTCCCAAAGGCGTCGTTTTTGGGCCTTTGAGTGAGATTTTGCGAGATTGGCAACGAGGATTGCAGCCAGCTCGGGCAAAACCGTCCTTTTGGACCTCACGCGGGCAATTGATTTTTCGTGATCGGTGCATAAGCGGCTCGCTCAGCAATCGGCTGCCTGACGGATGTGCATCTGAGGCCAGGTTGTCATCGGTTCACCGCCAGGGCCCCGATGACCAGCGCAGCGCCTAATAGCACGGAAATCCAGCCGACCCTGCGGTATTCATCCAGTTCGTATTCCGTGACCCAAGGCTTTGACAAATTGTTCTGCCCGTACATCAGAGCCACAATGCCGATCAGCAAAAGAACGTAGAAAATAGCTCTCATAGGCCACGCGCTTTCTCAATGACTGCCTCCGCTCTGAGTCCAACTCCGTCCGGTACGCCAACGCTACTTTCTTGGTCTATTAACGGTTGTCTTAGTCCGTAGTCCGTGACCGCAGTTGCAAATGTACTCCACCATGTAGCATTCGGAATGCTTTTCCTTCCTGCACGCTGCGCTCTTCTTGGGCTTACGAGATTTGTTGCCTGAGCAAAGAAACACATGCATATACGGCGGCTGAAGTCGATTCCATCCTGCTCCACGTTCCTGAGCCAGCAAGAACGATGGTCGCGGTCGCAGCTTACGCAGGACTTCGGCGCTCGGAAATAGCAGGGCTGACCTGGGGTTGCTATTGTACCGATCAACCTGACGGAACCTTGGCAACTCTCGAAGTAGTATCGTCTATCGTGGAGGGTCGGCGCTCACGACCCAAGACAGAAGAATCTCAACGGAAAGTCGAGGTTATTGCTATTTTGCGCCGGTATCTCGACGCTCACAGGATACGCTCCGGCAATCCCGGTCCCGATTGCCCGATTTTTGCTACCGCTAGAGGAACCCCGCTGAATCCGAACAACGTTCTGTGTCGGCAAATCATGCCCGCTCTGAATCGCTGCAAGATATTTGCGAAGCCAGAGGATGGCCACGCAAGCGAATCCCATGCTTTCGAGCGCACACCGCGCTGCCAGTCTGGATCGGATGGCATGGTTTCCGAAGGTCTTTGAGCACACGGTTGTATGAACAGAAAGAACAGGACAAAAATATTCAAGCGGTGATGGGACACGCTGATGTTCGAACGACGATGGCGCATTATATAAAACCTGTCCCCGGCTCAATGGGGCGATTCAGCGAGCACGAGGCCAAAAGGACAGAACAGACAAGTATCCAGTAAGTTGGTGACTAATTGGTGACTGAAAACTGTGTTTGATTCGCGGTAGGATGTAGATAGTAAGAGATATGGCCCCGTAGCTCAAATGGATAGAGCACCGGTTTCCTAAACCGGCTATTCCGGTTCAATTCCGGACGGGGCCTCCAGTCCTATCCGCCCGCGCAGTAAGCCTTTTAAGATCTTGTTCCGGCAACTCGCGCAGCCTCGACCACATCTCAACGCCACGCCACCCTGGGAAGCAGCGCAGGAGTTTGTCACGACGAAGGCGTAAGCAATTCCGGTTGTATCTCTGGGTCGTCGTGTCCGGCGTGGCCTGTGGCCTGCTGATTCAACTGGCGGTGCTGGCAGCATCGGGTCTGAAGTGATCGTTCACCTTCTCACGCCTTCTCATCTTCAGAACCGCCTGACCCGAATGTTCGGTCCCGATGATTTTCACTTACGGATCACGTAGGTTCCACTCCCGGCCTTGGGTTTGACGGCCTGAGGATAGCAAGAAACTGCGCGCCAGCCAACCGCGGTCGCCACAGGGTGCACGCTGGTTGGTCGCTTCCCGAGCTTTGTCGCGGCTAAGGCGCCCGCGCCACTCCATCTACTCCAGGCCATCAGTGCTGGGCGCGGGCCAGGTCGCGAATCTGATTCAAGTAGACGACGTAGACGGGAATGGGGATGTCGGGCGAGTCTCCGTCGTTGAGGAAATGCGACAGCTTGATTTCCAGCGGAATGGTGCTGATCACTTCCCTGAAACGCGCCATCTGCAGATATTTTACCCGCCAGATTTCGAGCATGAGGGAGCGGAAGTCTTCGCTGATGAAGCCCATCCGGCGCTCGCCCAGATAGATGGCGTCAAAATGATGTTCGGCCAGAGTTTTGCGAATGGGATCTTCGGGTAGCGAAAAGTTGTAGACCAGGTGGAACACATCGGCCAGGTCGCCCCACAAAACTTTCTCTTCAAAGGCGGTGAAACGAAAAGCAGTGGCGCCGCGCTGTTGGGCCACCCGGGCGCGATCAGTGGGGTGCAGGCCGTGACCTCCCAGTTCGTCCCTGAACCAGCGCAGCCGCTGGGAGGCGAGATTGTGGCGGAGGAATTCCACGGCGTAGGCGTTGGGCAGGTAAATCGTGGGATCGCCCTCCAGCCGCGCCAGCCAGGGCGTCCAGTCTTTTTGCTCAAGCAGACCGAGCAGTGTGGTCAGATCGGCCACGGTGGCGTCGGGATGATACTTCACCGCCTGCCAGAAATGTTCGGTCGAATCGTAGGCCGCGCCGTAGAGCTGGATGCCTTCCTCGATGGGATACCAGTTGGAGAGCACGCGTCCGGGAATGGATGGTGATGCGCTCCAGCAATTCAGCGAGTGCTTCCATTTTTCCTGCACCTCAAGAAACGCCTCCGCATAACCGGCCGGGACAGGGTCCTTCACGGCGGCGAGGGCCTGCCGGACCTCCTGGCTGGTGTGGGTTAACAGAGTTTCGAGCGGGCGCTCGTCCGTCATTGAGACGACGCGGCTCTCCACTCCGCGGCGCAGGAGCTCACGCGCAAGCTTCTGGCGCTGCGCGTCATCGAGGGATTTCCAGCGCCGAGTCTGGGAGTCAACATACGGAAACAGCTCGGCCAGCGACTTGAATTCGATGAAGCCGTGCAGGGCAAAGACAAGGGGATGGCCATCTTTCAGGATAATCGTGGAGGGAGTGACTAACGCCTGCAGGGAAATCTGTTGCGCCCGCAGAGGCGCCATCAGGATCACCGTCGTGAGAGCGAACTGGATCAGCGACTGCGCGACGCTTCGTTTGCCTGGAAACTCTTTCATCTGATCGTCCAATAGATTAGGAGTTCAATAATCCCATCAATTCCGGCAAACTCCAAACGTCTGCCGGCATGACTCACGCGATGTCCGGTGACAGGATCGGACAGATGGCCAGGGCATGAGAAGGCTGATGTTGATCGATGTCGGAAAACCGACCAAATTGCTTTTTCCGCCGGTAAATGGCTCGTTTACTGGAGAATTCAGGGCCTTCCCTCTAAGGGCCCCCCGAGAGCCAGAGAATCGGGACTCGCGGGGTCTTGCACAGAGGAATCCCTGCCCAACCGCAGGTTCGAGCTTGCCTTGCTCCTGATTGGGCTCGACTCCCTTACAAGACCTTCCGTGGCGGCTCTCACAGTCTTTCTTCACCCGCTGGCCCACCCGGGGCGCTCTGCGCTCGCTGACAAGGCATAATAGTCTGCGGAACTACTACACCCGATCTCTCAATCCATGCGTTTCGCTCACACGATTGGTGGTGCGACGTACGGCTTCGCTGACTTGAAAGAATTGTTGGCGAAGGCGTCGCCGCTGCGCTCGGGTGACGAATTGGCCGGCATCTCTGCCGCCAGCGCCGAAGAGCGGGTGGCGGCGCGACTGGTGCTAGCGGACCTTCCCCTGCGCCATTTTCTCGATGAAGCTGTTATTGCGTATGAAGCGGACGAAGTCACTCGGCTGATCGTGGACACCCATGATGACGCCGCCTTCGCGCCGATCGCGTCATTTACGGTGGGCGAGTTCCGCAACTGGCTGCTGGACGAACAGGCTTCCGGCCAAGCCCTGGCCGCGCTGGCCCCTGGTCTGACACCGGAAATTGTGGCGGCCGTATCCAAATTGATGCAGGCGCAGGATCTGATTGCCGTGGCCCGAAAGATCAGGGTGGTAACACGCTTCCGGACCACGGTGGGCTTGAGCGGACGGCTTTCGACGCGCTTGCAACCCAACCATCCCACCGATGATCCGGTAGGGATTGCGGCTTCCATCGTGGATGGACTTTCTCTCGGTTCCGGGGACGCGGTGATTGGCATCAATCCGGCCACCGACAACGTTGCGTCCGTATGCACCTTGCTACGGCTGGTCGACTATGCGCGCGAGAAGTTTGCCATCCCCGCCCAAAGTTGCGTGCTGGCGCATCTCACGACACAAATGGAAGCGTTGCGGCAAGGCGCGCCGATTGATCTGCTCTTTCAATCCATCGCGGGAACGGAGGCCACCAATACATCGTTCGGGATCAATCTTGCGCTGCTGGACCAGGCGCACCAGGCGGCGCGGGAATTGCGCCGAGGCACGGTGGGCGACAACATCATGTACTTCGAGACCGGACAAGGCAGCGCGCTCTCGGCGGGAGCCCATCATGGTTGTGATCAGCAGACGCTCGAAGCCCGCGCCTATGCGGTGGCTCGTCGCTATCGTCCCATGCTGGTCAACACCGTGGTCGGCTTCATCGGACCGGAATATCTTTATGACGGCAAGCAGATTATTCGTGCCGGACTCGAAGACCACTTCTGCGGCAAGTTGCTCGGCCTCCCCATGGGCTGCGACGTTTGCTACACCAACCACGCCCAGGCCGACCAGGATGACATGGACACGCTGCTCACGCTGCTGGGCGTGGCCGGAGTGAATTACATCATGGGAGTGCCGGGCGCGGATGACATCATGCTGAACTACCAGAGCACATCGTTCCACGACGCGCTCTATCTGCGATCGGCGCTGGGATTGCGGCCGGCGCCCGAGTTCGAAGCCTGGCTGGAACGCGGCGAATTCCGGCGCCTTACGGTGAACGGACTGTTGCCCGCAGGCGTCAATGCAGGGCCTTAGCCATGACGACGAAATTGACCGGAAACCTGGGGGAATACACTGCGGCGCGGGTCGGCCTGAAGCGCGCCGGTTCCAGCCTGGCGACGGACGAGGTGCTCGCGTTCCAACTGGCCCATGCTCAGGCTCGCGATGCAGTCCACGCTGCTCTCGACGTGCCCTCTCTCCTGGACGCTCTGCGTCAGCGCAAGTTGCCATTTTGTGTACTCCGAAGCGCCGCTCCCGACCGGGCTACCTACTTGCGGCATCCGGAACTAGGACGAGTGTTGAGTCCGGAGTCAGCAGCGAAACTGGCTGCCGCTGCTTGCGACGTAGTATTTGTGATTGCTGACGGTCTTTCCGCGTTGGCCGTGGCGCGCCACGCGATGCCGCTCCTGGACGACGTGTTGCGAATCCTCGACGCTCGGTGGCCGGTAGGCCCAATCTGCATCGTCGAACAAGGGCGGGTTGCGATTGGGGATGCGATCGGAGCAGCGCTGCAAGCGAAAATTTCGGTGGTCCTGATCGGCGAACGGCCCGGACTGAGCTCGCCGGATAGCCTGGGCGTGTATCTTACCTGGGCGCCCGGTCCCGGCCGAACCGACGCGGACCGGAATTGCATCTCGAATGTGCGGCCCGAGGGACTGGAATACGCAGTCGCCGCGAGAATGCTCGCCTTCTATCTGCGCGAGGCTCTGAGCCGGAAGTTGACTGGTGTTGCACTCAGGCTTGCTGGAGATTTTCACCCAGGAATGTTCCCGGAACAACTGCCCTGAGTCCCCGCCCTCCGCCTAGCCGGACGGTTCCGGTTCCGGAGCCGGTTCCACCTGCGCCGATAGCCGCAGATAAAGCATGTAGAACACGATGCCAAGATTGATCAGCAGGACCGCGGCGCGAATCGGTGTCGGCCGGTGCACCAGTTCATAGGCTTCGAATGGCACATACAATGCGCCCGAGATCAGGGCAAACCACTCTGCCCAAGCGCGCTCGAGCCAGAGCCCGTAGGCCTCGACAAAACGGATGATCGAGTAGGCCAGGGCAACGGCTGCCAGACCCCATAGTTTCGCGTCTGTCATGTTGTCGGCGAGGTTGAGGAACACCTGGGCGTAGTGTCGGTCAGGATTGACGTGCAGGAACCTGAGCAGGGCTTCGGCGACGTCCCACGCGTCCTTGTGGACCAGCGAAACTGCGCCAAAACCGAGCAGCAGCACTAGCAAACCCTTTCCCAGCTCCAGCGAAGCAACGGCGCGAATCGCCGCGGCACGGCGAAGCCGCACCACAGTCTCATGTTTGACAGGATGGAAATGTGGGGTCTGGGTCATGAGGAAATGGCTATGATTTTCCTGGCTGCAGGAGCAACTGCTCCGCCTTGGAGAATACCCCACCGCGAATCAGCAGGGTGCTGGTGAGCGAGGTCAATCCGGAAGCCGCGAAGATCATGGCCAGCACCACAAACTGATAAACCGCCGCATAAACCGGACGCGCGCCCGACAATAACATGCCTGCCATCAGGCCGGGAATCCAGACAATGCCGAGGGAGCGCAGCGAGTCGATGGCCGGGATGAGACTGGCCTCGAAGGACGCCTGCACGTAGGGGGAGACACTGTTCCGGGGTTCCGCGCCCAGGGCCAGCGCCGTCTCGACCTCGCCCACGTGGGTCAGAACGTCGGAGCGAAAGCGGTTCAGAGCCAGGCTATTGGTGTTCATGGCGTTGGCAATCAGCATACTGCCGACGGGAACCAGCGACGTCATCGCGGTGTCGATCACTCCCAGAAAGGTCATCAGGGCGATCACGAAGCCGGCACCGAGGGCGATGGCCCAGGAGGAAACCCGAAAGGCATCGGGGAGGCCTTTGGCACGGCGGGCGGAGGTGGCGGCCGCGGCGACGATCATGGCAGTCAGCAGGAAACCGCTCGTCCAGCGAGGTGCGCGGAGAAGAATGACCAGAACCGAACCGACCGCGATGATCTGCACCAACCCGCGCAGCATTGCGATGAGGGTTTCCCCTTCCAGATGAATGCCCCGCCGTCGAGCCAGAAGGACGACAGCAAAAGCCGCAAATGCGGCCACCGCCGCCTGGGCCAGACCCAGTTGCAATTGAGTGTGAAAGAAGTGGTTAAGCATGCAGCACCTCGCTGACGGAACCGGCTCGCACGATCCGGCCGAAGTCGAGCAGCAGCGCCCGGTGGGCCAGTCTGGCCGCCTGGGCAATATCATGGGTGACGACGACACAAGTAAGCGACTGATCGCGCACAACCTTCTGGATGGAGGATTCGACTTCCAGCTTGGCCGCATCGTCCAGGGCCGAGGTGGGCTCGTCGAGCAGAAGCACCAGGGGAGAGTTGGCCAAGGTGCGGGCCACGGAAACGCGCTGGGCTTCGCCTCCGGACAAGTGGGCGACGTCACGGCCGGAGTAACCCTGAAGTCCCATTTCGGAGAGCAGGTTGTCGATGGCCTCCTGCGACAAGAGGGCACCGCGCTGGGCTGGACCAAAACGCAAATTGTCGGCTACCGTGCCGGGAAACAAATAGGGGCGTTGCGTGACCAGGCCCAGCTTACGGCGCAGTTCGCGGGGTGCGATGTTGCGATAATCCACGCCTTCGACAAACACGGTGCCGGAGGTGGGTTCATCCAGGCGATTCAGCAGCCGCAATAGCGAACTCTTGCCCGAGCCGCTGGGGCCGGAGAGGGCCAGCACTTCCCCCCTGCGTACGGCAAAGTCAATATCCTGAACCAGGACTTTGCCTGGAACCGTCCGGCCGAGATGCTCAGCGCGCAGGATGACGGCATCGGGGCTGGGAGCGGGGGTGGCGGCCATACGAAGTTCTGGGTCATCCTAGCATCAGCGGTCGAGAGCGATGGTGGCAAGGGGATTTCACCAGAGCACAAAGCCGGAGGACGGAGGCGGAAAACGCTTAATTTCCGGCGCGGACAGTGGCGCGCAGTTCCTCGACGATCTCCCGGGCCGCCTTGCGCGCGGCCTCTTCCTCGGTGACGCCAAACGAGATGGCTCCGACCCGGGCATGCCCGCCGCCGCCGTAACGCTCGCATACCTTGGCCAGATTCACCCTCGGCTCGGCCGGCGCCCAGGGATTCGATCCCACGGAAACCTTCACCCGAAAGCTGCTCTTGCTCAGGCCTACGCTGTAGATCGATTCAGGATGGAGATAGTACGGGATGAATTTGTTGTAGCCTTCCAGATCCTGATCGGACACGTCGAAGAACAGGGTGTTGTCTTTGGATTCTATGCGCTCTCGCAGAACCTCCAGCGAACGCCAGTGACGGGCCAGCAGTGGCTCAAGCAGGGGGGCCACAAAAGGCTCTTCCAGAATCTCCCCCAGCGGTTTGGTCGCCAACAGGGGAATGAGCCGGGGCACGAAACCAAATTCCTGCGCCGACTCGATGACCATGGTGAGCTTCATGGCGGGAGCCTTCATCTCCACCGCAGTCTTGGCATCGGGATACATGGCCCCGTCGACGATGTCGGTCCAATACACCAGATCGGCCACCGGCGCGGGATTAAAGCCGAAACGCTCTTCGGCGATGGTGGCGATGAAGCTGGTGCAGGACTTGAAATCAGGATCGTAGAACTTGCGGTTGCTCTGGTTCTGCTCGAAATGAGCCGCGTCTTCCGGAGTCAGGAAGGCGCTTTGATGGTGGTCGAACCACCAGGTAATTTTGGGAGAGCTGGAGTATTTGAAATCCACGATGGCGTTTTCGTCGCCATCGAACTGCTTCTCGTCAAACAGGGAGCCGGCGCGATGGAGCAGGCCGGAGAATACGAAAGAGACGTCGTTCCGGATCCGCTCCCGGTAGAAGCGCGAAAAAAGGGCGGCCGAGCAGGCGCCGTCAAAGCACTTGTCGTGATAGAAGACGCGAACTCTCAAACGTTCCCTTCGAGATCTCGCAAGCCGCACCCGAAGCGCCGCGGCAGGAATGCGGACCAGGAGCTAATAGGAATGACATCCCGGAGAAATTCTGTCAAGGGAGGAGAGTTGAGCGGTCTCCGGCAAAGGGGCAGCGGAGACCGGTCATTCGCAAAGCGCAGGCGAGAGCAACGGCGACGGACGCTCCAACTACATGGCGTTGGCTTGCTTCTCCGCCAGGTCGCCAATTATCGGCAGCTTGAACATCTGGCCCTGGTTGGCCTTGATCAGGAGGATGATCCAGATGATGAACGAGCCCAGCCAGACCAGCATGTGCAGAGGGAACGTGATAAAGATCAACCCCGGAACGAAGCCGATGATGGTGAGGCCGATCCAGATGGCAATCATCGCCACACAGAAGAAAATCATCTGAAAACAGTGGAACCGTACAAATCGGCTCTTGTTATAGGGCTCCATCACCAGGAAAATGATGGCCGGGACGATGGTGATGTAGGCGAGCATGCCGACAACGTTATCCGTCATTCCGCCGGTCGTGCCCGGGGCGGCTCCGGCCGAAGGCGCCGCCGCACGGCTGCTGCAGGCTGCACACATGGTCGTGCCATCCGCGATTTGCGCTCCACACCCGCTACAAAAAGCCATTGGTACCCCCCTTGCACTCGTTTTTTGGGAACTGAACTAGACCGAGCGGTCCGCTCTTACCTGACGGCGAAAGTTAGCAGAATCAGGGGTATAAGGCAAACAGAATCGCAAAGGCGGAAGCTTGAGTAGCACTTGAAACCATTCCGTAACTGGCTGAACCCTCAGCCGCAAACAGCCAGTGAACACAGCACACCCCGCACCACAGTCGGAGCTACGGAAGGGGATCATCACTGCCCAGCGGGACGCTTCCGCGGCATCGCCACAGGCGGGCAGACGTCAAAGCCAGACCCCTTCGCAGCCCGTATTTTTCGACAGCCTCGATCGAGTAGCGAGAGCAGCTGGGGCGGAAGCGGCACTGGACGAAACCTGCCACCACGGGCCGACCCGCGGTCTGGTAGGCGCGCACCATGGCAACGTAGACGTGAGCTGACACCTGACGGTCGGGAGGGCGAAAGCTATCCACGAAGGCAGCCCCCAGGCCAAGGGCGAGAAGCGCCAGATAAGTTCCCGGGTGCCTCAGGCATTTCCGCAGTGTGGGCATGTGGCGCTCACCGGTAGACGCTTGTTGGCGCAACGGGCGCAGGGCACCAGGATGCCCGACGGCCGGGTGCACAGGTAGATGACGAGGCCAATGATCCCGGTAAACATAACCAGAATCATCCATAGGACAGGGTTTTCCATCCCGCGGTTTTTCGCGTCTTTGGCCACCCAGATGAGAAGGGCGATATTCAGGGCGATGATGCCGACGACCACAATCCCGAAGAAACCCAGACAACCGCAGGCGGCAAGCGGATTGGGATCGCCTCGTTGCAGCCACAACAAACTCGCGGGCAGCACCGCCCCGGAAACGTTCGCGGCTTCCGGCCCCGGGATAAGAACCATGCGTCAGCCTCCTGCGAGAGAAGTGGTAGCAGGCGTTCTCCGCCCGTGAGCCCGAACCAGAATTTCACGGCCCCTGAGGCAGGGCCGAATGCGGCGGACATTATCAAAAAAGATTTGCCGGCGCAACCAAAGAGTAAGCTCGCACCTTTTCCGTCATCAGAGGGAGCGCTCGCAGCTCCATCGAAGAACCGTCATTTGTCTTGGCCGAAGGCACGCCATAGAATCAAGAGTTCACCATGGCTACCATCACTACTCCTGTATCCCCGTCTCGCAGCCCGCGTCCCCTCGCGCGGATTCTTGGGTACCTGCTGATCGCGGTATTGGTCGCGGTCCTGGGAGGGCTGGCGTGGACGTACTCGGTCGCGCGTTCTGCTCTGCCTCAACTGGATGGAACGGTAAGAGTCTCAGGACTCTCCGGGCAGGTCAGGGTCGTCAGAGATTCGCACGGTGTTCCCACCATTGACGCTGCCAGCTTTGACGATCTGTTTTTCGCCCAGGGATATGTAACCGCGCAGGACCGGCTGTGGCAGATGGACATGATGCGGAGATTCGCGGCTGGGGAAATTTCCGAACTGCTGGGGAAGGAATTCGTCAAGCACGATCGCGAACAGAGAATTCTGGGGTTGCGGGTGGCGGCACGAAAGGCGTTTGAGGTAGCTTCGGCGACGAATCGCTCGCACTTCGAGGATTACACGCGGGGCGTGAATGCCTACATCGAGTCGCATCGCGACCGGGTGCCGATCGAGTTCCGCATTCTGGGCTATGTTCCGCGTCCCTGGGCGCCGGAGGATTCCACGCTGGTCGCCGCCCAGATGGTGAAAGACCTGAACCACTATCCCTATCGGGACGCCCTCGAACGCGAAAAGATACTGGCCAAGCTGGGACCCGAGCTGACCGCAGATTTGTATGTGAATTCTTCCTGGCACGACCGCCCTCCGACGGTGGCACGGCCCCATCCGGATCCGAAGACCGGCGACGAGAACGACGATCAACGCGGTCCGGCGACCAGTTCAGTGTCCGGGCTAATAGCGATTCCGGCGCTCGCGAACTTTTTTCACCCGTCAACCCCGGACCCGGACTCACGCGCGGTGATGGGTTCGAACAATTGGGTGGTTTCGGGAGCTCACACGGTTTCAGGCAAGCCGCTGCTTTCGAATGATATGCACCTGGGGCACCAGATGCCGAACCTGTGGTATGAAGCGCATTTGCGTTGCGGCAATCTTGACGCCGCGGGAGTCACGCTGCCCGGCCTACCCTACGTCATTGTGGGGCATAACCAACGCATCGCGTGGGGCTTCACCAATATTGGTCCCACGGTGGAAGACGTGTATGTCGAGACCTTCAACGCGGACGGGAAATATCAGACGCCGGAAGGATGGAAGGCCGCCGAGCACCGCCGCGAAGTGATCCACGTGAAGGGAGAAGCGGACGTGGTCGTGGATGTGGAGCTGACCCGCCACGGGCCAATCATTACCGAACTGGTTCCCGGCGAAACTCGCAAGCTGGCGCTGCGCTGGACGCTGTATGACGGCACCCATGATCCGTTTTTTGAAGTGGACTCGGCGCAGAACTGGGAACAGTTCAGGCAGGCCTTCTCGGCCTTTGACGCTCCCGGGCAGAACGTGGTGTTCGCCGACGTGGACGGAAATATTGGCTACCAGGCCACGGGCAAGGTACCGGTCCGCACCTCGGGAGACGGAAGTTTGCCCGAGAATGGCGCTGACAACGCGCATGAGTGGACAGGCTACGTTCCCTTCGACAAGCTGCCGAGTGTCTACAATCCCCCACCGGGGATTATTGCCACCGCCAACAGCCGGATCACGCCGGATCACTACCCCTACTCGATCAGCACAGGATGGGAGGCGCCGTGGCGATCGGCACGAATTTACCGGGTGCTGGAGTCGGGCAAGAAGTTCTCAGCCGCCGACATGCTGGTCTTGCAGACCGATATCTATTCCGAAGTCGACAAGATATTTGCCGACCGGTTCGTCTACGCCGTGGATCACGCCAAGAATGCTTCCGCGCGCGTGAAGGAAGCGGCGGAACTCATGCGGGGTTGGGATGGACGAATGACGGCGGATTCGGCTGCGCCCACAATCGCCTATCGGGCTCGAATCGAACTTAGCCGTCTGTTGCTGGAGCCCAAGCTGGGTCCCGCACCCAAAGATGCCGAGGCTGAGGCTGCGAGTCTAAGCTGGAAGACTTATTCCTGGGGCATGCAATCGGTCTGGCTGGAGAATGTGCTGCAACATCAGCCTAAGCGCTGGCTGCCCGAGGCGTACGCCGCCTATGACGATCTTCTGGCAGCGGCGGTGGAAGCTGCCGTGGGCGCTGGAGATACTCCTGCAAAGCTGAATTCATGGAAGTGGGGATGGTTTCGTCCGGTGGAGATTCAACATCCGATCCTGGGGAGAATTCCGGTCGTGCAGCGCTGGAGCGGGCCGGGAATTCAGCCGCAGTCGGGTAGCGGCTACGCCGTGAAGGCGGTATCTCGAAGCCATGGGCCGTCGGAGCGCCTGACCGTGGATTTGTCCGATCTGGATCAATCGACGCTCAATCTGGTGACTGGAGAAGCAGGAAATTTCCTGAGCCCTTACTACATGGATCAGTGGAGGCCCTGGTACGAGGGCTACACCTTTACGCTGCCGTACTCCGAGCGCGCCGTCGCGGCATCCAGGCAGCATGAGTTGGTGATGGAACCAAAAAAATAAGCATTCAGCTCTCAGTCGGTCAGTTCTCAGCCAACCAGGCTTGGTTTCCGGGAGGTCAAAGGCTTCTCACCGCAAACATCGCTAAGAATTCGCGAAGAGAAGGCTGAGCCCTACGGGAAGCCAGCTTGACCGCTAACACCGGGAGCTGATGGCTGAAAGCTGACGGCTGAAAGCTGACCGCTGGCTCTAGTCCACCAGCTTCAAATCCACCGCCTGGCCGATGATGTCGACCTGAGTGGCTTGCGGCTTGTCCGTGGTGGTGTCGTAGATTTGGATTTCCCCGCTTTCGACAACGTAGACGACGCTGCGATTGCTGATGGGCTGGATCCCGGTGACATCTCCCGTAACCGCCGGAACCACGACGGTGGATTTGGCGATGTTGAAGATCGACAAACAACCGCGGATCTCGCCCGTATTGCCGGCGCTGGCTGGAACGTTGAGATTGGTGCAGGTTCGGGCGCCGATGAAGAGTTGGTTATTTGCGCCCATTTCCATCCGGTTGTGAGAACCGTCGGTGATCGTGGCCGAAGCGGTAACCGTTCCCGAGCCCAGGTCCACGATCGAGACTTCTCCGCAGGTGGGAGCAAGGGTCGGGGTAGTCGAAGCTGAACAGCTGGTTCCGGGCTTGGTACCTGCGACATAGAGCGTATTCCCGGAAAGCAGCCCGATGGTGCCAGCGTCCACTGGAATGGTAGCTCCGGGAAGGTTGGTGTTCATATCCAGCGCGGTAACGCTGGCTGTGGTGCCTCCGCACTCCAGGCCACAACTGAGGATATAAGCGGTGGAATCATCGCTGCTGAAAACGGCCCAGACGGGATGGTCGAACAAGGGACTTTGGACATCGGTGCGAGGGTCCGCGGCGGTACCGATCGAACTGGGCGAGATTACCGTGATGGTGCTGGGCCGATTGCCAAACACAAGAAGGCGGTTGCCGTTATGACTCTGCGCAACGTAGCTCGCGCCGGCAACGGGTATGGCCGCGGAAACGACGCCATTGGACAAGTCTAGCGCCTCGAGCAGCCCGGGAGCTTGACCGGCCACCGTCGCGTCAGGGACGGCTGCGAATGCCCGGGCATTGTCCTGCGTCACCACGATACTGTCGGTTGTGCCGGCCAAAGTGATGAAAATGTCGTTATTGCTTTTGTTTTGAGCCAGTGCCTCGCTCGAATTGTTGACCACTACGACGGATTTGTTCGAGGCGCTGAACACCAGCGTGAACCTCTTGTTGGGAAAAAGGACCATCAGGCCGGGGTCGGGACTGTTCGTGCCCACCGAGACCACCGACGACAGGAGGAGGTCCTGAAGAGCATCCACCACATTCAGGACCGGCGAAGTCGAAGTGCCGTTCGGAAACAAAGGATTGGAAACAAAAACCCGGAAGTTGCTTGTACTCGGGGGCTGGTTGGTCGGGTTGGAAGAGCTATAGCTCCCGCACGAGACAAGCACGGCGCCGGCCGCGATCAAGACCAGAATAACGAAGGCGGCTTTCTTCAAACCCGGAACTCCCAGAACCTTGAGGAATGGAGAGTTAGATGCAAGAATCCGGATTATAGCAGAGGTGCATCGAGGGCCGAGTCCGGGCGCGTCCCCCATCAGCGGGATGCAAAACCGGTCTTCATCTTGTATTCTCAAAGAGATGCCTGCTGATTTATTTGACCGTTTGAAGCGATCCCCGGTCCTGTGCGATGGAGCGACGGGGACGCTGCTTTATGCCAAGGGAATCTTCATCAATCGCTGCTATGACGAGCTGAACTGCTCGCAACCCGACCTCATCCGCGATCTCCATCATGAATATTTGCAGGCGGGTGCGGAGATCATTGAAACCAACACTTTCGGGGGAAATTCATTCCGCCTGGCGCGCCATGGCATGGAGAGCCGGGTAAGAGAGATTAACTTGGCCGGGGCCCGGATAGCCAAAGAGGCAGCCAAGAGCTTCGACGCCTGGGTGGCCGGTTCGGTGGGTCCGCTGGGAGTCCGGATCGAACCTCTGGGCAAGACTTCATTCGAGGAAGCTCGCGCCGCCTTCAGGGAGCAGATCGCAGCCCTGGTGGAGGGCGGGATAGACCTTCTCATGCTCGAGACTTTCGGCTATGTGGAGGAACTGCACCAGGCGATTCTGGCGGCCCGGGAGGTAAACCCAAAGATCCCGGTGGTGGCCCACGTCACCATCGATGAAGACGGAAACTGTCTGGATGGCTCAACTCCGGAGAGCTTTACGCCACGGATTGAAAGCTGGGGCGCGGACGTAATCGGGTGCAATTGCAGTGTGGGCCCGGTAGCCATGCTGGACGTGATCGAACGCGTCCGGGCGCTCACTTCCCTGCCCCTGGCGGCGCAACCCAATGCCGGCATGCCGCGATCGGTGGAAGGGCGCAACATCTACTTGTGCTCGCCTGAGTATATGGCGAGCTACGCGCGCAAATTCGTGGCGGCAGGAGTGCGGCTGGTGGGGGGATGCTGCGGGACGACCCCGGACCACATCCGGGTGATGAAGTCGGCGTTGCGCGCGAATGAAGCGCGGGCCAAAGTGATGCCCTCCCAGGTGAAGGACGAGGCCGCCCTGGCCGCCGCTCCGGTGGTGCCGCTCAGGGATCGGTCTCGAGTGGGCGCGAAAATCGCCGCCCGTGAGTTTCTCACCATGGTGGAGATCGTTCCTCCCAAGGGAACCAATATCCGCAAGGAAATTGAAGGAGCGCGCTTCCTGAAATCCGTGGGCGTGGATGCCATCAATATTCCCGACAGCCCGCGGGCTTCGGCGCGCATGAGCAACCAGGCCCTGTCCCTGCTGGTGCAGCAGGAAGTGGGGATCGAAGCCATTTTGCATTACACCTGCCGCGACCGCAATGTGCTGAGTATGCAGTCGGACCTGCTGGGAGCATCGGCGCTGGGCATCCATAATTTGATCTGCATCACGGGCGACCCTCCCAAGATGGGCAACTACCCTGACGCGACGGCGGTCTTCGACGTGGACGCAATCGGGCTGGTGAACATCGTGCACAACCTGAATCGCGGGCTCGACATCGGCGGCAACCCGATCGGAGTGGGCACTTCCTTTGTGATCGGCGTCGGCGCCAATCCCGGAGTTTCCAATATCGACGAGGAAATCAGGCGCTTCGAGTACAAAGTCGAAGCCGGAGCCGAATGCGCGGTGACCCAGCCGGTGTTCGATCTC
Source organism: Terriglobales bacterium (assembly GCA_035937515.1). Classification (GTDB taxonomy): domain Bacteria; phylum Acidobacteriota; class Terriglobia; order Terriglobales; family Acidobacteriaceae; genus JAIQFF01. The sequence continues at coordinate 25,570 of DASZHW010000131.1, read as the reverse complement.
GGTTTGCTGGAGGCGTTTTTGCGCCGCATCGAGCACTGCAAAATCCCGGTGATCGCGGGCATCTGGCCACTGGTGAGTGTGCGTAATGCGGAGTTCATGAAGAACGAGCTGCGCGTCTCGGTGCCCGATGCCATCCTGGAGCGCATGGCGCGGGCCAGGACTCCGGAAGCGGCGCGCGAGGAAGGCGTTGCTATCGCCCGCGAGATGCTGATCGCAGTACGCGACATGGTGCAGGGAGCCCAGATCAGCGCCCCCTCAGGGAGATACACCTCGGCGGCGGACGTGCTGGAGGCGCTGGGGACTTCGCCGCCCAGTCTCGGCCTAAGGCATTCCGGCTGAATCGACAGCGGCCGCGGGCCGGAGTCCGGTGGACTAGAATAGTTGCAGGAGCGGATCCCTTGGCAAAATTTGAAGAGTGCCTCGAGCGTCTGGAGAAGATCGTGCAGGAGCTGGAAAAGGGCGAAGTGCCCCTGGAGAAATCTCTGACGTTGTTTGAAGAGGGGATGCAGCTTTCCGCCGCCTGCCGCAAAGAGTTGGAAGACGCCGAAGGCAAAGTAGAGATCCTGCTGAAGCAGAATGGCAAGCTCCAGCCCGAAGCTTTCGAGCCTGCGGCGGAAAAACCTTCCCGCAAATAGACATCGTGAACTGGTTGGATCCACGGACCACGTGTGGAAGGCCCTTGTTATACTCACCCGCATGCTCAAGCAGACTCTGGAGCAGGGTCAGGCGCTGACGGACGCGGCGCTGGAGCGGCTGTTGCCGCCGGTTACGCAGCATCCAGTCTCCATCCATCGGGCCATGCGCCACAGTGTGTTCGCGGGGGGCAAGCGCCTGCGCCCCATTCTGTGCATGGAAACCGGACGCATGGTTGCCGGTTCCATGCCCCCAGGTATTGAAGAGCTGGGTGCGGCGCTGGAGATGCTGCACACCTACTCCCTGATCCATGACGATTTGCCGGCGCTGGACAACGACGATCTGCGGCGGGGCCGCCCCACCTGCCACAAAGAGTTCGGCGAGGCTATCGCCATCCTGGCAGGAGACGCTCTACAGACCCAGGCGTATCAAGTCCTGTCGCGGCTGCAGTGCCCGGCCGAATCCCGGGTTCGTATCATTGAAGAAATTGCGCGCGGCACCGGTACAGTCGAGGGAATGATTGGCGGCCAGGTGGTGGACCTGGAAGCGGAGCACACCAAGCCTGATCTCGCCATGCTGGAGTACATCCACCGCTCCAAGACGGCAGCCCTGATCGGCGCGAGCGTAGTCAGCGGCGGCATCTACGCCGGAGTGGATAACCAGACCGCCGCTACGCTTCGCTCGTTTGGGCAGTCCATCGGACTGGCGTTCCAGATCGTGGACGACGTGCTCGACGTGACCCAGACGTCCGAACAACTCGGCAAGACCGCCGGTAAGGACAAGGCGGCGGAGAAGGCAACTTACCCGGCGTTGTTCGGGGTGGATGAGTCGTTGAAGAAAGCGGAAGCGCTGGTCGGCAAGGCTTTCACCTCGTTGAATGGGTTCGGCCCGCGAGCGGAGACGCTGAAGGATCTGGCGCGCTACCTGGTAGAGCGAAAAAAGTAGCTGGATGGACAAGAGATTACTGAGGTCATAAAGCCTCTGTGCTTGTCAGGCTCGTCTGTGGTAAAAATTAATGACGGCGATGGAGTTCGCCATGACCGCCTGGTCTTGCGGTTAGCTGCATCGGGCCGATAACTCCTACAATCTCTGTAGGGGAGAACTCCATGCTCGACGTGCTCGTCATATCCTTGGGCGCAATTGCCGGCGCCAACGCCCGCTACTTCCTCAGCCGCTATTCGGCCCAGGTGATGGGGCCCGTCTTTCCCTACGGAACTCTCATCATCAACATTGCAGGCAGTCTGATCGTCGGGTTCTTCGTGATATGGACTTCGGAGCGGGTCTTGGTGGATCCGCGTTGGCGCCTGCTGATCGTGGTGGGATTCTGCGGCGCGTTCACCACTTTTTCCAGCTATGCCTTCGAGACCATGGCCTATTTCGAGCAAGGACAATGGCTGCTGATGTTCACCAATTTCTTGAGCAACAATCTTCTGTGCCTGGGCGGGGCACTGGCCGGTATGGCGCTGGCGAGAGTGCTGTAAAATGCCAAACGCCATGGCAGTGCAGGTCACGATGTATCTCAATGAAGCCGACCAATGGCATCACCGTCCTTTGCATATGGAGATTCTCAACTATCTCCGCCGGGAGAACGTCTATGCCGCGACTGCGATTCATGCGGTAGCGGGATTCCTGGGCCGGCACAAGGTGGAAACCTCGCATCTGGTGGATGCGGGAGGTAAGTTGCCCGTGATCCTCATCTTCGTGGATACCGACGAACACGTGAGCCGGGTGCTGCCGACACTGAAGGAAATGGCAGCGCATCGCTTGATCGTGCGCGAAAACGTTGTGCTGGAACAAGGGAATCTGGACTGACCCCGGATCATCCATGCACAGCCGGTCGCTTCCATGCATCAAGCGCTGAGTGCCACCGGGCTCTCCTGAGTCGGCTTGACGTTATGGTTCAGGCGGAAAAAGTTTGTCGGGTCGTATTTGTTCTTCAAAGCGACCAGGCGGTCGTAGTTGGGTCCGTAGGCTGAGCGCGCGACCGCATCCCCCTCGTCTGAAGCGTAGTTGCCATAAGAGCCTGCGACCAGAAACGGCCGCATACCTTCCCAACATTCGCGTGTCCACTGGATGTTCTTTTCCGAGTCGGATGGGCTCACCCAGTTCGACCAGGCAAAAAAGTTATAGGAGTACTGCCGATGGGGAAAAGCCGTATCTGTAGGAGCAACGCGGCTGGCTGCTCCGTGCCAGTGTTCGATGAACGGCGCAAAGGTGTGCGGAGAAGGACTCTTGCCCACGTACTGCACGAGGGCGTCTATGGTTTGGTCGCTGAAGTCACGGATGAAGTTCGATTTCACATAGGTGAGGCGTCCGGGCGGGAAAAACGGGTCGAACATACTTTGCAATTGTAGATAGGAGATGACGCCGAAGGCGTCGGCGATCGGCGAACCGAAGGTCCGCAAGGGCTGCAAGACCTTCTCGCCTTCCGAAGGCTGCCCGCAATAGCAGGCAGCGATGCCAAATACAGGAACGCCATCCGGAAGAGTGAAAGAACCTCCCTGGGTGACGAGTTCGTCGGGGCTGCCTGCTGCGAACTCCCGCCAAAAATGCAGTACTTCTTTCGCTTTTGCCGCAGGATAGAACACGGCTCCACCCAGCACCGGACCGAGCTCGTGCAGGCGGTACTCCAGCGAGGTCACGATCCCGAAGTTGCCACTGCCGCCTCGTATGCCCCAGAAGAGATCCGGATTTTCTGCAGCGCTAGCGGTGAGCAGGCGACCGTCGGCGGTAACCACGTCGGCCCCGATGACATTGTCGATGGCGAGACCATACTTGGCGTGCAAATGGCCCCAGCCCCCGCCCAGCGTCAAGCCCGCGATGCCGGTCGCTGAGACCACCCCCAACGTCGTGGCCAGACCGAAGGCTTGCGTCTCGCGGTCGAATTCGCCCAGCTTCAGACCGGTTTCGGCGCGCGCAGTTCGCCGGACCGGATCCACCCGGATGCCCTTCATGGCCGAGAGATCAACCATGAGACCACCTTCACAAACCGACTTCCCGGCAACGCTGTGACCACCGCCGCGAACCGCAATTGCAAGCTCGTGCTCGCGTGCAAAACGGACGCATGCGATGACGTCAGCCGCGCCAGCACAGCGCGCAATGAGCGCCGGCCGGCGGTCGATCATGGCGTTAGGAACAGCCCGGACTGAGTCATAGCCGGGCTCGCCAGGAATCAAGGTTTGACCGCGATGGGATTCCCTGAACTTTTGTATGGCAGATTCCGAAAGCATGCTGGCCTCCTGCAACAGGCCTGGCGGGCCCCGAAGGCGGCTTTCCAGCCCGCGCGGGCAAAATGCGGTGGAGCACAAGATGCGCCGCCGGGATTTGTTTGTCAAGGCCTGATCGCAGGCCTGATCGCAGATTGATCGCAGATTTCCATATGCCTTCCTAAGCGCACCGTGCAGTTTGCTATCTCTTCCACCATGTCTGTATTCTTTGCCGACTGACATGTCCTTGCCTCCACTCGACATCCTCGCCCTGGCCGCTCACCGCGACGACGTAGAACAGACCTGCGGCGGAACATTGCTCAAGATGGCCCAACGCGGATACCGGACAGGAATCCTGGATCTGACCCAGGGCGAGATGGGAACGCGAGGGAGCGCAGAGGATCGCGCGCGCGAGGCGGCTGAAGCGGCAAAGATTCTGAACGTCGCCTGGCGGCAGGCTTTGGACATCCCCGACGGGCGAGTCGAGAACACCTGGGAAAATCGGCTGAAAGCTGTGCGGGTAATTCGCGAGCAGCGGCCGCGGGTGATGATCCTTCCCTATTGGGAGGGACGGCATCCCGACCACTACACGGCGTCCGTGTTGGGATACGAAGCCTGTTTCCTGGCGGGCCTGGCCAAACTCGATGTTGACCTGGACGCGGGCGACTCGCCCGCGAAAGTTACCTCAGACCTGACTGGCGCCTCCCCGCATCTGAGGGCGAGACGTCCTCGGGACAGCCGGCAGGATGCCGGCACTACCGAACTTCTTGCGCACCGGCCCTTCAAAATTATCTATGCCACGCTCTACTACGACGTGCGACCGACTTTTGTCGTCGACATCACCGAGCAGTTCGAAGCCCGGCTTCAGTCGCTGATGGCTTACAAGTCGCAATTCGGCGACCAGGAGGCGGGAAAAGGAATTTTCCCGGCGCAAGCGGAAATTCGTTCCCGGATTGAGGCCATGGCGCGGTTTTACGGAATGCTGGGCGGCGTAACCTATGCCGAACCATTTCTACAGAAAGAAGTGGGGCTGGTGGAAGACGTGACGCTCATACCTGTGAAGTCGATCTAGTCGAGCGCCGGTTCAGGACGCGCTCGCTTATCGGAAGCAAGTCCTGAGATAGAGAACAAGTGTCAGTTGGATGGGGTCGGTTCTCAGTTCTTACTTTCTTATGGCTACTGCCACGCCATCCCGAATGGGCAGGATGGTCGTAAAAAAGTCGGGCGAGCTGTACAACAGGCGATTCAGTTCCAGTATCGCCTTGGTCGAAGCCTCGGACGGATTTTTCTTTGCGACCTTCCCACTCCATAGAACGTTATCGGTAACGAACAAGCCGCCTTTACGCAGGCGCGGCAGAATCAGCTTGAAAACGCGGGGATAGTCTTCTTTGTCTACGTCGTTGAAAATGACGTCGAATTGCTGCTTCTCCTCGGAGAGAATTTCAAGGGCGTCACCGGTCCGGACGGAGATTTGTCTGGACACCCCGGCGCGTTCGAAATAGCCGCGGGCTTCGTCGGCTTTTTTGCGGTCGCCATCGGTGTAGACCACCCGCCCGTCTGGGCCCACGGCACGGGCCCACCAAATCGTGGAGTATCCGATCGCCGAGCCCAGCTCGAACACGGTCTTGGCGTTGATCATCAGGGCCAACTGGTACAGAATGCGGCCCACGGCCGGACCGACAATGGGGATGTCGCGCCTGGCAGCTTCGCCTTCGATCGTGGACAGAACGTCATCGCGCGGAGGAAGCAGCGAGTAAAGGTAATCTTCGACGGCGGGAACAGTGATTCCACCCATGCGCCACGCGGCAATCAGGTCATTCTTGGCCACAGCGTCTCCTTGCGCCTCAGTTTAGCGCTTTAGTTTAATATGAATCGCCATGACTGAGCTGAAGGTCCTCATTCCTCGAGAGCAAATCGCCAAACGTGTGGCCGAAATGGGCGCCGAGATCAACCGCGACTATGCCGGACAGTCGGTGGTCCTTCTGGGCGTGTTGAAGGGTGCAGCCATCTTTCTCAGCGACCTGTCCCGCCAGTTGCAGATTGATAGCACCTTCGATTTCATTGGAGTTTCCAGCTATGGCAACCGGCCGACGCCGGCGCAGGAATTGAAAACAGGATGGGACTCGACCGGCGAAGTGCGGCTGACCAAGGACATGGACCAGTCCATGATCGGCAAGAACGTCATCCTCGTGGAAGACATTCTCGATACCGGGCTGACCCTGACCTACCTGAAAAAGCTATTGCTGGCGCGCCAGCCCAAGTCCCTCCGCATTGCCGCGCTCCTGGACAAGCCGTCGCGCAGAAAGCAGCCCATCCAGGCGGACTACGTGGGGTTCAGCATTCCTGACGAGTTCGTGGTCGGCTATGGACTGGACTACGCTGAAAAGTACCGGAATCTTCCCGACATATGCGTCGTGCCGCGGGAATGATGCAGGGGCGGATGCTCTTTCTCTCCGGGATTGGTCCGGGGTTCAAGAATCATCAACTGCCGAATCGGAATTCAGGCTGTACCGGCTGTTATCATGAAAGCTCGTGGAAATCACAGCGACTCAATCTGAACAGTTGAAGGTCGAGCCTCTTCTGCTCGAAGTGGCGGACGTGGTCAATACCACGCTCGACCTGGACACTACCCTGCGGCGGGTAGCAGAGTTGGTGCGTAAAGTCATCGACTATGAAATTTTCGCCATCATGCTGGTCAATGAGAAGAGCCATGATCTGCGCATCCGCTTCCAGGTCGGCTATGCCCGCGAAGTCGCGGAAAAGATGAAGGTCAAGATCGGCCAGGGCGTGACCGGACTCGCGGCGCAGCGGCGGGAAGCGATCCTGGTGGACGACGTCTCCAAGCATCCCGAGTACATCTCCGCCGTTCCTAACGTGCGCTCGGAACTGGCTGTGCCCTTGATCATAAAAAACCAGGTGATCGGGGTGCTGAATCTGGAAGCCCAGGAACCCGGCCGCTTCACCGAAGAGCACCAGCGCCTGCTGACCCTGATCGGTTCGCGAATGGCGGTCGGAATCGAGAATGCCCGCTTGTACACGCGCAGTACGCGACAGGCGCGCACCCTGGTGTTGCTGAACGAGATCGCGCGGGAACTCACTTCCATCCTGAATGTGGACGAATTGCTGAAGCGTGTTGGCGAACTGCTCAGCCGCCTGATCGACTACCAGATGTTCAGCATCCTGCTCCTGGACGCGACCGGAGAAAAACTGCAGCACCGGTTCTCCCTGCGCTTTCAGGAAAGCATCCAGCTCAAGAGCGAGCTTGCCCTGGGCCAGGGACTGGTGGGCTATGCCGCACAACACCGGGAGGCGGTGCTGGTGCCCGATGTCAATAAAGATAAGCGCTACATCCGGCTGAATCCGGAGACGCGCTCGGAGATGGCCGTCCCCCTGATTTACAAGGACAAAGTGATCGGGGTGCTGGACCTGGAACACACGCGGCGGGGATTTTTTACGGAAGACCACAAGCGCACCGTCACCACGCTGGCCGCGCAGGTGGCGATCGCCCTCGAAAATGCCCGGCTGTACGAGGAGATCGCGCGCCAGGAGAAGCGTCTGGAGCGGGACCTGGCTCTGGCCCGGGAACTGCAATTCCGCCTGCTGCCCCAGGCGCTGCCCAAGATGGCGAGCCTGGAAGTGGCTGCCAAGTTCATGCCGGCAAGGGCGATTGGGGGCGACCTGTACGATTTCGTCAATTATTCGTTGTCTCGCCTGGCGATGGTCATCGGGGACGTCAGTGGCAAGGGCGCGCCGGCGGCGATTTACGCGGCGCTGGTCAGCGGCATTTTGCGCTCGCACGCTCCGATCGAGCCTGGACCGGCGGAAATGCTGCGGGCGGTGAATTTTTCCCTGGGCGAGCGGCGCATCGAGGGTCAGTTCGTATCGCTGATCTACGCGGTGTGGAACGACGAAAACCATTCTCTGCAAGTAGCCAATTCGGGGCTGCCCCGGCCGCTCTACGTCCACGACGGCAAGATTGAGATGATCGAAGCCACCGGCCTCCCGTTGGGTCTGTTCGAAGACGCCGAGTACGACGAATTCACGTTCAAGGCCAAGCCGGGTGACATGTTCGTGTTTTTCAGTGACGGTATTCTGGACGCACGCAACCGGGCGGGTGACATGTTCGGACGCACGCGGGCGCATGAGGTAATTACGGGTTGCGCCGAGGTGTCGGCCGAATGCGTGGTGACTTCGCTGTTCAAGGCCGTGAAGGAACACGCCGCCGGGGAAGAGACGTTCGACGATCAGACCGTGGTCGCAATCAAGCTGAAAGCCAAAGCCGGGAGCTCGTGAACCGCACGGTACACGGCAGCGAGGGCCGCCCGCCGGCCTTTTCCTACCGCGAAATCCGCAAGGGAATCCTTCGCCGCCGCCCGGTGGGGGCAGTGCTGGAGTGTGACCAGTTTCCCCTTGACCGCGTGGCCCAGCGCTTCCGCACGCCACTCTATGTCTATTCCGCGTCCGCAATCCGCCAACGCATGCGCAGCTTCGAGCGCGCTTTCCGCAAGACTCCCCACACCATCTGCTATTCGGTGAAAGCGAATTCCAGTTTGGCCATTCTTCGGCTGCTGGCGGGAATGGGGTGCGGCTTCGATGTGGTGTCCGGAGGCGAACTGGAACGGGTGCTGCGTGTGGATCGGCGGGCCGCGAAGAAAGTCGTCTTCTCGGGTGTAGGCAAGACCGCCGGGGAGATGGAGGCAGCATTGAAAGCTGGAGTGCTGCTGTTTAACGTGGAAAGCGAATCAGAACTTTGGCGCTTGGCGGAGTGTGCCGCGCGAACCCGAGAAAAGGCCCGGATCGCGCTGCGCGTAAATCCTGACGTACCGGCCAACACGCATCCGTATATTTCCACCGGCCTGCAACAGCACAAGTTTGGCATTCCCATCGCCGAGGCTAGAAAACTGTATGCGCAGGCATCCGGGACCCGGTATCTGCAGATCTCCGGCGTAAGCGTGCACATTGGCTCACAGATTACCGACGTGGAGCCCTTCGGACTTGCCATGGAACGCGTGGCCGAACTGGTGCGAGCGCTGCAGCAGGACGGTCACAAGATCGCGTATGTGGATGCGGGTGGCGGCCTGGGTATTGCCTATGAGGGCACCGCATCGGCTGAGTTTGAGCAGCAGGCTGCAGATTACGCGGCGGCATTGCAGCGCCCGCTACGCGGGCTCAGAGTCCATCTGCTGCTGGAACCGGGCCGGGCGATCGTGGGGCCGGCCGGCATTCTGCTCACCCAGGTCCTGTATCGCAAGAATAACGGAACCAAGAAGTTTCTGGTGGTCGACGCAGCGATGAACGATTTGATCCGGCCATCGCTTTATGATGCGTATCACGAAATCCTTCCGGTGCGTCTCGATCAGAACGCAGCGCCGGTCGAGATCGTGGACGTGGTGGGCCCGGTCTGCGAAACCGGAGATTTTTTTGCGCGCGGGCGCAAGCTGGCAATGACCCAGGAGGGCGGTTTGCTGGCTATTCTGGATGCCGGAGCCTATGGCATGGCGCTCGCTTCCAACTACAACACCCGGCCACGGCCGGCCGAAGTGCTGGTCGATGGCAAGGCGGCAAAGCTCATCCGGCGGCGGGAGACTATGGAGGATTTGCTGAGGCCGGAGACGAGGACTAGTTAGTGAACTGGCGGATCGACTCGTTTTCGCAGGTCGTCAAGTTGAGCAGCCCGCGACGGGTCGGGATGCGCAGTTAGAAACTGTTGCATCGAGCCCAGTTCAAGCGTTGCCAGATCTTTCTGATTTCCTTCCTCATACAAGCGGGCCAGCGTGGCTAGCGCATCCCAGTAACCTGGGTCGGAACCCATGAGCAGTACTGCCACCCTCTGGTCCATCGAGGTGAGCAAGTCCGAGGCCTTTTCCGTCTGGCCGGCCCGGCGGTAACAGCGGACCTGAAGGCTCCAGAGTCTCCAATATTTGGCCTGGAGTTCCCGCTGGCTTTGGCGCTTGAAGTCCACGCTATACCAATCAAAGGGGCGAATGTGCTGCAGCCGCCGCTCGTCGTCACGTATCCCCTGTAGGGCCAGAGCGGCAATGCGATTGGGGTCGCCGTTTTCGGCGAGCACGCGTTCGGCCTGATCGATCAACGTGCTCGGCTCCGGAAGCGGCCCGGGGCGCGCCGCCAGGACCGATCCCGGGCAAAGCGCCAGAAAACGGTCGCGTTCAACCTTCGCCTGATCGGGGTTACGGAACGCGTCAGAAGCATAGATCTCCGCCAGGGAACGGTGCGCCGGTGAGAAGTCGGGCTGATCGGCGAGTAAGGCCACCATTTGTTGAATGGCGGAGGCAGTGTTGCGCCCCATCAGGCTGCGGGCATAGAGATAGCGGTACATCGGCTCGTCAGGATGCTGGATGGAGAGCACCTGGTATTCCTCGGTCAGCGCTCTCAGGTGCCCTTCAATTCCATAGCGCTGAACCGTGTCCTGATAGCGCTCGTGAACCTGCAGACTGTTGGGGTGCTGCCGGCGGAGGGCGAGGAATGGGGCGATCAGATGATCGAAGTCTGGAGCGCCAGCCACTGCCGCCGAAGCCGTTTCCAGCTCGAGACGGATCTTGGGAGATGGTTCACAGGCGGTGGAATCCGCCCTCAATCCTGGAGGCGCCACCAGGAGAACGCACGCCATCAAAGCGGCGCGGAGCCGCGCGCGGCGAACAGCAAAGAAGATCGCGGAGAGCATCACCCGAGCCCTCCGCGATATGTGAGTGAACCAGCCGGCACGTTACAAGGATCGCAGGAAGTCCAGAACGTCCTGCATTTGTGAATGACTGAGCGAATTGAATTTTCGGATCACGCCGTTGGCCTCCGAGCCGCAGCTCCCGCCGCTGGAACGGCGAAAACGGCTTTGGGAGTCGCAGTCGGAGGCGTGGGCCTCGATGGCCTTCAAGAGGTCCGAAGTGCGTCCGTCATGCAGGAAGAAAAGGCGCTGTCCGACACCCCAGAGCGGTGCCGTCCGAAATTGATCGGGACCGGCCGCACCCTGGCTAATGCCGTCCGCCAGGCCCGACCCCATGTGGTGGAGCGCGAAGTCGGAGTAAGGATGGTAGGTGAAGTTCGACATGGCATCCACCTTGGACCGCCCGGTGGTGAGCGTGGTGGAGTGGCACAGAGCGCAACCTACAGCGTTAAACAGACTCGCGCCGTTCTTGGTCGAAGCCGACGAGGGCCCGGGAGCAGGTGGCGCCGAGAGCCGCATGAAGGCAGCGAAGTTCACCAGATCCGATGACATCTCGGCGGCCGTACCGGTCGCACTCCCCATGCTGGTGGAGTCCTCGGGCGAGGTATTGTAAACGCACTCCTTCACTGCAGCGCGTTCGTTGGTGAAGGCTTCGTTGGAGACTCCCTGCTCCACGTTATAGGCTTCGCCGGCGAAAACCATCAGCGATTTGTTCTGGGCTTTCCAGCCAAAGCGGGTAACGGTGCCGTCGTTGCCGCTGGTGTTGAGGGAACCCGCGATGCCGAGCTGGGACTTAGCTCCCTGATTGGCCGCCAGATTTGCCTGCAGGGTGGAATCGGGCGTGGCTTCCACCAGACCCAGCCCGAAAGTGGGCGTCGGAATCCGGAAGATCACGTTGTTATTGGCCAGTTGCGTGGCAAAATCTGGCTGCATCAGGTCGCAGCCAACAGCGTCGCTCCGACCCCTGATTGTGTACAGGCCATGCACACCCCCATCGGGTGAGCCGTCGGGATTACGAACGAATCTCGCTTCCCGCACCGGGCCTTCCGTGGTGATGAATGAAGGGACCGTATTCTTGGCGAAGTCTAAAGTGGCCAGGGCGACCTGCGGGTTTACGCTTGGGCTGCTGCCGCCCGCGGCGGGCGCCGCATGGCACTGTGCACAGCTATTGCCGTTGAATGTCGGCCCCAAGCCGGATCCGGTTTCTCCGGGCACGCCTCCGCTTACCGAGTCCACCTCCATAAAGGTACTCAGGGCGTGGGTGAAAAAGGACTCCTCGTCGGTAGTGATGTTGGGGAAAGGTCCGCCAGCCCCTGGGGCGCCCCCGCGGGGTCCGGGATCGTGCTGGGCCATGAGCGTTGTTGTGTTTACGTTGAGAGTCAAGGCCAGACCGAGAGCGACCAGCAAACCCTTGTGTTTCATGTTGCACCTCCGTGCACGCGCGAAGCCACACTTCGGCCTCGGCCAGGTTGTTCACTACTGGGAGGGGCGCAAAAAGCTCGTTATGCCGGTTCGGCCCGCCACAAGGAATGGCGTCGCTGCTTGCACCGAACGGCTCAGAAGTGGCTACAGGAGCGGCTTTTCACGTGCCGCACCGAGCCTTAAAAAACGTTAGTGGAAGGTACGCCCGAATCGGAATGAAGTCAAGATCGCCGTTAGTACATGCCGGCTGTGGAAAACTTCGGGCCTCTCGGCCAATGGAAGGCGCGAAAACGGCCGGCTGCAGCGGCCCGAACGGCCACCTAGGGCCCGGTTGGCTTCCTGGAGTCAAAAACAATCTTCCCGTTCACGAACGTAGTCATGACCTTCACATCGCGGATCTTGGCGGCGTCGATCGAGAAAATGTCGTCGCTGAGCAGAACCATATCACCCAGCTTGCCCGGCGTAATTGAGCCCTTCTCGTTCTCCTGAAATTCCGCGTAGGCGGAACCCAATGTGTAAGCCGCGACCGTTTCCGGAACCGTGAGTTTCTGCTCGGGAAACCAGCCATTGGGATTCTTGCCGTCCAGCGTGGCGCGGGTAACGGCGGCATAGATGGTCAGCATTGGGTTCAAGGGAGCCACATTCCAATCGGTCCCCAAAGCCAGGCGGACGCCATGGTTCAGGAGAGTGCGAAAGGCGTAGGTGCGGCTGGAGCGGTCGTGGCCGATGCGTGGCTCGGCCCAGCGCCCGTCGTCGATCGCGTGATAGGGCTGGACCGAGGCGATGACGTGCAGACGAGCGAAGCGATCGAAGTCCTTTGCGGCCATGTGCTGCGCGTGTTCAATGCGGAAGCGTCGATCCCTCTCTCCGTGGGCTTTGATGATTTCGTCGTACAGATCGAGGATCATGGAAATGCCCTGGTCCCCGATCGCGTGGGTGCAAATCTGCAAACCGGCGGCGTCGGCCTGCATCATGCGGTCGCGCATCAGCGAGACCGGATGCATTTCGTCAGAGAGGATGCCGTGGTTGTCCGGCTGATCGAGAAATGGCTCGAAAAAGTACGCCGTGGCGGAGCCGAGAGAACCGTCAGCATAGGCTTTGAGCGCACCAATACGAAGGAACGGATCGCCGAAGGCGTGGCGGATGCCGATTTTCACCTGGTCATCGACGCCAGTGATGAGAGGAGCGGCATAAATGCGGGCGGTCAGCTCTCCGCGCTGCAGCAACTCGGAGTAGACGGCGACGTCAGCGTATTCCGGATTCATGTTTTGCACGCTGGTGACGCCGAGCGAGGCGGCGTGAGCCAGGGCCCGTCGCGTCGCCCGGACGCGCTCCTCGTGCGAAAGTGGAGGCTGGACTTTGGAGACATAGTCCATGGCTGCGTCTTTGAGGGCGCCGGTAGGGTTGCCCTGAGAGTCGCGGACGATGACGCCGCCAGGAGGATCAGGGGTCTGTGCGGTGATGCCTGCCAGACGCAGGGTGACTGAATTGGCCAGGGCCATATGCCCGTCGTAGCGGCTTACGAATATGGGGGTATCCGGAGTCAAGGGGTCGATCAGTTCTCTGGTGGGAAGCTTGGCTGGAGTCCACTTGGTCTCATCCCAGTCGCCGCCGGTGACCCACTCACTCTTTGACGTCTTCTTTGCACGCTCAGCAATGCGACGCGCAAACTCTTCGGCGCTGGTAGCGTCGTTGAGCTGCACGCTGTCCAATGCCAGGCCGCCTTCGACAAAATGCACGTGGGCGTCGTTGAATCCCGGCAGCAAGAGTTTGCCTGCGGCATCGACGACACGCGTGCCCGGGCCACGCCAGGCATCGGCATCAGCGTTGGAGCCGACGGCAACAATGCGGCCCCCGAGCACTGCAACCGCCTGCGCGGTAGGACGGTTCTCGTCCACAGTCCAAACCTTGGCGTTGCGGATGACGAGGTCAGCAGCGGGCTGGGCCTGTCCATGGAAAGAAAGCGGCAGAGCCAGCAAGAGGAGAACGAGAAAGCCGATGAGGCCGCGAGTGTTCTTCATTTTTGTTGGGGCGAGCGCGTGTTCGGGAGCGGAATCATAGGGGATTTACCTTACCACTTTCGTGCCAGCAGCGGCACGGCCGAGCCATTGTGCCGCGCCGCGATCGCGCTTTACGCTGGGGCATCTTAACCCCTCACTTCTCGGGCCGTCCTGACTGCGCCTGTGGCGTGCCGGGAAAATACGAGTTTGGATATTTCACCGGGCTCTCTGGTCAGCCCAAACCAAAGGCTGGCGAGCATGAATGGCATGAATATGGCAGAAGCGAGGGTCTACGATTCTTTGCCCCGGCGCGTCCGGGTCTTAATTGCCGACGACCATGAAGTCATGCGGCTGGGAATTCGGAATCTCCTCGGATCCCGGCCCGGCTGGAGCGTCTGTGCGGAAGCGAGTAACGGAGAGGAAGCATTGGAAAAGACGCTTCAGTTTCGTCCTGACGTGATCATCATGGACATCACCATGCCGGTGATGAACGGCCTGGAAGCGGCCAACCGGATCTGGAAGCAGCAGCCGGAGATTCCGGTCATTCTCTTTTCCCTTCATTTGTCGCAGGACCTTCTTCCCCATCTTGTGACCCGGGGCGTTCGCGGAGCCGTGGCCAAGGCCGATGCGGCGCGCGATCTGATTCAGGCAGTCGAAACGGTACTGGCGGGCGGAACGTTTTTTCCCGACCGGAAACCGGCTTAAAAGTCCCCGGCTCTGGTCGCTGAGGCATTCACAGGAGCGGCAGGCGCTGGCCGGTTATGGGGAGGTAACCAGCGCCTGCCTTTTCGCTCCTTCGCGTTGGGGTAAACCCGTTCTACATCCGTCGTGGTGAAGCTGCCATCGGGATGATGCTGTATTCTCCCCCCGAAATTCGCTGAAATAACCCTAGACCCAAACTCCGGGACTCAGGTGGAGTAGTCGGCGTTAATTCGGACGTATTCCGCGGTCAAGTCGGTAGTGAGATATCGGACGGAGGCGGCACCCCGTCCCAGACGGACGCGCACTTCACAACGCGCTCCCGATAGATCTTGATGCGCCTGCTTTTCGTCAAAGATGTGGGCAGCACCGTTTCGACAGACTACTTGACTTCCGATCTGGATGCTGACCCGCGCGGCATCGATCGCGACTCCGGACCTTCCTACCGCAGCCAGGATGCGTCCCCAATTCGGGTCAGCGCCCGCCCACGCAGTTTTCACCAGCAGTGAATGGGCCACGGTTTGCGCAACCTGCCGGGCCTCGTCCTGGTTCTTGGCCTGTTCGATCGAGAGACTAATCACGTGCTGTACCCCTTCCCCGTCAGACACGATCTGCTCAGCGAGAGACTGGCAGACGTGCTGCAGCGCCTGCCCGAATTTCTTCGCGGCGGACGGGTTGCCGGCGCATACTCCGGTCTGGCCGCTGGCCAGCAACAGAACGGTGTCGTTGGTGGATGTGTCTCCGTCGATAGAAAGGCAGTTGAAAGTCTGGTCGCACGTCTGGCGCAGGAAATGTCTCAGCAGAGCAGGGCTTGCCGCGACGTCAGTAAACAGGTACACGAGCATGGTCGCGAGCTGAGGATGAATCATGCCGGCTCCCTTGGCAATGCCAAGGATTCGGACCGCCGTTTTTCCCGAGTGAAACTGCGCGGAAGCCAGTTTGGGGCGGGTGTCGGTCGTCATGATGGCGCGGGCAAAACGGGCAATTCCCTGCTCCGTCGCCTCCCGGGCCGCAACCAGCTCGGGCAGCCGGGAAATAATCTTGTCCACGGGAAGGGGGACGCCGATGATGCCGGTGGAGGAAGGAAACACGCTGCCGGGGCCGATTCCCAACAGCGAAGCCACTTCTCGGCAAGCCTTTTCGCAGGCTCGTATGCCAGCCCTGCCGGTGGCGCAGTTGGCGTTGCCCGAGTTAACCATCACCGCCCGCACCCGGCCAAGGCTGGCTGCCAGAGCCGCACGCCCGACTTCGAGCGGCGCGGCAACCACTCGATTGCGGGTGAAGACGGCAGCCGCCGTGGTGCCGGGACCAGCCTCAGCCAGCGCCAGGTCGGGTCGCCCGCTGGCCTTGAGACCGGCAGCAGCGGCGGAGAAGCTGAATCCGGCTGGAAGGTAGATCTTCTGCCGGGACAGACGCGGAACCTTCATACCTCGAGCTTCACCAACCAACTGGCGGGCTGGGGAAGAATCGCGAACTTGGGCAGTTCACCTCGCACCATGGCAACTTCGTCGCACTGGTGGAAGCGGGGACAGACGCAGCAATCCTTGTGGATCTTGTCAGGCAAATCCTCCCGTTGCGCCATGGCAAATCCCATGCGCGCAAAGAATTCCGGGATGCGTGTAAACAGACAGATGGAGCTGACGCTGTGTTTCTTGGCCTGCGACAGCAAGGCCTTCACCAGGCGCTCGCCGCCGCCCGAACCCTGGCGGGAGGGATCAACGGTGATGGAGCGGATCTCTGCCAGATGCGGGCCGTAGAGATGCAGCGCGCCGCAGCCGATGATCTGTCCGTGATCTTCGAGCACGACGAAGTCACGGACATTTTCGCAGACTTCGGCAAAGGTCCGCGGCAGCAAGGTTCCGTCGCCGGAGTAGGCCGCGATCAGTTCGTGTATTTGCTCGGCATCGGGCAGCCGGGCTTCACGCGTGCGCATGGACTTCCTCCCGCATCGATTCCACTTTTCGTCTGGCCTCCGCCAGGGCTTGCTTGACTCGCGCCGGAGCTGTGCCGCCGGGAACATCGTGCAGATTGATCACTGAGGGCAGGTTGAGGCAGGAATAGAAATCCTGATCGAAAACCGGATTCAACTGGCGCAACTCCTCCAGCGGCAGATCGGCAAGTTCACGCTTTTTTTCAATGCAAGCCTGCACCGCTTTGCCGATTTGTTCGTGGGCCAGGCGGGACGGAACCCCGCGCCGCACCAGATAGGTGGCGGCAGCCCAGGCATTCATGAATCCCGACTGCGCGGCAGACTGCATGCGCTCGTGGTCGAAATCCATCGCCTTCATCCAGCCGGTCACCAGTGGAAGCAGGGCCAGCACGGTGTTGGCCGCATTGAACAGCGGCTCCTGGGTCTCCTGCAAGTCCTTGTTGTAGGCCAGGGGCAGGCCCTTCACCGTGACCAGGAGCGCGGTAGCGTCTCCGATCACGCGGCCCGCCTTGCCGCGCGTGAGCTCCAACAGGTCGGGATTCTTCTTCTGCGGCATGGCACTGCTTCCGGTGGAGTAGGCCTCGGGCAGGCGAATGAATCCGAACTCCTGCGAGGAAAAAAGAATCATCTCCTCCGCCCAGCGGCTCAGGTGCAGCGCCAGGATGGAAAGCACACCGGCAAACTCCAGCACAAAATCCCGATCGCTGGTGGCGTCGATGCTGTTCGCAGTGGGCACATCAAAACCCAGCTCTTTCGCCATGGCGCGGCGGTCGAGCGGCAGGGTGGCCCCGGCGACCGCTCCGGAGCCCAGGGGGCAGAGATTCACGCGCCGGCGGCAATCGGCCAGCCGGTCCGCGTCGCGCAGAAACATTTCGACATAGCCCAGCAACCAGTGCGCGACCAGCACCGGCTCGGCACGCTGCAGATGGGTGTAGGCGGGCATGGCGGCGTCATCGGCCTGTTCCGAACGCTCGAGAAAAGCACTCAGGACATCCGCCAGGTCAGCCCGAATCTGATCAATGGCGGCCCGGACGTAGAGACGCAGGTCGGTCGCAATCTGCTCGTTGCGGCTGCGGCCGCTGTGCAACTTGTATCCCACCTCGCCGGCCACAGCCACCAATTGCTTTTCGACGAAGTGATGCACGTCTTCAGCCTCGCCGTCGTCCAGGAAGTCCGGGAATGATTCTGCGCGTTCACCGATCTGTTCCAGGCCCTGCAGGATGGCGATCAGTTCGCTCGCGGACAGTACGGCTGCATTCTTCAGCGCGGTCGCATGGGCGCGGCTGGCGGCCAGTTCTTCTCGCAGGAGCCGCCGGTCGAAATCGAAGGACCGCTGCCAGCGCTCGAAAGAAGGGTCGAGGGGCTGGCGGAAGCGGCCTGACCACATCTTCATCGAGCCACCTCAGGTTTTGCCGCTTCAGCCCGGGCCCGCGCCCGCGAACGCGACGGTAGACCCAGAATGCGGATGAAGCCCTCAGCATCCTTCTGATCGTAGCTGTCCCCCATAGTGAAGGATGAGAGGTCCGTGCGATAGAGCGAATTCTCGGAATGGCGGCTCGCCACGGAAACATTACCCTTGTACAGGGCGAGCCCTACCGTGCCGCTCATCTCCTGCTGAGTCTTCTCGACAAACCCGTCCAGGGCCTCGCGCAGCGGCGTGAACCAGAGGCCGAAATAAACCAGTTCGGCGTATTTCAGCCCGATATGCTGCTTGAAGTGGGCTAGATCGCGCTCCAGGCATAGCGCTTCCAGCTCGCGGTGTGCTGCAACAAGCAAAGTGCCGCCCGGAGTTTCGTAGCATCCGCGGGATTTGATGCCCACGAACCGGTTTTCCACCAGATCGATGCGGCCGATGGCGTTGCGCCCGCCGATTTCATTCAGCAGTTCGACCAGGGCTACCGGAGGCAGCTTCATGCCGTTCACCGAAACCGGAACCCCTTTTTCGAAGCCGATGACCACCTGCTCCTCCCGATCCGGCGCTTCCTGCGGCGAACGGGTCCATTGCCAGGTGCTGGGGAGAGGCGCGTTGCCCGCGTCTTCCAGTTCCCCGCCCTCGTGGCTGATGTGCCAGAGATTGCGATCCCGGCTGTGAATCTTTTCCCGGCTGGCGGCAACGGAAATCCCGCGCTTCTCGGCGTAGTCCAGGCAATCTTCTCTCGACTTCAGATTCCACTCTCGCCACGGGGCGATCACTTTCAGCTCGGGGGCCAGCGCCTGGTAGGCAAGTTCGAAGCGGACCTGATCGTTCCCTTTGCCGGTGCAGCCGTGGGCCACCGCGGTGGCGCCCTCTCGCAGCGCTACCTCCACCTGATGTTTGGCGATGACCGGACGGGCCAGCGAAGTTCCCAGAAGATACTTGTGCTCGTACACCGCACCGGCCTGGAGCGCGGGGAACACGTATCCCGCGAGAAATTCCTCGCGCAAATCTTCCACGACAACCTTGCTGGCGCCGGTCTTGTAGGCCTTTTCCACCACGGCTTCCAGGTCGTCTCCCTGGCCCACGTCGGCGACCATCGCGATCACGTCGTAAGAATAGTTTTCCTTCAGCCAGGGGATGATGATGGAAGTGTCCAGTCCTCCCGAATAGGCGAGCACGACTTTCTCAGGCATGCGCATTCCTTCCATTGCTGCGGCCCGCCTTGCCGCCGAGCAGCAGTAACAGGATGGCCTTCTGCACGTGCAGGCGGCTTTCCGCCTGGTCAAACACCACGGAACGTTCGGAATCAATCACCGCGTCGGTGATCTCCATGCCGCGGTGCGCGGGCAGGCAGTGCATGAAGACGGCGTGCGACGCCGCACCGGCCACGAGTTCGTCGTTCACCTGATAGGGCGGGAAAACCTGATTGCGTTCCTGCTCCTCGTCTTCGTGACCCATGCTGGTCCAGGCATCAGTATAGACCGCATCCGCTCCGGCCACGGCTTCATGGGGATCGGTGAGTACCTCCACTACCGCTCCCGTCTGCTGCGCAATCTCCCGGGTATCGGAAAGAATCTGCGCGTCCGGACCGTAGCCCGGGGGCGTGGCGATGCGTATCTTCGAACCGAGCATGGCCGCGGTCAGCAGCAATGAGTGGCACACGTTGTTGCCGTCGCCTACATACGTCAGGCAGATTTTCTTCAGATCGCCGAATCTCTCGTGCAGCGTGAAGTAATCCGCCAGCGCCTGGCAGGGATGCTCCAGATCGCTGAGCGCGTTGATCACAGGGACGCCAGCATGCTCAGCCATGCCCTCAACCGTGCTGTGAGCGTAGGTGCGGAGCACGATGGCGTCCACCCAGCGCTCCAGGTTGTGCGCGATGTCGCTCAACTTTTCGCGGGCATCGAGCCGGCCCGAAGTCTGGTCCACGAACATGGCGTGACCACCCATGCTGGCCATTCCCGCCTCGAATGTGAGACGCGTGCGCAGGGACTGTTTCTCGAAAAACATCACCATTTGCTTGCCCGCCAGCGCCGAGCGGAAATTGGAGGGACGGGCTTTCATCAGGCCGGCAAGATGGAAAATGGTTTCCACCTCGATCGGGCTGAGGTCGCGGATCGACACCAGATCGCGGCCGGGAAACACTCCTGTCGCCGGCGGATGTACCACCTGGGTGGTTTGAAACGGCTGGATGCTCAACGTGATGATCTCCTTCTCATGATCTTGGAAGCCACGATCGACTGCGGTTTCCTCTTGGAATTCGTTTCTGAATCAGCAGATCTAAGCGCGGAATCGAGCGCCCGCACTACCTGGTCCACGTGGGCGCGCTGAATGATGTAGGGCGGCAGGAAACGCAACACCGTGTCCTGCGTGCGGTTGATCAGGATGCCCCGGTCCAGCAATTGAGCCACGACCGCTTTGGCGGTGTCGGCGGAATCCAGATTCATGCCCAGCATCAGGCCCATCCCCCGCACCTCGCGCACACAGGCATGTTTGGCTTTGAGCTCTTCCAGTTTTGCGTGGAAGTACTCTCCGGTTTCGCGTACATGGCTTAAGGTACGGTCAAGCACGCGCAGAAACTCGATGGCCACGGCGCAGGCGAGTGGGCCGCCGCCGAAAGTCGTGCCATGCATCCCGGGATGCATGCCGCCGGCCACACGGTTGGTGGTCAGTAGCGCTCCGAGTGGAAGACCGGCGGCGAGCGGCTTGGCCACGGTGACGATGTCGGGCTGAATTCCGTAATGCTGATATGCAAAATAGCGGCCTGTCCGGCCCAGTCCGCACTGGATTTCATCCAGGATCAGCAGCGCTCCGGTGCGCTCAGAAAGTTGGCGCGCGGTCTGCAGGAATTCCGGGCGGAGCGGACGGATCCCACCCTCGCCCTGAATCGTCTCCAGGCAGATGGCACAAACGCTGCCATCAAACTGCCGCTTGAGGTCTTCAACATCGTTGAAGGCGACGAAACCGACTCCAGGCACGAGCGGGGCGAAGGGATGACGATATTTTTCCTGTCCCGTGGTCGCCAGCGATCCGAAAGTGCGGCCGTGAAACGAATTTTCCAACGCCAGCAGACGCCACTTGGCCTTGTGGCCATTGTTGTTCTGGGTGCGCGCAAAGGCACGCGCCAGCTTAAGCGCTCCTTCCCAGGCTTCGGTGCCGCTGTTGCAGAAGAATGCCTTGTCCAGCCCTGAGATCTTGGTCAGGCGCTTGGCCAGTTCCGCCTGGTAGGGATGGAAAAAAAGATTCGACACATGAATCAGGCGGCCGGCCTGCCGTTTCAACGCTGACTGGATCACGGGATGCCCGTGGCCCAGCGCGTTGACCCCGATGCCGCTCAAAAAATCGAGGTAACGCTTGCCCCGCGAATCCCACAGATAGACCCCGCGGCCGCGCTCGAACAGCACACGCTGGCGATCGTAGGTGGGGAGCAGCAACTCGGCTTCGGAACGAACCAGGGCAGCGAGGTTCATGCCACGATCACCTCTGTGCCGCCGTCGAGCCGGGTGAGATAGAACTGCGGCAAAGTGTCAGCCTGCGCGGCGGGCAGGATGCGTACTCGTCCCACGCCTCGCCGCAGCGCCTGGCCACACGCCTCCAGCTTGGGCAACATGCCACCGGCAACCACTGCGTTCTCCACCATGTCGGGAATCTGCTTGGTGTTCAGCCATGGCATGACTGCGCCTTTGGCGTCTTTCACGCCGGCCACATCGGTCAGGAAAATGAGAGTGTCGGCGCGGCAGGCTACAGCGCACGCGGAGGCCATCTGATCGGCGTTGACGTTGTAGTACTCGCCATCGGACCCGAGCGCGACCGAGGACAAAACAGGAATGCCGCCCAGTCCCCAGATCGCTTCCAGCCAGCGCGGCTCGACCGAAGCGATCTCTCCCACGAAACCCAGGTCATATCCTTCGGTCTGTTTCTTGCGGGCCCGAAAAGCCATTCCGTCTCCGCCACACAGCCCGATCGCAGGACGCCCGGCGGCGACGATCGCAGCCACCAGGCTCTTGTTCACGATTCCAGCCAGCACCATCAGCGCTACGTCACGGGTCTCTGCATCGGTGATGCGCAGGCCGTTGACGAAATCGCTTTCCTTGCCCAGGAGCTTGAGGGTGCGGGTGAGAGCGGCCCCGCCGCCGTGCACCACCGTGACACTGTGTCCGTCATCGGCCAACTCGACGATGGCATGAGCGCACTTGTGCAGCGTGGCTTTGTCTTCCAGCGCCGCCCCACCGAGCTTGATCACGATCTTAACTGCAGGCCCTCCTCTTCCTTAAAGTCGTACATGAGGTTAAGGTTCTGAACTGCCTGTCCTGCCGCCCCCTTAAGCAAATTGTCGATGCAGGAAACCAGCACCAGCCGGCGCCCGTCCGGGGCCAGGCAAAAGCCCAGATCGCAATAGTTGGTGTGCAGGGAAAACTGAATCTGCGGCAGCTTGGGCGTGGCGAAAACCCGCATCCAGCGTTTGCCGGCATAGAAATCGCGGTAGCAGGATTCCACTTCCGAGGCGTTCGTCTCGCGCTTCAGGTGCACATAAATGGTGGAAAGAATTCCGCGAGGAATGGGCAGAAGATGGGGAGTGAAAATCAGCTGCCTCGCTTCCAGGCCTAACTGCTCGAGAATTTCTCCAGTGTGGCGATGGCCAAACACGGAATACGCGGAAAGATTGTCCGCGACGGAAACAAAGTGGGTGCGGGCGGTCGCCTCTTTTCCGGCGCCCGAAACCCCCGATTTGGAGTCGGAGATAATTCCTCTCTCCCGATCGACCATGCCCGCGGACAGTAGCGGCGCCAGCGCCAAAATCACCGATGTGGCATAGCAGCCGGGATTGGCCACTAGAGCCGCGCCGGGAAGGCGATCCGCATTGAGCTCGGGCAAGCCATACACGGCTTTGGCCATGAGATCGGCTGCCATGGCGGCATCCGAGTCCTGGAATCCGTAAACTGCCCGGTTCTGCTCCTCGCGCAACCGCCAGGCTCCACTCAGATCGATGACTCGCAGGCCGTGGGAAATCGCTTGGGGAACCAGAGCGCGCGAAACTTCGTGCGGAGTGGCCAGAAACAGCAGCTCAATCTTTTGCCGCCGCAACTCGGCCCATGACAGCGGCTGTAGAGGATAACCCCCATTCCCCGAAATCGCGGGATACATATCCGCCAGATTCCCGCTGGCGCCCTTCTCGCTCGGACGCTGAAGCATCACCGGAGTTTCCGCACGCGGGTGGCGCAGGAGAATGCGCGCCAGCTCAAAACCGGAATAGCCGGTGGCGCCGAGAATCGCGGTCTTGAGCTTTCCACTCATTAGGCCAGCATCTCCTTGATCCGGGCCGCAATGCGGTTCGCGCCTTTCTTGTCCGAACACACCATCAAAATGGTGTCGTCGCCTGCGATGGTTCCGATGGCTTCCTCCCAATCCTGGCCGTCGAGCGCAGCAGCCACGGGCTGCGCGCTGCCCACGGTGGTCTTGATGACTAGCTGGTTCTGCGCCGGCTTGACCTCCAGCACAAATTCCCGCACCAGCCGCGACACCGGTGGCAGAGCGGGCTCCGAAATCGCATCTCTCTGGGGCAGCATGTACCCTGCCCCGGTCTTCACCAGGCCCAGCTCGTGAATGTCACGCGAGAGCGTGGCCTGCCCCACCTTCAGCCCGCGCCGCCCCAGGACGCGTTGCAGATCCTCCTGGCTGCTGACAGCGCGCTCGTCCAGCAGTTCCAGGATGATCTTTTGCCGCAGCGGCTTGGTCATATGAATGACTATTCACAAGAGTGAATAATTATTCATCAATGATAGTGGATGTGACACCGGTGTCAAGGGGAAATCGCGACCCGGCGGAACCATCGTGGTCGAAGCGCGGCAGCGGTCCTCTCACAGCCACGCGTCGCCGGCCTGGCACATGGCCTGCGAGGCGCTGTGCACCGGGGCGTCCGATTTTGAGAAAAAAGACCGGTGCAGGCGCTGCACCGACTCCACCGCGCGGGACTCGTCCACCAGGAAACTGATGTTGCGCTCCGAAGCACCCTGGCAGATCATGCGCACGTCGATACCGGCGATGGCGCGGAACGCCTGGCTGGCAATTTCCGGACGCCGGCGAATCTGTTCTCCCACCAGACAGACCAGGGCTTTGTGGTTTTCCCAGCGAACTCGAGCCAGGCCCTTAAGCTCTTCCGCAATCGCCGGCAACCCCGCCACCGAACTGACGAGCAGCGCCAGGCTGCCGCGCGACGCGGAAAGCAAGTCGAGGCCGTGCTGGTGGCGTTCGAACACATCGAACACTTCGCGCAGCAGCTCAGGCGCGAACCAGCGGACCGGTTCCACATCGACGATGGCCACGCCGCGCTTGGAGGTAATCGCTTTGACTCCGCCCTCAGCTTCCCACTGCCCTACGAGGGACTGGGCCACAATCTCGGTTCCGGGGCATTCCGGATTGCGCGAATTAAGCACCCAGACCGGAACGTTGCTGCGCATGGCCGGCGCCAGCGTCGCCGGATGCAGAACCTTAGCGCCGAAGTACGCCAGGTCGGCCGCTTCGTCAAAACTCATGCGCGCCACGCGCCGCGCGTCCGAACACAGATTCGGGTCGGCGGTCATGACTCCGTCCACATCCGTCCAGATTTCGATTCGCCGGGCGTGCAGTCCCGCGCCCACGATCGAAGCGCTGAAATCGGATCCGCCCCGGCCCAGCGTGGTGGGAATGCCGTCCTGGGTTGCGCCCACGAAGCCGCCCATCACAGGTACGCGGTCGGATTCCAGCAACGGCAGCACCAACACTTCCATCCGCTCATGCGTCTCCTGCCACAACGGAGTGGCTCGGGTATGGGCGGCGTCGGTGATGACACACTGGCGGGCGTCGACCCAGGCGGCGTCGACTCCGGCCGAGCGCAGCGCGGCGTGCACGAGTCTCGATGAGAGCCACTCTCCTCCGCCCAGCAGGCAATCCTGGGATGGGAGCGTGAACGCTTTCTCGGCGGCGACACGGCTCACCACATTCTCCAGGCCAGTGAACTCGACAGCGAACTGCTGGCATAAAGCGCTATATTCCTCGCCATCGATCAGCCCGCCTGCGACCGCTTCGTGGCGTTGCCGGAGAAGTTGCAGGCTTTCGCGGGCCGCTTCCAGGCGCCCTTCGGCCGCTGCCCAGCCCACATTCATCAGCTGGTCGGTCACGCCAGCCAGGGCGCTGACTACCAGGACCGGCCGCAGCTGCGAGCGCTGGCTTACCAGCTGACAAGCGCGCCGAATGGCGGCCGAATCTTCCACCGAAGTGCCGCCGAACTTCATGACAACGCACTCCAGCCGCGAGCTTGGCTCTTCCCTGCCCGGTTGCGAAAAGTCGTTCATGTTCTCTCCCCCTGTGGTCTCTGAATCTTGTGAGCGGCGCCGGATTGCGGACACAGAAAAACCCACCGGCCAGTGTTTCTGGCGGTGGGTCTTGTTGGCTACTAAATCTTAGTGTTGCTCAGCTCACCAGACGCCCTCCCCCAGAAGACACATAATTCGTGTCGATGTGCCTGTGCCCATCGCTGTAATTCGCTTAGCCTTCTGGGAAGTTGAGGTCATGGTCGCTGACGAAAACTAGTTGTGCTGCTCCCGG
>DASZHW010000130.1:0-1741 GCA_035937515.1 Terriglobales bacterium | reverse complement strand
GCAAAAGTAGCGATGTGGACGTACTTCCCGGTCCCTGAATCGATTGAAGGCACCACTCTGTACGTGGAACCCACGCCCACTGAATATCTCGAGTGGATTTGGGAGATCCCCATCAGCCCCAACGTGGTCAGCGTCGGTTATGTCAGCACGGGCGCGGCAACCAAGGCCAAGCGCGAGCAGGGATTTTCGGTCGAGGACATTTTCAAACAGCAGCTCATAAAATTCCCGCGCTTCGAACAGCTGCTGCAAGAGGTCCCCCTGGACCCGCCAAACGTGACTTCCTTCCGCTCCCGCGCGTATGCCGGAGTGGCCGGGGCAAACTGGCTCATCGCCGGCGAAGCTGCGTCCATGGTCGATCCCATAACTTCCAACGGAGTCACCGCCGCTCTGCGGCACGCGGCCGAAGCCTCCGGATTGATTGTGAACTACCGCAAACAGGGCAGGCTGCCACTGCGAGCAAGGATTTCGTACAGCAGCCGCATCTTGCAGATGGCAAAGTTTTTTAACAGCGGAATCGAGAAGATGGTCTATGAACCGCCGGTGAGGAATCGCATCGGCGTGGGGCGTTCGGGAACGGCCTACACCAGTCCCGCGTGGAGCATGAACGTGGTGTATGCGCGCTTGAGACCCAGGGGAATATTCTCCACCTTCTTGCTTGGCTTACTTCTTGGCGCCTTCCGGGCCAGCGCGTGGGCATTCTATCAGCTCTGCAAACGGTTGACGCCAGCCGCCGCAATGCAGGGTTGAATCGTCTTGGCTGTGAAAGGGGTATGCAATGTATCTGCTTTCTCGCGGCGCGGGTTATCCGGTTTTGTTCATCCACGGCATACCCACGAGCGGCCAGCTCTGGAGCGGAGTCGTACAGAAGATGCGGGACAGTTTCACTTGCATGGCGGTCGATCTGCCCGGCCTGGGGAAAACTCCGAAGGTCCCCTCTGGTCTCCGGCAGCTCGAAACCCTGGCCGAAAAGATCGAGCAAATTCGGGTGGAACATAACATTGAGAAGTGGCACGTCGTCGGGCATGACGCCGGAGCTGCCATCGCCGTGCACTATGCTCACCGGTTTCAGGACCGCGTTGACCGGTTGGCTTTGCTTTCGCCAGCGCTTTTTCCCGAGCTGAAGCCTTTTCATCTCTTCCGAATCATCCGCAGCCCGGTGCTCGGCGAGTTGCTGGCGCCGGCGGTGAATGCCATCTTCTGGAACGTCGCGATGCGCTACGCCCTGGAACCACAACGCTCGGAGCTCAGCGACACCGTCGAGGACTTTCACGCTCCTTTTTCCGGGCCGCTGGGCGCCTGGCGCTTGATGTCGATTCTGCGGTGGGGCAATCCCGCCGAGGTTCTAGCTTCCATCCCCGCGATGCTGCCCCAGCTTAAGGTTCCAACCCTCATCTTCCAGGGTTCACGAGACAAAGCCGTACCGGAACGTTTTGCGCAGCAAGCCTGTGCCTTAGTTCCTCAGTCCAAAGTCATCATGGTCGACTCCGGACACTTTATTCCGCTGAACAATCCCGAGGTGGTTGCGACGGAACTCCTCCGCTTCTTCGGAGGAGCGGCACAGGCATAAGGTTGGTAGGCGCGGCAGGAATTGAACCTGCAACCGTCGGATTAGAAATCCGATGCTCTATCCGTTTGAGCTACGCGCCCTCAATGACTTACAGCAGATTTGCTCTCAACTGTCACCAAACTGTCACCAAACTGGCTCATGCCATGCCCACCAGTTGCTTGGCGGCTTTCTTCG
>DASZHW010000129.1:0-25507 GCA_035937515.1 Terriglobales bacterium | reverse complement strand
CGCAATTGCGCTCGCCGGCCTGGTGGCTTGGCGGGCGTCCCGGGCCCTGCGAACCGCCAGTGAAGAAGTTCGATTACAGCATGAGATCCGTTTTACGGTGCGGCCTTTCCTGGGCGCACAGGAGCAGAACTTCGAACCGATCAGCACGCCGGCAGTATTCTTCCAGGCAGCCCAATTTCAGAACGACCTTTACGTAGCCGGTCCCGCCGGGCTCTCGCAGTACGACCTTCACGGAACTCTGCTGAAACACTACGCGGTCGGGCGCGACCTGCCTTCCTCTCCTCCAGTTGCGATCGCGCCGGCGACGCTGGCCGATTCGCGAGAGCAGGAACTGGTCGTGGCCACCGCGCAGAACGGTATTCTGGTTTTCAACGGGCGCGGGTTTCGCCAGATTCTGCCGCAAGACGCCGATGCTCGCAGCATCACCTCAATCCTGCCCGCAGACTCGGGGCATTTGCTGATCGGCACCAGGAAACGCGGGGTGCTTCTCTATGACGGAAGAAGCATCACTCCGCTGCATCCGACCCTGAGTGGCGTCTATGTGACCACTCTGGCGGGCACCGAGTCGGACCTCTGGGCGGGAACACTCGACCGCGGCGTGCTTCACTGGCATGCCGGCCAGACCGAGTCCTTTGCGGAACCGCAAGGACTGCCTGACTCGCAGGTCCAGTCCATCGCGGTCTCAGGAGAACAGGCCTACGTTGGGACCGTGGACGGCGTTGCGGTGTTCGAGCGCGGACGTTTCTCCCGCACCCTGGCGGCCGGAGTTCTGGCGACCGCACTGTTGTCCAACGCAGGCAAGCTGCTGGTGGGCTCTGAAGATCAGGGTGTGATCGCGATCGCGCTGGAGGGCCGGCGCCCCGGTGCCAAAGCAGCTGGGACATTCCAGCTCGATGAAGTGCGGCAGTTGTTCGAATCCGGCGACGCTGTTTTCGCGCTTACCCGAAGCGGCCTCTATCGCATGAACTCGGGAGGCTTCGGGTGGCAACGAATTCTGCAGCCGGGCGCCGCGATTCTGAGCGACCGCAACGTATCCGCTCTGGCGACGGACAGCCAGGGGCGCCTCTGGGTCGGTTATTTTGATCGCGGCCTCGACCGGCTGGAGTCCGACGGCGGACACGTTACCCACATCGAGAATGATCACGTCTTCTGTGTGAACCGCATTCTGCCCAATCCCAAGGACGGCACCATTGACGTCGCTACTGCCAACGGGCTGGTTCGCTTCAACCCGGCCGGTGCGCAGGAGCAAGTGCTGACGCGCGCCGATGGGCTAATCGCGGATCACGTGACCGATATCGCTCCTTATCAGGACGGGCTGGCCCTGGCCACGCCGGCCGGCCTGACTTTTCTCGACGCCGCGGGAGCGCGGAGCATGTATGCATTCCAGGGCCTGGTCAACAATCATGTGTATGCACTCGGCGTTAACGGCACGGAACTGATGGCGGGCACGCTGGGCGGACTCTCTCTTCTGGAGAAGGGCGACGTGCAGGTCAACTACACCACCGCTACTTCTGGACTCAAGCATAGCTGGATCACGGCCGTGGTTCCGCTGGATTCCGAATGGATGGTGGGAACCTACGGAGCGGGCGTGCTTGGGCTCGACCAGTCCGGCCACTTTCATTCTTTTGAAAAGGCAACGGGGGCGGCGGAAATCAATCCCAATGCCATGCTGGTGACCCAAAGCCACGTCTTCGCCGGGACTCAGAGACAGGGTCTCTATGTGTATGAGCGGGAGTCTGGGCGCTGGTTTGCGATCGAGGAAGGGCTACCTTCCTCGAACGTGACCGCTCTGGCTGCCGGCGACGGCTACATCTATGTGGGGACGGACAACGGGCTGGTTCGAGTTCGCGAGCAAGAGCTGCATCCATGAAGAAAACATTGCTCACTGTCCTGGTGTTGCTCTGGGCGCCAGCGCTGGTCCTGGCGGATGCCGGCATTCTGATTCCGCGTGACAAGGCCCAGCCCGATCCGGCGGTGCTGTCGCTGGAAGAAATGGAAATCACGGTCACCATCGACAACGGCGACGCCCGAGTTTTCGTCCGGCAGATTTTCGCCAACCACACCAGTGCGATCGAAGAAGGGAACTACATTTTTGCGCTGCCCAGCCAGGCCACGGTTTCCGACTTCGCGGTTTGGGATGGACCCACGCGCATTCCGGCTGTGGTGCTCGAGCGCAAGCGGGCAGAGGAAATTTACTCCCAGCTCAAACAGCAGGCGATTGATCCGGGACTGCTGCAGATGGGCGAACGCGGCGCCGAGGAAGCCAAGCGCGGGTCGGTGTTCAGCGCGCGCATCGTTCCCATCCCCGCCTATGGAACCAAGCGGCTGGAGATCGAATACCACCAGGCCATCCCGGTAGAAAACCTGAAATCCTATTTCGCGATTCCGCTGCGGCCGGATGCCTACCAGGCCCAGGCGGCCCGGCATTTCCGGATCAACTTCGAACTGCATTCGGCTCTGGCTACGGCAAATTTTCAGGCCGCCGCCAAGAGCTTTCCGCTGCAAATCGACGAGAGCACACCCCACCTGGTGAGAGGACACTTCGAGGGGCAGAACGTAAACCTCACAGAGGACTTTGTTACAACCTACGAGTTTGATCGTGCCAGCGGAGACTCATTGCAGATTCTCACTTACCGAAACCCGGTGAGCGGACAGCCTTCACCGGTCGAAACGGCTCCCATTCGCAGCAGCAATGAGCCGGGCTTCCTGGAAGCCGAAGCGTTGCTGGGATTGGGCAAGAGCCAGCCCGCAGGCCCTGACGGAACGACCGCGCCGGGCGCGCCCAGGACTCTGGTCATCCTGTTCGACACGTCGTTCTCCATGCAGTGGGAAAAACTGGAGCGCAGCTACCAGGCCCTGGAAACTCTGCTACGCATGCTGCGGCCGGCGGACCGTTTCAACTTACTGCTGTTCAACAACCAGGTGCAGACTTTTCAGACGGCCGCGGTTGCGGCCGATCCGATCAGCGTGCAGCACGCCCTGGATTTTGTGCGCTCCAGCAAGCTGAGGGGCGGCACCGACCTGGAAGGCGCGCTGAAGGCCGGGTTGCTGCAGTGTGAAAAGCCTGGCGGCGGCGATCTCTATCTCGTATTGATCAGCGATGGCGGCGCTACTCGCGGACCTGTCCAGAATGGAAGTCTCGCCAAGTGGTATGCGGAAAACTGGCAGCGCATGCGGACGCCAGACCGGCCGCGAACATACATTTTTGCCGTCGGCGATGACGCCAACCTGCCGCTGCTGACTGTGCTGGCGCGTCAGGACGGGGTGCTGGAGCATGTGCTTTCGACCGAGCCGGCGGAGTTCAAGCTGAATTCTTTTTTGTCGAAAATCGGGCGCAGTCCGGTGGGCCAGCTGCAACTGGCAGTCGCGCCGGAAGCAGCTGTGGACGCGGTGTATCCGCTTCAGGCGGCGGCGTTCTCGGGGTCGGTTGCGGCCTGGGTGGGACGTTACCAGACAGCAAAGGAGAATGTGGGGTTTGCGATTCATGGCGTTCGGGACGGCACGGCTCTTGCGATTTCAGCTAAGGCCAGCTTGCCCGGCGGGTCTCTCGACCATCCTCAACTGCCGCGTTTGTGGGCGCGCGCCCGCGTCGACGCGCTGCTGGAAAAGATCCAGCGTGACGGGGAAGACCAGGCCAGCATTGATGAAATCATCCGCTTGGCGCGCCAATACAAGTTTGTGACGCCCTACACGTCGTTTCTTGCCGTTCCGCGGGCGCTGTTGCGGCCACGCGTGATTCGACCCGGGGATCCGGTGCTAAGAGTGCACACCGACGAATCCATTATTTCTGTGACCGCGCTGTTCCCCTTTGGACTGGTGCAACGCCTGCGATATCTTTCCGGGGAAGACGTCTGGCAGACCCGATTTCTCGCTCCCAACGACATGCAGGACGGAACCTACACGGTGCGGTTGCTGTTGCGCGACCGGGCCGGACGCACCTATCGCGAATTCAAGACGTTTGTCATTGCCAGCCAGCCGCCGGTGGTGCAGATCAAGCTGGGCAGCAGACGCTATCACCGCGGCCAGGCCGTCGATCTCAAGGTGAGCGCTTCCCAGACAACGCGCACACTGGTAGCCAGACTGGAAGGCGCGGTTCCGGTTGGTCTCAACTGGGACGCACGCGCGGGCGCCAACACGGGGCGCTTGTTGATTCCCGATCAGACCATCCCCGGGACCTACCGCCTGACCGTTACGGCGGAAGATATCGCTCACAACATCGGGACGCAGGAGGTGCAGATTGAAGTGCTTCCGTAATCTGCGTTGGCTGCGTCTTTGCGGAGTAGGGCTGTGTGTCACCGCAGCGGGATGGATGATCTCAGCTCGCGGCGAGCTGCCCTCCTGGATCCGGAACATTGAGGCGGGAAGCGCGCTCGAGGCAGCCTTCTTCCGCGCTATGCAGCTGCCCGGCGGCATGGTCTTGTATCGGCGTCCACCGGCGGAGACGCGACCCGCCCTGGGCGAACTGATCAAATCCCAGGCCAACCAGCCTCAACCCAACAACGAGCAACCGAGCAACGCCGATCTCTACTCGTTACGTGCCCTGGAAGATGAACAGCAACTTGATTTCAGCGCTGCGGAATCGGATTGGAAGAAGTATGTGGAAAGCGCTCCCGACAAAGCGTCGGCCCAGTTGGCGCTGGCTGATTTTTACCACCGGCGGGTGCGTCCGCTGGATGAGATCAAAACCCTGTCTGTCGTGGCGAACTCGCCTGCGGATGCCGCCGACAAGCTGACCGCTCCGGCAGAACAGCGGTCCTGGCAGGCCTTCGAGCGCATCTTCAATGTCATTCGTGACCAGGGATTGCCGCAGGACTCTTCGCTCACGCAGTATCGCGCCTGGCTGGCTCGCTATCCACGGGAACAGTCCCTTTACTCGCCCTTCCTCGATTTCCTGGTCGCGCAAAAAGACTACGCCGCGGCCACCCAACTGGTGGCCGACTATCACAAGCAATTTCCCGGCGATGAGGTTTTTCCGGTAAAGGCCAAGGCCATGGTCGAATACCGGCGCGGTTCGCTGCAGCAGGGACTGGAGGTGTACGAACAGAGCTTCCAGCCGCTGTGGGCACCGGAACTGGTGAAGAGCTATTTCGATCTGCTCACGCAAACCCAAAGCCTGCGCAAGTTTCTGGACGGGGCGCAGGCAGCGTTGAACGCCAATCCCGAAGACCTGAACGCCATGGCGCGCGTCTTCTATTACTACCAGCAGCAGGGTAAGCTCGACGCCGCACAGCAGACGGTGACCGCATTCCGGCTCCACAAGGAGGCGCGCCACTCGGATTGGAGCGGACAAGAGCTCTACGTCTGCGCGCGCCTGTTGCAGGATATTCACGCCTACCCGGAGTCGGCACGCTACTACTTCGCTCTCTATAACAGCAAAGGCATGAATGATGCCCAGGAACCGTCCCTGGCCGCACTGACCGACCTCCTGCTCAGCGCTCCTGAAAGCCCCGTTCAGCTGGGCAGCGGGCAGCTTTCCATGTACCGGGACATTGCCACCATGGATCAGGGGCCGGGCTATCTGAATGGCATTCTTTCTCTGATCCTGAACACCACCGCTCCCGCCTCACAATTCTCCCAGGAGGAGCAACGCGCCGTTCCTTATTTTCACCGCTCGCGGGCGGCAGAATTGTTGAAACTGCTCGACACAAAATTTCCCACCTCAACCCGGCGGCCCGAACTGCACGCCAAGCTCTTGGAGTTCTACGCCAGTTCAGCCGAGAGCGAAGCCGTGATTCAGGGCGGGCGGGAATTTCTTTCCAGCTTCCCCAACGCGCCGCAGCGAACGGCTGTGTCTCTGCTCATGGCGGATGCCTACTCCCGTACGAGAAAGGCTCAGGAAGAGTTCGCGATCTACGATGCCGTGCTGCAGGAACTGGCAACCAGAGCGGAGAGAATACCGCTGGGGCAAGTCGTGGCTGGTGGGGGACAAGTGGGCAATTCCTTCCGCGAGGCCGCGCCGGAAGACTCGCGCGAGGAGGGTGAAAACCGGAGCGTACAATCCGGCGCATTTGAGTTCGGACAACCTTCGGCCGCCACTCAACTGGGAGCGCGTTCGCCGGAATACGCGCGCGTCCTGGAACGGTACCTCGCCCGGTTGGTTCAGTTGAAGCAGATTCCGGAGGCGCTGGCCGTGCTCCGGCGTGAGATTGACCGGAACCCGGATGATCCCGGCCTCTACGAACGCCTGGCAGTATTTCTCGATCAGAACCGGCTCGGCGCTGAGCAGGAAGAAGTCTACCGGCGGGCGATGGCACGTTTCCCCGAGCGGTCTTGGTACGACAAGCTGGCTCGTTTCTATTTGCGTTACAAGAAAAATGCCGAATTCGAGAAGCTGACGCAGGAGGCGGTAAAGGCCTTCAGCGGCGCGGACCTGGAACTGTATTTTGCCAGCGTCGGCTATGGCGGGACTCCTGCGCTCTACCTTCGATTGAACCAGTACGCAAATCAGCGCTTCCCGCATAACCCGGTGTTTGTTCAGAATCTGCTGAACGCGTATCACACGCCGACGACTTACGACGATGCCGCCTGGCAGGCACTGCTGCGGATGCATTGGTTCGAAGCGCCCGACCTTCGCAGCCAGTTTTTCGAATACTTGTCGCGAGGGGGAATGCTGGAATCTGAATTGCAGGCCCTGGAGCAAAATGCTCCCACTGGGCAACCGCAGTGGGCGGAATTTGCCGGCTCAAATCCTGCGGCGGCGGAATTTATCGCGCAGGCGGAGCTGTGGCGGTCGCACTTTGAAGCCAGTGCTTCCCCGCTTAAGGCGCTGGCGGAAATCTATCCGGCAGACTTCGAAACCGGGCGCACCGCGTCTTCCGTCTACCGTTCGCTGGCGTACTTCGATCCCGGGAAGACGGCCCTGGCGGTGAGGATTGAAGACAATCTGCTGCAGGCGAGTCCCGGCAACACTGAGATCATGGCGCGGATTGGCGACATTTATGCCGACCGCGACCTGTTCCCGAAGGCCGCGCCCTACTGGAACCGCATTCCTCAGGTGGCGCCGGGCCAGTCGGCCGGATATCTGGAGGCCGCCAGCATCTACTGGGACTATTTCGATTTTGACAATGCTCTTCGCCTGCTGCGCGAGGGCAGAAAAAGACTCGGCGACGAAAATCTCTATCGCT
The DNA here is from genome assembly GCA_035937515.1 of Terriglobales bacterium. GTDB lineage: Bacteria > Acidobacteriota > Terriglobia > Terriglobales > Acidobacteriaceae > JAIQFF01. The sequence continues at coordinate 18,383 of DASZHW010000129.1, read as the reverse complement.
ACGAGGCGGGCGCAATTTACGAAAATCAGCGCGACTATTCGCATGCTATCGCCGAATACATACAAGGCGCTCTCGCCGTAACAAGTTCTCCCGCCGACCTCAGATTGATGGAGCTGGCCCGCAGGCCGAACCTGCGCGGTCTGGCTGACCAGGAAACCGCCAGGCTGGTTAGCTCGCCCGCTCCATCGATGCCGGCCGTCGATCTGCGGGTGCGAGTGCTTGAAGCCCAGGATCGTAGAGCCGAGATGGAAAGCTTCCTGGAATCAGTGGTGCAGGGCACGACGTCAATCGAGCAAGCAGTGAGCCTGGAAACTCTGGCAGAACAGCGGTCGCTGGAGTCGGTGCGGGAGCACGCGCTCGAGAAAGAGGCGGCACTGACCATCGATCCCGTGACTCGCCTCCAGCTCCGCTACCGGCTGGTTCAGTTGTACGAGAACCGGAAAGACTTCCAGTCAGCGCAGCGCAATGTGGAAGCGCTTTACCATGAGAATCCGAGAATCCTGGGAGTGGTCCGCTCCACGGTCGATTTCGACTGGCGGATGAAAATGTATCCTCAGGCGATTGCGGTGCTGTTGCAGTCTGCGAAAGACGCCTATCCGGAATTGGGCAAGCAGTTTGCTTTCGAAGCCGCGCGCAAGTCAACGGAGGCGAAGCAATATGCGCAGGCGCGAGACCTGCTCAGCAAACTGCTGAGTGCCGCGCCCTACGATGGGCAATATCTCGCCGCCATGGCCGACACCTATGCGCAAGCCGGCGACGACGCCGGATTGCGGCAGTTCTATCTCGACAAGATCGCCCTGTTCCGCAACGCGCCTTTCTCGGGCGACGAGCGCAAGGCAAGGATCGCAACCTTGCGCCGCGGATTGATTCCCGCGCTTAGCCGCATGAAGGACTACTCCGGTGCGGTGGACCAGTACATCGAACTCATCAACAATTTTCCTGAAGACGGAGGCCTGGTGACTGAGGCCGCCCTCTATGCCTTGCGCTACCAGAAGTCGCAACCGTTGGTTGACTTCTACAGCAAGACCGTCGCTCAGTCACCGCGCGACTATCGATGGCCGATGGTGCTGGCCCAGATTTACACCAGCATGGAAAATTTTCCGGCGGCAATCGAGAATTATGCAAAAGCGATTGCGATCCGGCCGGATCGAGTCGACTTGCGACTGGGGCGAGCGGGATTGGAAGAGCGTCTGATGCGCTTCGATGACGCCGCGGCCGACTATGAGCGTGTCTATCAGTTGGCCTACAAAGATCCCAAGTGGATGGAGAAGGTAGCCGAAGTTCGCGCGCGCCAGGGACGGGCTGACGATGTGGTCGCGGCCTTGAAAGCTGCGCTGGTCGATGGACGCCCGGAGAGTGCGGGCAAGTATTTCGAGGTCGCTCGCCGCCTGGAATCCTGGGGCATGCTGTCACCAGCGCGGACTTTTGCCGAGCGGGGTGTTGAAACTGCGGGTGCCGATCTGCTCGCCACCACCGAGCAGCAGTCGGGAGTGAACCTGTATGCCCGAATCATGACCCGCCTCCGCCAGCAGGAGAAGGCTTACACCACACTCCAGAGTTCACTCGCGGCGGCGTCATCGGTCCTGCCCGTGATTCAAGAGCAAGTAGCGAGGCAGGGCATTGCCGCGATCACAGACCGGGAATGGCGTGAAAGAACCCAGGAAAACCGCATCCGGAATGCGCGCGACGGCATGCGCACTGCGCTTAGCGAAATGGGAAGCACGGTGGCCCTCTACTTTAGTCCTGAGGCGAAGGCCGCATTCGCCAGCTTCGCGGAAACAAAACGCACCGGCATGAGCTTCGCCGACGTGCAAGCCTTCGCGGTGCCGCTGGCGCAAAGTGCAGGCCTGGCGGAGTTGGAGTCACGCTTGCGCTACCAGTTGATGATGGAGCCGGAGCAGAATTCCGGGGTCCTGATGGCGCGTATGGAGGGGTTGGCCGGGCTGCAACGGCGGCGCCTGAAGTTTGCGGAGTTGGGTTCACAGCTGGAGCAATTCGCGCCCAGGGTCGAGCCGCAACAGAGATATTCGGTCTGGGTCGCGGCGGCGGACGCATACCGTTCCGCAAATGATCCCGAGAACGAAATGCGCGTCCTTGGCCAGGTGCCGCCCGCGTATCTGGGGCGCGATGCGGAGCAGCAGCTCCTCAAACTGCTGTTGTCGCGGCGGCCTCAGGAGCTCGTGCAAAGGGCGTCGTTCTGGAACTCCTGGGGGCAGGACGCGGCCGACTTTGTGGTTGCCAGTGGAGACGCCAAGCTGGCACATGCGGTGGTTGAGGCTCGTGGCCGCGTCCGCACGCCGGTGTGGTCGAACGCATACGACGCGCTGGTCGGACTGTATTTTGCCGAACCTACTCCTGCAGTGAACGGCACATTCCTCTCGATCCTCGGAGATCACGTGATTGGCGACCGCCTGGCCAAGCCTGTAAATCGAGCCCAAGAACTGGCCGGCAATATCTGGTTTTACTACGGCGCGCGTTACGGCGAATATGCCAGCCTGACCAAGCAGAACAATCCCGAGGATTTTATTCCTGCCATCCTGGAGCAGAGTCCCGGCACTGCGTCGGCCTACCTGACCCTGGCGGACTATTACATGGAAAGCGGCGATCCAGTCCGCGCCATTTCCGACTATGAACACACGCTGGAACTGGCTCCGGCGCGGGCTGACGTGCACGACCGCGTGGCCATGGCTTACTCCCAGCGGGGTGCGCGGACCGAGGCTCTAGCGCAATGGAAACAAGTCTTCTCTCTCCTGAAACAACAAATCGATAGCGCGCACGTGCCGGAAAGTTTCTGGTCCGATTTTGGCCGCGCCTGCGATCACCTTCGAGCAAAAAAGGCATTCAACGATCTGAAACCTGATGTGGACTCGCTGCTTCGCGCTTACCTTCGGCGGAACGGCAACTACCGTTCCAACGCGCTGCTGCACAGCGCCTACGTGGACGTCGCCGATCCGTCAGTGGCGACGACCTGGCTTCTGGATCTGGCCTCGGTCGCGCCCGACCCCAGCGCCGTGCTGGGAGATGTGGTGGAGGCGTCCTGGATCCCCCTGACGCAGCGTGAGCCCATCTATCAGCGCATTCTGGAGGCGAAACAGCAGGCCGCGGCGAAGGCGGTCGGGCTGGAGAAAGAAGGCGCACAGCAGGTTCTGCGCTCGTGGCAGATACGCTGGATCCAATATCTGGTGTCTACCAGGGAATATGGACCCGCCGGCGATGCCTTGGCAGCGCTTCCCAAAGACACACGCGACCTCGAGGCCACAACTCTGGTTCCGCTCGAACTGCAGGTGGCGGCGAAAACCGGCACTCTCGACTCCAAGATTGAAGGATATCGAGCGGACCCGCAGACGGCGCCGGGCTCCGACGTTCTGCGAGCAGCGGCTAGACAACTTTTTGAGGCCGGCGACAAGCAATCGGCCCGGAAAGTCCTTGAGTTCGTCTTCACCGGTGAAATTGAGGAACACAAACTGGTGGCTGCCAACTTCCTAGGTCTGGCTGAAATCCGGATTGCGGCGGGAGATACTCAGGGCGCAGTGGAGCTGCTGCGGCGCCTGGTCGTCGCCGTCGGCAATCCGTTTGAAAATCTGGATCCCGCCGCGGCCCTGCTAGAAAAGACCGGCCACAACGCCGAAGCTATCGAATTCCTGCAACAACTGGTGAAGTCGGCGCCCTGGGAAGCTGACTACCGGCTGCGTCTCGCGAAGGCGCAAATGAATATCACGGCTGCCCGGGGACCGGACACGGCTGGGGCCCAGAATGCGCTGATTGCGATCGCATCCGGCGCAGAAAACGCCTACAACGAGCGCGCACGGGCGACGATGGCTCTCACGGGTGTTCAGGGTCAGGCCGAGCTGGGGAGCAAGGAACTCAACCTGCTGGCGGGAAGCCGCAATGAAATTCCAGCGCCGCCGGCGGACCAGCCTTATTTCTATGAGGCCCGGGTTAAGGCAGCTCAAAGCACGAGTGACGCGCGCGCCAAAATTCGACTGCTGGGTGACGCTCTGGCGGATACTCCCGCCCGTGACGACGCCCGCATTCCCCTGTTCAGGGCGGCGGCCAGCGTGCGCTCCGACGAACTTGCCCTGGGCGCAATCCAACCCTTGCTGCATCAACAGTTCTTCAGTCCACCAACCGCGCCCGTCCTCGACGACGAAGAAATCACCGGTCCCTTGCTGGATCAACCCGGGAGCGAAGATGAAGCCGGCGATCAGGATGTGCCCATCGGAGGCACGTCTGCGATCAAGTTGACCGCGTCGCAGCAGGCACAATTGGCCTGGACGCTGGGTGAGGTGATGGTGCACCTCGATCGTCTGAACGAAGGGATGCCCTATCTGCAGCTTGCGCGCAAGCTGGAAAAGACGCCCGGCCGCCGCAAAGAAATCAGCAGCAGGATCGATGACGTCCGAGCGCGGCTCCGGCGGCAACAGGTCAATGCTGCCCGGCAGCCCATCCTGCATGAGGCGCTGGAACAGGACCGGGTGGTCCGGCCACGGCTTCTGGCGCGCGCGGCGCCGCCGGGGAAAGCGGCCGCGAAAGGAAGCGTGAAGCCATGAAGGGTGAGGCAACAACGCGCGAAGCTGTGACTCGGGAAATAATGATGCGCATCACCACCGTTCTGCTGGCCGGCGTCGTGTGCATGGGGTTTGGCTGGGCCGCCTACCAGGCCACCGCCGCTCCTGAGCCGCCGCTGCCGGGTTATGTTCCAGCCGGCGCGCTTCTTTACCTGCAGGCCAAGGATTTCTCTTCCTTGCTGGCCCACTGGAATGGTTCGGCTCAAAAGCAGCAATGGCTTCAGAGCAGCAACTATGAACTCTTCTCCCGGTCTCGGCTCCTGCTTCGTTTGAAGGACGCAGGACGGCAATTCTCTACCGCCGCCGGACTTCCACCGGACATGAACTTTCTGACCCAGATGGCGGGAAAGCAGACTGCATTTGCGCTCTACGATATCGGCAAACTGCAGTTTCTCTACGTTACCCGGCTGCCGTCGGCGAGTGCGATGCAAAGCCAACTCTGGCAGACGCGAGCCCAGTTCGAAACCCGTACTGTGGGCGGTGCCACGTTTTATTTGCGCCGCGATCCCGAGTCGGAGAGGGAAGTGGAATTTGCGGTCAGCGGTGACTATCTTCTTCTCGCCACACGCGAAGACCTCATGGCCGGCGCGCTGCAACTGATGGGGGGAAGCAAGGGTCGTTCCCTGGAAGCCGAGGCCTGGTGGACGCAGTCGGTGAGCGCGGCTGGGCCAAGCGGGGATCTGCGCATGGTCCTGAATCTGGAAAAGATTGTGCCCAGCCCTTATTTCCGTTCGTACTGGATCCAGCAGAATGTCACTGACATGAAACAGTATTCCGCGGCGGTTTCTGATTTGTTCCGCTCGCGCCAGGAATATCGCGAAGAGCGCGTCCTGATCAAGAAGACTCAAACCACTGCCGAAGCCCCGCCGGTTGGTGGTTCCGGACAACCGACTGCTCTGGTTCCGGCGCGGGGAGCGGAAGCAACCGCTGATCTGTTGCGTCTTGTCCCGGAAAGTGCTGGCGTCTATGAGGCCAAAGCTTACCCCTCGCCGGACTCTTGCCTGGAACTGCTGGCAAGCAGGATTCTTGCGCCGCACATGGGCCCCGCTCCCGCAGGCCAACTTGCGCCCCATGTGCAACTGACGTCGGGCGAAACCGGAGCGACTTCGGATCTCGAAACACGCATAGACCAGGCGCCCGTGAGTTTCGCCAATGATGCAGGCGGATCATCCCAACTGAAGGAGATACTGAAAAAAAACCAGGTCGTTGCCGCCCTTCAGATCGAGTCCACGGAGCGCGACACCGCCGGCGTATTTGTAAGAATTCACTCGGCAGTGGCGTTGGCCGGAAGTTCGGATTGGGATGAAGCCACTGTCCGGGCCGCGCTTGCCGCCTTCCTGCGGCCGAGTCTCACCGCCAGCCAGTTGGGTGTTGGTTGGCGGCAGGCCAGCGGCTACTACGAAATGGACGGCCTCCATCCGCTTATGGCGGCCGTGCGTGGGAAGAATCTGATCGTGTCGAATGACTCCGGACTCATCAGCGGATTGCTGGCGAACCTCACAGGGGCGAATCCGAATCTGGAGAGCGCGAATCGCAAGATGGATTCGCCGCTCGCCGTCTTCATCGCCGGATTCAACCACAGCCGGGTAAAAGAGAACTTCGCCGGCTTGACCAGGGTGGTGGACAGGCCGGAGGTGAACGGCGGGAATCCCGGAGCCGATCGCCAGCCTCAGTTCTTTTCGGAGAATGTGGCCAGCCTGAGCGCAACTCTGGCCGCCGTGTCCTCGGAGAAAATCGTGGTTCGCGACGCCGGCGACAAGGTGTTGCAGACGGTTACTTATCAATGGTCACAGTAAGAAAGCTCGCGGTGCTTCTGGTTCTTGGGGCTTTGGTCTCGACTCCGCCGGCCACTGGGCCACTACAGAACCTGTTTGCGGAGAGCTTGCCTGCAGGAGATTCACTGTTTGCGCAATCGGCGTCCCGGATTCTGGCCCATGAGTTCTCGAGCAGCGAAATCTCGTATCTACTGCTGGACGCTCGCACCGGAAATTTGCTGGCGTCACGATGGGATAGTCTGGAGCGGCCGATTCCCCTGGGCTCGCTGGTCAAGCCTTTCACTGCCCTGGCTTATGGCGAGGAGCATCAGTTCCGCTATCCGACCCACATCTGCCGGGGAGAGACCAGCGGCTGCTGGCGCCCGCGCGGACACGGAGAGGTCACGCTAACCTCCGCGGTGGCCCAATCCTGCAACTCGTACTTCCGCATGCTGACCGCGAACATGAACAGTGCCGATCTCGCGCCCACCGCACGAAGATTCGGATTGGACCCACCCGCCGCGGATTTGTCGGGTGCGGCGTTGATCGGGATGGGAAATCGCTGGCTGGTTTCGCCACTGCACGTGGCGGGCGCTTATCTGGAACTGAATCGCCGCCGCGACCAACCCGGAGCCCGCGAAGTGCTGGCCGGGATGGAGCAGTCGGCCCGGCAGGGAACAGGTTCGGAAGTCGACCGGGCTCTGCCCCACTCCCATGCCCTGGTAAAAACCGGAACGGCCGCATGCACCCACCCAATTCATGCTCCGGGAGATGGATTTGTCGTCGCCATGGTCCCGGCGGAACAGCCTGAATTCCTGCTGATGGTTCGGGTTCACGGAGTTCCGGGCGCTGCCGCCGCGGCGACTGCGGGGCGCATGCTGCGCCGGATCGAGGAGTAGCGCGAGATGAGTCCCAGACTCAAGTTGCTGGCGTTCATCCTGGTGGCAGCTCAAGCCGTCTGCGCACAGGATGTTCGCATCGGAGTGCTCGGGCTTTTCCGGACTCATCAACTCATAATAAAAAGCTCGCCTGGACAGGCGCTGATTGTTCGATCCGGCAAGCAGAGTTTCGTGTTGGAAAGAAGCTCAGGTCAGCAGGCCGCGAGCGTAACCCTGTCAGATGACGGGATGGTGCTCCACGTGGGCGATCAGCAGATTCGCGCCGCCAGCATCCACGCGGCAAATCGCAGCGGCGGCGTTGCTGACTTCGTGCTGGCCATCCCGGGAAAGATCAGCCGCCACTATCAGGGCGTGCTCGAGATCAAAGCGTCTGGGGGAGTTCTGGTGCCGATCGTCACCATGGAACTGGAAACAGCGGTAGCTTCAGTCGTGCAGGCGGAGAACTCACCCGATACGCCCCTGGAAGCGATGAAAGCGCAGGCCGTGGCAACCCGGTCGTACCTGGTTGCGGGGCAGGGGCGCCATCACGATTTCGACTTTTGCGACAGCACGCACTGCCAGTTTCTCAGGGAGCCGGCGGCGCCCGACAGCAGCGCAGCCCGCGCCGCTCTGGCTACGCGCGGCCTGGTGCTGGCCTATCGCGAGAAGGCAGTGGCCACCATGTTTACCCGCAGTTGTGGCGGGCACACGCGCACGGCGCAGGAGGCTGGAATTCCGCATCAGGCATACCCATACTTTGCCGTGGCCTGCGATTATTGTCTGCGAAATCCCATGCGCTGGGTTCGTCGCCTGTCGCCGGCAGAGGCGGATGATCTGAGCAGCCGAGGAGAATCTTCGCGGCTGGACATTGACCGCCGCCGAGGTTGGGCCTTCGTTCCAAGCAACAATTTCACCATGCAGCGCGGCCCTGATGGCGTGCTGTTGCACGGAGCCGGTCAAGGGCATGGCATGGGCCTGTGCCAGGCCGGCGCCAGGGCCATGGCGGAAGCCGGATCCGGCTTCCAGGAAATTCTCGACCACTACTATCCCAACACCACGCTGGTGAACGCAGATCAACTGCAAAGATCCGGGGGCCGGAATCGCGGTTGAAAACGCTGCCGCATAGACTGGAGCCGGCCGTTTTGTTGTTTGCACGAACGAACCCTGAAAAACTGGTCTGACAACCACCTGAACCGCACTGCCGATGAGCTTGGCAGCAAAAGAACATGCCCCGGACTGCCAGGTTGTTCAGTTTCTGTTAGCCACTTCTAACCCTCTCGACACAGATTGGTAGATAACATCGCGTAGTGGCACAAAGCTTTCGGGAGAGCTAGCTGGCCCAGGGTGGTCACGAATTCGATACGCGGAGAGAGGCAAAAACGAGATGCGGAAACAAAGTGGTTTTTCGTTAATCGAGTTGCTGATCGTGGTGGCGATCATTCTTATCATCGCCGCGATCGCGATTCCGAACCTGTTGAGGGCACGCATTGCGGCCAATGAATCGTCCGCAGTGAGCTCCATTCGTACCGTCAACACGGCGGAAACGACTTACCAGAGCGCGTATCCGACGGTTGGCTATGCGGCGGACCTGGTCAGCCTGGGGCCGGGCACTGGCGTGTATACCTGTGCTGCCGGTGGTCCGAGCTCGACTGCGGGCTGCTTGATCGACGGTGTTGACGGCAACCCGGCCGGTAACGGCAAGAGCGGCTACAGCTTCGCGGCCCTGGGCGTTAAGGGTGCGGTGGGAACGCTGCTGGCGACCTATCAGGTAGGTACGGCGCCACTGAACTTCAACCAGACCGGCGTGCGCCGTTTCTGCGCGGCTGAGGACGGAGTCATCCACTTTGACCCCAACACCGGTGGCTCCACCACAGTGGACACTGGCGCTGGAAGCTGCGCGGGTGCGCCTTACGTAGTCATGCAGTAAGCTGTTCTCTTGCCGGAACGCACCAGTCAGTTGGCGTGCCCGTGGTTGGGTCGTAGACGATCTGCTGGGGCGGGATGTGGTACTCGAAGGATGGCTCGATGTTGGCCTGGATCAGAAACTGCGCGCCTGCACGGAGCGTCCATAGCAATAGAGTGTCCCGAGGTTGAGATAGGTATGATCGCAAGGCCCGGTGGCTCCCGCCGCCTGGAGTTTTGGCACAACCGCGCTGACAGGATAAACAGCGCAATCGCAGAGAATTGACCGTGCCAAGAACGGCCTCCAAACGATAAAATCTGACCGTTTCCACTTATACATGACTTGGGTACAGCTCGAGACTGCTACCTCGACAGGGTAACGCCCCAGCCAAGTGCCCTCCATCTCGCAATCCAGAACGCCGGAGAGTCACAGGAAGGTAAGAACGATGGGCTCGCTGACAGTCTGTATTGAGTGCGAGTGGCTAGCTGATAAAGCCCAATTCTAGGAACTCTTGCATGGGAGTTACGTCCTAGCCGCAACGCTCAAAGAGACTTGCGGCCTTCCGAGGCAGGTCTTACGGAGTCTCGCCAGAAGCCTGAATGTCGATGTCCACCAGCTGATTTACCCGCAATAGAAATGTACTTGGATTCTTCATTCCCCACTTTACATAAGGAACGTTGAAGTGTGACGTAACAGTCCACTGGCCTGGGGACATCTCTATTCGGACAGGAATCGTGATCTCATGTTCAGCGCCATGGATGTTGAACATCCCATGGACCTGGATCGCGGAGGAACCCATGTCCGAAACCTGCCCCTCCACTCGATCGGGCCGGAAGACTATGTCGGGATAGCGTGCGCTTTCCAGTACTTCATTCTGCATTCTTTTGTCGCGACCGTTACTTCCACTTTGGCCGCTGGCAGCTTCAACCAGAATTTCTCCCCTTATTTTGTTCGTTGCCGGATCGAAGTGAACGGCTCCGCGCTTCACGTTGAATGATCCGTGTACCGTATGGAGAATATCGCCGAGTGTGAAATTGACGGCGGTCTTAGCCGGGACAAGATTCAGTTCGATTTCGTGTGGATGGGTTTGGGCAAGAGTCGCTCCGGTCAGCCAAAAAACCGCGATTGCGGCCCTAATCTTTGTTTTCATAGGATCAGTAGATTCCATCCCAACGAAAGCCCAATCCGCGCCAGTGCCATAGGGGTAATGGCGCCTACATGCAAGGCCAACATTCTGGCGAAAGTCTGCGGTTGACTAGCGAAGGCTCGCATCACTCGCTGCCGGTACCAATCGCGGCCGTCGAGCGTGAGCATGAGCCAAGACATCAGGGCCGGGCGTCTCGCTAAACTCCGATGCCGGGCTTGATAGGCGTCCAAAGTGCCGGTGGCAAAGCTTTCAGACAAAAGGATGGCCTGGCGGAACGCGAGGCAGAGCCCTTCGCCCGTGATCGCATCCACGCTGCCGGAAGCATCGCCGATGAGAGCGGTTCGGCCCCGATACACGTGCCGCAGTTTCTGTGTTGCCGAAACTGCGCCCTTCTCCACCGATGTTACCTCCAGTCCTTCGAGGCGGTGGCCAACGGCAGGAAACTTCGCGAGCGCCGCGTCAAGTCGCAGGTGGGGGTCCCGGGAGATGGCGGCGACGCAGATCTCATTGCCCGCAATCGGAGTGATATACAGCTGGCAGTTGTCTCCCCAATGAAGTTCCATACAGCTCGTCCATGGGGAAATACGATAGTGGCGACGGAAAGCGAAACGCTGCTGGCGGCCAGTGTTTTCGTCGAGACCTGCCCAATTGCGGACCCGGGAATGAGCGCCGTCCGCTCCGACAATCCAGCGCGAGCGCACCAGGTTCGCTCCCAGCCAAACTCCGTCGGGATGCAGTCCGGTGACGACGGTTTGCCAAAGCAGATTGACTCCGGCGGCTACGGCTCGATCGATCATGAGGCTATGCAGCTTGGTTCTGCGTATGCCGAGCCCTTGCCCGGTCGGAAAACTGGCGTCCACTTTCGCACCGGAACTGACAAACCGGATGCCGCGGAAGGGATAGGACTCTTCTGGTGGAATGATGATACCCAGATCGGCCAGCGCGGAAATGCCGTCTGGCATGAGACCTTCGCCGCAAGGCTTGTCGATGGGAGGAATCGCGCTATCGGCGACTACGACCTCGAATCCGCGTTGCCGGGCTGCGATCGCCGCTGCGAGTCCAGCCGGTCCTCCCCCGATTATGAAAACGTCAGTGTTCCGCCGATGCGGTGAATCTACCATTTCAGCAAGACCACTCCCTCAGTGCGCGAAACAGCGGGTATTGAGAGTCGTAATATGGTCGGCAAGGTGCTTCCAGAGCTTAGGATTCGCATGATTGTGTTCGCTGTTCCTTCGTCGAGTCCGTAACGAAAACAATTCAACGCCGGCCCGATCGTTGCTAAATGTTTGCCGCCCTCCGCGCCAACCCGAGCGCCTCAGACCAAAAACTTGAGGAAGAATGGACGAGTTCGACGACGCTCCGAATCGCAAAAATGAATTGATCTACCTGCGCTTCGGTGACCACAAGTGGCGGCGCGACTTTCAAGACCATGAAATCGTTCCCGCAAATCTGGGTAAGTATTCCGTAGTCGCGGAACAGTCGCATTACCAAGATCTGACCAAACATGGCGGGATGAACCCTGGAAAATGCTTCGAAAGGAACCCGCAGGCTCAAGCGGCGAGGCGCGGCGAATTCAATCCCCAGTAATAGACCCATACCCCGGACCGCTTTCACCATTTCGAAAGAGGAAAGCTCATCACTCAAGCGGCGTCGCAACTCCCCTCCCATGCGAGTGGCGCGCTTTCCCAGTTGTTCACGCTCCAGCACCTCCATTGTGGCCAAGCCGGCGCGCATGGCTAGGCTGTTTTCGCTGAAAGTCGAAGCGTGCACGATAGCCCGTTTCATTGAGCTATAAACTGAGCGGTAAACGGGCTCCGACATTAGTGTTGCGCTGACCGGAATCAGGCCACCGCTCAAAGCCTTAGCCAGTACGACAATATCGGGATCGAGGCCAAAATGATGTGCTGCAAGAAACGGGCCAGTGCGATACATCCCAGTCTGCACTTCATCCACAACGAAGAGCGATCCGTAATGTCTACATAGGGCCTGCACCGCTGATAGGTATTCATCATCAGGAATCCGTATGCCGCCTTCAGATTGCACGGGTTCCACGAAAAATGCCGCGTAGCGCCGAGTCGCGAGTTTTTGTTCGAGGGCTTTGAGGTCTCCGAATGGCACTGCGCCTGTCTCCGGAAGCAGTGGACCAAATCCATCTCGCCAGTACTCGCCATTCATGAGGGAGAGCGCGCCACAGGTCAAGCCGTGAAAGGCTCGGTCGGCGTAGAGTAAACCGGTCCGTCCGGTATGCGCTCGTGAAAACTTTATGGCAGCCTCAATGCCTTCGCTGCCTGAGCTGGCAAAGAATACTTTGGACAGTCGGCCTCCGGCGCACGTACAAAGACGCTGCGCCAGTTCGCCTGCCAGTTCTGGAACATGGCTCTGCAGCATGACTGCACCGCACTTTTGCAGCTCGTCCATGATGGCCGACAGTACGTGAGGGTGGTTGTGGCCAACATTGTGAACGCAGTACCCAGAAAGAAAATCGAGAATACGTCGCCCATCCGCTGTGAATAGCTCAACTCCCTCGCAACGCTCATAGCTGATGGAAAGTTCGAGGAGCCTAAGCAATTTCACCCATTGCGGGTTCACGTGTTGAGAGTAGAGGCCATCGGCTGCAACGCGTGCTGCAAGAGGCATAGTCATTCACAAAGTCTACTCAGGCTGAAGGTGATCGAAAGCTCTAAGATTGCCCGACGAGGCCATCGATTGCTGATTTCACTGTGTCCCCCGGTCAGGCGATCGCGGCGAGAAAGAGAGTGTCTGGGTGCCAAGCACTATTGAATGGATGCAATTTGCTCGCTATTGCGAGGAAACATGAACAACTTGTCATGTCGCGGACACCTCCAATTCATTCACCTCGGGGGTCTCTGCTGTGAGGCGATGTAAAATCTAAAATGGTTTATTGTCAGCCTCTCCACATGGCGCCCTGCAACGAACCTACGTCACTATCTTCAAACCTTCCGCCTCCTCTGGTCGAGCTTGCGAGGTTTTTGTGCCTCAGAAGGGGAGCATATCGTTGAGCGGCGCTTTCAAGGAACAGCGGGCGCACTGGTGGCGTCTCGCGCTTGCGATGCTGGCAGTGGTCTTGTCTGCGATCTACACGCGCGCTCAGGATAACTACGAAATCCAGGTGTACGGATATGACTTGGTTGACCCTGGGCACACAATGGTCGAACTGCACAGCAACTTCACGATTGACGGCTCCAAGGAGACCGTTGATGGCGTGTACCCAACGAATCACGCCGAGCATGAGACCGTCGAAATTACCCACGGATTTACCGACTGGTTCGAATGCGGTTTTTACATATTCACTTCGATAACCGAGGGCCAGGGCTGGCAGTGGGTGGGCGATCACATTCGGCCGCGCGTCGCCGTTCCAAAGAAATGGCACTGGCCTGTCGGAGTCAGCATCTCGAACGAACTCGGTTATCAAAGGCGCCAGTACTCCCCGGATACATGGACGTGGGAAATCCGCCCCATCGTGGACCAGAAGGTGGGGCGTTGGTATTGGTCCTTGAACCCCACGCTGGACCGGTCTTTCCACGGCGAAAATGTGCACCAGGGCGTCGTATTTTCGCCGAATGCAAAATTTAGCTACGACTTAACCCGCAAAGTCGCCGCCAGTCTCGAATACTATGGCTCCGTGGGCCCGGTAACGGGATTCGACCCACTCTCCCAGCAGCAGCACCAAATTTTTCCCGCGATTGATTTGAATATCGCACCGCAGTGGGAGCTCAATTTCGGCTTGGGTGTGGGTCTCACCGGTTCGACCGACCATCTCATCGCCAAAATGATACTGGGCTATCGCTTCAATTTCTGACCGGGGAGAGAAACGGAGAATGATCAAGGGTATCGTGATCGGGATCCTGCTGACAGTGGTAATTCTAACGGGAGGCGTGTACTACTACTTTGCCACTGGCATCGCACCAGTGGCCACGATTGATCCTCCCATGCCTTTCGAGAAGAAACTGGCGAGCATGGCCCTAAATGCTCACATTAGAAAGCAGCACGTCGGCCAGCCTCCCGTGGCGGCTGACGAAACTGCCTACCTCGCCGGTGCCGAGGTCTACAAGCAGCATTGCGCCTCGTGTCACGGACTGCCCGGCCAGTCCCCCACCGATTATGCGACAACCATGTATCCCAAGCCGCCGCAGTTGTTCCGCGGAAAAGGTGTGACCGACGATTCAGTCTCGGAGAGTTATTGGAAGGTCGCCAACGGCATTCGCTTGACCGGTATGCCCAGTTTTAAGACCAAGCTGACTGATACTCAGGTGTGGCAAGTCAGTCAGTTGATCGCTCACGCCAACGAAATCTCCGACTCGGTGAAGCGAGTGCTCGTCACGGACGTTACGACGCCTGCTCCGCCTCCCGGATCCGCTCTGACTACGAAAGACAAATGAGGCGAATGTTTGAATCCGACCGGTCCGGGGAAGATCTCGAAAAGGACCCGAGTAGCCCGAGATTACGCTTCGCGACGCCAGGTTTTGAAAAGGACTCCACGCTTGAACCTTGCCCTGACCAACCCTTATGGAGCGCGGCAGGCCTCCTCATTAATAGTATTTGCATATTTTTTCTGCTGTCGCCATCTCTCTTCGCGCAGACCATTACCGGCACCGTCATCAACGGCACACGGGCAAGCCGGCTGCCCGGGATGGCGTTGTCCTGATCCGCTTGGCCAGGGGATGGAGGAAGTGGCCAGCACCAGGACTGATGTAACGGGTCACTTCAGTCTTCGCAAGCCCGACGCGGGCCCATATATCATGCGCGCCATCCATCAGGGCATATTCACCGCATGGCGCCACCTGGGACGAGTTCCGTCGAGTTGCAGGTTTTCGATGTGTCTCCGAAGGTTGAGGGCGTCAGAGTCATTGCGGACGTGATGCGGTTCCAGGCTCAGGGAAGGGATTTGCAGGGAATCCGTCTGTTTGTCGTGAACAACGCGTCGAACCCGCCGCGCACCCAGATGCACGGCAATGACTTCCAGTTCTTCCTTCCGAACGGAGCCCAAATCGATCAGGGAATGGCGATGACGGCCGGGGGCCAGCCAATCAATTCTTCGCCAGTTCCAGAAAAGGCCAAGAATTGCTACGGATTCGTGTTTCCCCTTCGACCAGGCGAAACTCAGTTTCAGGTTGCTTTTCACATGGCGTATAGCGGAGAACTCAGCATTGATCCTAAAGCGCTCTACGGCGCGCAGCATTTCGTCGTGATGGTGCCGAAAAGTATGAGCTTCACGGCCCCGCCGGGCATCACCTTCCAGGCTATGGAGGACCCGCGCCAGTCAGATGCTCTGGTTCGGGTGATGTCAAACACCCGACCTGGCCAAGCCGTCAATTTTAGTATCTCGGGCACGGGCACACTGAATGATCCCGGGGACGATAGGCTGGGTCCACCACATCCGGTGGAGAGTGAGACTGTCGCTCCGCCTGCCCGCGATGCAGGTCAGAGCGGAAGACTGAGCTCGGTGGTTGCTACGGCCGATTTCATGGGTATATATCGCTGGTACATTTTTGGAGCGTTCCTATTACTGCTTGGCGGGGGCGCTATCTACTTTACCCGGCGCTCCTCCTACGTGGCCATGGCCGGTTCTAGCGGCTCCGAACGGCAGGTCTCCGGCCGCGCATTTACCGCAGCCAAGCCCTCTAAGCGTTCCAATCTTCGGTTCGATGACCTCAAGGACGAGTTGTTTCAGCTCGAAGTAGACCGTCAGCAGGGCCGAATATCGCAGCCGGAATATCAACGTGCACGGGCTGCACTTGACCAGACCCTGGACCGAGCCATCAAGCACACTCGGCGACAGTAAACTGCACCCGCCCCGCGCCGAGACCAAGGCTTCCTCTTTGCGCCCAACGTTACCTTGGTGACTTGCCGCATCGACGAGTAGGGATACAGTTGGATATTGCAAGCGAGTCTTTTCATGTCTAGGGCTGTCACAATCGCCACATCATTAATATGCTTGTTGATCGCTGTCCGAGTCAGCGCTCAGAGCGGTTACCAGGTGGTTCAGCTCACCCAGACAGGGACAATCTCCGGTACAGTCAAGTGGTCGGGGCCGTTGCCCTCCATGTCTGCCTTTCCCATCGACAAGGACCCCCAGGTTTGCGATCCGGAGTCGCACAAGACCCGCGATCTGGAACGACTGATCGTGGGACCTCAGAACGGCGTGGCAAACACGGTTGTATTCCTCAAGGACATCTCCCGCGGAAAGGCGATGGACATCCCCGAGCCCAGACGATCTTTGGATCAGAAGCAATGCCGCTACGAGCCCCACATCTTGTTAGTGCCCGAGAAGGGCCCGCTTCAGCTAAAGAGCTCGGACGCGGTGCTGCACACGGTTCACATGGATGGTGCAGCCACTTACAATTTGCCATTCCCCTTCATCAACCAGGTCGTTTCCCGCACAATGCCGTCCTCAGGTCTGGCCAACGTGAGATGCAATGGCGGTCACGCTTGGATGAACGCAGAGATTCTCGTGGTACCCCATCCTTATTACGCCGTAACCGACGAAAGCGGAAGGTTCGAACTGACGGGCGTCCCGCCAGGGGAATACGAGATCGTAGCCTGGCACGAGGGCTGGAAGGTTGTGCGACAGGAAGCGGTCTTCGACGTTCTGACCGAGCGCAGGATTCGGCGTCCCGTCTTCTCAGATCCGAAAACCTGGGAGAAACGGGTTATGGTGAGCCCAGACGAATCTACCGTCATCACCTTCGTGATCGGCGACAAGTAGCCTCACGGCCGCGTAGCTGTTGTTCCTGCCCCTGCCCCACTCCTCCACCACGAGTCGGATGGAACCTGCACACTGCTCAATGACAATTGCCGGTCGCGGGCCGTCCAGCAAAGCTCGCCTGAATCCAGGTCAGTTGGTCCCTCACGGAGTCGCCCAACACGCGTGCAAACTCGGCGCTTTGGTATTTGTGAAATTGCACCGCGTCGCGCTGTTTACACATCCGCGTGACAGCTCGCGCGGTCAGACCTGTCCTCACGACCGGGTCCGCGTCGCTGCTAATGATGAGCAGCGGGCCATAGGTGGGTTTCTGGCCGACGGTGTTCCTGCCGAAAAACTGCTGCATAAAACCATTGTCCTCCCAGTTTGGCTTCAGCATGTGGTTGGCGGGAACTTCAGAGTCTGTGGAGGTTACGGCGCAGGCATTCTCGATCTGGCGGTACAGTGCGAGCGCTTTTTCCGTAAGCACTTCGTTCACCTGAAACCGCGGATATAGTGTTTGGACTCCATAGGCCAGGAAAACGAACTGGCCTGGCGAATCTTTGGCGATCTGTTCGTAGAGTCCCTTCGCATCGGCAATACCCGACACTGCAATGCTGCCGAGATAGTCCGGATCGTGAATGTCGCGTTCTAACTCCCCTACAGCCAGAGCTGCGAGACCTCCCTCGGACTCTCCCATTGCGACCCACTTGCGCCCAAGCTGTGGCACCGCAGCGCGCGACGCGGCGATCGAATAGATCACATCCGCTGCGTTCGATTGCATATCGACGGACGCGTTCCTGAAATTCGTCCCCAGTCCTACGTAGTCTGTCGCCACTATGGCATAACCAAGCTTGACATACATGGAAAGGAACGGCCCCGCATACAGATTTCTCATGAGAGAGGGAGCGCAACGGCGGGCTGTACCAGTAAAACCATGGGCCCAGGCAATGACCGGCCAACCGCCGGCGGGCGGTGGTTCGTCAGGCACGAGAACCACGCCTGACGCGGCCACATCCTCGCCGTCGGCAGAGCGCGAGTGATAGAGAATGCGGAATGCGGATACTCCCTCAGGAAGCTGATATTCATCGAACCCTTCCGAGCGCATCAACTCACCTGGCCTGCCTGCCGGGAGCGGACTGGGAGTCGAATAGAAGGAGGTGATTGGCAGTAACCCGCGAAACTCGGAAGGTTCCGCTTGGGGCGCCTTTTGGCTTTGAGCGAGCTCGGCGGCGCCTTCAACCGGCTTTGCCGGCGCGAGCCTAGTCGCAATACCGATCAGGAGGAGTGCGTAACGAACCCGATCGTGACGCGCCAACACTGATTTCCGCACACATGACCATCTTCGACTAATTCGCCGCCTGCTTCCAGGCGAGTTTGCCACGCTGGCTGACACCCAGAGCTTCAAGCCTTCCAGGCCATTATGGTCC
>DASZHW010000128.1:0-3076 GCA_035937515.1 Terriglobales bacterium | reverse complement strand
CGACAGGGACGTTTGCTAGAAAAGGGGCCGCGATATGTTGGGATTGGGCAAAAAAAGCCGGCAACTCGTGGGATTGGACATCGGGTCCAGTTCCATTAAAGCGGTCGAGCTGAAATCGACGAAGGCGGGCTACGAGCTCGTAAGCTTCGGCATGGAAACCCTGGCGCAGGACACCGTCGTGGATGGCGCGATCATGGACGCGCCGCAGGTAGCCAACGCCATCAGCAAGATTTTTGACGCGCAGAAAATTAAGACCAAGAACGTAGCCACTTCGGTTTCAGGGCACTCTGTGATTGTTAAGCGAGTACCTCTGCCGCTGATGACCGAAGATGAGCTCTACGACCGCATTCCTTCCGAAGCCAGCCAGCACATTCCTTTCGACATTGCCGACGTGAACCTCAGCTACCAGCTGCTGGAATCGATGGACGCGCAGATGGACGTCCTCCTGGTGGCTGTTAAGAAAGACAAGATTCTGAATCACACGAACGTCCTGGCGCAGGCGGGCAAGACTCCAGTGGTTGTCGATATCGACGCTTTCGGATTGCAGAACTGCTTCGAAGTGAATTACGAGCCGGACGCCGGGCAGACGGTTGCCCTGCTAAACATCGGTGCCAGCGTTATGAACATTAATATCGTCCGTGGCGGCGTGCCGCTGTTTACCCGCGACGTCAGCGTTGGCGGAAACCAGTACACCGACGCGCTGCAAAAGGAATTGGACCTGAGCTTCGAAGATGCGGAGCGTCTCAAGCGCGGTGATTCACTTCCCAGCGTGACCGACGAGCAGAAGCAGCAGATTCTGCGCAGCGTCTCCGACATTCTTACCCTGGAAATTCAGAAGACTTTTGACTTCTTCCGGGCGACTGCCAGCGGCGAGAGTATTCAGCGAATTGTGGTGGCGGGGGGCACGGCGCGCGTCCCGGGCCTGGTGGACCTGCTCCGTGAGGAATTTGCGATGCCCGTCGAAGAATTGAATCCGTTCCGCAAAGTGCTCATCAATCCCAGCCGGCACAGCGATGACCAGATCCGCGAGATGGCCCCGCGGCTTGCCATTGCCGTTGGTCTGGCGCTGAGGAGCTTTGACTAGCCATGATTCGAATAAACCTTCTTGGACAAGTTCGACCGAAGTCCGCACGCCGCCCGGTGGACACAGGCGCCGCATTGCCGGTGGTATTCATCGGCGCGGGACTGGTGCTCGGTGCCCTGGTTCTCGGATTCTTTTACTACACCTGGCAAAAACAGCTTAATGAAGAGAACGGCCGCATCAAGGCATTACAGGCCCAGAAGGCGGATCTGGAGCAAACCAAACTGCAGGTGGAAGCGTTCGAAAAGCAGAAGACCATCTTGATGCAGCGTGTCTCCACCATCGAACAGCTGCAACGTGACCGCACCGGTGGCCAGGAACTCCTGGATATGGTTGCGAATACGGTTTCGCGCACCGAGAACTTGTGGCTTACCGAAATGACTCGCCACGGTAACAGCCTCTCGATTGATGGCTCTTCTGCCTCCATCAACGCCGTGGCCAATTTCATCACCGCCCTCAAGCGTTCCGGATATTTCCAGAAGGTGGAAATCAAGGAAGCCAAGCAGGACGACAAGAATCTTTCCGTGCAAACCTTTACGTTCTCGATTACCGCTGAAATTACTCCGCCACCGATAGCGCAGGCGCGTCCGGCCAGCTCCACGGCCCCGCCCGCAGCTCCTGCGGCGCCGGCGAAGAAAGGATAAGGGGCGCCATGGCTAATCCGTTCCGAGACATGTCCGTGATCATGCAAGCGCTGGTAGCCGCGGCCGTCGCCGTGGTGCTAGTCCTGGTCGGCGTCTATGTGCCGGGATCGCCGATTGCGCGGGAGCGCGATGAGGTTGACAAGGCGGTTCAGCAACGCACCAAATTGAATCAGGAAGTGACGCAACTTCAGGTTTACAAGCAGCGCTACGGGGAACTCAAGCAGCAGATGGATGCCTTGTCCAAGCAATTGGACACGCTGAAAACCATTGTCCCGGAAGAGAAGGAAGTGGATGAATTTATCCGCCTCCTGCAGGGCGCGGCGAGTGCTTCCAACGTGCAGCTCCGGAAATTGACGGCGCAGGCGATCGTCCCCCGCGAGTATCACTACGAAATGCCGTTTGAAGTGCAGGCGGACGGCCCTTATTTCAACATCCTCGACTTTTTTGGACGGCTGGGACGGTTGTCCCGGATCATCAATGTGGGCGATCTGGTCTTTGACGATCCGGATAAGCCGAAGGGCACCAAGTATCCCATGCGTCCAGGCACCACAGTTTCGGCTGTTTTCACGGCAACAACGTTTTTCACCAAGCCCGCTGACACTGGTGCGGCTCCCGCTGCTGGAGCAAAGCCCCAGGCTGCCGCGGCTGGAAAACACTGAGCGGGAATGAGCGAACTATGCGTTCAGCGATAACTCTCGGACTAGGGATCATCATCGCGGCAGCCGCACCGGGCATGCTCGCGCAGGTCAGCCCTTCGACACCCAACAGCGTGAAGTCCGCATTGGCGGGTGCCGGGGCGCCGGCGAGTCAAGCCTCTAAACCGGGACCTGCGGCCGCGACCAAGCCTACAGCGCAAGCTGCCAAACCAGTGGCCAAGCCGGCCGTCAAGGCCCCGGCGAAACCAGCGGTCAAAAAGGTAAAGGCGGATGCTGCCCCTGCTGCTTCTGCGCCCGCCGAGAGCGAGATGAAGCAGGCTCGCAGAGATCCCTTTGAGTCTTTGGTCAGCCGCCAGCAGGCACAGGCTAACGCCATTGCCAAGCTTCCTCCGGGCAAAGCCGGTCTGCAGGTCAGCACTCTGCGCCTCGACGGCATTGTGAAGTCGCCGAACGGAATGATCGCCGTGGTTTCGAATCCCCAGGCGCGCACCTATTTCCTCCGCGAGGGGGATCATCTTTACGACGGCAGTGTGGAAAAGATTTCGATGGATGGCGTGTCTTTCCATGAAGAGGGCAAAGATGCCTTCGGCAAGCCCATGGAACGCCAAGTGAACAAGCGAATTTATCCGAGTGCAGGAGAACAGCAATGAAGACGAATTGGCCGGCCCTTCGGCATGGCTGCCTGATCCTAGCGA
>DASZHW010000127.1:0-1599 GCA_035937515.1 Terriglobales bacterium | reverse complement strand
GTGCCGGAGTGGCCTTTGCGATTTGACCCGGCAACACCACCCGAGCTGGAGCGCATCGTGCGGAAAGCCCTCGAGAAGGCTCCGGTGCAACGCTACGCCAGCGCGGCAGACATGCGGACCGATCTGCAAGCCCTGCGCCGGGCAACGGAATCAGGCACCGCCCCCACCGTCGCGTCAGGCGCGAAGCCGGCGCCGGATTCGAAAGAGCGAATCCGTTCTTTCTTCTCGACCACGGGTACGCCGCTTAAGCCACAACCCCAGGTTAGTATGGCGGCCAAGCTGGCCATGACGATCTGCTGCGCCGCCGCACTGGTTGTAGTCGCCCTGTTCATGAGATCGCCCGGGTCTCCACCCGTGGTGCGTTCGTCGCTGCAGATTACCAGCGACGGCATCGCGAAGCGCTCCCTGGTCACCGACGGATCCCGGCTGTACTTTTCCGAATCTCTCAACGGCCATTCGGTGCTAAGGCAGGTTTCGACCTCAGGCGGAGAAACAGCGCCCGTTCCCATCTCGCTGGTAAGCGCTGACATCTATGACTTCTATCCAGGCCGCTCTGAATTGCTGGTGAAAGGCGTGGCGGAAGGTTCGGAGACCGAATGGCCGGTTTGGATATTGCCGCTGCCTGCAGGCACGCTCCGGCCGGTAGGAGACATCCTGGCGCACGGGGCCACCTGGACGCCGGATGGTCAACATATCGTGTATGTCAGAAAGTCGAGCCTGTACACGTGCAATGCGGACGGAACCGGTTCGCGGGAGCTGGTTACCGTGGCGGGAGTTCCTTTTACGCCTCGATTTTCTCCCGACGGCCACCGCTTGCGCTTCACCATCCGAGACACCAACCAGCGCACTTCTTCGTTGTGGGAGGTTTCGGCCGACGGCAAAGGTCTCCACCCGGTATTGCCGGACTGGAACCAACCAGCGCAGGAATTTGGCGGGAGCTGGACGCCGGATGGAGCGTACTACTTTTTTGAATCGACGCGTGACCACACCCAGAATATCTGGGTCCGGGGGGAAGGCGCATCCCTGTTTCGCAAGGCCGACACCGAACCGACACAGCTGACCATAGGACCGCTGCTGTTCAGCAATCCCACTCCGAGCGTCGATGGGAAGAAATTGTTCGTGATCGGTCAGCAGCGCCGGTTCGATTTGATCGGCATGGACAGCAAGTCGCAGCAGTTTTCAGTTTATCTGCCCGGCGTGTCAGCGGGCGAGGCCGACATCCTGCGCAATGGCGAGTGGATCACGTATGTGGTGCATCCGGAACTCACGCTGTGGCGGAGCAAGCTGGACGGAAGTTCTCGGATCCAGCTCACCTATGCTCCTATGCAGGCGCACATGCCACGTTGGTCGGCGGATGGAACCCAGATCGCATTCATGGCCTCGCGTCCGGGGAGACCCTGGAAGATCTTCGTGGTTCCAGCCGCAGGCGGCGCGCCGCAGGAAGTGACCGCGGGGGATCGCAATCAGGGCGATCCCACGTGGATGCCTAAGGGCGATTCCATCGTGTTCGCGGGAGTGCCCTGGCTGGAATACGGAGCCGCAGCCGATCCAAACATCCACATCGTTGACCTGAAGACTTCGCAAATCTCAGATGTGCCG
>DASZHW010000126.1:0-1604 GCA_035937515.1 Terriglobales bacterium | reverse complement strand
GCTGCGCCGGTCGATGAAAGCGACGCGGTAGCCGAGCAGCCCCTTGTCAATCGGGAACGCCACCGGGATCATATCCCGCTCGGGGGACGGGGCCGACTGGCCGACACCTGCTGACAGTACGTTGACCAACCGCCCCTCAATTGCCAGTTCGATGGCGCGCCCAATCGAGACGTCTTCGGTGAATGGTTGCACCTCATAGGCGCCGTAGTCGCGCCGCGTCCGCTCGAGCGCCTCGTGCAAGAGCGCGAGGTCATAGGGGTTTATGGCACCAGGCCGAAGCCGCGGGAACGTCACCAGCTTCACCACATCATCCGCGGCCGCCCCACACGGCAGGACGGCTAGCATCAACAAGCCAATGAGCAACCTTCGCATCCGGGTCTCAAACCGTTTCTAGTCCCAACGTCTCGGCAAGACTTCGACGGCTCTCCAGGCCGAGTCTGTTCAGCACCTTACAAACGTGAAATTTTGCGGTGCGTTCCGACATTTTTAAGGCGCTGGCAATTTCCTTATTCGTGAGCCTCCGGAACAATAGCTGCAGGACTTGGCTTTCACGTGTCGTCAGCGATTCACCGCTCAGGAGCCGCCGATCAAGCAGCGTCTTCATATGCTTGACAAACGCCAGCAGCTTCCGGAGGCGCCCACACATGGTTTCGCAGCAGCGCGAGCGTCGCCTTAGGAAGTTCGGATCACCAGGCTTCATCGAGGACCACCACACCATCGATGCCCCAATAGAATAACCGGATCATTTCATCATCGGTTCGCTCAGGAGCCAGGAGCGCCAGGAATTTGCTTCCGGGTGAATCGCGGCGCAATCGTCCGCTCGAAGCCCCTAGCGGACCAGCGAGAGAGCAACCATCAAGAAGAAACAGGCGTGGCAAATGGGAACACTTCACGGCATCGGCTTCGCTCACAGCATAGGGCAACATGCGATCCACAAGCGCTGGCTGGCTCGAAAGCCCACCCGTTATGTCGCGGACGCCGAGAAGGTGGGAACTAACCACTTGTAGGCCGAGAGCCATCTTGGCCTTCCGCCCCCAGGTTGCGAAGAGATTCGAGGCTTCGAAATCAACTCGGGTCGCCTGAGGAGGAGTTTGGGGGAGCACTTCGCCGCAGTGCGAAACGCTGATGAGAGAGCGAGTATAGTCCCTCTGCAGAGACTTGCCAACCGGAATGTTACGCACAGAGGGACTATTAGCGGCAGCTGCTCTCTCGTCAGAGTCGTTTGATCCAATTTTCTTCATGTTCTTCTCTCCTGACAAAAAAGCTCGGATTGCCCGAGTTCGCCGCGAGATACGTGGCCGGGGTCAGCGCACGACATTCGTCAGGATGGCATCAACCTAGGCCACGGAAGAAGGCGGTCAGGTCCCCTGCGACCGCCGTTGGTTCCTCAGCCGGGGCGAAGTGCCCGCCGCGCGGAAAGACTGTCCAGCGCTGAATGTTGTATAAGCGCTCCAAATACGAGCGCGGCAGTTCGCCCTCGGGAACGGTCTGGTGCGCGAAAACACCAAACGCCGTGGGCGTGCTGACGTAGCTGGGATCGACCGGGTGCCAGCGATTGTCCCAATAGTCGCGCATGGACGACGTGATGCTCTGCGTGATCCAGT
>DASZHW010000125.1:0-121743 GCA_035937515.1 Terriglobales bacterium | reverse complement strand
CCCGTGGAAATTCCCGAAACCAGTGAGCCGCGCTTCCGCCCAAACTTGAATGTAGGGCCAGTTCGCGACACTGCTGCCGAGATGCTCAAAAACTGGGCGGTCAGGAAGGAAGCTGAGGCCGAATCTGAAGCGCTTGTTGCGTTGAGAAAGGCGTTCAGTCAACTGGGCCAACGCTGACTATCGGATTGTCCGGACGGGCAGCTGTTGCAATGGGCAGGGATGGAGGTTGGTAAGGAAATTCAGAATGGCGATAGTGTCGCTTCAGCATCAGGAGTTAAGTCCGAGCGATTTCATCAGAGCGTGGACCGGATATTGCAATGAGAAGGGAACTAGTCAGACCCAGCATCCGGTCAGCGCGCAACGAACCGGCGATGAGGACCAGGTTTCTGCGTGGTCCGGATTTTTTTGTCTTCAGCCGCCCCTGAACGCCACCTTGGGGTTCATTTGAACCACGCCAAGTCTCCGCTGCAGAGTTGCCGCGGATTTTGATTTACAATCCTTTCCAACTCGAGATCGCATAAGTCCGAGAACGCGACCGGCGAGGCGCAAATGGGGCTCGCCCGCAGACCTGAACGTCAAGGACGCCAATGAGGACCACGCAAACCATCGAGTATTCGGAAGCCAAGAAGATCATCGATCTGATCGTGCAGAAGGCCCTGGCGCTGCAAAGGGCAGCTGTGATCGCGGTGGCTGACTCGCATGGCGAGCTTATCGCCTTTGCCCGCATGGACGGCGCTCCCGTTTCCTCCATTCGGATCGCGGCCAACAAGGCCTGGACCGCGGCGCGGGAGTGCAAGTCGACCAAGGATGTCGGGGAGAAGGTCAGACATCCGGAAAAGGGCCATGACATTGCGTACTATGGCGATCCCAGGTTCGTGGGATGGGGCGGAGGGGTTCCGGTCTGGAAAAACGGAGAAGTCGTGGCTGCAGTCGGCGTGAGCGGGATTTCGCAGGCGGTAGATATTGAGCTGGCCACCCTGGGCGTGGAGTTGGTCGGGGAAAGCAAACGGAGTGCACCATCCGGATTCGATCCGGAATAGACTTTGCACCCCTGAAGCGGCTCGGAAAGACAAGGTCAAAGGATCGGCTTGGCAAAGACAACTGTAACGTTTGGCGAGATCATGCTGCGGCTCGCGCCTCCGGGATTCGAGAGGCTGCTGCAGAGTCCGCAGTTGGTGGCAACGTTTGGCGGCGGCGAGGCCAATGTCGCGGTGGCGCTGGCGCAATTCGGCTTGCCCGCGGCCTATGTCACAGTCCTGCCGGAAAAGAACCCGCTCGGGGACGCCGCCGCCGGCGAACTGCGCCGGTTCGGCGTCGATACCTCGAGAATCGTGCGCGGCAAGGGCCGCATGGGTGTGTATTACGTCGAGGCTGGGGCGAACCAGCGTCCTTCCAAGGTGGTCTACGACCGCGACAACAGCGCCATTGCGCTGGCCAAGCCAGGCGCCATCGACTGGGACCGCACGCTCCAAGACGCCGGCTGGTTTCATGTGACCGGGATCACCCCAGCCATCAGCGCCTCGGCGGCCGATCTGGCCCTGGAGGCGGCGAAGAAGGCACGGGAGAAGGGAATCACGGTCTCCTGCGATCTCAACTACCGCAAGAACCTGTGGAAGTGGGGAAAGCCCGCTGCCGAGGTGATGCGCGAGCTAACGAAGAACGTCGACATCGCCATTGCCAATGAAGAGGACGTGCAGATGGCGCTCGCGATTGAAGCGGCGGTAGATGTCCACTCCGGGAAACTCGACCGCGGCCAATACGAGAAGCTGACGTTTAGGGTGCTGAGCGAATTCGCAAACCTGAAGGCCATTGCCATTACCCTGCGGGAATCACGGAGCGCGTCCCACAACGGCTGGTCGGCGTGCCTGAATGACCGGAAGACATTCGCGGTGAGCCGTCACTATGAGATCACGCATATTGTAGATCGGGTAGGCACGGGCGATTGTTTTGCCGCGGGTCTGATCTATGGTCTTCAGACGCTGCCGGCGCATCAGGAGGCGCTCGAGTTTGCGGTCGCCGCGAGTTGCCTGAAACATTCCATCCCGGGCGACTTCAGCCGGTCCTCAGTAGAAGAAGTGAACGCGCTGCTCCAGGGCGATGGATCGGGAAGAGTGCAGCGCTAGGGTCAGGAAAGAGAGTTCTTTGGTGGAGGCTTTCATGTTGCGCAAACTGAGACTGATTGCTGCTCTGATTCTGCTGGCTGTCCTGACCGTAGCGGGCCAGACCGCCCCGGTTTCCCAGGCCGACGTTGAAGCCCGGGCAGAGTCGCTGCTGAAGCAGCTTTCCCTGGAGGAGAAGGTCGATCTTATCGGGGGGCAGGACGACTTCTATATTCGCGCCATCCCGCATATTCACTTGCCCCGACTGAGAATGTCAGATGGGCCGGTAGGGGTGCGGAACTACGGACCGTCCACCGCCGTTGGCGGCGTGGGGCTGGCGGCCTCATGGGATCCGGAAATGGCGCAGCGGGTGGGAACCATATTCGGACAGGACGCTCGTGCTCGCGGCGTGCATTTCCTGCTTGGCCCCGGAGTGAATATCTATCGCGCGCCCTTGAATGGTAGAAATTTCGAATACTACGGAGAAGATCCATTTCTCTCCGCGCGCACCCTGGTGGCCTACATCCGGGGGCTGCAGAGTCAGGGGGTAAGCGCCACGGTCAAGCACTTCATGGGTAATAACTCAGAGTTTGACCGGCACAATTCGGATTCCATCATCGACGAACGCACCATGCGCGAAATCTATCTGCCCACGTTTGAGACGGCGGTGAAGGAAGCCCATGTGGGCGCGATTATGGATTCCTACAACCTCACCAATGGCCTGCACCTCACGCAGGACGGCCCTCTCAATTCGGATCTGGCCAAGAAGGAGTGGGGTTTTCAGGGGATTCTGATGTCGGACTGGGACGCTACCTACGACGGGGTAGCGGCGGCCAATGGCGGCCTGGACCTGGAAATGCCTTCCGGGAAGTTCATGAATCGCGCCACTCTGCTGCCGGCGATTCGCGCGGGCAAAGTCAGCGAGGCCACGATCGACGACAAAGTGCGGCGCATTCTGCGAACTGCCATTCAATTTGGCTGGATGGATCGCGACCAGACCGATGCCTCAGTTCCGCTTTTCAACCCGCAGGGGCGGCAGGTAGCGCTGGAGGCGGCGCGCGCGGGCATGGTGCTGCTGAAAAACGAGGGCAACCTGCTGCCGTTGGACAAAGGGAAGATCAAGTCCATCGCGGTCATCGGACCTGATGCCTACCCAGCCCAGCCGGTGGGCGGCGGAAGCGCAGCCGTCCAGCCATTTGCGGCGGTGAGCTTCCTGGAAGGGATCGCGAACTATCCCAGCGGCGCCAAGGTGTACTACGAATCCGGAATCCCGACCCTGGAGAAGATGGCAAAGGAAACCAAATTCACAACCGAAGCCACGGGTGGCCAAGCTGGGCTGAAGGCGGAATACTTCAGCAATCTCGATCTCAGCGGCAGGCCGTGCATCGAGCGCATCGATAACAAAGTGAGCTACGACCCCGCCACCGATGGCGGAGAGGCGGCGAGTCCCTTGTCGGTTCGCTGGACTGGCTATCTCACGCCGAGTACTCCGGGTGAGCATCTGGTGTTTGTTCAGGGACCGGGAGAAAACGGTGGCTACCGGTTGTATGTGGACAAGAAGCTGGTGATGGATGACTGGACCCAGGCCTACGCATTCTTGAACCAGATAAAGATTCCGTTGCAATCGGGGCCGCACCAGGTCGAACTCGACTACTTTGTGAAGCGCGGCTGGGGCAAGATCCGGGCGAACTTCGGCATCGTACGACCGGAGGAACTGGTCAAAGCGGAGGCGAAAGCGGTAGCCGCCAAGGCCGATGCTGTGGTGGTGGCAGTTGGTTTTGATCAGTCGAGCGAGGGCGAAAGCGCGGACCGGATGTTCGCACTGCCGCCGGGGCAGGATGAACTCATCAAGCAGATTGCGGCCGTCAATAAGAACACGGTTGTGGTCGTGACCTCCGGCGGCGGTGTGGATATGTCCGCCTGGGTGGACGGTGTTCCGGGACTCTTGCAGGCATGGTATCCCGGGCAGGAAGGCGGCACGGCGCTGGCTCAACTGCTGTTCGGGGACTACAGCCCCTCGGGAAAGTTGCCCCTGACCATGGAGCGGCGATGGGAGGACAATCCGGCGCACGATACTTACTACCCTAAAGGCGGAGACAAGAAAGTCGTTTACAGCGAGGGCGTGTTCATCGGATACCGGGGCTACGAAAAGTCGGGAGTGAAACCGCTGTTTCCGTTCGGGTACGGGCTGTCTTACACCACCTTTGCGTATAAAAACCTGACCGTGTCTCCCGCCGGTGGAGACCAGCAGGCGGTGGTGCATTTTGATCTCACCAACACCGGCAGCCGCGCGGGCGCAGAAGTGGCCGAAGTTTATGTCGGCGACCGGCACTCCAGCGTCCCCCGGCCGCTCAAGGAACTGAAAGGATTTGCCAAGGTCAGCCTCTCCCCGGGCGAGACCAAACAGGTCACTGTGAACCTCGATCGCCGCGCATTCTCTTATTACGACGTCAAGAAGCACGACTGGGTGGTCGAACCGGGAGACTTCGATGTGTACGTGGGCCGGTCGTCGGCGCAGATCGAGTTGACCGGGAAGGTGGCGGTGGGACGGTAGTCTCTTCTACAGCTTTACCCAGTTCCGCGACGCGGCTGAGCGTTCGATGGCATCGAGCACTCCCTGCACCGCGACTGCGGCATCGAGATCAGCGTGAGACGGTGTCTGGCGCGACATGGTTGTAAGGAAGTCCCCTAGCGTTGCGATGAAAGTGTGTTCGTAGCCAATGATGTGGCCGGGCTTCCAGAAATTGTCCGAGTAGGGCTGATCCGGGCCGGTGACGGTTAGGTCGAGCAGTCCTTGCTGGTTGGGCGGCAAGGTGGCGTCGTGAAACTCGAGCTGGTTCATTTCGTCCAGATTGAAAGCCAACATTCCCTTAGACCCGTTGATCTCAAAAGTATTGTGATTGCGCCGGCCCACGCCGTAGCGGGTCGCCTCAAACGTGGCCACGCTTCCGTTGGCGAAGCCGGCCAGCACCAAAGTAGCGTCATCCACGTCGCGGCCGGGTGCGAAGGTGTGCATCATGGCGTTGAGTTCGGCGATGGGTCCGTTGAGGTACAGCGCCGAGTCAATGGAGTGGGAAAGCAGGTCTCCGGCCGCGCCCATTCCCGCCTCGGAGCGCCGGTAGCGCCAGGTCGTAGCTTTGCTGGGATCGTTTCCTGACTGATTCAGATAGCGCGCGCTGTAGTGAAAGATCTGGCCGAGGCGGCCTTCGTCGATGAGTCTCTTGGCGAGGACAACGGCCGGAATCCTCCGGTAATTGAACCAGATCAGAGTTGGGACCCGGCGCAGGGCCTGGGCCATGGTCTCGGCTTCCTTCAGAGACGTGGCCAGGGGTTTTTCGCAGAGCACAATTTTTCCCGCCTGCGCGGCAGCAATCGCGATGGGCGCATGCAGGGCATTGGGAACGGCGATATCCACGACATCGATGTCTGGCCGGGTTACGACGGACTGCCAGTCGGTGGCAGTTTCTCCCCATCCCCATTGCTCGGCGGCGGCAGCCAGCTTGGTGGCATTGCGTCCGCACAGGACCCTCAGACGAAGGTCATAGGGCACATGGAAGAAATGTCCTACCTGCCGGAAGGCGTTGGAATGGGCCTTGCCGATGAATCCCGTCCCGATCATGGCTACATTCAGGCTCTTGGGCATCGTGTCACCGTGGAAAGCCGGCCAGCATCAGGGCAGCCGGGCGCAGTGTATCACTCTGCCCAGCGTGCTCTGCGACTACAATAGAGGACATTCTAACCAGTCGGAGAATCCATGCCTATCAACGAACTGCTATTGACTGAATTCGACGCAGAAATGAAAAAGACGCGGACGGCTCTGGAGCGCGTTCCGGTCGACAAGGCAGATTTTGCGCCCCATCCCAAGTCCATGCCGTTGGGCAAGCTGGCGCCGCACATCGCTCAACTGGCCGGTTTCGGCGTGAGCGTGTTGACTCTGCCTGAGCTGGACTTTGCCAAGGGCAGCTACAAACCATTGCCTCTGGAGTCGACAGCTCAACTGCTCCGCGCTTTCGATGAAGGCGCCGCCAAAGCCCGCAGCGCTCTGGCCAATGTGCCGGACGAAGCTTGGGAGCAAACCTGGAGGCTGGCCTTCCAGGGTAAGCCTATTTTCGAAGGGCGACGCTTTCTGGCCTACCGCCAGATGTTTCTCAATCACCTGGTGCATCATCGCGCCCAGCTCGGCGTTTACTTGCGCCTGACCGGCGAACCGGTGCCTGCCACGTACGGACCGTCGGCGGACGATACGCTGGGTTTCTGAGTGGCCGGTTGCTCTGGTTCGCGCACAGGACGGTGGGGTTGGACTCTGCGAGAATAGTCAAATATAAAAAGCCCCACTTTTCGCCGGGGCGAAAAATGGGGCTCTTCGGCCAGTTATAACTTTGTTGCTACCTGCGAAAGGCAATCTCGGCCGAAACCTAGTTGTTCCAGACGATCTCGGCCTTCTTGGCGTCCGCATG
Source organism: Terriglobales bacterium (assembly GCA_035937515.1). Classification (GTDB taxonomy): domain Bacteria; phylum Acidobacteriota; class Terriglobia; order Terriglobales; family Acidobacteriaceae; genus JAIQFF01. The sequence goes on along the minus strand of DASZHW010000125.1, from coordinate 115,187 downwards.
CTCTTTCCGCAATAGACGGGCGGTATCTCCAAGAGGCACTACCGGCGCCAGCGTGTGGACTTCCCACAGCGGCCTGACCCCGTGGGCCTGGGCGTTGCCCGAGCCGATCAACAGGTTTTGCTCGTTTCCCATGGTCTGTGGTGCAGCATGCGCGGCATGGCTTTGGAACTCATAGACCACTGGTTCACTGCTCAGGCCTGTGCCCGTAACGGCAGCCTGGCCAAACGCCGCCCCCGCCAGGCAAAAGAGGCACAACACAACGAATGTCATTTTCATGGTATCGATCTCCGGCAGAGGAAGAATTCACGGATCAAGGCGCGGGGAACTTACCTTGACTCCCCCCTGCGTGTTTTTAACTCCACCAGGAGTATTAGCAAGACCGGTACCAAACCTTATGTGGCTGGAATCTAGGCTTTGCGGCGAAGACAGAAAAAACGGTGCAAAGCTTTGCACAATCGCGGAGGATATGGGGGAACCTTCGTCAGCTGAAGCTAGGATTCCTCGCTCGGACCGCCCATCTGTTGGGCGAGATAGCGTTCGTAGCCCAGTTCCTTGATCAAATGGACTTGAGCCTCAAGCCAATCCACGTGGCTCTCTTCGTCCTTGAGCAGCTTCACGAACAGGTCGCGGGATCCGTTGTCGTCTTCTTCAGTAGCGATCAGCACGGCGTGGTTGTACTGCTTGACCGCAGACAGCTCTAAGGCCAGATCGCTTTCCAGCATGAGTTTGACCGACCCGCCAACCGTCAATTGCAAGGGCTGCATGGAAGGAGAACCATCCAGAAACAGAATGCGCTCGATGAGCGATTCCGCATGCTTCATCTCGCCAATGGACTGCTTCTTGATGTACCCAGAAAGTTGGTGGTAGCCCCAGTTTTCGCACATTTCAGCGTGCAGAAAATACTGGTTGATGGCGGTCAGCTCCTCGCGGAGCGCCTTATTCAATTCAGCGAGAACCTTGGGGTTTCCCTTCATGGCGGACTGAGTATGCCAAAAACCGTATGTCCGGAGCAAATGGTTCAGGCGCGATTGTGGGACCAGACGCGGAGTTTATTTTCTCCAACTAGCTTGCGTGTTCTAAACTTCTTGTTCTTTTTCCAGCACCATCGACCTCGGGGAGGGCGGGATGAAAATCAGGCAAACTGTTTTCCTTGCCGTGCTGTTCGCGCTTACGTTGGCGAGCGGGGCGCCGGCAATCGCCCAGTCCGGGGAAAAAGAGGCCTATCCCGGGCCGATCGATATAGACAAGATGGATGCCGCCCAGCGGGCCGTGAGTCCCTACAGTTTCTATGTTCAGCCCTACAACTTGTACTACTTCCATCACATCGACAAACTCAATGTCCAGCAGGACTGGATTCGCCGCAGCGGGCCGGTGTTTGGGCTACGTGAGCCCTCGGCGCCGTTTTCCGCCAGCTATACCTACGCGGGCCAGCGCCACACGCTGGACGAGTATTTCGTCCGCAATTTTGTGGTGGGTTTCCTGATCCTGCACGACAATCAGATTCTGCTGGAGAAATATTTTCACGGAGCCGATCGAGAATCGCGGTTTCTTTCCAATTCAGTGTCCAAGTCGTTTACCTCCGTGCTGATTGGGGCGGCGATCGCCGAGGGCAAGATCAAAAGCGTCGACGATCCCGTGGTGAAGTACCTGCCCTGGCTGCAGGAGAGTAGCGGGTACCGCGGCACCACCATCAAGAACCTGCTGGAGATGGCGTCGGGCGTGAAGTTTGACGAAGAGTATACAAATCCGGATGCCGAGGTTGGCGTGTACGCCGCTGCACTGCTGCACGGGGACCCGTCTTTCCATGATCTGGCCTTGTCCATCAAGCCGAAAGTGAAGCCGGGGACGAAGTTTGAATATCAGACCATCAATACGCAGGTGCTGGGCATGACTCTGGAGGCGGCGACCGGCAAGCCACTCAATCGGTATGCGGAAGAAAAATTGTGGAGCAGGATCGGTCCCGAGGACGACGCATTCTTGTTTCGCAGTAAGAAGCAGGCGCAGATTTGTGCCGGCTCGAGCCTGAATGTTCGCGTGCGCGACTACGCAAGATTTGGCTTGATGGCCATGTATGGGGGCACTTTGGGAGGACAGAGGGTGGTGCCGGAGTCCTGGATCAAGGCGTCAACCCAACCCCAGGACAAGGTCCTGCAGCCTCAACCGAACGGGCCCAACGACGAGCAGAAGTTCGGCTACGGCTATCAATGGTGGCTGCTCTACGATGACGACGGATCATTCGCGGCGCTCGGCATCTACGGGCAGACGATTTACGTAAACCCCAGGCGTCATGTGGTGATCGTGCAAACCGCGGCCTGGCCCGACCCCGACCCTGATGCCCGCTGGGACGAAACCATCAAATTCATGCAGACGCTGGCGCGGCAGATTCAGCCGTAGCCGAGCGATAGAGGACCATCAGGAAAACTCATCCGGTCAGTCTTCGCCCTTGTCTCTTCGTGCTTCATGCTCGAGCTCCAGAATCATGCAATCGAAGGCGTGGGGCAGGCCTTCCTGCTTCGAATACGGGCCGGGCTTGTAGGCACGTGACTTGATTCCCGCCTGCGAAAGCTCGGAGATGCGCCAGTCCTCCTTGTTGGTCAAGTCCCAGAACTCCACCGCATCCTCAGCCTCGAAATTCGGCTTGGCCATTTCGGCGGGATGGAAGTGCCATTCGCAGATGATCTCGGTGCGGTCCACGGCGCGTGGCCAGAGGGTGTGAGTCATCATGTAGTCGGGATGCAGGCTCAAGAACAGGTTGGGAAAAACGGCGTAGTACTGAACCTCCCGGCGCTGCTGCTCGCTGAGGCAGGGGAGATAGTCACGCCGCAACTGGCCATCCCGGCTCATGGTTCCGACGCCAGGCTTGAAGCCCATGGATCCGCCGATATACCCGCGGTGGGGAGCGCAATTATCGCCACTCAGGTAGTCGGTCAATTGGTTCAGCGTGGGATGCAGCACGGGACAATGCAGGCACTCGTTGTAATTCTGGACGATCAGCTTCCAATTAGCCTTCACCTCGTAGCGACGGCGCTGGTAGAAGCGCAACTCCTGCATGCGCCAGTTGGCGAATCTCTGCGGCAAGTCTTCCAGTTGACTGGCCAGCGGAGAGGGATGCGGATTCAGAGTGATGAAAACATGGCCGTCCCATGAATTGCAGTGCACCGGATTGAGGGGATAGTCTTCGCGCGGCAGGTTCTCCATGTGGGGCGCGCCGATGAGTTTGCCGTCGAGCCCGTAGGTCCAGCCATGGTAGGGACATTGGATGCGTCCGGAGAATCTGCCCTCGGCGGCGGTGCAGATGCGAGTGCCACGGTGCCGGCAGACGTTGTAAAAGCCGTGCACAGCGCTGCTTTGGTCGCGGTCGACGATGATGCTTTCTCCGGCAACCTCGCGCACAAAGAAATCGCCCGGGTTGGGAATCTGATCAGCGCGGCCGGCACAGATCCAGGTCTGGCAGAAGAAGCGTTCCAGTTCATCGGCAAAGACCGCCGGATCGGTGTAGTAGCGTGCCGGAAGCGTCTCGCCAATGCTGTGAGTTTGTGTGGGCATCCAAACTGGCGATGAAATTCACCCGCGTGTGCACAGTATATGTGCACCCCGAAGACGTGCCAACCCTACCCCATTCGATGAACTCAGGACTCGCTCTCATTCCGGGCCAGTCCTTGCAAGTTAGTGAAACAAAAGGTACATCGCTAACCTATTTCTTTGACCCCCGGAAACCCCGCCCCTATGATGAAACTACTCAGGAGAAAACGGATGAGTAAACTCGGCTGGCTGCGGCGGCCGATGAGCATCGTGCTCGCATTCTCATTCTCCTGTGGGGCCTGGGGCGCGGATGATCCGGGCCCGGCTACGGCCATTTTGTTCGCCAGCGGAAATGTCCGCATCAATGGCGTCGGCAGCCGGGACACCACGGCTTTGTTCGCCGGCGATTCGGTGCAGACCGACGAAGACGCAGTGGCCAACATCACCGCCGGCCGCTCGTCGGTGCTGGTGATGCCGGCCACATCCGTAAAATTCCTGAAAAATCTGGTAGAGCTCGACCGGGGCGGAGTAGCGATTGCCACTACCGACGCCATGTCCACCCGAACCGATGACCTGGTCATCACGCCGGTTTCACGCAGGCTGTCGAAATTCGAGGTGGCCGAGAATGAAGAGTTGGTCGTCATCGCCGCGCGCCAGGGAGACGTTCTCCTGGTCGACGGAATGGAAATGATGAGAGTTCCCGAAGGTCAGCAAAGGACTCGCCGGAGAAAAAAAGCTGGAGCGGCAACCGCCGGCAGCGGTCACGTGCTGTCGGGCAAGACCCTCGCGATCATCGCCGGCGCCGGTGTGGCTACCGCGGTCGCCGTCGTTCTCCTCACCCAGGGCACCACCCACCAGCCGTGCGTAAGTCCTTCCGGCGAGAAACAGTGCGACTGAAGTAGCAGGACTGGACCTGGCCCAACGCTATAAAGCCCGGCGATAATCGCACAAACCGCACGTGCCTCGATATTCGCTGTATGCCCTAGGTGCCCAGCCATGGCCTATCGGTGGTTTATGCTATGCAGTGCTGTGCTATGCTATGCTTAGTATGCCAAGTCGACGGTCCCATAAGTGTTTGGAGGCCCTGGTGCAGAATGCCGACAAGATTCGTATTCACAGCACAGAGAAATATGTGCTGCCCGCCCGCAAACAAAACATGAAACGTTTTTCGATTCGGGCTGGGGACGTTGTCCGTGAGCTGAGGATGAACGGTCGCGTGCCCGCAGTTTGTAGCGCCCTCAGGGGTCCCAAATTTCTACAGCACAATAATCTTCGCTTGGTTGAGGTAAGTGGTCCGAAATCGGGGCAGAGCACAACGGTTATTTATACCTACGAGTTCGTGGAGACGAAAAAATCGGATTTACCTAAGCAGGATCCCTGGATTCAGTTGCGTGGAGCGTTGAAGAGTGTCTTCAGGGAACTTGGCGGCGGTGAGGCCTACCTGCGCAATGAGCGTGACAATTTTTACCCGCCAACGGAGAGCCAGTGAGCCGTATCTATTGGGACACCATGCTCTTCATTTACTGGCTCGAAGACCACCCGCAATACGCCAAGCGGGTGGGCGCGATCCGTTCTCGCATGGACGAGCGCGGAGACCAACTCGTTACCGGCGCATTTACTTTCGGAGAGATCCTCGCCGGAGCTTACCGCAAAGGCGCGATGCAGGCTGCCTCAGAGTCGCGGCGTTTGCTGCAGGGTGTAGTTTCCGAGGTAGTTCCCTTTACCATCGAAACCGCAGACCACTATGCGCGGATTCGCGGCGCGTTAGCTGTCCCTCCAGCAGATGCCATCCACCTGGCCTCTGCCGCGCAGGCCGGCACCGACCTATTCCTGACCAACGACAAACGACTCGTGGGCAAGATCGTGCCGGGCATTCAGTTCATTGCTTCGCTAGAAACGCAATTATTCTAAGCGCGTATCCCACGTTTCGAAAACCGCGAAACGTGGGGCACCCGGCACACAGCTACTTTGTTCGATGTAAGGAATTGTACAATAAGTAGTTAGTGTGGTGGAGGCGGCGGGAGTCGAACCCGCGTCCGAAAATGTTACTGGTCAAGAGACTACATGCTTATTCCAGTTCATGCCCCAAGCATTACCTTGGGACGTTCGCGGCCCGCGCTCAGAACGGACAAGAAACGCGTTCCGCTAGCCTGAGATCTTAACCTCCCTGCCCAGACGTAGCAGAGAAGAGCAGCCCTCTGTGTGACGCTCGCTCACAGCCCAAGGGCAAAGCTGTGGAGAGCGGCTGCCTAAACTAGTTAGGCTGCGTATGCCATTTCTTGATTGGCAATTATCATTTTGCCCACGATTACGGGTGTGTGCACCCCGGCATGCCTCTTGGCCGCAAGCATCTCCGTCGAAACCGTGACGCCCCCACTGGTGGGATGGCCTTCAAAGAACAAAGAAACGAACAACAAAGAAACCAGGCTCAAGCAAGAGCCCTCTTCCAATCTAGTTTTCTGAGCTACCGGAAGTCAAATGCAGAGCGCTTCCAACGGCCCATCTGCCTTCATTTCAACACCTTATTCGATGAGGTTCAGGTTACCAAAGGACTCTACAAGTAGGCCGCAAGGCATCAAATAATGGCAGGCAGGAAGGAACTGCCATGGGCCCAAGTGAGAAGAGGTCAAGAGATAAGAGGTCAAGAGGGAAGAGCTCAACCGGGAAGAGCTCAGCCAGGAAGTTTGCCATCGCGCTGCTCCTGGCCGGCGCGGTCTTTCTGGCGCCAGCACAGGCCCAGCAGAACGTCGAAAAGGCGGAACGCCAGCTGTTCGACGCGATCAACCAATACCGAGCCTCTCAGGGGCTTCCTGAGCTGAAAAAGGACGCCCGCCTGACCGACGCCGCACGCAAGCATGCCAGTCTGCTGGCAGCGAAGGGAATGCTCTCTCACCAGCTGCCGATGGAAGCCTCGCTGAGCGGGCGGGCAAGCCAGGCCGGAGTGCGCTACCGGTCGCTGGCGGAAAACGTAGCCGAAGGACCAGACGCACGCAACCTCTGCCAGCAGTGGATCCATTCGCCTCCGCACCGAGCCAACCTGCTAGATTCAGACATGGATTCAATGGGAATCGGCATCGCGGAACGGGACGGCACGTTTTTTGCCGTGGCGGACCTGGCACAGACGCTGCGGTAGAAGAGGTTCTCGCCGAAACCAAATCGAAAATATTGATGGGCGACAGCGAAAAGACGAAGCCCGATCTGCGCCCTGTCCTATTGCCCACCCTGAGGCGCTACCTTATACTGCCGCATGGCTTTAGCGGAAGTAAGCCGCATCCATTCACACGTTCTGCAGAACTACGCCCTCGACGGCGCGTTCGACGAGACCTTTGAAAGCTCGGGACAGCCCCGGCCCCACTACGCCCCGCTGATGGAAATGTTTTCCTCTTTGCCGGCGGACGAGATTCGCCGTCGAAAACATGCCGCTGACCTCTCCTTTTTGAACCAGGGCATCACCTTCACAGTTTACGGACGCGAAGAAGGCACGGAGCGGATTTTTCCTTACGACCTTTTGCCGCGCCTCATCACCAGCGCGGAGTGGAGCCACATTGAACGCGGCCTGACCCAGCGCATTACCGCCTTGAATCTGTTTTTGCGGGACATTTATCACGAAGGGCGGATTCTGTCCGACGGAATCGTTCCCCGGGAAATCGTCTACAGCTGCAAGCATTTTCGACGGCAGATGCGGGGATTGCAGGTGCCGCGGAACGTTTACATCGCGGTAGTGGGCTCTGATCTCATCCGACTGCCCAGCGGCGAGTTCGTGGTGCTGGAAGACAATCTGCGAGTGCCCAGCGGCGTTTCTTACATGCTGACCAACCGCCGGGTGATGAAGCGCATTTTCCCCCACCTCTTCCGCCGCCAGGGAGTACGCCCCATCGAGCACTACACCCAGGCTTTGCTGAGCACACTGCGGTCGCTTTCGCCGGAAGGACGGCCCGAGCCCACTATCGTGCTGCTCAGCCCCGGCGTCTTCAATTCAGCCTATTTCGAGCACGCCTACCTGGCCCGCCAGATGGGGATTGAGTTGGTGGAAGGCCGCGACCTGGTCACCCATGACAACGTCCTCTACATGAGGACCACGACCGGGCTGCGACGCGTGGATGTCATTTATCGCCGGGTGGATGACGATTTCATCGATCCGCTGGCTTTCCGCTCAGACTCCGTTCTGGGCGTGGCCGGACTGTTCAATGCCTATCGCGCTGGCAACGTCACTCTGGCCAATGCTTTCGGAACGGGCGTGGCGGATGACAAGGCGCTGTACGCCTACGTGCCGAAGATTATTCGGTATTACCTTGACGAAGATCCGCTGCTGAACAACGTGGAGACTTTTCTGCTCACCGATCCGGCGCGACGGGATCATGTGCTGCAGAACCTGGACAAGCTGGTGGTGAAGGAAGTAGGAGAATCGGGAGGCTACGGCATGCTGATCGGGCCGCACAGCACGGCCGCGCAGCGGCAGGATTTTAAGGACCGCATTCTTGCCGATCCTCGCAACTACATTGCCCAGCCGACGGTTACGTTCTCACGGGCGCCGTGTTTTATTGATGACGCGCTGGAGCCGCGGCATGTGGATTTGCGTCCCTATGTGCTGTTCGGGGACAAGGTGACCATCGTGCCCGGCGGCCTTACGCGCGTGGCCCTGCGACGTGGATCGCTGGTGGTGAACTCCTCGCAAGGCGGCGGCAGCAAAGATACCTGGGTTCTGAACCAGTAAGACCAATAAGCCATGCTCTCTCGAGTCGCCGACAATTTGTACTGGATGAGCCGTTACCTGGAGAGGGCCGAGCATGCGGCGCGTCTGCTCGACGTGAATCTGAACCTGATGCTGGATGAGTCGACATCCAGCGCGGATCGCCGCTGGCGCCGGGTTCTCGCCGCCCTGGGAAACACGCCCAACCTGGCCTGGAGCGGCGACGCCTACCAGGTGGCGCAAATCCTTACCTTCGATCCCGGCACCCGGTCGTCGATCACCGCCTGCATCACCGCGGCCCGCGAGAACGCCCGCCAGGTGCGGGAAGAGATCAGCACCGAACAGTGGCAGAGGCTGAACTTTCTCTTTCACCAGGTAACCCGTCGCAAGCCCAACGAAACCGATGATGTGCTGCCCTCGGACTTCCTGCTGGCCGTGATCGAAGGCGTGCACCTGATTCAGGGAGTCACGGACTCAACCATGAGTCATGGGGAAGGCTGGCATTTTATCCAGGTGGGACGCTACATTGAGCGCGCCTGCGCTACGGCCACCTTGTTGGGCCTGTATCATCGCGAGTTTTGGGGAAGTTCCGATCAAACCCCGGAAGGCACCGACTCGCTGGAATGGATTGGGTTGCTGCGATCCTGTACTGCCTTCGAATCCTACTGCAAGGTGTACACGGCCGACCTGGTTCCGAACCGGATCCTGGAGTTTCTGCTGCTGAACCATGAATTTCCGCACTCGGTGCGGTACTCCATCGACTGCCTGCAAGACGCGCTGGTCGCCATCCAGGGCGAGGGAGGAAGGATGCGGGCCGCCCATGTGACCCGGCTGGCGGGACGGCTGCAGGCGTCGCTCAACTTCGGGCAGATTTCGGAGATACTGTCGCAGGATGTGGGAGCCTATCTGCAAAGCATTTTGCTGCAGTGCAGGGAAATCCACGAGACCATCTACGAGCTTTACGTGAACTACTCGATTCATACGGCGTTGGCGGGCTGAGGACAAAGGCAGAGATGTTCTATTCGATCAAGCATCTGACGAAATTCCACTACGCCATTCCGGTGAGTGAGAGCGTGATGGAAGCGCGGATGCATCCGCGCAGTGAAGGGAACCAGCGCTGTCTCACCTTTCACCTGGCGGTGAGCCCGCGTTGCCGGGTCTTTGCCTATCGCGATCACCTGGGGAACAACATCCATCACTTCGACATTCCGGGTCAGCACGCCTATCTGGTGATCGTGGCGGAGTCGCTGCTCGATGTGCAGCCGTCGCTGGAAGTCCCGCAGTCCTTGCCCCCGGATGCCTGGAACGAAACCGATTCTGTGGTGCAGATGGGCGATTATTGGGAGATGCTATTGCCCAGCGAGTTCGCCCAGTCGACGCCTTTGTTACTGGATCTGGCCCGTCAACTCGATGTCCGGCGCAGGGACGATCCCTTGAGCCTGCTGCGGGAACTCAATCAGCGGCTTTACGAGTGGTTCGAATACGTCCCGAAGAGCACGAAGGTGGATTCTCCGGTGGATGAGGCGCTGAAGAACCGCCGCGGAGTATGCCAGGATTTTGCCCATGTCATGATCGCATTGGTCCGCAGCTTGCGGATCCCTTGCCGTTATGTGAGCGGATATCTCTACCGTCGTCCACAGGATCAGGACCGGTCGACCATCGACGCGACCCATGCCTGGGTGGAGGCATTTCTTCCGCCCCTGGGGTGGGTCGGATTCGATCCTACCAACTGCCTGTTGACCGGCGATCGCCACATTCGCACCGCCATCGGGCGCGACTATGCCGACGTTCCCCCCACCAAGGGAATCTTCCGTGGTCACACCGCCAGCGAGCTCTCCGTGGCGGTTCGCGTGACCGCCTCTGCCGATCCCCCGGAGCCAGATCAGGGACTCCCCGTTCCGGAGGAGTGGTCGCTGCTGGTGGAAAAGGCCCAGGAGCCGCCACCTCCTCCGGTTCGCGGCCCTCAACAGGAGCAACAACAACAACAGCAGCAATAGGCCTGACCTCCCGGGACCGTCCAGAGAAGGCACGAACCAGACGCTCACGCCCGAAGGCCGACAGCTTTTGCATCCTGACGCCGTTTCCGACATCTCAATTACGACGCTCACCTGTAGAATCGGGAGTGTTGACCAAGCTATGAATTGTCGCGTCCAATGCTGTATGAAAAGGCGCTGTCGGGAGAGCTGCCGGTGAAAGCGCAGTGCCTGCCATTCCGCCAGATCCCGCACACCACAAAGCTCTTCATCGATTTCCTATCCGCAGCGCCTTCCCTCGAGCATTTTTATCCTCGCTCCGCGCATTTTTCCGAATGGCTGAAAGACGAAACATCGGCTTTGCGTTATGAGCCCGCGCGCCGGGAGAAGGTCGCGGCCATTCTGGAACGGCAGAACCGAGCCTGGGGCGCGTCGGCCGCTGCTCTCGAAAACATCGCACGCTTCCGCCGGGGCGCTTCCGCGGTGGTTACCGGACAACAGGTCGGGCTGTTTGGGGGGCCTTTATTTTCCACTTTCAAAGCGCTGAGCACAGTCAAGCTGGCGGCTGAGGCGTCGAAAGCGGGATTTGAGTCGGTGCCGGTGTTCTGGCTGGCCACGACGGATCACGACCTGGAAGAAATCAACCACGTTTCGGTTCTGGGGCCGGACGGGTCGCTGCAGAATCTGGTGGCTCCGACCAGAGGTGTGCCGGACGCGCCGGTCGGAAGCATAACTTTCGGGCCTGAGATCGAGCCGGTGGTGGAGGCCGCAGTGGCACTGCTGGGAGAGTCCGATGCGACGGGCTTTCTCCGCGATTCGTACCGGCCCGGAGAGAACTTTGGCAGCGCCTTCGCGCGCCTGTTTTCTCGAATGTTTGCCGACTGGGGCGTGGTGCTGCTCGACGCCTCAGATCCGGAACTTGACCAGATTGCCCAACCCATCTATCGGGCCGCAATCGAGCGGGCCGCCGAACTGGATGACGCCCTCCTGGCTCGCGGAAAAGAGCTCGAAGCGCGGGGATATCATCAACAAGTCAAAGTTACGCCTTCCTCGACCCTGCTTTTCACTGTGCGCGATGGAGCCCGCATTCCAGTTCACCGGCGGTCGAATGGCGGCGGTGCAGCATCGGATTTCCTGGTTCGAGACGAGAAGATTACGCAGGCGGAATTGTTGCGCCACATCGAAGGCGGCCCCGCCGGCTTCAATCCCAACGTGCTTCTGCGACCGGTGGTGGAGGACTATCTGCTGCCGACCGTGGCGTATGTTGGGGGAGCGGCGGAAGTGGCTTACTTCGCACAAGCAGCGGTCGTGTACCAGGCTCTCCTGGGCCGAATCACGCCCATCGTCCCCAGATTTTCAGGGACGATTGTAGAGGCAAAACCTCAAGCGTTACTTGAACGTTATCATCTTTCGGTTCCGGACACTTTTTGCGCCCCCGACGAGTTGCAGCAGAAGCTGGCAAAGCACGCCTTGCCCGCCGACCTGCAGACCTCCTTCGAACAGGCGGACAATTCCTTGAAGAAGTCGCTGGGGGCCATTCGGGAGTCGCTGGAGCGTCTGGACAAGACGCTGGTGGAAGCCGCGGCCAATGCAGGATCAAAGATGCAGCATCAGCTGGAGCAGTTGCGTTCGCGGGCGGCCAGGGCAGAGCTGCGGCAAAGCGAGATGCTGGGACGCCATGCCGAGCTGCTCAGCAACGCGCTTTATCCCAACCGGATTCTGCAGGAGCGCGGGATCGGCGGAATCTGCTTTGTGGCGCGCCACGGAATGGATCTGCTGCGAAGCCTCGATGAGACGATGCGCACCGACTGCCTGGATCACCAGATCGTCTCGCTCTAAAGCAAAACAAAGCAAAGCCGAGACTCCGTTTATGATGAGAACGGGAAAGTGGAACCCAGAAACTTTTCTATGGTTGCAATACCAGACGGTCCGTCGTTTCCTGCTCCACCGCTTCACGCGAATACACCAGGGGAAAATATCTTCCCTCGCTCCAGAGGGGCAGCAGATCCGAGTAGTGCGGGCTGCCGGGCTGCCCGCTCTGTCCCGGAACATTCACTGCCACCGAGTTGTCCCAGTCGCTGAGATCGAGGATTTCCCGGTAGCTTGCTCCTGAGTCCTGATCAAACGAGGTCCCGGAGTATCCCGTAGCGTTCACCGTGTATTCGTCTCCGGGGCGGGCGAGAGGTCCGGGGTCCATGACCGCTTTCGCCTCGTCGGCTTGATCCAGGGGATGGCGGAAGTGGACCTGATGCATCTCCCCCCACGACCACTTCGCCGGGTCCGGTCCCTGCCGATGTTCCATTTCAACCCAGGCCTCCTGCAGGCTGCCAAACAAGAGATGGTCCCGCTCGCTCGCACTCGCATCGACAGAGGAGCCATCGCCGCTCTTAAGGAATTTCAACAACTGGTGGGGAGACCAGTCTTCAAGCAACGGCCTGGCGGCGGCAGGCACGAACTGATTCATGGCAGCCGAGGTCAGACGCTGAAGCCAGACTTCGAACAGCGCAGCCGCTGCGGAGTCCCGCGCGAGCTCTCCGTCCCATTGCAGGAGAAGCTGAGCGGCTGGGTTCGGTTGTTCGTGAACCACGGCGGTACGCAACAGAGCAATCAATTCCAGCGCCGGTAGCGAGCGGACGTCACTCTGCAGTCGCTGCATGGCTGCCACATCCAACTTCTGTCCCGCCTTGGCCTGCTGCAGGACTTGAGTGATGCGCTCGAAGCGATAGGGATCCGTCCATGAATAACCCACTTTGTAGGGATATCCGTCGGGAATCATCTTGTGATTTGCCGTGACCACAAATCCGGCGGCCGGATTGAATTGATACGGCAGTTCGGTCGTGGGCACGAATCCCGACCACTCATAACCGCCGGCGCCAGGCACGGGCAGCAATCCCGTCCAGTTTTCTCGTCGTGGCGCGAGCCCGGCCGAGTGCTCGCCGATGTTGCCCTCGCGATCGGCATACACGATGTTTTCGGAGGGCACCTTCCAGCGTGGCATGGCGGCTTCGAACTGCTGCCAATTCTGTGCGCGGTCGACCGCAAGCGATCCCAGATAACCCGCGGTTCCTGCTTCCGCGCCCACCCAGCGCAGGGCCAGGGCACGCCTCCCGTCTTCCCAGAGCACCGGGCCGTGGCGGGTGAACTCCAGTTCCACCTGCACGCTCGGGCCGCCGCGAATCCCGATAGTTTCTTTGTGCACTTCCATGGATTCCCAGCCGCCGGCTGTCTTGTACTGCGCGGAATTCGCGGGATTCAGTTCCTCCAGGTACAAGTCCTGCTGATCAAGACCAAAGATCGTGAAACCCCAGGCGATGCTCTGATTGTGTCCGAGGGCGACTCCCGGCAGCCCCGGTTCTCCGGCCCCGATCACGTCCCAACCGGGGGCGACCAGATGCACCATGTAACGCAGGGAAGGCTCGGCGATAACGCGATGAGGGTCGTTTGCCAGCAGGGGCTTGCCGCTGCGGGTGAGCTGGCCGGAGACAGTCCAGTTGTTGCTTCCTTCGGAAGGATGTCTCGAGAACTCGATGCGCCGGTCACTGCCTACCAGATACTGCAGAAGTGAAGGAGAGAGGCCGCGCAGGTCGGTGCCCGGCGCTGGATCCAGGCCCACGGCGGGATCAAAATCAAAGAGCCGGGAAGCTGCGCCGGCGCCGGCGGCGCTCACTACTTGCGCGTGCGCCAGTTCGTGGAAGGCGTTCCCGGTCATGGAGAATGCCGCCATACGGTTCAGGCAATCCTCGGGCTTCCAGGGCTCCGGTTTGAATGCTGCGAGTTGAAACTCAAGCGGCAGCCCGGGCCCTCCGTCCGCCAGCCGGTTTGCGATGTAAGCATTGATTCCCGCGGTGAACGATTCGAGAATTTCTCTTGTGTCGGGAGAATAGCTTTCGTACTCCGCCTTCATGTCGCCCCGATAGCTGAGCAGGCGCGCATTGACGTCCCTGAGCAGCGCCGAGGGGCCCAGGATTTCCGCCAGCCGTCCTTGTCCTGACCGCTTCCACAGCTCCATTTGGAATAGGCGGTCCTGCGCCGCCACGAAACCCTGAGCGAAGAACAGGTCGTGCTGGTTGTGGGCGTAAATATGAGCCACGCCCCAGCGATCGCGCAGCACAGTCACTGGCTGCTGCAGACCAGTGACTCTGAGCGTGCCCCGGATCTGTGACAGAGCCGCCGCGGCGCGGGATCGGACGCTGTTCGGGTCAACCACGTCTCCAGCCTTGGCGGTCTGAGCCGCTGCGGTGGCGATCAGAATAAAGAGGCAGAAGAGGGGCAGTTGCCTTTTCATGGCCGCGACATTCTACCCCGGCAGAGGTGGGACGGAAGCTTCGAGGCGAGCTGGTGTCAGGTGAATAGGTACCGGGGCTGCGACATCGCCCGGAAGTCGCTGACTTCGTGGCCGAAAAAGGGTAATATCTTTGCTCCTGGCAGGCCCCTGACCGGTGCTTGCAGATGCCCGCACGCCGCTCTCATGCTCGTGTCCCTGACCTCGCTGCTGACTTCCGGCCCTCTGCCTGCGTTGTGGGCAGGGTTCGTGGCCCGCTTTCCGCTGCTGCCGGCGATGTTTTACGACGATTCTGACAAGAAGGGCGACATCTTCAACATTTTGTGGGCGCTGGTGTTCGGCTTCGCCACCCTGAATATTCTCGGCCTGGTGGTGAAACGCTTCGAGCCCGAGCGGGGCCGCCTGAGTTTCGGCGAAACCATCGCCATCATGGTGGTCATTGTTTCGATCGTGCTGCTGGGCTGGGAGATGCTCAATCTGTTCAAAATCTTCCCCATTAAGCTGGAGCGCCACGGCTAGCCGTTTTGGAATATGATTGGCCTATGCCAAAGGGTGACGCGTTCGAAGTAACCTGCCCCTGCTGCAACGCGGTCCTCAAAGTAGACCCTGCTACCAAAGGTGTGATCGCGCACACTGCCGCGGTCAAACCCAAAATGTTCGCGGACATGGAAGAGGCCGCTCGCGCCATGAAGGAACAGGACAACCGGCGAGATTCCATCTTCCGGCAATCGGTGGAAGCGCAAAAGCACGCCTCCGACCTCCTGGAGAAAAAATTTCAGGAAGCGGTGAAGAAGGCAAAAGAATCCCCCGACACCGGAAGACCCATTCGGGACTTCGATTTGGACTGATTTTCCGGCCAGTTATGCACAGGCTCTAAATCGATTCCGGCTTACAATGCCCCATGGCCAACCTCCCCCTGCTTCTGGGCCATCGTGGCGCGCGCGCGTCTGCCGACGTCGCGGAGAACACGTTCGCATCCTTCGATCTTGCCCTGGGACATGGATGCGACGGTTTTGAATTTGACGTCCGCCTCGCCGGGTTCGGCTCCGCCCTGGTTTGCCACGACGAGAAAGTCGGAAAAATCACAGTCGCCGAGGCTCGAGCGGGTCAGTTGTCCGGCCTCCCGCGGCTGGAAGAGGTGGTCCAGCGCTACGGCAAACGCGCTTTCCTGGACATCGAGCTCAAGGTAGCCGACCTCGCCTCGAGTGTGTTCGCAACTTTGAACCAGTATCCGCCTGAGCGCGGCCATGTGGTTTCTTCTTTCCTGCCCGACGTGGTGCTGGACTTGAAGACGCGCAGCGCCCTGGTTTCGCTCGGAATCATTTGCGAGACGGGCGACCAACTCTCCAGTTGGCCCAAACTGCCGGTGGACTTTGTGATTGTTCACCATCACCTAGCGGATGAGGAACTGGTGCGGAAGGTTCAAGGCGCGGGCCTCAAGATCCTGGTGTGGACGGTCAATGACCCGCAAGCGATGTTGCGATTTGCCGCCCTGGGAGTGGATGGAATCATCTCCGATGAAACCGACCTAATGGTGCGGACTTTGAGGCGGAGCCAGGCAAGTTCCGCTTGAACCCTCGAGCCGGCTCAGTCGGCGGCGGCCTCGAGAGCGGCACTTATTTTTGCCGGCTGGCTGAGGAAAGCGGCGCGCTCGTTTTCGAATGCTTCCATCTCGGCTCCAGCCTGCGTGTCCTTCCAGCCCATGGCCGCGCCGATGCGCGCAGCGGCTTCCTGGCTGCAAGCGGGCGACCAGCAAGGGCCTAGAGCCACGGGCACGCGGCGCAGCAGCACATCCCCCAGAGTGACCGCACACTCGCCGGCAAACGCGTCCACCGCCTCGGCCACGATGTGCTCGCTGTGAGAGCAGAGCGGAGCTCGCAGCGCCGCATCGCGCAACGCCATCCGGGAAATGTCCAGAGCACGCTTGCCGTGCCATTCGACCACCGCGCGAGCGGCTCCTTCGCTGAGTCCCCCCGTCCCGCTGATTTCAACCACCCACTGGTCGACCAGCAGCTCGGCCGTCTCCGCCGAAGCCATGGCTACGGTCTGCATTGATTTCTGCGAGATTCCAATCTTGGCCGCGCACTGGCGCGCCAGTTCCGCGGCTGTGGTCAGCTTGCCTCCAATCACGGAAATCATGTGCTCGGCGCCATCCTGCGTATGGTCGTGCAGGTAGTGTCTGCGGCTCACCGCGGAGGCCTTTTCCTTGGGCGAGAAGGGAAGCGGCCGCACTCCAGAAAAGGCGTATCGGATATCGCTGGCCGCCAGCTTCAGGCCGGGAAAAAGATGCAGGAGGGAGCGCACCAGGTAGTCGATCTCGTCCTGGGAAGGCCTGGCTTTCGCGGGATCGCCCGTGTCCGCAACTTCGGTCGTGCCCACCAGGATCTGCTCATTCCACGGGATGACAAAAATCGGACGCCGGTCCATGGCCTCGGTGTACACCGCCGCCTCCGGCGCTCCGGCAAAGCGGGGCACGACGATATGGGATCCGCGAACCCCACACACCATGGGATGTCCGGTATTAATGCGGGAGTACTGGCACAGACGGTCTGCCCAGGGCCCGGTTGCGTTGATGATCCAGGTGCTTTCCACCCGCTCTTCCTTGCCGCTGAGCTGGTCCCGCAGCAGAACCCCAGCCACGCGGCGATGGCGGACATCCACTACCAGCACCTGAGTATGATTGCGGACCACCGCGCCCGCTTCCATGGCTTCAACCATCCATTCCGCGACTAGGCGCTCCGGGAATTCGCACTGGGCGTCTTCATAACTGAAGATGGACCAGCGCCGGCCGGAGTCGAGCAGTTGCTCGAGCTTGCGCTGGGACTCCCGGCTGGAATTCACGTGCAGCCTGCCGCCGAGCATGCGGTAGAGCCACAATCCGGTGCGAACCGCGAGAGCGCTGCGACGGCTCTTCTCGTCCAAGGCCAGCAGAAACTGGAGCGGATGCACCAGGTGGGGGCGCTGTTCCAGCAGGCGCCGGCGTTCGAGCAGCGACTCCCGCACCAGCCCGATCTCGGCGTGTTCCAGGTAGCGCAAGCCGCCGTGAATGACGCGCGTGGCCCGGCTGGTAGTGCCGGCGGCGAAGTCGTGCTGTTCCACCAGGAGGGTGCGCCGTCCGGCGCGCGCGCATTCCCGGGCGATGGCAACGCCGTTGATGCCGCCGCCAATCACGATGACGTGGAAGCGCTCGCCTTCCAGCGGTCGCCGGGCTAAGGGTGAGTAATTCACTTCGAGGTCATACCGGCCTGGTCGGGATACTCAGACTCCAGAATAAGCCAGCGGTCTCGGCCAGACTAGAAAAAGATGGCGCAGGGAACAAGCATGATCGTGGTAGTGGCCTGTTTCGAACTAGCCCCCTCTGATTTGGAAAGTTAAATTTTTTGGCGTATAAAAGTTAGTTGCGACTGCACGCGTCCCTTTCCTTCCCCGTGCCGCCACAACCATCCGGCGCCTACATTTCGAGCGAGGGAATATGCCCAGTCTGACCGCGACCCATGCCCCCAAAGGTTTGGAAGGAGTGGTCGCCACAACTTCCAGCATTTGCTACATCGATGGGGACCGGGGCATCCTTGCCTATCGAGGCATCGACATTCACGAGCTCGCCGACCACTCCAACTTCGAAGAAACCTGCTACCTGTTGTGGTACGGCAAGCTGCCCTCGCGGAATGAACTGAAAGAGCTGCGCGAACGCCTGGCGGCAGAACGCAAGCTGGATCCCGCGATCATTACTTTGTTGCGCAGCGCGCCCCGGCAGGTTCCGCCCATGCACGTGTTGCGCACTGCGGTCTCCGCGCTTTCTTTCTACGATCCGGAAGACCAGAAGAGTGACCATGACGCCAATCTGGGCAAGGCGTTCCGGCTGACTTCGCAGATTGCCATGATCGTGGCTGCCTACGATCGCATCCGCAAGGGCCAGAACGTGGTCGAGCCGGACAAAAAGCTTTCGCACGCGGCCAACTTTCTGCTGCAATTGAATGGAACCAAGCCGTCCGCAACCGCCGAGCGGGCCCTCGATATCGCGCTCATCCTGCACGCCGATCACGAACTCAACGCTTCCACCTTCGCCGCCCGAGTGGTCGCGGCCACGCTTTCTGACATGCATTCGGCCGTGACCGCGGCTATCGGAGCGCTAAAAGGTCCGCTCCACGGCGGAGCCAATGAAGCGGTCTTCCATATTCTCCAGGCGATCGATAAAGCGGGCGCCGACCCGGTGGACTATGTGAAGCAGATGCTGGCCCAGAAGAAGAAGGTGCCGGGCTTCGGCCATCGCGTGTACCACACTGAAGACCCGCGGGCGACGCACTTGCGCAAAATGTCCAGCGATCTGGGAAAAAGCAGCGGCCAGAGCAAGTGGTTCGAGATGTCGCACAAGATTGAAGAGTTTGTCAGGGCGGAAAAGAAACTGAATGCCAATGTGGACTTTTACTCGGCGTCAACCTACCAGACTCTGGGCATTGATGTGGACCTGTTCACGCTGGTATTCGCGGTTTCCCGGATCAGCGGCTGGGCCGCGCATGTGATCGAACAGCTCGACGACAATCGCCTGATCCGTCCCCGCGCCGACTACGTCGGTCCTGCCTACCCTCAGCACTACGTGCCCATGGAGCAGCGGTAGGGAAGCTCACCTCACGGAATAAGATTCGTTCCGCCCTCCAGCGTAGAATAGACTCATGCGCCGGGTTTACCTCGACAATAACGCCACCACACCCGTGCTGCCCGCGGTCTTTGAGGCCATGCAGGCCCACTTTGCGGAGCATTTCGGCAATGCGTCTTCCATGCATCATCATGGACAGGAAACCCGGGCGGCGGTGGAGCGGGCGCGCGAGTCGGTGTCGGCCCTGCTGGGATGCCGCGCCTCCGAGATCGTGTTTACCAGCGGCGGCACGGAAGGCGACAACCTTGCCATCTTTGGTCTGGTGCGGCTCGGCCTCGCCCCGCCTGGCGACCACGTGATCTCCTCCACCATTGAGCATCACGCGGTGTTGAACTCCTGCAAGCAACTGGAGTCTTCCGGCTGCGAGGTCACCTATGTTCCGGTCGACGGTCAGGGGCGGGTCGATCCCGATGGCGTTCGGCGGGCGCTGCGGAAAAACACCCGACTGATCACGGTCATGATGGCGAACAATGAAACCGGAGTGCTGCAACCGGTGGAGGAAATCGGCAAGATCGCGGCTGAGGCCGACGTGTATTTCCACACCGACGCAGTACAGGCAACAGGGAAGGTCCCGATCGAGGTAAAGCGTATCGGATGCGATCTGCTTTCCATCTCCGGGCACAAGATGAACGCTCCCCAGGGCGTGGGCGCGCTGTACGTGCGAAAGGGAACGATTCTGCGCCCCATGCTGTATGGGGGAAGCCACGAGCGATCGCGGCGGGCGGGCACGGAGAACGTTCCCGGCATCGTCGCGCTGGGCAAAGCCGCGGAACTGGCACGGGAAGCATTTTCCCGCGGCGACCTCGAACGCATGGGCGGCCTGCGCAATCGTCTGGAGCAGACCATCGTCGACCAGGTTGACGCCGCTGGCGTGAACAGCCTGGGCACGCCGCGCGTGCCGAATACGAGCAGCATTTATTTCGACTGCATCGAGGGCGAGGCGCTGACGATCGCGCTGGATCTGAAGGGGCTGGCGGTTTCGACCGGGGCGGCCTGCTCGTCTGGCGCGATCGAGCCCTCGCATGTGCTCACCGCCATGGGACTGTCTCCGGAGCGGGCGCGGGGAAGCCTGCGCTTTAGCCTGGGGAAGCAAAACACAGCGGAAGATGTCGACTTCGCGCTGACTCTTGTTCCCTCCACCGTCGCCCGGCTGCGAGAGCTGTCGCCGATATACAATAAAACAGCTGCTAGCTACTAGCTACTAGCTTCTGGCTCCTGGCTTATCAACGCTGGAATGGCCAAGAGCTAGACGCTAGAAGCCAGCAGCTGATCCACGAACACCTGAATCTCAATGTCCCAGACCCGAACCATCGCCATTGCCATGTCCGGTGGGGTTGATTCCTCAACCGTTGCGGCCATGCTCCGCGCCGAAGGACACAACGTCGTTGGCCTGACCATGCAGCTGTGGAACCAGCGCCGGCTGGCTGGCCAAGAAGGCATGCCCGAGTCCGTTCAGGGCCGCTGTTGTTCTCTGGATGATGTATACGATGCGCGCCGCGTGGCTGAAACCATCGGCATCCCGTATTATGTGGTCAATCACGAGGATCGCTTTGAGCGCGATGTGGTGCGCCCGTTTGTGGAGCAGTATCTTTCGGGACGCACGCCCATTCCCTGCAGCCTTTGCAACAATCACCTCAAGTTTGACCAGCTATTGATCGTGGCGCAGCAGATTGGCGCCGACACGCTGGCCACGGGTCATTACGCTCGGGTGGAGTTTGATGACAAGCGGGGCCGCTGGCTGCTCAAGCGTCCTGCAGATCATTCCAAGGACCAGACCTACTTTCTGTTCGGACTGACCCAGGAGCAGCTCAGCCGGACTCTGTTTCCCCTGGGCGGGATGACCAAGCCCGAGGTTCGTGAACGGGCGCGGCTGCACGGCCTGGCGCTGGCGGAGAAGCCGGATTCGCAGGAGATCTGCTTCGTGCCCGGAGGCGACTACAAGAATTTTATCGACGCCTACCTCGCCGAGCAGGGCGACGCGCTGCCTGACACGGCCGGCGAGCTGGTCACAAGCAGCGGGGAAGTGGTCGGGGAGCACACAGGCATCCACAACTTCACCGTGGGTCAGCGCAAGGGCCTCGGGATCGCGACCGGCTCGCCACTCTACGTGATTCAGATCAAGGGAGACGCGCGCCAGGTCGTAGTGGGCAAGCAGGAGGAACTCTACGCGCGCATCCTGCGAACCCGCAGGGTGAATCTGATTGCGGTCAAGGACCTCACGGAGCCGATGCGAGTTGCGGTAAAAATCCGCCATCGCCACGAGCCCGCTCCCGCGCTCATCGAAAAGTCTGGCGAGGACGAAATTCTGGTCTCATTCGACGAGCCCCAGCGCGCCATCACGCCTGGGCAGGCGGCCGTTTTCTATGACCACGACATAGTTGTGGGCGGCGGCTGGATCGCATAGCAAGTCGTCCGTCATCAGTCGTCAATCCCGCGCAAGAAAAGAACGCAAGAAGAGAACGTAAGAAGAGAATAAAGAGAATCAGGCGCGAACTGGCTGTGGGATGTGTCTCGAACTGGAAGCGAGTGCAATTCGGAAGAGGCGGAGAGATGTTTTCCTAAGGGCTAGAGGTGGAAGCGGTCTTGAAGGGACGACGCTCTTTGACGACCGAAGACTGACGACCGGCGACTAAATAAACATTTCGTCTTGAGGCACGGTTACGTCGTCGCGACGGCGACGCTTTCCTCCGAGCAGGAACTCCAGTGCCACGGTCACTCCTTGCACCAGTCCGGAGATATGACGAACCGGAGAAACCACAGTGCGGTGAACCACATCGCTGGTTTCCTCGATGCGGTCCAAGGTGCGGCTGAGCAATTCATCGGCGCGAATCACTTGCAGGCGAGTGCGGTCGACAACGTCGCTGACGGAAGCGTCGAGGCGCTCGATCTCTCCCCGAATCACGGTCGTCGATTCGCTGACGTTGGTGGCGATGGTCTCGATCTTGGGACGCAAATCAACCAGCAGAGCGTGCGCCGTATCGGCGGTCGGCATGACCTTGTCCTTCACTTCGGTCGCCAACGCTTCCATACGGGCACTGCTCTTGCGGACAGCGACAAACAGGCCAACCAGGATTCCCGCCTGGATCACCACCGCCACAGCGGTTACACCGACAAAAATCGGTAGATAGTCCATAACCTTATTCCGCGTCCCGTACGTCTGATGAGCGCGGGTCTCAGGCGCAGCGTTACAGGTTCTTCGATGCCCCGGTTTCCGCAGCGGTAGCTTCGTGATATGCCTGCCGCCCAGCTTCATAAGCGGACCGGAACTGTTCTTTCTGCTGCTTCGCGACTTCGCGACCGCGATCCACTAAATCCGACGCCTGCTCGCGTGCCTTGCGAGCCCGCTCCCGCACGAACTCCCGGCCTTCATCCGCCTTGGAGCGCAGACTCTCGCGCATCTCACTGCCGGAGCGCGGCGCATACAGCACTCCCACCACCGCGCCTACTCCCAGTCCGGCAAGAAACCAAAGGAAACTGCTACCGTCTCGGTCTGACATGATCCAACCTCCAAATGAATGCAACTGTTCGGATGGTAGCACCCAGTGTGGGGAAATACAATTCAGCCTAATGGGCATGCGGGGTCAGCAGGGTCGGACAAACCCGATCACCCACTTGTCGCCGCTTGGGCGAAGCGAGACAATGTCAGCCGTGCGCCGGGGAGGTGACCGTGTCAGACCGGAAGTACAGGCAGCGTGGGTACCAGGACAGCGGCCAGGAAACGCGGAAGCGGGAATCGTCTGAGAGGCCGGTCAAGAAGGACACTTTTGGCCCGCGTCCGATTCAGATGCCGGGCACACGAACCGTGTCCCGGTGTTCGCAGTGTGGCTCGCTGTTGCAGGCCCTTAGTGACCCGGTGGGGCAGTGTCCCAAATGCGGATTCGAACTCCATTCCTGCAAACAGTGCAGCTACTTTGATCCGTCCAGCCGCTTTGAATGTACCCAACCCATTCTGGAACGCGTCCCACGGAAGGATCAGCGCAATGACTGCAGCTTCTACTCCATCCGGGTGATGATCGAAAAGGAAACTTCCACTCCCGCCGCGCTGCGACCGAAAGATGCGCGGCAGGCCTTCGACGACTTGTTCAAGAAGTAAGTCCGCCGCGGCTACGGCTTCAAAGTCGGCCGGAGGAGTACCTCGCTGACGAAGGACTGTGGCGCCTGAGTCACCAGCATGGCCACGACGTGAGCGACATCCTCTGGTTGCAGCATCTTCTTTTCGTCCTTACCGGTGTGCGGGCTCAATTCAGTGTGGACGGATCCGGGACAGACGACCGACACGCGAATGTTATGGCTGCGGAGTTCTTCCGCCACGGAGTAGCTCAACCCGTTCAACCCCCACTTGGAAGCGGCATACGCGGCGCCGTTGGGCAGGGGATTTTTCCCCGCCAGGGAAGAAATATTCACGATGTGACCGGACTTGGCGCGAATCATCATGGGTGCGAAGCTGCGGATACAGAAGTACACTCCCCGCAGATTGGTGTTCAGGACGCGCTCCCACCATTCCGGTGGCATCTGGTGCAGAGGCCCGGCAAAGCTGCCCACGCCGGCATTGTTGATCAGGATGTCGGTCCGGCTGAAATCGCGCTCGACTCGCGCCGCCAGAGATTCGACCGAGCGGAGATCCGATACATCACATTCGGCAATCTCCGCCCATCCACCGGATTGGGTGATGGCTGCAGCGCTGCTTTCCAGGGGTGCGCGACGGCGCCCGCAAAGCAGGGTTACCGCTCCCAGCTGAGCCAGCTTGCGGGCGATTGCGGCTCCGATGCCGGTTCCGGCGCCGGTCACGACAGCCACCCGGTCTTGCAGCGTATTTTCCGTTATTTTTGGCATAGACTGTTACCGCCGGAGAGTGCCCGCCTGCCGTTTCAGACCATCCAGCGGCGCTTCTTCCCGCATCTTACAGGACGAGGGAAAGGCGGGTTGCAAAAGCAAACTTGCCTTAGGCGAAGTACATACTTATAATCCGCCTCACTGGAAACGCTGTTTGGGCCGTTTTTGCGATTCCCAGGATCTGAAGCGGTGTTTTCGGTTCCCGCTGTAGATCTGGTTGCCGTTTTTCCTGTCTTAAGGAGCGATACGAATGAAGACGAGTGTAGTGGCGCTTTTGCTGGCGTTGGCCGCGGTGGCTACAGGTCAGGATGCGGCGTCACCGCAACCCCAGGCGTCCCAACCGCAGTCGGCCGCTGCGCCGCAACCGCAGAAAAAGGAGATCAAGGATCCTGCTGAATACAACGCCTACGTGGGCGCGGTGCAGCAGACAGATGCCACGGCCAAGATCAGCGGACTGGAAGCGTTCCTGACCCAGTATCCCAACAGCGTCATGAAGGAAGACGCGCTGGAATTGCTGATGGGGACCTACCAGCAGGCCGGCAACCAGGCCAAAGTGATCGACACTGCCAATCGGCTGCTGGCAGTCAACCCGGACAACGCGCGCGCCCTGGTGCTCCTGGCTTATAACGAGCGCGCCGCCCAGAAGTGGGCCGATGCCAAGCAGCATGCCGAGCGGGGATTGCAGGCTCTGTCCAAGATGGCTAAAGCGGACGGCGTCTCGGACGCGGATTTCGCCAAACAGAAGACCCAGCTGGCCGGACTGCTGAACAGCGTTGCCGGGTTCTCGGCGCTCCAATTGAAGGACTATCCCTCGGCGCAAAAATACTTGCGAGCGGCCGTCGAAGCCGACCCGAACAATGTCGAGAACGTCTACCCGTTGGCTCTGTCGTACCTTTCCGCCACTCCGTCCGATGATGTGAACGGGCTCTTCTTCATTGCTCGCGCCGCGAATCTGGTCGCGGATCCAAAGGGCAAGGAGTCCATCGTCAAATTTGGCCACAGCAAGTACGTCAAGTATCACGGCTCGGATCAGGGCTGGGATGACCTGCTGGCGCAAGCCAAGGCCACGCCTTTGCCGCCTGCTGGCTTCACCATCAAGCAGTATGTGCCGCCGACTCCCGCGGAGCAGGCGGCCGACCTGGTGAAGACCAAGAAGCCCGAAGAGATGAGCTTTGCGGAGTGGGAACTGGTGCTTTCAGAGGGCGCGCCGGACGATCAGGAGAAAGTCTGGAACACGCTCAAAGGCAAGAACCTGCAGATGGCCGAAGTGCAGGTCATCACCGCGGCGCCCACCAAGCTGGAACTGGCGGCCAGCGTGGATGACATCGACCAGAAGCGCGCCGACATTGAGCTTTCTTTCCCCGCGGCGCTCCCGGCCAGAAATATTCCGAAGGTGGGAGACAAGATCAATTTTGAGGGTACGCCCGTGTCTTACACTCCCAAGCCGTTTGTCATGGTCATGGAAAAGGGCGCGCTGTTGACCAAGGCCGCGCCGGCTCCGGTCAGGAAGCCGCCGGTGCACAAGAAGCCGCAGTAGTCTGCGACCGGCGAAAACATAACGGGCAGCCCCTCGGGCTGCCTTTGTTTTTGTCCGAATGATTAGTCACCACGCAGAATCGCCCAGGCCCGCGGGAAAACCCGAATCAACCGCAGGTCATCGGGGATTTGCTAAAGACTGTCTAGCGGGCTGCCTTCTTCTCGTAGGTTGCGGGACGCGCACTGCGAGGCGGCCGTCTGACCCCGTCGCGCATCTGGTGCACGTCGATCTTGAGCTCGGAAATGGTACGGCTGAGGGTGTTGCGGTGCATGCCGAGCTCGCGCGCGGCGCGGCATTGATTGCCTTTATTTTCCTGCAAGACCGTGAGGATGAACTTCTTCTTGAATTCGCGCACGGCTTCGGAATAAAGGATATTGCTCTTGTACATCTGCATAATAAGTGCTTCGAGCTGATCTCTCACGGCGTCTCTCTTTCTGCGCGACGAATCGCCTGCCTGAAAAGCTGCCAAGTTGCCGATAACGCGTTTCCGGGTTGCTTCATTTCCCGGGAGTCTGGGACGCTGCACCGCCGGGCACCGATTGCGGCATATCGTGCAGCAGATCCAACCCCTGATAAAACCGTGCTCGCAGCTCCGCGGGAGCAACCCAGATCGCCGCTCGCCCCACCGCCTGGAAATAAGGAGCCCACTCCGATCCCGCCAGCCACTTTGAAGCCGGAGTGAACGCCGTCATACTCACCACTACTACGGCCACAATCAGACAGCCTCGCAACAGGCCCAGTGCCCCACCCAGGAGCCGATCCACAAACCTGAGGCCGGACTCCTTCATCACCCAGCGAGCGGCGCGGCCAGCCACGCCCGCCGCCACCGCCACGGCAAAAAAAATGATCAGGAAGCCGGCGCTTTCAGCCGCCCACTGCGACTTCAGATACGCGGAAAGCCACCCCGCCAGTCGCTGATACTGCCACGCTGCCAACAGATACCCGACTACCAAGCCTGCGAGGTGAAACGCTTCCTGGAAAAAGCCCGAGGACGCGGCCTGCAACGTAGACGCCAGGATTATCACGAGGATCACCCAGTCCGCGCCCTTCATGCAGGTGTCCCGCTGCCCCCCACCCTATACCTCCAGCTCGAGTCCCGTGAGCCGGTGGTATGCCTCTACGTACTTTTCGCTGGTCCTCCGCGCCACCTCGGCAGGAAGGCCCGGCGCCGGAGGCTGCTTGTTCCAGCGAATCTCTTCCAGGTAATCGCGGACGTATTGCTTGTCGAACGACTCTTGCGCCTTGCCAGGCCTATATTTGTCCGCCGGCCAGAAGCGGGAAGAATCCGGAGTGAGCACTTCGTCCGCCAGGGTCACGCCCTGCGGGGTGCGTCCGAACTCGAACTTGGTGTCGGCAATGATAATGCCTTTCTGCCGAGCGTAGTCCGCTGCCTTGCCGTAAATCGCCAGACTCAGGTCGCGCAACTGGCGGCTCAGTTCCGCTCCCAGGATCCGTTCCATCACCGCAAAGGAAATGTTCTCGTCGTGCCCGGTCGCGGCCTTGGTGGCCGGCGTAAAGATCGGTTCCGGCAGCCGGTCGGATTCGCTGAGCCCTTTGGGCAGTTCGATGCCGCACACCTGGCCGGTCGCCTTGTACTCTTTCCAGGCCGAGCCGGAAATGTAGCCGCGCACCACGCACTCCACCGGAAACATGTCCGCGCGCATCACGATCATGGAGCGGCCCTGGAGCTGGTCGGCGTACTTTTTCAGCGATGCCGGATATCCGTTGCTGTCGGCGGTAATCAAATGGTTGGGCACCAGGTCGCGAAGAAAGTTAAACCAGAAGAGCGAGACTTGCGTCAGCACCCGGCCTTTGTGCGGAATGCCGGTGGCCAGGACGTAATCGAATGCCGAAATCCGGTCGGTGGCCACGAACAGCAAACGGTCCGGGTCCAGCAGATAGACATCACGCACCTTGCCGCTGGCGTGAAGCTTGAGTTCCGGGAAGTCGGAGTGCAAGAGAACGGAGTCTAGAAGTTCAGGGCTCATGAGTGAAATTTTACAGGCAGAAAACGTGGCGTATTCTAGTCCTAAAGAAATTTTTGTCAACGGCTTGCCGCGAAATTCCGGGAAGCCGTTCGGGAGCGCCGGTCACAAACTCGTTGACACGATGAGGGAGCGGTGAATCGCCCGTCCAGCAAGGCTTTCGGAGGCGCTCAGTTGTGGAAAAGCTGAGGGCAGCTGTGCAATAGTGGAGAGCAGGGAAGAGCGGCGCAGGTGAGAAGCGCGCTCCAAGACGGCCTATGCCACGCCTGCGCTATACTGAAATGCAATGCCTGTGGAACCGCAAAAGACGTTTTATCTGGAAATCTTCGGCTGCCAGATGAACGTCCACGACTCGGAAAAAGTCATCGGCACACTTCTGGCCCAGGGATACCGGCAGGTTTCGACGGTGGAAGAGGCCGGGCTGATTCTCTACAACACCTGTTCCATCCGCGACAAAGCCGAACAAAAAGTATTTCATCGTCTGGCGGACTACAAGAAGCTGCAGAAGCAAGGCAAGCGCTTCGGCGTTCTGGGCTGCGTGGCGCAACAGGAAGGCGAAAAGATATTCGAGAGGGCGCCCCACGTTTCGCTGGTATGCGGTTCCGCTTCCTATCGCAATTTGCCGCAGATGCTGGTGCAGATTGAGGCCGGAAAGCAGCGGGTTACAGGCCTGGACGACCGCGAGACCGACGAGTGTTTCGAAACCGAATTCACCGCTCGCAGCAATCCCCACCGGGGTTACATCACCATCATTGAAGGCTGCGACAAGTTCTGCGCCTACTGCGTGGTGCCCTTTACCCGCGGCAAAGAGCGCAGCCGGACCTCGGACTCGGTTCTGACTGAAGCAAGACAAATGGCTGATCTCGGGTATACCGAGGTCCAGCTCCTCGGTCAGAACGTGAATTCGTACAAGGACCCGGCAGGGACGAAGACCTTCGCCGAACTTCTGGCTTCGGTGGGAGAGGTTGCCGGCATCCGTCGAGTCCGGTTCACGACTTCCCATCCGCGGGATTTCGGTCGCGACATTATCGAGGCCATCGATGCGGTCCCGACGCTTTGCGACCATGTCCATCTTCCGGTGCAGAGTGGCTCGACCCCGGTGCTGACTGCCATGCAGCGTCTGTACACCCGCGAGCAATACCTGGAACGTATTTCCTGGATGAAAGCTGCGCGTCGAGAAATCAGCATCACCTCGGACGTGATTGTTGGCTTTCCCGGAGAAACCGAAGCTGATTTTGAGCAGACTCTGGCCCTGCTGGACGAAGTCGAGTATGACGGAATCTTTGGCTTCAAGTATTCTCCCCGTCCCAATACGCCCTCCCTGCAGATGGACGACGCCATCCCGGACGCAGAAAAGGCCCGCCGCTTGACCGTCTTGCAAGAAAAGCAGCGCGACATTCAGAAGCGCCGGAACCAGAGGCACGTAGGCCAGACGGTTGAGGTAATGGTTGAAGGGAAGAACCAGGCCCGGGGACAGTGGATTGGCCGGACTTCGCAAAACAAAGTGTTGAACTTCACGGTTCCGGACGGGGCGGTTCCCCAAGTGGGCGGCTATATTCCCGTGGTTACCCGGGTAAGTTTTCCCAACAGCCTGCTGGGGGAAATGGTGATATAAGGAGCGAAGACGGTGCGATTTCAGAGGGAAGATTTTAGATTGAAGCTTTCAAACCCGACAAAGTCCGAGATCTGCAATCTAGAGTCTTCAATCTGAAATCGCTGTTCCCGGGGGCACGATGGAAGTCGAGATGAAAATTCGCGGGCTCATGATGGATCCCGTTACCAACATGCCGATCGTGATCCTCAAGGACAACAGTGGAGACGCGGTGCTGCCGATCTGGGTGGGAATCTACGAGGCGAACGCCATCGCTCTGGAGATCGAGAAAGTCACCACCCCTCGCCCCATGACTCATGACCTGATCAAGAATGTGCTGGTCGGGTTGGACACCCAGGTGCACAAAGTGGTGGTCACGGAGCTGCGGGAAGATACGTTTTACGCCGTGATCTGGATGGAGCGGCAGGGAAATGTCGTCAGCATTGATTCCCGCCCCTCCGATGCTCTTGCCCTCGCCCTCCGCGTGGATTGCCCTATCTTCGTCGAAGACGACGTTCTGAAGAACTCCAAGCTGGCCGCCAACGTCTCTGACCGTGTCACCAGCGATGAGTTGCGCAAGTGGCTGGAGAACCTCAATGACGAGGACCTGGGAAGATACAAGATGTAGGTAGTGTTGGCTTCTGGCTGCTAGCTTCTAGCTACGAGCTAAGAAGCCAAGAGCCAGCGGCTCGAAGCCCTTGATGCCTGACCCTGCCCACCTGCTTCAGCGTATTTATCTCGCCGGGTTTGAATTCCAGACTTTCGATCGATTTCCCAAGTGCGTAGGTGTGGTACGCGACCAGTGCATTGCGCTGCTGGTGCCTTCGCCGGAAGGACTTCAGATGCTCGGAACCCCGGGCTGGCGGATGGGAGAAGCAATCGGAGTGCTGGTCGAAATGGGAGGCCGCCAGGTCTTCCAGGCCAAACAGGAGATTGTCGAGGCGACGCCGGAGAGGATGGGGGCCCTCGACAAGTTCCGGGCCGATCTGCAGGCCTTGCTGAAAGGGGAAGCCTGAGTGCCCTCCCCAGCAGTTCCCGATAGTTTACATAATATCTGTTATCGGACGTTGCGTCCTTGACTGGCTCCTCATGCCCGGTTCCCATTGGCCATCGGGACAGGTGCTTCGACTCGGAGAACGATCCCAGCGTGGAACAGGCTGCCCGCGATCCGGGTAGCGATGGCGACCAGTTCCCTTTGACCAAGGAAGACCTTTACCTGGCGCGAGGACGAGAAATCCGGCAGGTTGACGGCGCGGCCGCTACGGATATGGGCGGCTATGTCGTCGTCGACCGTGACGCACGGTAGCGTGGGCAGCAACTGGCGCGGGTGGACGAACAGATCCTCAATTCCCCCGGTATCCGAGGCCACGGTCAACTTCTCCAGGGTGTGGGCCTGGTTGAGCTCGAATTCGCCCAGGGCGGTCCGGCGCAGCGACTCCAGGTGGGCTCCGCAGCCCAAGTGCTGGCCCATATCGTGGGCCACGGAGCGCATGTAGGTTCCAGACGCCACCCAAGCACGAAAACTGGCCCGATCGCTCCCGGCTTGCAGAATCTCGAATTCCTTGATCTCAACCTGGACCGGCTTCAGCGTCGGAGACTGGTTCTTGCGGGCCAATTTGTAAGCCGGGACGCCCTTCACCTTTTTTGCCGAGAATGGCGGCGGAGTCTGCTCGATCAGGCCACGAAACCGCGGGGCCAGGGCCTGTAACTGTTCAAGTGATACTTGAACATTCTGGACCGCACCCACCGCTTCGCCGTCGGAGTCGTAGGTATCGGTGGCAAATCCGAAACGGATTGTGCCTTCGTAGGTCTTCTCCGATGAGTTATAGAACTGGGCCAGTCGGGTCAGATTGCCGATCACCAGTGGCAATACGCCCGTGGCCAGGGGGTCCAGCGTACCCAGGTGACCCACGGAGCGCTGGCGCAAGATCCGGCGCACGCGGTTGACCACGTCGTGGGAGGTCAAACCGGCCGGCTTGTCGATGATGAGTAAGCCATTCACGAGATTGAGTAATTTGGTAATGTGGACGGACGAGGCGCCAGGCACCAGGGCCTGCAGTAGCCCGATTGCTCAATTAACAAGTTACCAGATTGTTTGATCCCTCATGATCCCGGTTCGCGACGATCAACCCCGATTCGGCACGCCCTACGTAACCTACTTTCTGATCGGGCTGAACGTGTTGATTTTTCTCTTTGAGTCGACTCTCTCGCCAGATAGCTTCAGGAGCCTGCTCTACCAATTGGGGATGGTCCCGGCCAACGTCACCGCACTCCTGGCGGGAGCCGGCAGATTGGGGCTGGTGGCGGTATTCCTGCCTTTCCTTGCTTCCATGTTCCTGCATGGTTCGTGGATGCACGTGATCGGCAACATGTGGTTCTTGTGGATTTTCGGCGACAACATCGAAGATCACCTGGGACATTTCAGCTATCTCGTTTTCTACCTGGTCAGCGGCCTCGGCGCAGCCGTGGCGCAGGTCATTCTGAACCCCAATTCCCGCGTACCGACGGTCGGCGCCAGCGGAGCCATTGCGGGGGTGCTCGGCGCCTACTTTGTGCTGTATCCGCGGGCGCGCGTCCTGATCTGGTTCCCCATCTTTTTCTTCTTTTATCTGCCAGCCTGGGTGACGCTGGGTTATTGGTTTCTCATCCAGTTTGTGAGCGGGGCAGCCAGCTCAGCCGTCTCCTACAGCGACACCCGCGGAGGAGTGGCATTCTGGGCCCACGTGGGAGGATTTGTGGTAGGGATCCTGCTGATCAAGATTTTCCCGGAACGCCCGAGACGCAACCGCTATGGGACGTGGTGAGTCCCTCGACTTCAGTCTTCGGAGGTCAGATTCCGTTGGTGCGGTTGCGAATCAGAGACAGGAACTCCGTCCGGGTTTCCTGTTCCTGGCGGAAACAACCGAGCATGGAAGATGTGACCGCGGCGGAATGCTGCTTTTCCACCCCGCGCATCATCATGCACAGGTGACGGGCCTCAATGACGACGCCCACTCCCTGAGGTTCGATGGTTTTCTGGATGGTCTCGGCGATTTGCGTGGTCAGCCGCTCCTGAATCTGCAGGCGGCGGGAGAAGATTTCGATCAGACGCGGAATCTTGCTCAGCCCGATCACTTTGCCTTTGGGAATGTAGGCGACGTGCACCTTGCCGAAGAACGGCAACATGTGATGCTCGCACAGGCTGAACATCTCGATGTCTTTCACGATCACCATTTCGTCATAGGTGACGGTGAACAGAGCCTGGCTTAACATGGCGTCCGGGTCTTCGCGGTAGCCCCGGGTAAGGAACTCCCAGGAGCGCTGTACCCGGCCCGGCGTGCGAACCAGACCCTCGCGCGCAGGGTCTTCGCCGATTCGCACGATCATCTCGCGTACCAGCTCTTCGAAGCTGGCGCTGGTCAGAGCCGACATTTCCGTTGTGGGATTCATAGTGATTCAAGGATCGGGCAATTGAGTAATTTAGTAATCGGGTAATGCAAAATTCAGCCCGTCGTCGGGGCGAGAGGTCCACAATCACCAAATTACTCATTTCCTCAATTACGAAATCAGTTCCTTCCCTCCCGCATATTCGAACGAATTCATCATGGTCTCTTCGATGCGCACTTTGTCCAGATGTGCCTGGGTGAAGCCCTGGTGCAAAATATCGTAGATGGCGGCGCACAGCTTTTCAGTTGTAGGGACCACCCGGACAAATTCCGGGCGCAGGTTCAGGTTCTCCTGATCGAAGCGTTCCAGGATTTCGCGCTGCACGAACCCATCGAGATCCATGAGATTGCACACCATGCCGGTAGTTGCATCCACCGCGCCGCTGACCGTGACCTCGAGGGCGTAATTGTGGCCATGCCCATAGGGGTTGTTGCATTTTCCGTAGGTGCCGGAATTCTCGGCCTCCGACATCTCGTCGCTGTGCAGACGATGCGAAGCGGAGAACCAGTAGCGTCGGGTCAGGTGTGCCTTCATGCTTCACCGTAGAAATCAACAAACAGATCGGGCGTTTCATACACCCGTACGCGATGGAGTTGTGCCGCTTTCAGCTTGTTGGCGAGCCGCTGCCAGATGGCAATCGCCAGGTTCTCCGTGGTCGGAATGCGAGTGGAGAATTCAGGAACCTCTTTGTTCAGAAAGCGGTGGTCCATGGCCTCCAGGACTTCGCGGTTCAAGATTTCCTTCAGTTGTTTCAGGTCCACCACGAAGCCGGACCGCGGATCTACCTCCCCTTTGACCGTGACTTCAAGGGTGTAATTATGACCGTGGCCGTTCGGATTACTCGATTTCCCGAAGACGCGCTGGTTCTCCTCCGCCGTGAAATTGGGGTTGTGGTAGTAGTGCGAAGCGGAAAATTCGGCCTTGCGCGTGAGATAAACCATGGATCCCTCGGTCACGAAATCCTTGCCGGGCCGTGCTCTGCAGGACAGCCGGAGGCGGCTGTCGCCACCTGGCTCCTGCCGGAAAGCCCATGCTGATTCGGAGCGCCACCGCCGTAGGTTCGTCCTTTCCAGCGCACGCTTCCCTGCTTATGAGAGAGTCTGGAGCGCAGCAAAAGATACGAAAATACCGGCAGGCCGAGCAGCGACAAGACAGTGGCGTCCCCGCCAAAATGCGCCCGGCGGATTCGCCCCAGAAAGAAAATGTAGACGGACACCGCCAGAACCGTGGCCACCAGCGCGGGCCGGCCATGCCCTCGAATCCCGGCGGCGACTGCCGCGAGAATACCGCCTGCGATCAGCACAAACTCGGTCAGCCGGAGCATGGCGAGGCGGACCGGCGAGGGAAACAGCAGCGCCAGGTTCTTGGTCCAACCCTCGCGCAGTTGCGCAAAGCTGCGATACATCCGGGTGCGTACGGCATCGCCGCCGTAGCGGAAGAAAATCCTTCGCCCCGAAGCCTTCACCGCACGAGCCAAGGCTACGTCTTCGAGCAGGCTGGCGCTGACCGCGCTGTGGCCACCGACGGCGTCATAAGCGTCGCGCGAGATCAGGATATACTGCCCGTTGGCTGCCGCCGCCGGCGATGCTGGATCACTTATCTGCGAAGGCCGAAAGGTGGACGCCAGCTCAGCGAAGATGACGGGCATCACGGCCTTCTCCCAGAGACCGTGAACCACCTGCTCCGGAGAGTACGAAAGCATGGCCGCCCCCCTCTGCTGTGCTTCGGCCAGGGCTCGGGACAGAGAGCCGGGCAAATGCACCGTGTCAGCGTCGGTGAAGAGCAGCCACTCCCCTTGCGCTGCCCGCACCCCGGCAGCCACTGCATTGTTCTTTCCGGTCCAGTTCGGAGGCGGCGCACCCGCATCCACGACCCGCACGGACGGAAACGACTCGGCTATTTCGCGAGTGTGATCGGTCGAAGAGTCGTCCACCACGATAATCTGGAGATCCAGCCCGGCCTGCGTGGTCAGCGACGCCAGGCAGGCGCCCAGGCAGGCCTCTTCATTGCGCGCCGGGACGATGACCGACACGGAGGGCCTGCGCGGTACTGTGGTTAGCGCCTCCATAGGCCGAATCAGATATTATAACTTTGTGCGACGTACCCCGCTCCTGATCGGTGTTCTGACCCTGGTTTTGACGGGCTGTTACCGCGGAAGCCGCCCGCCCCACATCGGCAGCGCCGCCCCCGATTTCACGGTGGCCGATACCGACCGTAAAGTGAGCCTGAACGAGATGCGCGGCAAAGTGGTGGTGCTGAATTTCTGGGCCACCTGGTGCCCGCCCTGCGTGGAGGAGATGCCCTCGCTGGTCCAGATGCAGCAGAAAATGAAGGACAAGGGCGTCGAGGTAGTGGCCATCAGCGTCGACGCCGACCAGAGCGCCTACCAGAAGTTTCTCAAAGACTACCGCGTCAACCTGCTTACGGTCCGTGATCCCGACCAGAAGAGTAACAATCTTTACGGGACATTCAAGTTTCCCGAGACCTACATCATCGATCGCCAGGGCGTCTTGCGCCGAAAGTTCATTGGGGCCATCGACTGGGGGACGCCTGAGATCGTGGATTACCTCGGCAAGCTCTAGTTCATTCGGGCGCGGCTAAGGAAGCGTCAGGGCAAGAGCCTCCTGCAGGGCCGAGTCTGGATTTCTTCGCAGCTCCGCAGATTGGCCGCCGAGTTTCTGCTCCAGATCTTCGCGGGCAAGGTCAACCGGTTTCATTTCCGAAGTGTCCTTCGAGTTCCGCGCCCAGCTTTTCAACATCAAGGATTGCGATTTCAGCAGGCACGCGTACGCCAATCGCGGAGAGAAGCCTGAGTTGCGCAGAAAAAGTCCGTAGCTGTAGAGATCGTTGGCTGTGGTTTGTGAGTCATCCAGTTTCCGGTCGAGCCCGAGGGCATGTTGATAAAGCGGAAGCGCCAGCGCGGTTTTGCCCTGCGCTGCTCTCAGCTCTGCCTCGGCGATGCTGGCCGCGCTTTCCATTTTTGTTTCACCAGACTGGACGGCGATTTTCTGCGCCAGCTCGTAAGTTCTTGCCGCCTGATCCAGGTGATTCGACTGAATCTGGCATTGCGCCAGGCGCAGGATAATCGCGATCAAGTCGTGTGCCGGAGGGCGGCTCTTTGCCCCTGCTTCCGCCACTCTGTTGAGAAACATCATGTAATAGGGAATGCCGGCTTCGCTCTTCCCTTCCCGGTCCAGCTCGCCCGCGGTGTAGAGATAAGCGGCGACTTGTGAACTGTCCAGAGCGATTGCCTGCTTCCAGCTTTGGACGGCTTCTTCACCCCGCCCCAGTTGATTGGCCAGAATGCCGTGATTCACCAGTAAATTTACATCCTTGGGTGTGTAACGGAGTGATTGGCGGGTCAGCGCGTAGGCTTCGTCAAAACGTTTCTGTTGGGTGAGATAGCTAAGCAGCGCATCGCGGGGACCGGCGCTGGCAGGATTCGCCCGGAGCGCCTGGTTCCAGGCCGCGGCCGCTTCTTCGACTTTTCCTGCCTTGAGTTGGTCCCATCCGAGATGGGTCTGCAGCGAACTATCATAAGCATCGAGCGCCGCAGCGCGCTCCAGATCAGACAAACTCTCCTGATGCAGCGCCAGGTAGTAGCGCAACTGGTCAATGCTTGCCCAGGCCAGCAGAATCATGGCTGCCGCGATGCGCAGGGTGCGAGCCGCCCCGGACCTCCCGAACATCCAGCGCAATCTGGTTTCCCATCGGCCCCCGGCCTCCGCAGCGGCGTCGAAGAATCGCTCCCGCGAATTCAGAAGCAGAGCGGCAATGCGGCCGTCCCGCAGTTTCCAAATGGCACCATCGAGAATGAAGTGATGAATATTCACCAGCGCCGTGAAAATCAGAAAGCTGGCGCCGAAGTCGTAATGGAAGAGCCGGCTGGCCAGCCAGGGTCCGGGAATGAAGAGCGCGATGCCGCCGGCCACCAGCACCGCGAAGTAAGCCCAGGGGCGCCACCCGCCAGCGTCTTTTGCCCCGGCTTCACGGCGGGCGTAATAGCTGGTGATCCAGAGATACTGCGCCGAGTGCATGACCGCAAACACCCCGCTGCTATAGCGGCTCTGCGGGAGTCGCAGCCCTTCGGCGAAGGACAAGACAATCGGCAAGAGAAACCACAGGAACTGCGTAGAGAAGAGTGTCATGGCGGGAAGCAAGGACCGCCAGCCCACTTGTCCTGCCAGTCCAGACCAGCCATAGGCCGAACATCCGACGAATGCCACTCCGAGCAACGCGACCGCGACGGAGCTGACTCGTTCGGGAATTCCCGGTGAGAGAAACAATGGGTCGTTCGAAGGGCCGGTCAAAAAACTGAGAAGCAAGATCAGATAAGAAATCTGAAACGCCGAGTACAAGGCGCGACGACCGGCAGCCGAGGGATTGGCGCCTCCCCGCCGGGCGAACATCATGAACAAGCCGTAGTTCTGGCCGCTGTAGTGCCAGGGACTCCAGACCAGGTAGAGGGTGAAAATCCAGGGGATGGCTTGGAACCAGAAGTGCGACAGAATCAACGTCAGTGCAATCAGGCCAGTGATGTGAACCGTAAAAATGCGGTATTTATGAAAATCCGCCGCGGTGTGGTAAGCGCGATAGATAGTCGCCATGTAGTGCGGATAGTTGAAGAACAGGGCCAATCCGTAAAATGCGATTGACCAGCCCATTGCGCTGGAACGCGAGGCATAGTAGGCAAGCAACAGCAGGGGCGCCGACCAGGCGCCGCATCCCACGATCAGGTCAACCCACGGGTTGTAGACCCAGACCGAAGGAGTGGACTCCGATAGCCGGCCGTCAGTGGAAGTCTTCATCGCGATTGCGGGACCCGGTAGTTCGAGTCCTGCGCGGATTATAAGTTGGGGATGCAGAGACCCTACGTACACAGGAGGGTTCGGCTGAAAGTAACCCGGACCCCTCCTTGGTCTAGGGCATTGCGGAGCAACGGCATCGAGCGTCAGCGCTCTATGGGGCCCGGCTTTCAGCTGCTTTACAATCGAGCCGTGAAGTCGTGGGACGTCATCATCGTGGGTGGCGGGATCATTGGGCTCTCGCTTTCGATCGCGCTGCGGAAACGGGGCGCCACAGTTCTGGTGGTGGAGCGCGGGGAGCCGGGACGGGAAGCCTCTCATGCCGCCGCCGGCATGCTGGCCGCGAGCCCGCTGGAAATCCCGCCTGCGCTTCAGTCGCTGGCTACCGCCAGCGCTCGCATGTATCCCGAATTCGTTCATGAACTGGAGGATGAATCCGGCATCAATGTGGATCTGCGCGATCAGGGCAAGATTTTCTTCCTCGAAAGTGGGCAGGAACCTTCGCCCTTGCCGCCCGATTGCCAGCTGCCCGCGCCGTTGACGGAACTGGAGCCATCCCTCACCGGCGTTGGTCGCCGGGCAATCTACTTGAGACAAAGCAGCGTCGATCCGCGCGCGCTGACTTCCGCGGCTTTGAAGGCCGCCCGCCATCGCGGAGTGGACATTTCTTCGGGGACGACCGCCAATTGTGTGCGCTTGTCGAAGGGCAAGGCAGCCGCCGTGGTCACCGACAAGAGCAGCTATGGTGCTCCGGCCATCGTCAATTGCGCCGGCGCCTGGGCGGGACAGGTCCCGCCGTACACGAATCCGACTCGGCCGGTGAAAGGCCAGATGCTTTCCGTCGTAGGAGCGCCGCGTGATCTGTTGCGTCACGTAGTCCACGCGCCCGAGGTCTACCTGGTCCCACGCAGCGATGGCCGGATTCTGATCGGGGCGACCGTGGAGGAGGTAGGATACGACAAGCGCACCGACCCGAACACGATCGAGCGTCTCCATCAGGCCGCGATCGCTCTGGTTCCCGACTTGAGCCAGGCCCGTGTGCTTGAAGCCTGGGCCGGTCTGCGCCCCGGTACGCCGGATAATTTGCCGATTCTCGGCGCCACTCAAACTCCGGGATATTTCGCGGCGACGGGCCACTTTCGTGACGGCATTCTGTTAGCGCCCCTCACCGCGCACCTGATGGCGCAGATCGTTACGGGCGCCAGGCCGGAGTATGATCTCTCACCGTTCTCTCCCGGACGTTTCTCTGACTGATGGCCACCGGCACTCAAATCTCGCCTGCGTCAATCCGGGCGCATTACGACTCGCTGGCGTTCATCTATCGCACCTTCTGGGGCGATCACATTCATCATGGATTGTTTCTCGAAGGCAACGAATCGCCCGAGAGAGCCCAGGTAGGCATGCTCGATTACTGCGTGAGTTTGCTGGGCCTGCGATCAGGAACTCATGTGCTGGACGTAGGTTGCGGCCACGGCGGGACGCTGCTGTATCTGGCGCAGCGGTTTTCATGCGCCGGAACCGGACTCACCATCAGCTCCAAGCAGGCAAAATTGGCGGGCGAACATGCGGCGCAGGCAGGCCTGAGTGGCCGGGTGCGTTTCCTGGTGGAGAATGCGGATTCGTTCCAGTTCCCTGTCGCAGGGTTTGACCTGGTATGGACGATGGAATCCTCGGAACATTTTGCCGACAAGGGGCGCTATCTTGCGAATGTCGCGCAGACTCTGCGGCGGCAGGGCCAGCTGTTGCTAGCGGCGTGGACCGGTTCCATGGATCGCTTCCGGGTGAGCGAGGTGGCGCGGGCTTTTCTATGTCCGGAATTATGGACAGAGCGCCAGTACCAGGCCGCAATCGAGTCTGCCGGGATGCAGGTCACGCACTCGGAAGACATGACCGGCAAAATCGTGCGGACGTGGGAAATCTGCCAGGAGCGAGCCCGGGCCGCCCGCGTCGCGGTCAAACTGCTGCCGCGCGCGGCGCGCGAATTTGTGGAAGGAATTGACATCATCCTAGATGCCTATCGTTCGGGCGATTTGACCTACACCCTGCTTCTGGCTGAAAAATAAGTGGGCGCCCCCTTCGGTTATACTTTTCACGGATCCCCTCCCAGCCCGTCGCGCACGAGAAAGGCATTCATTATGGCGTCCCCCGCGGTAGATTATGCCCGTGGCAATCAGCAGCGCTTTCTATCCGAACTGAAGGACCTGCTTCGCATTCCCAGCATCAGCACCCTGCAGGAACACAAGTCCGATGTGCACAAGGCCGCGGAGTACGTGGCCAACGAACTGCGACGCATCGGCATGGAGAACGTCGAGGTCATTGCCACCAAGGGTCATCCCCTGGTTTACGCCGACTGGTTGCACGCTCACGCCAAGCCGACGGTGCTCTGTTACGCCCACTATGACGTGCAGCCCCCTGATCCCCTCGATGAATGGGTCACGCCTCCCTTTGAACCCACCGAGCGCAATAACAATCTCTACGCCCGCGGCGCCGTGGACGACAAAGGCCAGCTCTGGATGGAGATCAAAGCCATCGAAGCGCTGATGAAGGGACATGGAGGAAAGCTGCCCCTGAATGTGAAGTTCATCATCGAAGGAGAAGAAGAGATTGGCGGGGAGTCCATTGCCCAGTACGTGCGTAGGGAAAAGGCCAAGCTGAAGGCCGATTTCGCTCTGGTCTGCGATACCGAACTGTTCGCGCCCGATCTTCCGACCCTGTGCGTGGGACTGCGCGGCCTGGTCTACACCGAGATTGAAGCCGTGGGAGCGAAGACCGACCTCCATTCCGGGATGTACGGTGGGGCGGCTCCCAATCCTTTCTTCGGATTGATCGAAATCATCAGCAAACTCAAAGATAGCAAGGGCAAGATCCTGATCCCCGGTTTTTATAAGAACGTAAAGGCGCCCAGCAAAGGTGAACTGAAGGCGTGGAAGCGGCTTCCCTTCAACGAGCAGCACTATCGGAAGAACGAAGTCGGCTCGACCGTCCTGACGGGCGAGCCGGGCTATTCGGTGATGTATCGCACCTGGGCGCGGCCGACGCTCGAAGTCCACGGCATGCCCGGAGGATTTGTCGCGCCGGGCGCGAAGACCGTGATTCCGGCCAGAGCCTCGGCCAAGGTCTCCATGCGGCTGGTGCCGAATCAGGACCCCGATGACATCCTCAAGCGATACAAGAACTACGTAAGGAAGCTTACTCCTAAGGGCATTCAGACCAGCGTTAAAGTCTGGAGCAAGGGACCAGCATGCGTGGTAGGCACGGACAACGAATACATCAAGGCCGGTACCGACGCTCTGCAGCAGGTCTTCAAGAAAGAGACGGTCTTCATTCGCTCCGGAGGCTCCATTCCTATCGTGACCGATTTTCAGGACGTCCTGAAGATTCCGTCCGTGATGATGGGATTTGGCCTGCCCGACGACAACCTGCATGCCCCCAACGAGAAGTTCCACATCCCGAACTTCTACCGCGGGATCGAATCGATCTGCCTGTTTTTCGAGAAGCTGGGCCAGCAGTAATCGGCAAGAACTGTGTGGAGACGGTTTTCGACCCGTCCAGGCCGAGCAAGGCTCGGCTCTCCTTCTACGTCAGTAGCGTTGTTTTTGGCCTCCACTTGCGGTAGGCTTACCTTGCTCTCGCGATTCTCCCCTCCTTCGTCTCCACCCCTACCCA
The DNA here is from genome assembly GCA_035937515.1 of Terriglobales bacterium. Taxonomy (GTDB): domain Bacteria; phylum Acidobacteriota; class Terriglobia; order Terriglobales; family Acidobacteriaceae; genus JAIQFF01. The sequence continues at coordinate 74,223 of DASZHW010000125.1, read as the reverse complement.
ATTTGCAGGCAAGTGTTGCATTATGTGTTCAATCTGACGTGGTTGGCCGTAAGGCCATACCAGATATAGTGTTTTATCGCTTGACCCCGGCGCGATTTGGCCGTTACAGTAGCTCTAATTTGTGCCTCACCCGATCCAGCCTGGGACGGCATCGCACCCGAGCCACTAGCGGAGGAATCCAAATCATCAACCCGGCTGGTACTGCCGATGGACAGGGGCGTACGCGCCAATGTAGTCCGCACAAGGAGTGTCCGCGCCACATTCCCCAGCGACCAAGGAGTGGAAGTTGCTCAAACTGAAAAAGCTCCAGATTCTCGGATTCAAATCGTTCTGCGACCGCACCGAGCTGAAGTTTCACGGGGACGGGATCGCCGCCATCATCGGACCGAACGGTTGCGGCAAGTCCAACATTGCCGATGCCATCTCCTGGGTGTTGGGCGAGCAGTCGGCCAAGACCCTGCGCGGTTCTCGCATGGAAGACGTAATTTTCGCCGGCACCCGCGACCGCATGCCCACTGGCATGGCGGAGGTATCCCTCACGTTGATCGATCCCGAGGTCTATGGGGGCGCGGACGCGAACGAGCCGACCGAAGTTGAAATCCAGGATGAAATGCCTGCGGCAGCCCAGGACTGGGACGAAGCTGAACTTCGCACCAAGGCCGCGGAAGAAACGGATCGCCTCACCGAAGAAGCCCGGCCCGGGAAAGTAGAAGAAGTGGAAGGCGCCCCGCCCGCACTGGCCGCCGGAGAGACCGGTGTCCCGGCCGTAGCGCCGGAGGTCGCTGGGCGATCCGTGGAATCAGAAGCGGTGACGACCAGCCCCCAGGTCGTCTTGAAGATTCGCCGCCGCCAGCTCAAACAGCAATTCCGGGCAGGCGAGATCGTAGTGAACCGGCGGCTGTTCCGTTCCGGCGAAAGCGAATATCTGCTCAACGGCAAGCTGTGCCGGCTGCGTGACATCCAGGAGCTGTTCATGGGAACCGGGCTGGGGCCGGAATCCTACGCTTTGATCGAGCAGGGGAGAATCGGGCAGATTCTGAGCAGCCGTCCTACCGACCGCCGGGCCATCATTGAAGAAGCCGCCGGCATCACCAAGTTCAAGACCAAGAAGCGCCTCGCGGAAGCACGCCTGGAGGATGCCAAGCAGAACCTGGCCCGGGTGAACGACATTTTCGAGGAAGTGACCCGGCAGATGAATTCGCTGAAGCGGCAAGCCTCGAAGGCCGAGCGCTACGCCAAACTGCGCGAAGAGATGAGGGCCAAGCTGCGCCTGGTCCTGGCCAGTAAGTTTGCCCAACTGGATCAGGAGAATGCGGCGCTGGACGTGCAGATCGCGGTCATCTCGCAGGAGATGCATCACCAGACCGAGGCGGTACAGCGCTTTGAAACGGAGCATGCCGAGCGCACTCAACGGGGCTATGCGATCGAGGCCGAAGTGCGGGAAAACCGGGAGCGGCTGAGCCAGCTCAAGCTAGAATCTGACCGCGCCCTTGCCCAACGCCGCCACAACGAAGAGCGCTGCGCGGAACTATTGGTGCGGGCAGCGGCGTCCGAAGCCGAATTGACCCAGGTGCGGCACCGCCTTGCCACCCTGGAGGCGGAACGCGATACCAACCGTCAGATTCTGGACTCGGCAGCAGGGGATCTGGCCGCGGCCCAACAGGAACTGGTTCACAGCCAGCGGGAAGCTGCAGCCGCCACTGCCGCTTTGGCAGATTTGGAATCCCGGCAGGAACAATCGCGTGGCACCATTCTTGAGGCAGTCGCCGCCGCTTCCAGTTTGCGCAACCAGCTCGCGCAGGTAGAAGAGCGCCTGGCTGGGGTCGATCGCGAAGGCCAACGCCTTCATTCGGAAATGGCAACAGCCAACTCCCAGATGGAAGCTTTCGGAGGGCAACGCGGGCAACTGGGGCTGGAATTTGAAACCGTATCGCAACGCGTGGCCGGCCTGACCGAGGAGCTGGCGCGGACGCGTCACCTGCTCGATTCCAGGCGTCATGAAGAGTCCGAGGCCAAGAATCATCTGGACAGCCTGCGCGCCGAATATGCCACGGCGATCGGCAAGAAGGGTTCGCTCGAAGCCGTGATCGCCGAGCATGGATATTCAACCGAGTCCGTGCGCCGGCTGTTTCAGTCCGGCGTGATGCAGGGCGGCCTGGCTCCGGCGGGGGTGCTGGCCGACTTCCTCGAAGTGGAGACGCGATACGAAGGTGTGGTTGAGGATTTCCTGCGCGACGAACTGAATTACATCGTGGTGAAATCGTGGGATGCGGCCGACGAAGGGCTGCGCCTGCTCCGCACTGACGTGGACGGCCGGGCCACTTTCCTGGTTCATCCCGAAGATTCACAAGCCAAGTTTTCTTTTGCCGTGAATGAAAACGGACCTCCGGCGCCGTTGAACCAGTCGATCGTTCCTTTGAGACACGCGATCCGCGTGCTCAACGGATTTGGCCGGTCCCTGGAAGTCATTCTGCCCAAGCTGCGCGATGGATACATCGTCCCCGATCCCACGTTTGCCCGCGGCCTGGCTCTGGAAAATCCTGACGCCTTTTTTCTTTCCCAATCGGGCGAGTGCTTCCACAACGTGACCGTCACCGGGGGCAAGCAGCGCGCGGAAGGCCCGCTTTCCATGAAGCGCGAGTTGCGCGACGTGCTGCGGCAGTTGTCGGAACTGGAACATGCGTTGCGCCATGAAGAAACCCGTGTGCTCACCCTGGGCCGCGAAATCAAAGAGCTCACTTCCCTGCTCGATCGCCTCGAAGGCGAAAAGCGGGAAGCGGAAAAGCAGGCCATGACCTCCGGCCACCTGCTGCGGCAGCTCGAATCCGAGTTCGCCCGGGTCAGCGGGCGTTTGCAGACCTCCCGCCAGGAATTGCAACGCCTGGAGTCGGAGCGGGCTGAAAAGGTGATGTTGCTCGACCAGTTAACGGGACAGATCGCAGCGTGTGAGCAACGGCGCGCGCAACTCGAGCAACTGGCGGCCGCGGACCAGGCCCAGCTGACCGGCATGCGCGAACGCCGTGATCTGGCGACTCAGGAAGCGTCCCAGCGGCTGGCTCGGGTGGCAACGCTCGAAGAGCGTCATCGCACCGCGGCCGCAGTGCTCACGCGAATCGAAGCCCTCGTCGCCGAAATGATGGAACGCGTGGAATCGCTACAGAAGCAGATTGAATCTTCGAATGCGGAGAAGCTGCAGCGCGAGACCCAGAACCAGGAAATCGCTGTCCAACTGGTGGACTTTGATGCTGAACGCAATGCCTGCGAGACCCGCGACGGCTTGCTGCAATGCGAGTCCGAACAGGTGCGGTCGCGTCTGGGCGAGATTGACCAGGCTCTCCACAGCGCCCGCGAACTGCTGGACCAGTCGCGTGATCGTCGCGCTGAGCTTTCCGCGGCTTTAGCAAAGTTGCAATCCGACGCCCAATATATGGCCGAGACCTGCCTGAACGAACTTGGCATGGAGCGCCACGAATTGGTTGCGGACAGCAGCATCCCCATCGCCCGCGGCGACCAACTTACCATGGAGGACCAGATCTATCGTGACATGCGTACCCGGCTCGAAGCCATGGGTCCGGTCAATATGATGGCGCTGGAGGAATACAGAGAGACTGCCGAACGCCATGCATTTCTGGAAATTCAGAGAAAGGACCTGTTCGACTCCATCGAAAACACTCAGGCAACGATCAAGGAAATCGACACGTTCTCACGGCAGAAATTCGAAGAGGCCTTCTACAGAATTAACGAGAATTTCCAGACTACATTCCGGAAGCTGTTTGGCGGCGGCCACGCCTTCATGCGGCTCACCGACGAGGAAAACAGCGCCGAAAGCGGCATCGACGTGGTGGCTTCCCCTCCCGGCAAGAAGCTGCAAAACGTGTTGCTGCTCTCCGGCGGAGAAAAGGCCCTGACCGCGCTGGCGTTGCTGGTCGGCATTTTTCAGTACCAGCCCAGTCCGTTCTGCATCCTGGACGAAGTCGACGCGCCGCTGGACGAGGCCAATATCGGCCGCTTCACCGAGCTGGTGAGAGAGATGGCGGTGCAGACCCAGTTCGTGCTCATCACCCACAGCAAGAAAACCATGAGCATCGCGCCCGTGCTCTACGGCGTGACCATGCAGGAGCCGGGAGTTTCCAAGCTGGTTTCGGTAAGGTTTGGGCCGGCGGCGTAAAGGACTCCTGGGCTCGTGAATCGGGAAGGCACGACTGGAAGTCATGCCTTCCCAAACAGGACCCCGCTCTTGCTCTAGCCTTTCGAAACCGGTTCGCGTGTGTCGGCGGTATCACCATTTTCCACAAACGCCTGCATCCAACCCAGGACGCGCTCCCAGCCATGTGCGTGGTCGACCGCGGATTGTGGAGCGCCGGCGAATCCCTCGTGACGGAGTCTGACCATCGTGCCCGTGCCCATCTTCCGAGGTCCGGCGTGATGCAGACCATGAACGCTGTGGGGCTCGAGTTCCCAGCGAACCACGGTCTTCATCAGCGGGCGGCGGTAACTTGGGATCCAGGTGTGGACCAGCAGGCGGGGAGGGTCAACCTCGAGATATTCGCCGTCAACGCGAAACGAGGTGCCATCGGCGCCCACTCCGACGCTTGACCATTTGCCGCCCGGGCGAACGTCGCCCTTCCATTCGGTAATGCGATACAAGCCTTGTTGTCCCCACCACTGCGGCATCTGCTGGGGATCGGTTAACGCCTCAAACACGCGTTCCGGAGGAGCCGCGATGAAGATTTCTGCATATACCGCGTCCTGCGCCGGTGTGACCGTAGCTGTAGCCATGTTGAGCTCCTATTTTTCCAGGAAGTCTTTCAGTGCCTGCAACAAGCCTGGCCAGCCTTGGCTGTAACCCTGGCACGCACCCGGCAGTTGCTTGAGGCCGCTGTGTTTCAGTATGACCCTGGTGCCGTTGCCAGCCGGAGTGAGTTCCCAGCGCACGACCGTCCGGTGAGAAGGTGGCTCATGCCAGTTGGCGAACCAGGTGTACATCAGCAGGCGCGGAGGATCTATTTCCAGGATCTCGCCGTGGTGCTCGTATTCCTTGCCCGCATTCTTGCCCGTGAGTTCCCTGGAGATGAACTGCCACTTCCCTCCGGGTTTCGGGTCCATCTCCCAGACCTTGATCTCGAACATGGCGCTCGTTCCCCACTGCAGCGCCTGGGCGCGTTGGGTCAAAGCCTGGAAGACGCGTTCCGGCGGGGTGGCAATCTGCACCTCGGCGATAATCGCATCCTGATCGGGTGTGCTGATGGCATTCACCATGATGGCTCCTGTGCCGGCCGCTCGGAATCAGTTCTTACGCCGAAGGTCAAAGACCTCCTTGGTTTCTTTGCCATGATCGCTGTAAGTCCATTCCTCGGTGTGGTGGTTGGCATCGAGCATGGAGAGCACCATGCGGTGCATGTGGCCGATTTCCGGACTGGCCAGGTTCGTGCCGTCCACGAAATCGAAGGTGATGGTCTTGCCGTCGGGCGAGGTTGTGGCCTGCATCCGGGGCTGGTTGCCCGCTCCGCAGTAGTGGGTCATCAACAGGCGGTCGTTGTCCAGGTGGAACATGGTGATCATGTCTTCGGGGCCCTTGATCTCGCTCATGAGGGCGGAACCTCCGGAAGTCACGCGATAGTCCACTTCTACCGTCTTACCATCAGGCGCTTTCCATTCCCAGGTGCCGGCCAGCGACTTGAGCTGGTTGAAGGAGGTTTGAGCCGCGGATGCGGCAAACGCCGCGGACGCAGCCAGAACCAGAATGAAGGCAAACATCATGCGAGCTGATTTCATCTTTTTCTCTCCTGTCGGAAGTTGTTGATCGTACTGAGCATCCATCATTCGTTCAAAGTCCTATTACTCGTTTCTCTTAGATCGTTTAACCACGCTCCTGGGCCCGCTGCCAGCATTGGCAGTTTCTTTCGCGTGCTCGGCTTCCACAAACGCTTTCAGGCTGGACAGGTTGGCCTGCCAGAATACCCGGTAATGCTCTAACCAGGAGTCCACTGCCTTCAAGGGCTCCGGATTGAGTTGATAAAAACGATGACGGCCCTCGCGCCTTTCCTGCACCAGATGGGCGCGGCGGAGCAGCCGCAGGTGCCTTGAAATGGCCGGCCGCGACACCGGAAACGCCCGGGCAATCTGCCCCGCAGGCTGACTCCCCTGCCGCAGCAGGTCGAGCACGGCGCGGCGGGTGGGATCGGCGAGGGCGTGAAAGGAATTCTCAGCCGAATATGTAACCGAACGCTGACGCATAATGCGTAACTGTACGGTTACGTTACGGCCTTGTCAAGTAAAAAATTGTGAACTCGGAGGAACTGCTTCATGGCCGCAGAACGCGCGAGAGTTTCCCTATCGCCTGCGAGTAGGCCGGCTTTCAGTTGGCAGGGCGCACAAGATCCAGGAATACGCGATGCACGCGGGAGTCTTGGGAAAGCTCGGGGTGGAATGTCGCCGCCATTACTTTTCCCTGCCGGACGACTACCGGATCGCTGCCTTCAGTGGCAAGGACTTCGACGCCGGGGCCGACGCGGGAAATCTTTGGGGCGCGAATGAAGACCATCTCGATTGCGGAATCCCCCAGCTTGCCCTGGCGGATGGAGCTGTCCACCTGGCGTCCATACGCATTCCGGCGAATGCCGATATCGAGCGCTCCCAACCCGTCCTGTTTGGGATTTTCTACTTCGCTGGCCAGCAGGATGGCGCCGGCGCAAGTGCCAAATGTCGGCTTGACCCGTACGAACTGCTTTAGCTTCTCAAATCCGGCCTCGCCCAGCAGCTTGAGAAATGTGCCGGACTCGCCGCCCGGGATCACCAGGCCGTCAATCTCATCCAGTTGTTCGGGCTTCTTGACCAGCACAACTTCGGCGCCCAGCTCTTCGAGCCGCTTGCGGTGGGCGTCGAAATCGCCTTGCAGGGCGAGCACTCCAATTCTCATGTCCTTTGTTATTGGCACCTTCTGTTATTGGCGCCTTCGGCCCGTAGCGCCAGCATCTTGCCGGCTGTCGGGAGGGCGGCGCTACAAAACTCTGCTACCAGCCTCTGGTCTGCAGCATTTGCGCTTCATTCAGCCCGGCTACGGCCAGTCCCTTCATCGCGCTGCCCAGATCCTCGCTGACTTCAAGTAATACTTTAGGATCGTTGAAGTGTGTGGCCGCAAGCACAATCGCCTTGGCTCGCTTCGCAGCTTCTTCGGGATCGGCAAAGGTGGTCGAATCCTTCATGAAGATACCGGAGCCGACGAACACCGATTCCGCGCCCAGTTGCATCACCAGCGACGCATCGGCGGGCGTGGCGATTCCGCCGGCCGAGAAATTCGGCACCGGCAGCTTCCCTTCTTTGGCCACCATCCTCACCAGTTCGTAGGGCGCCTGGTGTTCCTTGGCCTTAGCGTAGAGCTCTTCTTCGCCGAGCACGGTCAGGATCCTCATTTCCTGCACGATCTGCCGCATGTGCTTTACGGCGTGGACCACGTCGCCGGTGCCCGCCTCGCCTTTGGTGCGGATCATGGCGGCGCCTTCTGCGATGCGGCGCAGGGCCTCGCCCAGGTTGCGCGCGCCGCAAACGAACGGGACCTTGAAGGCATGCTTGTCGACGTGATGGGCCTCGTCGGCCGGGGTCAGGACCTCGGACTCGTCAATGTAGTCCACGCCCAGTTCTTGAAGTATTTGGGCTTCCGCAAAATGCCCGATGCGGCACTTGGCCATCACCGGAATGGAAACTGCGGCCATGATCTCGCGAATCTTCTTGGGCGAGGCCATGCGGGCGACGCCGCCCTCGGCGCGGATCTGGGCGGGAACCCGCTCCAGCGCCATCACCGAGACCGCGCCTGCCTTTTCGGCGATCACAGCCTGCTCGGCGTTGGTGACATCCATGATCACGCCGCCCTTCAGCATTTCGGCGAGGCCGGTTTTCAGGCGAAGACTGGTCGAACTCCCATTGTTCTGCGACATGCTTTGCTCCTTTGTCACTCTTCCTGGGCACGATGAAATAGCAGGCTAGTCCTACATTGGACTTGCCAAAAGGTCCATTTACGCTATTCTGTACATACCATTCCTGGTGGTTGGTCGTTGGTCCCTGGTCGTCGGCCAAAAACCTTGGTCTTTGGCCGCGCTGCGAAACCGAGGAAGTTTTGGCCAACGACCAACGGCCAACGACTCGAGTCCACTGATCGCCCATGCCCAAACAGGCCACATCCCTGCCCTTAAGTCTCTCCGCACCGGCGGCGGGAACCTCCCTGTACCGCTGGCTCTATGACGAATTGCGCGCGGCCATTCTGGAAGGACGGCTGGAGCCGGGAGCGCGCATGCCCGCCAGTCGTGACCTGGCCCGGGAATACAAATTGGCTCGCGCCACCGTCGTGACTGCCTTCGAGCAACTTCAGTCGGAAGGCTACGTAGAGGGCAAGGTGGGGGCCGGCACTTACGTCAGCCAGGTGCTTCCCGACCAACTGCTGCAAGTGGCGCGCCGCAACACCGGAAAGACCACAGAAACAGGGCGAGTGCGCTGGTCGGCCTATGCGGAGCGACTGAAGGTGTTTCGCGCCGCCAAGCCAAGAATCACGCGCGCTTTCCGTGCCAACCAGGCTGCCCTCGATGTCTTTCCCACGAACCTATGGGCTCAGGTCGCCTCCCGACGCTTGCGTCGCGCCTCCAGACAGTTGCTGGCTGGAGGGGAGGCCCTGGGATACCGTCCGCTGCGGCAGGCTGTGGCCGAGTATCTGAACACCTCGCGGGGCGTGAAGTGCGCCGCCGAGCAGGTCCTGATCGTCTCCGGCGTTCAGGAAGCTCTGGAACGGGCGGCTCATCTCTTGCTCGACCCGGACGATCCTGTCTGGGTAGAGGAACCCGGGTATCCGGGTGCGGCTTTGGTCTTTGGCGCGGTGGGCGCCAAGGTACGTCCGGTTCCCGTGGATGCTGAAGGTTTGCAGTTAGAAGCTGGCCGGCGACGCTGGCGCCGAGCCAAGCTGGTTTATGTCACTCCGGCACACCAGTTCCCGCTGGGGGTCAGCATGAGCCTGCGCCGGCGCCTGGCGCTGTTGGAGTGGGCCCGGCGTTCGCAGACACTCATTTTCGAAGACGACTACGACAGTGAGTACCGCTACTCAGGGCGTCCCCTGCCCGCGCTGCAGGGACTGGATCGTGGGGGAGTAGTCATTTTCGCCGGCAGCTTCAACGAAGTCCTGTTTCCCGCCCTGCGGCTCGGTTATCTGGTGGTGTCAGCGGGCATGGTGGATCGTTTCGCCGCCGCACAGTCGGTCAGCATGCGGCACGCCCCTTTGCTGGATCAGGCAGTGCTGTGTGATTTCATCACTGAAGGGCATTTCGCGCGCCATATCCGCCGCATGCGCGAGCTTTATTCGGAAAGGCTTGCCGTATTTCTGGAGGCGTCACGCTCTCGGCTCGAAGGGCTCCTGGAAATTCCAAACGTAGAAGCTGGTCTCCAGACCGTGGGATGGCTGGCGCGGGGAATCCAGGCGGAGCGAGCCGCCGCTGCAGCGGAGAAGTACGAAGTCGAAGTCATTCCCCTGAACCGTTACTACTCACTTCGTTCCGGGCGCCAAGGCACTGGGCGGCAGGGGCTGCTGCTCGGCTTCGCTGCCGTGGATGGGCGTGAGTTGCGCCGGGGAGTCGAAGAACTCGGGCGGGCCTTGGAAACTTGCAAGACGTAGCGCCTTCCACGAACGGAGCGCCCGAACCCGAGGATTATCAACTGCCTGTTTCATCTCTAGGATATCCTTGCTCCCTGATGGTCACCATCCCGCCGTCGCCAGCGTTAACTGAACATGACCATGAGTCCTTCCTCGCGGGCGGCATGCTCGTAGTTCTCGCCATCGCCATGGCCAAACTCCTGTTGCACTGCTACTTCAACAACCGCTACGGATATTTTCGGGATGAGTTCGACTACCTGGCGTGCGGCGACCACTTGGCATGGGGATATGTCGATCAGCCTCCGCTCATACCATTTCTTGCCAAAATCAGCCGCATGGCGCTGGGGGACTCGCTCCGCAGCATCCGTTTCCTGCCCGCTCTCGCCTCCTCCGCTTTGGTGGTGCAGACCGCCATTCTGGCCCGCGAACTTGGCGGCCGCCGCTTCGCGCTCTTGCTGAGCGCGGTCACGATCCTGATTGCGCCGCAGTATCTGTCCAACGGTAGCCTCCTCGGGACAAACTGCCTCGAACCGAATCTCTGGACGGGCTGCGCCTACTTTGCAATTCTCGCCATCAAACGCAGCCAGCCTCGCTACTGGCTGGGGTTCGGCGCGGTCGCGGGACTGGGACTGCAGGAAAAATATTCCATCGCCGTTTTCGGTTTTGGAATCGTGGTCGGACTGCTGCTGACCGATCAGCGTCGCGTCTTCGCCAACAAGTGGATATGGCTGGGGGGCCTGGTGGCGTTCATGGTCTTCCTCCCTAACCTTCTATGGAACATCCACTACCATTGGCCCTTTGTCGAACTGATGCGCAACATCAAAGCTGAGGGCCGCGACGTGGTGCTCCCTCCCTTGCAATTTTTCCTTCAGCAGACGCTCCTTGTGCTTCCCCTTGCTGCACCCGTCTGGATCGCCGGCCTGCTGGCCTTCTTATTTTCGGACCGGCTAAAACCCTACCGCTTTCTCGGCTGGAGCTATCTGGTCGCGTATACGGTTTTCTTTGCCTTACACGGGAAGAACTACTATCTGGCGCCGGTCTATCCCATGCTGCTGGCAGCGGGCGCGGTCGTGATCGAAGCATATTTTGAGCGCCTGCGACGCGCCTGGTTGAAGCCCGCGCTATTGGTTGTCTTGCTGGTTGCAGGTGCGCACCTGGCACCCGTCACTGTCCCGGTTCTCTCGCCCGATCAATTCATCACCTACATCAAACACCTGCCCATAGAACTTCCACATATGGAGCACAGCCACGCCGCGGCGATCCTGCCGCAGTGGTACGCTGACCAGTTCGGATGGCAGGAAATCGTCGCCCAGACCGCCCAAGCCTGGAACCGCATCCCAGTTGACCAGCGTAGCGATTGCGGCATCTTTGCCCAGGACTACGGACAGGCCGGGGCCATTGACTTCTTTGGACCGCGCTACGGTCTGCCTCACGCCCTCAGTGGCCACCAGACATATTTTCTTTGGGGGCCGCGCGGCTATTCCGGAAACTGCCTGATTGTCGTCGGCGATCGCAAAGAGAGACTGGAAGAACTCTTTGAGCACGTCGACTACGTCGGCACCTCTGCCGATAATCCTTACGCTCTGGAACGGGAGATTTCGATCTTTATCTGCGAGGGAGCCAAATTCGGCTCTCTCGACCAGCTGTGGCCGAAGCTGAAAAAGTGGTCCTAGGTAGAGACCGATGGAATCGCCACCGGTCCGTGTGGGGACGGGTCTCCGACCCGTCCAGCCGAGCGAAGCTCGGCCGGTATTACTTCTTCACAAATTTCGCGAACATGCGCTCCGCATCGACCGAGATGAACAGCGCCCGGCCGCGAGCCAGCACCTCGCCCTTACGATTGAGAATTTCAGCCATATTCACATGCCGGCGTCGACGCACGCTGACCTCGCGCGACTCTACGCGCAGCGGTTGGTTGAGCGGGACGGGCCGAAGATAGTTCACAGTCATCTCGGAGGTCAGCGCAATCACGTGCCGCAGCTTGTTCACCTTACCCATGGCTTCATCGAGGATGGTAGCGATGATTCCGCCATGCGCGTGTCCGGGCGGGCCGGTGTAACGCGCGTCCAGGCGAAAGCGGCAGACAAACCTCTTGCGCGCTTTGTCATAGGTAAACTTCAAATGCATGCCGGCGGCGTTGTCGGCTCCGCAGGCGAAGCAGTAGTTCCTCTGCATGCGAACGTAGCGAGTGTCGTGCCCGTGGGATGCGTTCCGCATAGCTGGAAATTCTATCCTGTGACGGTGGACGAGCTTAGTCTCCTTTTCTCGACCTGTGGCCTCACAGTCCGCCGGGCACCATGTCCTGAGATCGGAGATTTGTTATGCTTCCCTGTTTCACTTCTGTCTCTGCTGACTGAGGATGAATCGCATGCGCCGAATTTTACTCTGCTTTCTGGCGGCCGCGGGACTGGCCTTCACCCTTGCTGCTCAACAACCTCAACCGCAACACTTCGATGGCAAAACCTGGTGGGACTATGTAAAGGTCCTCGCGGACGACAATCTGGAAGGCCGCGAGACCGGCAGCGAGGGGCTGCGCAAGGCGCAAGCGTACATTGTGGAGCAATTGACCAGGAATGGCCTCCAGCCCGCGGGAACCAACGGCTTTTACCAACCTGTAAAGCTGGTTTCCCGGCAAGTGGTGGAGAAGGATTCGAGCGTCACGCTGTTGAGCCCTGGCACCGAGCAGCCGCTGACGTTGGGCGAAGATGCTTACTTCAACTCACGAATCGATCTGGCGCCCGAAGTGGCAGGGCCGCTGGTGTTCGTGGGATACGGCTTGAGAATTCCGGAAAAGAATTACGACGATCTGGCAAGACTCGACTTGAAAGGAAAAGTCGCGGTGCTGCTGAGCGGTTCGCCTGCCGACATTCCTGCCGCTCTCGCGTCCCACTACCAGACCCAGGCCGAACGATGGAAGGCCTTCCGGGAGGCCGGGGCGATCGGGATTATCGGTATTCCGAACCCAGCGTCCATGGACATCCCCTGGAGCCGCATGTCGCTTAATCGCACGCATCCCCAAATGGATCTGGCGGACTCGGAGTTCCTTGAAACCGAAGGCGAGAAGCTGGCGCTAACCTTCAACCCGGCCAATGCAGAGAAACTGTTTGCTGGTTCCGGCCACACTTTCCAGGAGATTGCTGATCTGGGCAAAGACCGCAAGCCTCTGCCCCGCTTCCCGCTGGAGACTTCAATCAAGGCTCGAGTTCGCCTTGAAGCTCACGAGGTTGACTCGGCCAATGTGGTCGCTAAGTTGCCGGGCAGCGACCCCGAACTCAAGAACCAATTCGTGGTCCTCTCTGCCCATGTGGACCATCTGGGGTTCGGCGAGCCCATCCACGGGGATCGCATCTACAACGGCGCGATGGACAATGCCTCAGGCTGCGCGGTGCTGCTGGATGTTGCGGCTTCCCTGAAAAGCCATCCCGAGAAACTGCGCCGCTCGATTCTTTTCGTATTTGTCACTGCCGAGGAAAAGGGATTGCTGGGATCGAAGTACTTTGCCGCTCATCCCACCGTGGCTCCAGAATCCCTGATTGCCGACATCAACGTGGACATGTTCCTTCCCATCGTTCCGTTGAAGGTCCTGCGGGTGCTCGGATTGAGCGATTCCGATCTCGGCGACCGCGCGGCCGAGGTGGCAGGATCGTTCGGAGTTCGGGTGCAACCGGACCCGATGCCGTTGCGCAATTCGTTCGTCCGCAGCGATCAGTACAACTTTATCCGCCACGGAATTCCCTCGCTGATCATGGACGTGGGTTTTGATCCGGGAACGCCGGAGCAGAAAACCTTCAAGGATTGGCTCACCGAACGCTATCACGCGCCTTCCGACGACCTGCAGCAGCCGGTGGATCTTTCCGCCGCCGCGCTCTATGAAGAAATTGTCCGCCAATTGCTGGTCCAGGTCGCGAACGGCAATGACCGTCCGCAATGGAAGCCGGACAGTTTTTTCAAAAGATACGCCGCGGCAAACGGCAAGTAGAGGGCCCCGATTCGACTTGTTGATTTTGAGTCTGCTTGCACAGGGCAATTGAATTGGCAATCCGCAATTTTGTGATAGACTTCCCGCCATCCGCAGTTTTCGGTGTGGTCACACTGCGGGTGTGTGTGAAAATCCACGACCCGCGGAGGTCTGGTAGATGGGCCTTGCTCTCCTCGCCGTCATCTGGCTGATCACTTTTGTCAGCACTTACTTCTTCGCCGCAAAAACCTGGTGGTTGCCTCACGGAGCATCCAGCGCGGCTTTCTGGATCGACAAGCAGTTTGCCCTGACTTACTTCCTGATGGGGATTGTCTTTGTCGCCGCCCAGGGTGCGCTCGGGCTTTTCGTCTGGCAGTACCGTGACCGCGAGGGCGCGAAGAAAGTGGAGTATTCCCACGGCAACGTTAAGCTTGAGGTGCTGTGGACCGCCCTCACCGCCGTTCTTTTTATCGGCCTGAATCTCATGGGAAGCAATGTCTGGGCCCGGGAGCGTTTTGCCCCGGCCGAGGCCGGCTCGATCCCCGTGGAAGTTACCTCAATGCAGTTTGCCTGGTATTTCCGCTATACCGGTCCTGACGGCAAATTTGGCGCTACCAGCCCCAAGCTGATGGATCCTTCCGCCGGCAGCGAAGCCGCGATTGGACTGGACACGTCCGATCCGGCAGCCAAGGACGACGTGGTCACCGGCATCATGTATCTGCCCGTCAATCGCCAGGTGGACCTCAGGCTGCGCGCGGTGGACGTGATCCACAGTTTCTTTGTCCCAGCCATGCGCTTCAAACAGGACGCCGTTCCCGGCCTTGAAATCCACATGCACTTTACGCCTACCGAAGTGGGCGACTACGAAATTGCCTGCGCCGAGCTTTGCGGCCTCGGTCACTACAAGATGCACGGCATGTTGAAAGTCGTCAGCCCCGAGGATTTTGATAAATGGCTGGCGGCGCGGGAGGCGGAGAAACAATAATGGTTGCTCAGGACTCTCACGATTACGACGCGCACGGCCACGCAGTTCACGCGCACGCGGCCCCCACCAGTTTCATTCGCAAATACATCTTCAGTCTGGATCACAAGGTCATCGGGCTCCAGTATTACTTTTTGGCGCTGGTGGCAGTGTTCGTCGGCATGTTCCTGTCGCTGCTGATGCGTATCCACCTGGTGTGGCCGGGAGTAAACCTGCCTCTGTTCGGTGAGATCAAGCCGGAAACCTATCTCAGCCTGCTCACCATGCACGGCACCATCATGGTGTTCTTCGTGCTGACCACGGCGCCGCAGGGCGGATTTGGAAATTATTTTCTGCCCATCCAGATCGGCGCGCCGGACATGGCTTTTCCGGTCCTGAACATGCTTTCGTTCTGGACTACGTTTATCGCTTTTGTGACCATTCTCGCCGCCTTCTTCGTCACTGGAGGCGCTCCCCTGCACGGCTGGACCGGATACGCCCCTCTCAGCGCCCTGCCCAGCGCCGGGCCGGGTGAGCAACTCGGCGCCGACCTGTGGATCACCAGCATTGCTATTTTCTGTGTCGCCTCGTTGATGGGCGCTCTGAACTTCATCACCACGGTTCTGGATCTACGCGCCAAAGGCATGACCATGATGCGCATGCCGCTGACCGTGTGGTCATGGTTCATTACCGCCATTCTGGGACTGCTGGCCTTCGGCGTTCTGCTTTCCGCCGGCATCCTGCTGCTGCTCGACCGCAATCTGGGCACCAGTTTTTACGTTCCCCTGGTAGTCGTGAACGGCCAGATCATGGGACACAAGGGCGGCTCGCCCCTGCTTTGGCAGCACCTGTTCTGGTTCTTCGGACACCCCGAGGTGTACATCGCCATTCTGCCGGGCATGGGCGTGGCTTCACAGTTGATCTCCACGTTTTCCCGTAAGCCGATCTTCGGCTATAAGGCGATGGTCTACGCGCTCATGGGCATTGGTTTTCTGGGATTCATGGTCTGGGGCCATCACATGTTCATGAGCGGCATGAGCCCCTACTCGGCCTTCGCATTTTCAGTCATGACCATGGCCATCGGGGTGCCCTCGGCGATCAAGACCTTTAACTGGCTGGGCACGATCCGCGGCGGCCGGGTGCGCTTTCAGACGCCTATGTTGTTCGCTATCGGATTCGTCTCTTTGTTCGTCTCAGGCGGGCTGAGCGGCCCCTTCCTGGCGCAACCGGTGCTCGATATTCCCCTGCACGACACAGCGTTCGTGGTGGGCCATTTCCATCTCATCATGGGTGTAGCGGCGATCTTCGGCATGTTTGCCGGGACGTACTACTGGTTTCCGAAAATGTTCGGCCGCATGATGAACGAGAGATGGGGCCGGATCCACTTTTTCCTGACCCTCATCGGAACCTATTCGATCTTCATGCCCATGCACTACCTCGGCATGGCAGGCCAGCCCCGCCGCTATTCCCAGTTCACCGAACTGGCCTATCTTCACCGTCTGATTCCGCTGAACACTTTCCTTACCTATGCGGCGATTGTCACCATCGCATCCCAGTTTATCTTCCTAGCAAATCTGTTCTGGAGCATGTTCAAGGGACCGAAGGCCAGTGACAATCCGTGGGAAGCGACCACACTGGAATGGACGACGGCCACGCCGCCGCCGCACGACAATTTTGGCGGCCGTACCCCAGTGGTCTATCACGGGCCTTACGAATACGGAGTATCCGGAGCGCCCAAGGACTACGTCATGCAGAACGATCCGACGGCGGTGACGACGCATTGAGGTAGCGCCGGCGTCCCCGCCGGCCCGGGGACGGCAGCGCCGCAAAAACCATATGGCGACGTTCAGCTCAACAGTTACGATCACGGATCAGGTCGTTAGAGATCCAAAAACCGGGCAGGGCCGCGGAGGCGCCAATCCACCTGTGCCCGGCGGCGGTGGCGGCGATCACGGCGGCAACGGTTCGCCTGACTACGGCCAACGCCTGCGCCGCACCCGTCTCGGGCTGATGGTGGGGATGGTTGCCATCGCCATGCTGTTTGTTTCCTTCACCAGCGTCTACGTCGTGCGCCGCGGCCTGCCTACGCTGGACGACCGCACCGGCACCTACGTTCGCGACTGGATGCCGGTGAATCTGCCCACCGGCTTGCTCCTGATGAACACACTGCTGCTAGTGCTCAGCAGCTTGACCGCGGAGCTGGCCCGGCGGCAGATCACACGTCAGGCGGCTCTGGCCCCGGTGCAATCCATTCCCGGCATTTCGGTCGGGAAAGAACGAAATTTTCCCTGGCTTGGGGCAACAGTCGGACTCGGGCTGGCGTTCCTCACCGGACAGTGGATGGCGTGGCGTGAACTCGCCGATCGCGGCTTCTATCTGGCCACCAGCGCCAGCAGTTCGCTGGTTTATCTGCTGACTGCGACCCACGCCGTTCACCTCGCGGGTGGTCTGCTGGTGCTGCTCTACGCCATCGCCACTTCATTGCTCCACCGGCCGGTGGAGGGGCGGCGCATCGTAGTCGACGTGACCGCATGGTATTGGCATTTCATGGCCTTGATCTGGCTTTATATCTTTGCCCTGTTGGAGTTTGTGCGTTAGGCATCCCGGTTTTGGACGGAGCAGCATTTCAGCGCTGTATCAAGGGTCTTGGGCGGATCAGGCTTGAGCGGCTGGGGTAGTCGCAAGACAGATTGGCCAGATTGATTGGAAGAGAATTGACTCAATAGGACCAGGAGATCGAAACCATGTCTGATGTGGCCGTGCAGCAGGGGACGGGGGTTTACGAGCCTTCCCTGTTTGGCACCTATTCCAAGAAGATCGGGATGTGGCTATTCCTGCTCTCCGACTCACTTACGTTCGGAGCGTTGCTGTATGCCTACACCTACGGCCGCGTATCCAACCCGGATTGGCCGACTCCGTTTCATTCCGAAAGCATCCGGAACGCGACCTTCATGACCGCGTTTCTTCTGACCAGCTCGCTGACCATGGTATTTGCGGTGCGTGCCGCGGCCCTGGGGAACGCTAAAGCGCAACGTCTCTGGCTTCTGGCCACCATGGCCTGCGGCGCCGGGTTCGTGGTCCTTCACGGCCGCGAGTGGAGCAACCTGATCGCGGAAGGCATGACGCTTCCCGTATTCCCCACCCCGCCGGGAGAACATGGCAGCACGGAATTCGTGAATGCGGTCAAAACCGTGCCGCAGTTTGCCGCCACCTTCTTTGGCTTGACCGGGATGCACATGCTGCACGTCACCCTGGGAGTGGTTTATCTGGGCGTGGTGGCGCTGCGCAAAACCTTCATCCCAGTCCTCTTGGGACTGTGGCTGCTGGCCTGGCTGGGAACGCCTGCCTACAGCCCATTCCACTATGGCGCCCACGTGCTGCTGCTGGCTGCGATTGTGATCTCCGTCGTCCTCTGGCTGAAGCCCAAGGTGTACGACGCCTCCGATGTGGAAGTCGCGGGCCTGTACTGGCACTTCGTTGATCTGGTGTGGATGTTCATTTTTCCGCTGGTTTATCTGATGTCGACCAGAATCGTTTAGTTCAGACTCTATTGAGGAGCACGAGTCCAAATGATGGATGCAACCCAACTGGCGATTGAAGGACGCGTGGCCGAAGAGCAGCGCCACCATCCCAAGAGCGTATTTCTGTGGGTGTGGGCGGCTTTGCTGGCCATGACCGGCATCGAGGTCTTTCTCGCCTACCAGAACCTGCCACTGATTCGGATGCTGACCATCCTGATGGGCCTCTCCCTGATCAAGGCGGGACTCATCATCGGATACTTCATGCATCTGAAATATGAGATCTCGCCCATGAAGTGGGTGACGATGTGTTCGCTGGTGTTTTGTCTGGCCATGATGCTGGTGTTTTTGCCCGACGCATACCGGATTATCCAGCTGGGAGTGAAATGAAGCTTCGCCTGTCCAGTCTCGCGGTTTTGCTGATGCTCTGGGCGGCGCCCGCCTTAGGCCAGGGATGCGCCATGTGCTACAGCAACGCCACCGGTACCACCAAGGAAGGCCAGAATGCCATCAGTCGCGGCGTGCTGATCCTTTTGCTTCCGCCTCTGGGCTTCATGACTCTGGGAGCAGGGATGGCGTTCCGCTACGGCAGGAAGCGGGACGAGGAAAAGTCCCGGAACTAGCTGGAACACCACAGTCCACAGCCACCCGGCGGTCCCGCCGAGCAAGAGTCCGGCATTTTGTTGCACCCTCAACAAGCGCTCGCCTTGCCTTATAATAGAAAGATTCGCTAGCCACTTCTGAAGCCACCTGAGCGCCGCGCCGGGCGGAATGGCCCGGAGGCGGCAGCTGGGGTCCCTCTCTTACTGATGTCCACGGAAACGATTGTTGTTCGCGGTGCCCGGGTTCACAACCTCAAGAACGTGGACTTTGATATTCCGCACAATTCCCTGACCGTGGTCACGGGCGTCTCGGGCTCGGGCAAGTCGTCGCTGGCCTTCGATACCATCTACGCTGAAGGGCAGCGGCGCTACGTGGAATCGCTCTCCGCCTATGCCCGCCAGTTTCTGGAGCGGATCGAGAAGCCGGACGCCGACGTGATTGATGGCATCGCTCCAGCCGTAGCCATCCGGCAGAAGAATACAACTCGCAATCCTCGGTCCACGGTGGGCACAGCCACCGAAATTTACGATTACCTCAGACTGCTGTTCGCGAGAATTGGACGGACCTACTGCCTGCAGTGTGGCCAGGAAGTCCGGCGAGATACGGTAGACGAGGCCGCCGAGGCGGTCTTGCGGTTAGGGGAAGGCACCCGTCTCAATGCCTTATTCCCCCTTTTGCCATTTACCAGTCTCACTGCCGGGGGTACGGAAGCGGTCGAGAGCAAAAAGCGAGGCTCAGTTTCGTCGTCACGATCTTCTTCGTCGCGATCGCAGAAGACACGTTCGCGCGAAGCCCAGCCCGGCCCCGCTCTCAACGACCAACTCAAGAACCGTCTTTCCGATCTCCGCCAGCGCGGTTTCAATCGCCTGTATCAGAACGGCAGGATTTTCGAGTTTTCCACGCCCGAGTCGCTTCTCGACGCCGACTTCGGACAGTCCGTTTTCCTCCTGGTGGACCGGTTGGTCGTAGCCCCGGATGCCCGCGCCCGGATCGTGGATGCCATCGAGATTGGCTACCGCGAGGCCGGAGAGATCATCTTTGAAACCGTTCCGCGCGACGACCAGCCGGCGCAACGCACGCGCTTCTCCCACCGTTTTGAGTGCAAGCATTGCAATCTTCGTTACGAAGAACCGGAGCCGCGGCTCTTTTCCTTCAACAATCCCTACGGCGCCTGTCCGCGGTGCCAGGGTTTCGGTAACACCATCGATTTCGATCTGGACCTGGTGATACCGGATCCATCGAAGACTTTGAACGAAGGCGCGATTGAGCCCTGGACCAAGCCCAAATATCGCACCTTCTACACCGAATTCAAGCGCCACGCCCGGCAACTGAACGTCCCGCTGGATGTGCCCTGGGCCGAACTGGATCCCGAGCAACGGCGAAAAGTCATCGAAGGCGAAGCGAAATTCCCCGGCGTGCGGGGGTTTTTCAACTATCTCGAACGCAAGAAGTACAAGCTGCACGTGCGCGTGTTTCTAAGCCGCTACCGCGGATACTCGATCTGCTCGACCTGCGGCGGCGCCCGCCTCCGGGTGGAAGCGCAGCAAGTCAAAATTAACGGCAGGAACATCTGCCAGGTTTGCAGCATGACGGTCGAGGAGGCTTCGCGGTTCTTCGCGGACGTCACGCTGAGCGATCAGGAATCTGCCATCGCGGAAAAGTTGCTGCAGGAGATTCACGAGCGGCTCCAGTTTCTGCTCGACGTGGGGCTGGAATACCTGACCCTGGATCGCATGGCCTCCACTCTTTCCGGAGGCGAAGCGCAGCGCATCCAGCTGGCCACGTCGCTGGGCTCGCGTCTGGTGGGGACGTTGTATGTGCTGGATGAGCCGTCCATCGGCCTGCACAGCCGGGACACCCACCGCCTGATCAAGATTCTGCACGACCTGCGCGACCTGGGAAATACGATTCTGGTGGTGGAACACGATCCCGACGTGATGCGCGCCTCCGACCGGATTCTCGATCTGGGGCCGGGAGCGGGCGAGAGCGGAGGCCAGGTCATTGCAGCCGGTACCTACGACCAGATATTGAAAACTCCTGGCTCGCTGACCGGACGCTATCTTTCCAACGAACTCCGGATCCAGTTGCCGTCCGCGCGGCGCAAACCGGGCTCGCGGCAGATCAGGATTATCGGCGCCCGTGCGCACAATCTTAAAAACATCGACCTGGTTCTGCCCCTGGGTATGCTGGTCGCGATCACCGGGGTTTCGGGATCGGGCAAGTCCACCCTGCTGCATGACGTGCTGTATCGCGCCCTGTCGTCTGCCAAGCAGCAGACGAATGGTGTTCCCGCGCCGACTCCCGGCTGGAGTGAACTCGAGGGCGCGGAGCTCATCGACGACGTGATCTTGGTGGACCAGTCTCCCATCGGTCGAACCCCACGTTCGAATCCGGTCACCTACATCAAAGCCTTCGACGGTATTCGCGACCTGTTCGCTTCCCTGCCCGAGTCCAAGAAGAGGGGTTTCAGCGCGGGGCACTTCTCCTTCAACATTCCCGGGGGTCGCTGTGAAACCTGCCAGGGCGATGGCACCGTCACCGTGGAAATGCAGTTTCTTGCTGATGTCGAATTGATCTGTGAAGAGTGCAAGGGCGCGCGCTACAAGCCCCAGGTGCTGGAGGTGAAGTACCGCGGCAAGAACATCCACGACGTGCTGAACTTGACGGTCAAGGAAGCCTTGCAGTTCCTCGCCGGCGTGCCCAAAGTAGTGGAGAAGCTGCGCGTGCTCGATGAAGTTGGACTGGGTTATCTGCGTTTGGGCCAGTCCGCCACTACGCTCTCCGGCGGTGAGGCGCAGCGCATGAAGCTGGCGGCGCATTTGCAGCCTGCGTCATCGCGGGAGATTGGCCGTCCTTCCAACTCGACGGATCGCGCGCGCCGCCGCAATCGCACGCTCTACATCTTTGACGAGCCCACCACCGGGCTGCACTTCGACGATGTCAGCAAACTGCTCTCTGCCTTCCGCCGTCTAATCGATGCCGGGGGCTCCATCCTGGTCATCGAACATAATCTTGAAGTCATCAAGACTGCGGACTGGGTGATCGATCTCGGCCCCGAAGGCGGGGAGCGTGGTGGCTATGTGGTCGGCGCAGGTCCGCCGGAGGCGATCGCCAAACTGCCCAATTCCTACACTGGAAAGTTCCTGGCGCGAGTGTTGAATGGAAATGGATTGCCCACAAACGGCCGGAAGTAGCGAGGCCAACGTAGAGGCGGGTGTCCTCACCTGCCCAGCCGGGCGAAGCTCCGCCGTTGTGGCAGGCATCGCGACGCAGCGTGAAACTCGAGCGAGCTCCGCTCGCCCGCCCAGACGAGGACGTCTGTGCCTACGTGTGATTTTGCTAGTCGCGGCACTGCCCACTTTCGCACCAGCTCAGACAACCACCGGCAAGACCGTGCGCCGTCATCAGGTGGCCGTGGAAGATCCCTCTTCGCCGCCGGAACTCATCCAGGCCGAGAGCGCCATCGAAAAGCAGGACTATCTGGCAGCCGAGCCGTTGCTGAAAAAAGTCGTCGAACAGGATCCTTTGAACTACGCGGCCTGGTTCGACCTGGGTTTCGTCTACAACGCTCTGGATAAGACGGAAGACTCGATCGCCGCTTACCGCAAAGCCGTGGCTGCCAAGCCGGGGGTGTTCGAATCCAATTTGAATCTTGGCCTGATGCTGGTCAAAGCCCATCAGCCCGACGCGGAGCAGTTTCTGCGCGCCGCCACGAAGCTGAAGCCCACAGCGCAGGTGGCTCAAGGCCTGGCTCGGGCCTGGCTTTCACTCGGTCACGTGCTTGAGATCAGCAAGCCGGACGAGGCCATCGAGGCTTATCATCAGGCCTCCTTGGTTGATCCCAAAGATCCGGAACCACACCTCTCGGCCGGTCCGCTTCTGGAGCAGCAAAATCGATATGCGGATGCCGAGCGGGAGTACAAGCAGGCCTTCGATCTGGATCCCAATTCGTCCGATGCCCTGACCGGCATGGCCAATATCTACATGCGCGGCCATCGCTTCACCGAGGCGGAGGCGATTCTTCGCAAGCTGGTGGCGCTGCGTCCCCATGATGCGGGGGCCCACATGCAGCTCGGGCGTATGCTGGCCGCGGACGGGCAAATTGAGCCTGCAACCGCAGAGCTACAGGAGGCGCTGAAGCTGGCGCCGGATGACCCCGCCTTGCAGCGCGACCTGGCCGAACTGTACATGGGAGCGAAAAAGTATGATCTGGCGGAAGCCATGTATCGTTCTCTGCTGACCGCCAGAACGAATGATTCCGACCTGCGCTATGGCCTGGGCCGGGCGCTTCTGCAAGAACACAAGTTCCCGGAAGCACAGCAGGAGATTTTCGCTGCCCTTCAACTCAAACCGAGTATGGGTCCCGCCTACGGGGACCTGGCCGCGGCCGCCAATGAAAATAAAAACTACGAACTGGTGATCCGGGCCCTCGACGCTCGCGCGAAACTTTTGCCCGAGCTTCCCATTGGTTATTTTCTGCGGGCGACGGCTTATGACCACTTGCACGACTACAAGGCGGCAGCGGAAAATTATCGTCGCTTTCTCGACAATGCTACCGGGCAATTTCCCGACCAGGAGTGGCAGGCACGCCATCGCCTGATCGCGATTCAATCCAGGAAATAACGCATGATGCGCCTGCGCATATCCATTCTGTTGTTTGCGGTGCTCTTCGCCCCGGCGGGGTTGGCCGGAGAGGAGGAGAGCCTCCAGCAATTGATCGCCCGGGCGGAGGCGGCTCACCCCCGGGATCGGACGGGCCTTTACCTCCAAATCGCCCGCAGACAGGCGGAAGCGGCGAGTAAGTTTTATGAGATCGGCAACGCCGAAGCAGGCAGTTTAGCGGTAGCGGACGTAGTGATGTACAGCGGCAAGGCCAGCGATACCGCCATCAGTTCCGGGAGAAAAATCAAGGACACCGAAATTGCGCTCCGCAAAATGGCCGAAAGATTTCGCGACCTCAAGCGCAACCTGCCCTTTGAAGACCAGGCCCCGGTTCAACAAGCCATTGATCGTATGGAAAAGATGCGGACTGACCTCCTTGCCGCCATGTTCGGCAAGAAAAAGGCAAACAAGTGAAATCTCCATTGCATGGTTTCGCCCTGTGCGCACTTTCGCTCCTGCTGGCTACGGGCGTGGCAGGGCAACGACAGAACGATCCCCTCACCGGACCGGAGATTGAACAGTTGCGCGACACCGCCATAGAACCGGAGGCGCGGCTCAAGCTGTACATTAAGTTTGCCCGCGCCCGCCTGGCCTCCGTGGAGCAGGCGAGGTCGGATCCGAAAGTGGAAGACCGGGGCCAGGCAGTCCATGACCGCCTGCAGGATTTCCTCGATGTGTATGACGAACTGAATGACAACGTGGACACTTATGCCGACCGCAAATGGGATCTGCGCAAGCCGTTGAAATTCGTTCTTGAGGCCGATACCGAGTTCCAGGCCAAACTGCGGGCGCTGCAGGATTCCGCCAAGACAGCGAAAGACGAACTCAAACAGTACGAATTCCTGCTTTCCAATGCCGTCGAAACCGTGGACAGCAGCGCCAAGGATCACCGCCAGGTCCTGAGCGAGCAGGCAGAATTGGCCAAGCAAAAGAAACTGGTGAATCCTGAAGCCCGTGGGAGACCTTGACCGACCGCCTCCTCCAGATCTTCCGGGAAGCCTACCGTGAGTTGCGCCCGCGGGCGCCCCTGCCCGAACTGACGGTCGAGTTCTTCGCTTTTACCAGCATCAAGAACACCATCCGCCTGCGCGATGGCAGGTTGCTGGTGCGCCTGTCCGATCTGCTGGAAGGCGCACCCAGGCCGGTTCAGCGGGCCCTGGCCCACATTCTTCTGGCCAAGATGTACCGCCAACCGGTGGTACGCGAGGCCGCAGCCCGCTACCGCCGCTATGTTTCCAGCCACGAGATCGCCCAAAAAGGTCACCTGGTGCGTCAGCTTCGTGGACGCAAACATCTCGATTCCGCCCAGGGTCAAACCTACGACCTCGAGACTGTCTTTGAAGATCTCAATGCCCGGTTCTTCCACGGCCTGCTCGCCCGCCCGCAGATGACCTGGAGTCGTGACCACTCCCGCAACCGGCTCGGCCACTACGACCCAGCCCATAACGCGATCGTGGTCAGCCGGATCTTTGATCATCCCCGCATTCCGCGTTTTGCCGTTGACTACATCGTGTATCACGAGATGCTCCACCTGAAGCATCCGGTGAAATTGCGCGGCAGCCGGAGGTGTGTGCACTCGGCAGAGTTTCAGGCCGAGGAAAAGCTGTTTCCACACCTCGAGGAAGTGACCAGATTTCTTAAACAACTGTAGCGCCCCTCAAACCGGCTTCCCTGTTTGACGCCCGCGCCAGCCGGGGATTATGCTTGTACAGTGATGCGTAGTTGAAACACAGTTGCAACTAGCTCTTGCTCTTAGAAATCAGCGCCAATCAGCCGAGGCTGTCCTTTAGATGCTGCAAGCATTCATCGTCACTTTGCGGGAAGGGGTGGAAGCCGCCCTGGTAGTGGGCATCACCCTGGCCTACCTGAGTAAAGTCGGGCGGCCCGATCTGCGCCGGCCGGTTTTTGCCGCGTTGGTGGCTGCTTTTGCCGGCAGCATCGGCGTCGCCATCCTGTTCTCACGCACGCAATGGAATCAGGACGTGTTCGAGGGCTGGATCATGCTGGCCGCGGCATTCTTTGTCGTCACCATGATTGTTTTCATGATGAAGACGGGCCGCGCCCTGAAAGGACAGATCGAGGGCAAGGTAGGCTCCCTGGCGGGCAGGAATGCGGCCTTTGGTTTGTTTCTGTTCGTCTTTCTGATGGTGCTCCGCGAGGGAGTAGAAACCGTCTTGATCCTGGGAGCGGTCTCCCTGAACTCCACGGAACTGCTCAGCTTCCTCGGCACCCTGCTGGGTGTGATCGTGGCCATTGTGTTCGGGGTGATGTTCGTCAAGGGCAGCGTGCGCGTCAACTTGCAGAAGTTCTTTCGGGTCACGACGGTCATTCTGTTTTTTGTCGCGGCCCAGTTGATCATCTCCGGACTGCATGAATTATCAGAATACGGGGTGCTTCCCTCCTCCCGGCGCGAAATGGCCATCATCGGCCCCATCGTGCGCAACGATCTGTTTTTCTTCGTGACCATCATCGCTCTGGCGGCGCTCATGGTGCTTTTCGAAGTGAAGCGGCGCGAACCCGTCGTCCTCTCTGCCTCCCCTGCGGAACGTCGCAAGGCCCAGTGGAGCGCGCGCCGCGAGCGCCTGTGGATGGTTTCTGTCTATGCCAGCTCGTTTTTATTCATCCTCATGGTGACGGCAGAATTCATCTATGCCAAGAGCGTGAGCGCGCTTTCTCCGGCCGCGGAAGTCGCGTTCGTCAACGGCGCAGTTTCGATTCCGCTGGCCCAGGTTTCCGACGGCGACCTGCATCGCTTTGAGGCCCGGGAAGGCGGCACTGCCATACGCTTCTGGCTCTATCAGAAGCCCGACGGCAAAGTTGCTACCGTGTTCGATGCCTGCACTATTTGCGGCCCCGTGGGATTCTTCAAGGGACCGAATGGAGTAGTCTGCAAGAACTGCGCCGCGCCCATCAACGGGCAATCGGTGGGGACGAGCGGAGGATGCAATCCGGTTCCGCTGAAGGCCGTACAAACTGCCGATGCCATTGTGATCCGGGAGGCTGACATCGCGGTGGGCAGTCACCTTTTCCAACAATAACCTATGTTCTTGCGCCTGGTTTACGAGTCCTTCCGGCGGCAGAAACGGCGCAAACTCATGGCCGGAGTCGCAATCATGCTTGGAGTCGGCGTGGCCACTGCCATGATCGCGGTGGCCACCGATATCGGAGACAAGATCGGCCGCGAGTTGCGTAGCTACGGCGCCAACCTGATCGTCACTCCCCAGGAAGACAGCCTGGACGTGGAAATCGGCGGAGTGAATCTGAAGCCGGCCAGCGACGGCGGCTATCTCAACGAGGCTGACCTGCCCAAAATCAAAGGTATGTTCTGGCGCAACAACATCGTGGGATTCGCCCCGATGCTGCCCGTTGCTGTCAATCTGGGTCAGGAGAAAAACATCACGCTGCTGGGGACCTACTTCTCGAAGGACCTCAAGTTTGGAAAAGAGGACTTTACCACCGGCGTACGTAAGACCCACCCTTGGTGGAAAGTACAGGGTTCCTGGCCGGATGACGGGTCGACCGACCTCCTGCTGGGAGAGAAGCTTGCAGCGCGTTTCAACCTGCAAGCCGGGCAGAAGATTGAACTCAGCGGCCAGGCCCACAATATCGCCGGCATTCTCTCCACCGGTGGCGTGGAAGACGGCCAGGTGATCGCGCCTCTTGCGGTGGCGCAGCAGATTCTGGGGCGGCCGGGCGCGGTTCGACGTATTTACGTCAGCGCCGTGACTAAGCCCGAGGACGCTTTCGCCCGCCGCGATCCGAAGAACATGCCACCGGAGATGTACGACCGCTGGTACTGCTCGCCCTACGCGCAATCCATCGCTTACCAGTTGCAGGAAGCGATTCCCCACTCCCACGCCGAGCAGATTCGCCAGGTCGCGCAGAACGAAGGCACGGTGCTTTCGCGCATTGAAGGACTCATGCTGCTGATCACGCTGGCGGCATTGCTGGCTTCCTCCTTGGCGGTGTCTGCTTCCATGGCCACGGCGGTGTTCGAACGCCGCAGCGAAGTGGGCTTGATGAAAGCTCTCGGCGCCGGCAAATTCGCAGTCGCCGTATTGTTCTTTGCTGAAGCAACATTGCTGGCCCTGGTGGCGGGGACCTTGGGTTTTACCGGAGGCGCGCTCCTCGCCCGCCAGATCGGCTGGTCCATCTTTGATTCGCGGATCGCGATTCAGCCGGTGCTTTTGCCGGTGATTCTGGGGATCTCGGTGATGGTCACGTTTGCCGGCAGCGCGGCAGCAATCCGGCGCGCCATGAAGTTTGATCCGGTATACGCGTTGCGGGGGGAAGTTTGATCCCGGCGGCCAAAGACCCGTTGATTCAGCGCCGCGCGGCTGCGCCGCACACTTCGATGTTCCTGCGCCTGTTGCTGCGGGCTGCTGTGCTGCGGCGCGGGCGTGCCGCTTCTGCCCTCCTGGCCATGGTGGTGGCCGCTGCGGCCGCCACCGCCATGCTCAATCTCTATGTGGATGTGCAGGCCAAGCTGTGGCGTGAATTCCGCAACTATGGCGCGAATATGGTCGTGGTCGCGAGGGACGGGCAGGAATTGCCCACCGATGCGCTCGCGGCGGTCGAATCCGTGCTGGACGGGGGCAGCGTCGCCGTTCCCTTCGCCTATGCTGTAGCCCGCACCACCGATGGCCGCTCCATCGTCGTCGCAGGAACCGATTTCGAACAGGTCCGCAGGCTGGATCGCTGGTGGTCCGTCACCGCATGGCCGAAAGCGTCGCACGATGCTCTGGTCGGTAAGCGGGCGGTCGCAGTGGGCTCGCCAGGACAGCCGCTGGAGCTCAGCTTTCGAGGGCGAACGATTCAACTGAATCCCGTCGGTACCCTGCAGACGGGCGCTGCCGAAGACAGCCGGGTCTATATCTCGCTGGCTGATTTCAGCGAGTGGACCGGTGTGCCTTACTCCAGCATCGAGATTTCGGCTTCCGGTTCCGCGGAACAAACCAGCGCAACCCTGCACAGACTCGCACAGGTTCTCCCCGGCGCCGAGGTCCGCCCCGTGCGCCAGGTCATGGAAGGGGAGGCCCGGGTGCTCGGGAAGATGCGATCTACCTTGCTGGTGGCGGCCATTCTTATCATCCTCACCGCTGGGGTCTGCGTCCTTTCCACCTTAACCGGCTGGGTGGCAGATCGGCGCCGCGACTTTGCCATCATGAAGGCCCTGGGAGCGTCTGGCGGGATGCTTCAGGGCTTCTTTGCCGCGGAAGCAGCCTCCATGGGAGTGGTGGGGGCGCTGATCGGTTTCGCGCTCGGAGTGGGGGTAGCCGACTGGATCGGCCGGGCCAATTTTCATGCGCCGGTCAACCCTCGCTTTGGAGTTCTGCCCTTGATTCTGCTGGGCGGCGTCGTCATTTCCCTGCTGGCTGCGATTGCACCAATATCGCTGCTACGGCGGGTGCAACCTGCTAACATCCTGAGGGGGGAATAAGTGATCCGGCTCAGCCATGTCAGCCGCGTCTACCCGGCCCAGGCCGAAACCAACGGCGGCGTCATCCGCGCGCTCGATGATATCTCGCTGCAGGTAGAGCCGGGCGAGTGGCTGGCGGTGATGGGTCCCTCCGGTTCGGGAAAATCCACCCTGGTGAACCTCATCGGCTGCCTTGATCGTCCTAGTTCAGGGGAAATCTGGCTCGACAACGAAAACGTAGCCACCATTTCGGCCCAGGACCTGAACCGGGCGCGGGCCGAGAAAGTCGGCTTGATCTTTCAGCAGTTTCATCTGATCCCCTACCTCACGGCTCTGGAAAACGTCATGCTGGCGCAGTACTTTCACAGCATGACCGACGAGCAGGAAGCTCTGGCTGCCCTGGCCCACGTGGGCTTGAAAGACCGCGCCCGGCACCTGCCTGCCCAGCTTTCCGGAGGAGAACAGCAGCGGGTCTGCATAGCTCGCGCGCTGATCAACGATCCCAAGATCGTTCTCGCCGACGAACCGACCGGCAATCTGGATGCGGTCAATGAAGAGATTGTGCTTCGCCTGTTACGCGAGCTGCACCGTCAGGGCCGCACCATCGTCATGGTCACCCACGACCCTGTCGTCGCCCGCCTGGCGGATCGCAGGATCGAACTGCATCACGGCAAGGTGGCCGAGCAGGAAGTCTTCGCCATGGCCGACGAAGAGCAGTTCGATGAAGTTCTCGAAGAACTCTGGGCGGTCGAAGAACATGGTGAAATTGCCGAGGTTGGCCGGATGGAAGTGCACGGAGCGCTGCCGGTGAGCATTGCGGTGGAGAAAATGGCCGATCTCGGCCTGCTGACCACGCGTCCCCATCCGCCCGAGGCCCACCGGCACAAGCCGTTTGTGAACCCCTGCCACGACGCGCTCAAGCCGTCGGGCGTCTCCATCGGCGATGGCAGCATGATCGTAGAAATGACCTCCCGCGGCCGCCAGCGCGCCGCTGACATCATCCGGCGCCATCGCCTGGCCGAGCGCTTGTTTACCGATAGCCTGGCCCTGGACAGCGAATCAGAAATCGAGCAGCAGGCCTGCAAATTCGAGCATATTCTTTCTACCGAGGCGACCGACAAGATCTGCAGCTTCCTCGGCCATCCGCGCACCTGCCCCCACGGCGCACCCATTCCGCCGGGCCCCTGCTGCGGGCGCAGCCTGGCGACTCACCAAGCAGAGCAACTGCACGCTTCGCGTCGCGTGACGTAAAGCAAAATCTTAAACCGCAAAGAGCGCAAAGAATGCAAAGAACTTCTTAGCGATCTTTGCGGCATTCTTAGCGAACTTTGTGGTGAAGCTTTTTCGATTATGATGAATCGCCGCACCATCCATGCCCACTCGACGACCCTGTATTGGCGTATTTGACTCTGGCTTCGGCGGCCTGACCGTTCTCAAGGAACTGGTCGCGCTTACGCCCGAGGCGGACTACATCTATTTTGGCGATACTGCGCGCCTGCCCTACGGCTCGAAGTCGGCTGAGACCGTCGCCAAGTACGCTCTTGGCGCGGTGCACTATCTCGAACAGCACGGCGCCCAGATGATCGTGATCGCCTGCAATACAGCCACCGCTCTGGCCCTCGATCAGATTACAGCCGCTTCCGGTGTTCCCGTGGTCGGCGTCATCAGCCCCGGAGCCGCCCGCGCCTCCGCGGCCAGCCAGACCCGCAAAGTCGTAGTCATTGGTACTGAAGCCACCGTCAGCAGCCATGCCTACGCCAAGGCGCTGGAGAGCCGCGGAGTGGAGGTCCGGGAAAAAGCTTGTCCGTTGCTGGTTCCCCTCGTCGAAGAGGGCTGGACCGAGCACCCTGTGGCGGAGCAGGTAGCGCGCATCTATCTGAACGAGGCCTTCGCCGGCGACTTTCAGTCGGTTGACGTGCTGGTGCTCGGCTGCACCCACTACCCGCTGCTGAAACCGCTGTTGCAAAAGCTGGTTCCACCCCATGTGACCATTGTGGACTCGGCCGATTCCACTGCTCTGGTAGTGAGCCAACTAATCCGGAAAGAGTTATCCAAAGATTCTTCGCCGGAACGTCGCGGGCAGCCCCGCCTCAAATTTCTTGTGACGGATTCGGTGGAAAAATTTCGACGCTTAGGTACGAAATTTCTGGGCAGCCCGATTGGGGATGTCGAGCACGTGGAACTGAAAGAATAAACGGATGAACCACAGAGGACACGGGGGCACGAAGGGATTCTTAGCGCAGTGTTCCTCTGTGGTGAATGATTTGGAAGTCGTCTAGTAGAGCCGGAAACTTACTTCCACGTTGATCTGCACCGCTACCGGTTTTCCATCTTTCATCGCGGGCTCGAACTTCCAGGTTCTTACCGCCTCGATGGCTTTTTCATCCAGTCCCAGGCCAAGGCTGCGCGCGACGCGGATATCTCGTGGCCGTCCATCCGGTCCCACCACCAACCAGAGAACGCATGTTCCCTGATACTTCGCCTTGCGGGCTTCTTCCGAGTATTCCGGATCAGGCTGGTAAATTACGCGCGGTGCGCTGACGCCTCCACCCACGCGAAACACTCCGCCGCCAACTCCACCACCGCGTCCCTCGCCGACACCAGGGCCAGTCCCGACACCGACGCCGCCGCCTGAACCCGAGCCAATACCTCCGCCCGAACCGGTTCCGTTGGAAGGAGGCCCGGATGGCAGGTGCGACATCGGGTCACCCAGGTTTGGCAGGTTGTTCGACGCCAGTTTGACCTGTGGCGGAATGACTACCGTAGGTTCGGCCGTCAGCTTGGGATTGTCATTCCGCACCACCATCATCGGTGGCGTAATTTGCTCCATCGACTGCTTGGGCAGTTTGCCTTTGGGCGCCTGGAACTTGTCGCGGTCGCCGCCACCGCCGCCTCCACCCGCCTGCGTCTTGGACGGCTGCAGCGGAGGAATATCGTCGGGCGAAACCAGCGTGATTGCCTCGTGCGGCGCAACAATCTGCTGCACCACTCTTCGCCCGTACAACGTGGCTCCAATGAGGGCCACCACCGCCAACACATGCACCACGGTCGAGCCCATCGCGCCGTTCTTCTTGTAGTCGTAAAAGCCCCAGATATCCTTGACCGGAATCGGCTTTGAGGTCAGCACCAGCGGCGGCTGTTTTTTGGGAAAGAAAAACTCGTCGAAATTCTGGAACAGCGATTTCCACAGCGGCTGCTCGAGAATGTTTTTTGCCAGCAGCAGGTTAAGTTCGGGCTCGGCTTCGGCGCGGGGTTTAAGGTCGAGTGTTGGCATATTCAAGCCGAAATTCAGCTCCCTCTGCGCGGGTCAAACTTTGCTCTATCTACAGCTTGATGAGCCCATCACCTGCCAAGTTGCATCCCTGTGCGGGAATACTTTTCAGGGTCCCCAAATTCTGCAACCAGGGATGGACAATGCCATCCCCTGCCACGTTTGTTTAGATGCTACGCCCAAGCAAACGTTACCGTAGCAAAATTGTACACGTTTCTGCCCTCTTTCCGACAGTGCTTTTGGTACTCTCCCCCAGTCCCGCACCCTCGGTGTTCTCCGGGAGCGGATTCGCGGCCCGTCGTTTGCGGACGGTCGCTCGCGGCCGGTGGTTCGGGCCCGGTCCATGGACGTTCGTTCCCTGGCTCCCTATAATGAAAAAAATCAATCATTTGCGGAGAACTTAAACTGGAACTGAAATCCACCATCAACCTGCCCAAGACCGGCTTCCCCATGAAGGCCAACCTGCCGCAGAACGAGCCCAAGGCTCTGGCTCGGTGGGAGGAGATGCGCATTTATGAACGCATTCGCGAGGCCCGGCGCGGGGCCCCGCTCTATGTGCTGCATGATGGTCCGCCTTATACCAGTGGGCCCATCCACCTCGGCACCGCGCTCAACAAATGCCTGAAAGATTTCGTGGTCAAGTCGAAGACCATGGCCGGTTTTGACGCCCCGTACATCCCGGGATGGGATTGCCATGGCCTGCCCATTGAAATCAAGGTCGACCAGATGCTGGGGGGCAGGAAGCTGCAAATGCAGCCCCTCGACGTCCGTCGCGAGTGCCGCAAATTTGCCCAGAAATTCCTCGACCTGCAGCGCCAGCAGTTCAAGCGCATCGGCGTCCTCGGCCGCTTTGATCAGCCCTATGCGACCATGACTCCGCAGTATGAGTCAGTGGTGCTCGAGACTTTCTTCGCCTTCTACGAGAACAATTTCGTCTACAAGGGCCTGCGCGCGGTTTATTGGTGCATGTGCGACGAAACCGCCCTCGCCGAAGCCGAGGTCGAATACGAAAACCACACCAGCCCGACGGTCTGGGTCAAGTACGCCTTGCTGGACGATCCTGCGAAGATCGATCCCGAACTGGCGGGCAAGAAAGTCTTTACCATCATCTGGACCACCACACCGTGGACGCTGCCCGCCTCCATGGCAGTGGCCTTCCATCCGGATGAGGAGTATGTCGCGCTGGAATCAGGCGGCGAAGTCTACATCGTCGCAGCCAGGCTGGCCGCTGATGTGGCCGCCAAAGTCGGTCTGCAGGAGGCGAAGGAACTGGCGCGCTTCTCCGGCCGCAAAATGGAGCGGCTGAACTTTCAGCATCCTTTCCTCGATCGCAAGGTGCTGGGCGTACTGGCCGACTACGTCACCATGGACACCGGCACCGGCGTGGTCCACACCGCTCCCTCGCACGGCGCGGAGGACTTCGCCACCGGCTTGAAGTATGGTCTGGACGCGACCAGCAATGTTGACGAGAAGGGCATCCTGCGCAACGGCCTTCCCGAGTACAACGGCCTGAGAGTATGGGACGCCAATGCTCCCATCATCGAGCTGCTGAAAAAGCGGGGCGCTTTGCTGCACACTGAAAAGCTCGTCCACTCCTATCCCCACTGCTGGCGCTGTCACAATCCCATAATCTTCCGCGCCACGGAACAGTGGTTTATCTCCATGGAAGCCGCCATGCCGGGCGGAGGCACTCTGCGCAGCCGCACCCTGGACGAAATCGAGAAAGTGAAATGGGATCCGGCCTGGGGCAAGGAGCGCATGCACAACATGATCTCCACCCGCCCCGACTGGTGCATCTCACGTCAACGAGTCTGGGGAGTACCCATTGCCGTTTTCCTTTGCCAGAGTTGTGGCAAGCCGTTGAATGACCATGCCGTCAATCGCAAGGTAGTCGAGCTTTTCGCCCGTTCCGGCGCCGATGCCTGGTACACGCCCGAAGCCGACGCAATTCTGCCCGCCGGAACCAAGTGCCCCCACTGCGGCTCCAACAAGTTCGAACGCGAGACCGATATTTTCGACGTCTGGCTGGAGTCTGGCGCGAGCTACCTGGCGCTGCGCGCCGCCGAGCCCGGGTATCCCTGGCCGTCCGATCTGTATCTCGAGGGCGGCGATCAGTATCGGGGATGGTTCCAGTCTTCCCTGCTCTGCGCCATGGGCAGCCAGGGCAGCCCGCCCTACCGTGGCGTGGTGACCCCGGGCTGGACGCTCGATGAGAAGGGGCAGGCCCTGTCCAAGTCTCGAGGCAACGACGTCGACCCGGTCGATATCTCGGACCGGCTGGGCGGCGAAATCGTGCGCTTGTGGGTCGCCTCCGTCGATTTTCGCGAAGACGTCGTCGGCTCGGAGCAATTGATGCAACGGGTCGCCGAGAGTTACCGCAAGATCCGTAATAGCTTGTTTCGCTACATTCTCAGCAATCTCAACCAGTTTGATCCGCAAAGAGACGGCGTTCCTTTCGCGGAGATGGAAGCTCTCGACCAGTACATGCTGCGCCAGACCGTCGCCATGTCGGCCGAGGTCATTCGCGGGTACGAAGAGTTCGCGTTCCACAAGATTTACCATCGCATCAACGATTTCTGTGTCGTCGATTTGAGCGCGTTTTACTTTGACGTGCTCAAAGACCGTCTCTACACTTACGCCCCGGCTTCGCGGGCCCGCCGGGCGGCCCAGACCGCGATCTGGCACATAGGTGAAGCCCTGGTGCGTTTGCTCGCGCCCATCATGAGTTTCACCTGTGAAGAAGTGTGGCCGTATCTGCCGGCTGTGCCCGATCGCCCGCCCAGCGTGCATCTCGCGCACTTTCCCGGGGCATCTGACATTCTGGGTTCTTCCGTCCCGGTGGAGGATGCGAAACAGCACGAGGAGTGGAGCACCCTGCTGGCCGTCCGGACCGAAGTGTTGAAGGCGCTGGAAGAAGCCCGGCAAAGCAAGCTGATTGGCGGGGCCAACCTGGAGGCGCAAGTTACGGTTACGGCCGGCGAGCCTGTCTACTCCGTGCTCAAACGCTATCAGGACCAGTTGCGCTACCTCTTCATCGTTTCAGCCGTAACCCTGGCCCAAGGTGCTTCCGGAAACGGGACCGGCGGAGTCGCGGTGCAGGTGGCCAGGGCCGACGGAAAGAAGTGCGAGCGTTGCTGGAACTACTCCATTCATGTGGGTGAGGACGCGGCCTATCCCACGGTGTGTGAGCGCTGCAGCGCGGTCCTGGCGGAGATGGGCGGACAAAAAGCTGCGGGAACGACGTAGGCAAATAATCTGTATGACGAATCGCGCCACACGCAGCTTCCACTTCCTGATTGCCTTGCTGGTCCTGTTCTTTGACCGCGAGGCGAAGTGGGTGGTCGCCCGCAACATTCCGTTGCATGACACCATCCAGGTCATCCCGGGATTCTTTCGCCTGACCCACGTCGAGAATCGCGGCGCCGCCTTTGGTTTGTTCGCTGACTCGCCTTCGGAATGGAAAATCGCCGTGCTGGTTTTGTTTTCGATCGTCGCGCTGGCCATCGTCTCCGTCCTGCTGTGGCGCAACAGCCATGCCATGCGTACCACCGGACTTGGTCTGGCGCTGATTCTGGGCGGCGCGGTGGGAAATCTGTGGGACCGCCTGGTGAGCGGCAAAGTCGTGGATTTTCTGCTGTTCTATGTCGGCCAGTATCAATGGCCCGCATTCAACGTCGCGGATAGCGCGATCGTGGTAGGAGCAGGGCTCCTGGTGATGGAGATCCTCTTCGGGAAATCCCCTGCGCCCGAAAAGTCAGCCTGAGAACTTAATCGCAAAGATCGCAAGGAAAGATCGCAAAGAAATACCGCAAAGGTCGCCAGGAAAATCCTTGCGGCCTTTGCGGTTTAGATGTTTTCCGCCGACTACGCTGACTTCCTCTCCGCCATCTGGGCGTAGAAATCCTGCGCCCCTTGTTCCATTTCCTGCTCGGTCAGGTCGGCCACGTGCGTGGCTACTGTCCAGGCGTGGCCGAAGGGATCCACGAAGTGACCCAGGCGATCTCCCCAGAACATGTCGTTTACGCCCCCGTTGGGCTTGCCGCCGGCGGCCACTGCTTCTTTGAAAACTTCGTCGACGTTGGGCACGTAAAGATAGATACCCCCGGTATACGCGCCTGCGGATTGTGGTGACTTGCCTCCCATGCCGGGAATTTCATCCGACAAGAAAATGATGGAATCGCCGATTTTTATTTCAGCGTGCATGATTCTTCCGTCCGGACCTGGCATCTGCATGCGCTCTTCGGCGCCGAGTGCTTTCTTGTAGAACTCGACGGCCTTCGGACAGTCGTGAACAACCAGTGATGGGGTTGCAGTGTGAAATCCTTCAGGAACTGGTTTTACAGAAGCTGTCATGAAAATATCTCCTTCTCGTGAGGTTAGCTGGTGTAGAAAGGCACCTGGGTAGAAAGTCGATCTACCACACAAGCCGCCATCTTAACTTCACCGGGCGTTGTGAAATAACAAAAGATTGTAAAAAGACGTAAAAGGGAGGCCGTCACCGGCGAGTCTGGAATCGTTGAAAGTCGGCCAAAACAGGGGGAAAGCAAGCATCACCCCCGGGACTCGACCCCGCGGTCCCGATCTTACGGGGCTCCATACAACTGCCGGTAGACGTTGGCGTTCCTCAGGATAGCCTGCACGTACTCACGGGTTTCGGTGAAAGGGATGGACTCCACAAATTCCTGCGGATCACGATACTTGCCTTGCCCCAGCCAGTCGTCCACCCGGTTCGAGCCGGCATTGTAGGCGGCCAGGGCGTACTCGAAAGCGCCAAACTTGTCCACCATCTCGCGGAAATACCGGGTGCCTAGTTGCAGGTTCACAGCGGGAGTAAGCAGTTGGGACGGTGCGAAATGCCGCAGCTTTTCCTCGCGGGCGACGTTCTTGCCGGTCTTGGGCAGCAACTGCATCAGGCCGACCGCGTTTCGTTTCGAAACGGCGCTGGGATTGAACTCCGATTCCTGCCGGATCAGCGAGGCTACCAGATACGGATCCAGCGCGTTCTGTGAAGAGAACTTCTTCAGGTCCGGCCAGAACGGCTTGGGAAACAGGGACTCCCAGTATGGCCGGGGCAGAGTTGGCAAATCGACCGCGAAATAGTTAGGCACGGCGCGTTTGAATACCTGAATCGCGGCGTCGTAACGTCCTGCGTCCTGGTACAGCCTCGCCGTCTCGGCCGTTACCCAGTTGCCTTTGTCCTCCGTGCTGGCGGCCTGCAACTCCCGCACCGCCAAGTCCACCAGGCCACCGTTTTCCAGCACTTGCGCCTTCTGGTAGCGCAGGTTGTCAGTGGGTGGTTCGGTTTCCGTGATACTGGTTCCGGAGTCGATGGCAGGCACCCGGTCGAGCAAGGCCAGGTGTGGAGGATCATCGTCACCCGCCTTGATTTCCCTAAGCCGCCTGCGCGCCAGCTCACCATAGTAGAAGTTGCGAAAGCGATCCGAGAGTTTCTGATAGTAGGTCCGCGCCATGGCCGGGTCGTTGTCTTCCTCCGCCATCCGGCCCCGCCAGTACAAAGCCGCCGGAAGCTCAGCCGACATGGGAAAGAGCGCGATCTGCTGCTCAAATTCCGCCTTGGCCTCGGCATTCCGCCCCTGGCGCAGGCTCAGCCACGCCACCTTCCAGTGCGCATAGGAAGCCCGCCCGGCATTCGGAAAGCGCTGCTGCAGCTCCCGGTATGCGTCGATGGCTTTGTCATAGTCAGGCCTCAGAAGGAACATATTGCCTGCCGACAGCAACGCCTGCTGCAGCCAGAGACTGGTCGGCGCCGCCTGGCGCAGAGCCGCCAGATTTTGCAGGAAGCCGTTGTCGTCATCGGTCGCGCGAGCGACCTCTCCCAGGTTGAACAGGCGGGTGGCATTGATCTCGGGATCGGTGGTGTTCAGGGTCTCCAGCGCCTTTTTCGCTTCCTTGTCCTGTCCGGAGCGGCGCAAGGCCACGGCCAGCGCCAGTTGGAGTTCCGGACGCTCGCTGGGGCTCACCGCGCTCAGCAAATCACGATATTCGTCCGCTGCCTCGCTGAAGCGCTTGCCCGCAGCCAGCAGATCGGCGCGCGTTCTTCGCCCTGCCAGCCCCAGAGGAGCCAGCGAACTGACCGATGCCAGCTGCTTGAGCTCTATGTCCGCCTGGCTGGCCTCCGGGCTCAGCGGCATCGTGATGTACAAGTTGCGCAGAATATCGGCCGCCTTCGCCGGCTGCGCCGCGGCGGCATATGCCTTTCCCAGCGCCAGCTCCAGGTCGGCTCGTTGTGGTTGCCGGGTCTTTTCCAGGACCGCAATCGCATCCTGTTGGCGGTTTTCCGCCAGCAGGGCGCTGCCATGCAGGACAGCGGCATCCCGTGTCAGCAGTGATTCGGGATAGTTCTTGTCAAAGTCGGCCACGGTTGCGACCGCTTCCGCCGCTCGTCCAGTCTGAAAGTAGGACGAGGCCAGGTAGAAGCTGACGTAGTCGCCCAGGTCTCCCGCCTGGGGCCGGGCGCGATTGAGTGGGTCGACAGCCTTGGCGTAGTCGTGATCGAGCACGTGCGCGTATCCGACCACCAGCCAGGCCAGCGCCCCGGCGTCGTCCTTGGCGTGGCGCCGCGCGTAAGCTTCTACTCCGGCATAGGCAGCGGGAGTCCGGTCCTGAAGCAACTGTCGCGCCATCGGCTTCAAACTGGCTGAGGCCACAAACGCCTGGTGCATGCGGCGCAGCCGGGGTGAGGTCTTCCGTTCCGCGCTGGTCTTGCTGGGATGTTTCTTCGCTGCTGAAGTTTTTTGGGCTGAAGACGGAGCGGCCGCCGGGGCAACTCCGGGGTCGAAATCAAGGCACAGAGCTGCCGCCGTTAAGGGGATAAAAATCAGGACCGAAAGCCTGGGATGAAGAACCACTCTGCTCAATTTCGCCGAAAGTTGGCGCCCATGATCGAACTGTCGTCCTCGGCCAGGCTGCGAATCAATTCCTGGCTGAAGTAATCGGCGCCACCGGCCACGGTGTTGCCGTATCGTTTTTGGTAAGTGCCGCGGCTCTTTTCGATGTCCTCTTTGAGCCGGTCGTACAAATCTTTGTTCTTGCGCCCCTCCGCAACTTTCGCCTGATTGTAGAGTTTGATCTCGTCCACCAGAAGCCGGGCGAAGCGCTGGGCTTTGCGATGCACGTCGGCATCCTCCGGGGTCAGGCCGGCGAACGCATCGAGGGCGGGAGCAGCCGCCGTGGCTGCCGATGCCGCTGCCGGTTCTGCTTCAACCACTGCAGCCGGCGGGTCAGTTGCAACCGCGGTGGTCTCCACCGCGCTTGCGGCCGCAGCGAAATGCTTGGGCGCATGCGCCGCGAAAGGATCGGGCCGGGCTGCGGCAGCGGCCGCCGGGGCCGCGCTTTCTGCCTTCTCTACGGTGCCTTCGGACGTCTCTTCTTTGTGCGCCTGCTTGCGCAGCGAGGCTACTTCCAGCCATGCGCTGGTGGCCAGAACCAGCAATTCCAGGGCTGCAGCATCCATCTTTCCGCCCGCCTCGACTCCGGCGTCGGCATAGACCATCGCCGCCACTTTCTCCTTCAGCAGCAGGGGCAGCACCAGCGCCCGGTCATCGGCGGGCGCGCCGAAGTGGGAAATGAATTCCTGATCGACCTCCGACGCCGCCCCGGCAAAAGGCATACGCGAGCGCAGCGCTTGCTCCGGCAGTCCCGAGGAGACGTTCAGGGCAAAATCTTTGATGGTGTCGTCGCCGTCCTTGGTAAAGCCACGCCCTTGCCAGCCGGTCGCGGCGCCGGCCTTGACCACGAACAAGGCTCCGCGCCCGCTGTAGCGCACCGTGTTGTCCAGCAGGGCCCGCAGGATTTCTCTTTGCGTCGTGCCCGCCTGGATCGCCGAAACCGCCTTCAGCAGATTGGCCGCTCCACCGTCCCCCGAATTGCCTTCCGCAGCCGCCGCGCCTTGAGGAACCTCGTCCAGCACCCGGCGCACCAGCTCCTCCCGCAACTGGGGAACATGGTTCTCCAGTACCTGAGCCACAATTTTTTCGACGATTTGTTCGAGACCGTTTCTCTCCGCCATGTTCAGGTCAGCGCTTCGCTCGCTGGATCCGGCTTTTTTGCCTTTCATCGGGGTAAACCTTGATTATATGGTTATTTGGCCGGTATCTCGCTGTCACCTAAGGACGTGTTCTACTGCGGAACAGCTGCTCCTTGGAATTTATCGCAAAGCGCCCACGGATAGATACGTCAAAACAAATAAGCCGGAAGGCGGGTTACCAAGTAAAATAACATTTCTTGTGCCGGCCCAGCGGCCGGAAAATTGTTGCATCGGAACAAAGATGACTGCCATCCAACAGAAGGTAACTGAACCAGTAAGCGATGAGATGGCGCTGGTTCAGGCCGCCAAAGGCGGCGACGTTTCCGCATTTGAGGAGCTGGTCCGCCGCTACGACCGTAATGTGTTCCGCATTGCGCAGCACATTACGCAGAACCGTGAAGACGCGGAAGATGTGGTACAGGACGCCTTCCTCAAGGCGTACGGAAACCTGAATCAGTTCCAGGGCCAGTCCAAGTTTTATACCTGGCTGGTGCGCATCGCGGTCAATGAAGCGCTGATGAAGTTGCGGCGCCGGCGGCCCGAGCGCATGGTTTCGCTGGATGAGGATGTCAAGACCGAGGAGGATTCCCTGCCGCGCGAAGTCGCGGACTGGAGTCCGAACCCGGAACAGCAGTACAGCCAGGCGGAGTTGCGGGAAATACTGAGCAAGACGATCCAGGGACTTC
Source organism: Terriglobales bacterium (assembly GCA_035937515.1). Lineage (GTDB taxonomy): Bacteria > Acidobacteriota > Terriglobia > Terriglobales > Acidobacteriaceae > JAIQFF01. The sequence continues at coordinate 33,467 of DASZHW010000125.1, read as the reverse complement.
CCCCCAGCTTCCGCACGGTGTTTGTCCTGCGCGACGTAGAAGGACTTTCGACCGAGGAGACAGCGGATGCGCTGGACCTCAGTATTCCTGCGGTGAAGTCGCGGCTATTGCGGGCCCGCTTGCAATTGCGGGAACGGCTTGGCCGGTACTTCCAGAAGCGTGAGAGTGGAGATGCGAAACAGTGAAATGCTCTGAGTTTTTGCAAGAGCTCACCAATTATTTGGACGGCGTCTTGGACGACCGCACCAAGGCGGAGCTGGAAAATCATTTGGCGTGGTGCCACAACTGCTATGTGGTTTGCGACACCACCAAGAAAACCATCGAGATTTACCGCGATTCCCAGCTCTACGAACTGCCCGACGACCTGCGGGACCGCCTGCGTTCCGCGATCGTGGCCAAGTGCCAGGCCCAAAAGAAAACCGGCCCTCGGGAGGTTTGACCGACCTGCCGTAATCACAACAGACTACGTCGGGGCAGCCGCCCTCGGCTGTCCAGGTCGAGTGCAGCTCGACAAGTTTTTGCAACCCGCAACGCGGCGGAGCTTCGCTTCGCTGGACATCCGAGGACGGCTGTCCCCACGTGGTTCTTGATTGTCCGCAAGCATTTACAGCCTGCCGCTCCTCTCTTCATGTACTAGTGGAACCTTTTTTTATCAGACTGAATCTAATATTTTGTAGCGGTTGGCTAGTTGATTTTAAAAGGCCGGTTGGTGGGAGGGCGTATGATCGCAGAATTATTCGACACTTTCTTTGGCTGCAGACATTCTCATTATAGTTTTCCCATCTCGGTTCGGCCCGCTTCGCGCCGCAGTTCGGCGTCGAAGCTGACGGGCACCTACGTGGCATGTCTGGATTGCGGCAGAGAGTTCCCCTATGACTGGCAGGAGATGAAGATCATCACCTCGCCGTCGCAGCAGCGCAACTACGTGGCGTCGCTGGCGCACCGGGCCGCTGCCTGATACGTTTCAGATTGTTTCGATGAAAAAGCCGCGAGTTCCTCGCGGCTTTTTATTTTGGCGCTCCCGGCAAAAAAACCGGCGGCCAAAGCCGCCGGATTCGGATTGAAAGCTGGCGTCCTCAGTTGCTGCTGTCGTCGCGCCGTTTCAGGGTGGGGCGATCGTCGTCATTGCCCTTGCTGTCCGAGCCATTCTTGTCCGGAGTCGATGTCCGCCGCAGGCTGGGCTTGTTCCGGTCTTCCTTCTTATCCAGAATCTTGTGGCGGTTTTCAATGGCCGCCAGCCGCGACTTGACGTCGTCAAACTCCGACGTGGAGACCACGTATTGAGGCCGCGCCGGCAGCACCGTCGCGATCTCCTCCTGCGATTTGGCGATCCTATCCGGGGTCTGGGGATGAGTAGCGAAAGCCTTGGATAAGGTCCCCGGTTTCTTCTTCTCCTGGGCCTGCACTTTCTCGAAGAAGCTGATAAACGCCTGGGGATCGTATCCCGATTTGTACATGTATTCCAGGCCCAGATAGTCGGCCTCGGCCTCGAAACCGCGAGAGAAGTGCAGGAAGGTCAGAGGCAGAGCCAATCCCGCCGCCTGGTAGCCGGCATAGCCCACCGCCCCGCCAACGAAGATCAGGGGAATCGAGGCCATCTGCATCAGCGTTCCGCGGGTATTTTCCCGCGCCGCATGGCAGGCGGCGACGTGAGCGATTTCGTGGGCCATGACGCCGGCCAACTCCGCTTCTTCATCGGCCGCAAGGATCAAGCCAGAGTTCACATAGAAGAAACCGCCCGGCAGCGCGAAGGCGTTGATGTCGTCAGAGTCGATGACCTTGATGGTGAACGGGACCTGGGCGTCCGAGTTTCGCACCAGGTTCTGGCCCAGGCGGTTGACATATTCCGTAACCACCGGGTCCTGAATCATCTTCACGGTGCCTTCCACCTGCTGGGCGTACTGCTTGCCCATGGCGATCTGTTTTTCCACGCCGTACCAGTTGCCCAGGCCGGTCTTGCAACCGACATTGCGATTGCCTACGGCCTCGACATCGGTCTTGCCGCCGTTATGTTTCACCTTATCGGGGTCGGCGGGTTCCACGGTCGACGCTTTTGATGGAGGAGGGGTGCTGGTTGCGGTACTATCGGACGTCCCCTGGTCCTTGGGCGCGGCCCCGCCCTGGTCCTGCGCCACACTACCGGGGACCGCATAACTCAACATGAACAGCGCCGCGGTTACCGCCAAGAGCCGTAACTTCATGATGGACTCCCTCAAGCCGTCCTGCCTCAGGACGACTCTGCTGTGATTATACGCCCGCCTCGAAACAGTATTTACCTCTGATTTTCCCGTTTCCCTATAGGGGTTGGACGCGAAATAACGCCACGGGGTTACCTGCGGAATGGCACCCATAGCCACAACCGGCGACCGGGGAGTCCCGGGCGGGTCAATTCGTCACCGGTTTTCCTGTGATATCAAACTCCACTTGAAGCTCGTTTTTTACCTTCACCGCTCCCCCTCCTCCTCCGACCGGAGTGATGCCGAAGTCCTTCTGTTTCACCTCTGCAATACCCTGATAATGCCCGTTCTGACCCCGCCTCACTCCGAAACTTATGGGGTGGGTCTGGCCGTGCAACGTGAGGTTTCCCTGCACCTTCCAGCGGTCACCGCCGGCGCTCTCTACCGTCGTCGAACGGAATCGTATTTCCGGGAACTGCGCGGTATCAAGAACCTTGGGCCCGAGCATGGCTTCCTGAATCTCGGCCCGGTCTTTATCGGAAACGTCTTTGTCCTCCACCTTCATCTTGCGCGCGTCTACGGTCAGTTCCACCGAGGAATCCGTCTCGCTGAATTTCCCCTGCTGGATCGGAGCGCTGATCTGGTGTTCATGTCCGAACGCGGAGAAGACGCCTGCCTTCAGCACATGAACCGTCATCACCGATTTCTCGCTGTCAATCTCTCGTGGCCCGGCGGTGTCTGCCCCCCACAGAATGCCCGGTACAAGCAGAACCGCGGCCCACGCCCAGGAATAAGAAATTCGAGCCGTCATAAGATCCTCCCTGAAATCTCACCTTTGGACCGCCCCACCCCTCAGCCCCGAACTTGGTAGAATTCCTGCCACTGAGATGCGCGTTCCGGCCGAGCCGTAGAAGGTTCGTGGTGGCAGCCCTAAGTTTCCCCGCGAGGAAGATAGCGTGAGTGACAGCGAACGGTTTGCCCCCGGCTGGCCGGGAATTCCTCCCCGTTGGACTTCCAGCGCCAAACGGGGGGTGGGCACAGCGCTCAACCTCCACAGCCGGGTGTGGTTCACTCTTAGCCACGGCATTTTAAATGAAGTCTATTTTCCGCGCGTGGATCAGGCCTGCACCCGGGACCTGGGTTTGATCGTCACCGACGGCTCCGGGTTTTTTTCCGAAGAAAAACGGCACTGCAGATTTGAGAACCTGCCCCTGGAACCCGGAGTTCCAGTCTACGAACTCACCAACACGGAGTTGGAGGGACGTTACCAGATCCAGAAAGAAGTTTTCTCCGACCCCTATCGAAATGTCGTACTCCAGAGGATCCGGTTTGTACCGCTGAAGGGCACGCTCTCCGACTATCGTCTGTATGCCCTGCTTTCACCGCATCTGGCCAATGCGGGCGCGGGAAACACCGGGTGGGTGGGTGATTACAAGGGCACGCCCATGCTGTTGGCCCAGCGCGATGACTGTGCCTTGTCCTTTGCCTGCTCCACGCCCTGGCGCAATATGTCGGTGGGATTTGTGGGATTCTCCGACGGATGGCAGGATCTTTCCCAGCATTACCAGCTTGCCTGGAACTACACTCGCGCGGAAAACGGCAACATTGCGCTCACCGGCGAAATCGACCTGGCGGCCTGCGGCGGCGAATGCGTCCTGGCGCTCGGATTTGGCGGGATCTGGGCCGAGGCCGGACAACAGGTGCGCTCGAGTCTGCTCGAGCCCTACGACGAACTCCGTGCTCACTACGTCTGGCACTGGAAGAATTGGCAGGAAACACTTCTGAAACTCGACGAGCCCCTCCGGCAGGTTGATCTGTATCGCGCCAGCGTTGCCGCGCTGCGCTCCCATGAATCCAAGGATTTCCTGGGAGGCGTGATCGCCAGTCTTTCGATTCCCTGGGGCTTCGACAAAGGCGACGAGGACCTGGGTGGATATCACCTGGTATGGCCGCGCGATCTGGTGGAGACCGCAGGCGGGTTTCTGGCTGCGGGCGCCGAGCTTGACGCCTTGCGGGTGCTGCGATATCTGGAAGCCACCCAGGAAGTGGATGGACACTGGACGCAGAATATGTGGCTCGATGGGCGCCCCTACTGGGGCGGTGTGCAGATGGACGAGACCGCCTTCCCCATCCTGCTCGTCGACCTGATGCGCCGGGAATCGCCGTTCGTTATGGGAGACATGCAACGCTGGTGGGGGCCGGTCAGCCGTGCCGCCGGCTACATTCTTCGCAATGGTCCCGTAACCCAACAGGATCGATGGGAAGAGGATGCTGGCTATTCGCCATTCACCCTGGCGGTGGAGGTCTCGGCTTTGCTGGCCGCCGCCGGCCTTGCCGACGAGCTGAAACTCACGGGCGTCGCGGCCCATTTGCGTGACACCGCCGATTGCTGGAACGACAACATCGAGCGCTGGACTTATGCTTCAAATACCGATCTGACCCAGCGCTTTGGCGTCGATGGTTACTACGTGCGAATTGCGCCGCCGGAATCGGATTGCGCCCCTTCTCCGCTCTCAGGCTTTGTCCCGATCAAGAACCGCCCGCCCGGCCAGAACCAGCAACGCGCCGAATACCTGATCAGCCCCGACTCCCTGGCGCTGGTAAGGTTTGGCTTGCGCGCCCCAGACGACCCGCGCATTTTGAACACCATTAAGGTTATCGATGGGCTGCTGAAGGTGGACCTGCCACAAGGCCCATGCTGGTATCGCTACAACGGCGACGGATACGGAGAGCACGAGGATGGCTCGCCTTTTGACGGAACCGGCATCGGGAGGCCCTGGCCACTGCTCTCAGGCGAGCGCGCCCACTACGAACTAGCCGCCGGGCGTTCCCAGGTCGCCGAAGACCTGCTCCGCGTCATGGAGCTCTCCACTGAGGGCGGACGCGTATTGCCAGAGCAGGTCTGGGATGCAGACGACATTCCCGAGCTCGAACTGTTTCGTGGCAAACAGACTGGCTCCGCCTGTCCCCTGGTGTGGGCGCACGCCGAATACATCAAGCTGCGGAGATCGCTGCATGACGGCAAGGTTTTTGACCAGCCGCCGCAGACCGTGCAGCGTTATCAGGTAGAAAAGCGGAAGCCTGTCCACTTCGAATGGCGTTTGAACAATAAGTGCCGCACCATGCCACAGGGGAAGAAGCTGCTGCTCGTGTTGCCTGCGCCGGCCCGGATCCACTGGAGCTTTGACGAATGGCAAACCGCTCAGGATACCGACACACGCGATCCCTTGAGCGTGTATGTCGCCGACCTGCCCAGCGACCCGTTGGCGGTGGGGCGGGAAATTGTGTTTACGTTCTTCTGGTTGCGGGAACAGAGGTGGGAAGGGACGAACTATTCCGTGATGGTGGAGTGAGCAGTCCCGGCGTTATCTCGCCGATCTCCTTAGCGGCCTTCGCGGCATTTTCTTGGCCATCTTTGCGGTTGGGTTTTTTCCGAAACAATACTTAAACCGCAAAGAACGCTAAGGACTTCAGCTCCACTCGCGCTGCCGAACCCCGGCAACAGCCCACTCAGCCCCAATTGCTGCGGGAAATATTCGAGTAGAGCGCTCCGGCGCAAATCGCAGCCACCGCCAGCAGTCCTGCCCCTTCCCAGAACGGCCCGAGCAGCATGTGCCCCAGACCGAACAGCGTCAGATAGACCATCAGACAGCCCAGAACCCAGGAAAACAGGTTTCGTCCCAGATCTCGAGTCACCGTAATTTCGGGAGCGAGTGCCGCAAGTGGTTTCCATCCAGTGATTTGTGGACGAACACTACGGTAAAACTTGAGTAGCACGTCTTGCGGTTCAGGCTTGGTGACGAAGGTGACGATCAGCCACACTACGGTGGTCACCGCTGTCACGACCAGGGCTCTCATGGCTGAGTCCACGGCCGAGCCACTGGGATGGAAGCTGGTAAACCGCAGCCCCAGGCTCATCGTCAGCGCCGCAGTCATGGCAGAGATCTCGCTCCAGGCGTTGATTCGCCACCAGTACCACCGCAGCAGGTAGACAGCGCCGGTTCCCGCTCCGGTCTCGAGAACGATTTTCCATCCTTCGCCCACCGACTGCAGCAACGCCGCCACCAGAGCAGAAGCGATCACGAGCAGAACCGTGACCAGGCGGGAGGCTACGACATAGTGCTTCTCGTCTGCATCGCGTTTGATGAACCGACGATAGAAATCCGAAACTAGATAGGACGCGCCCCAATTCAATTGCGTAGCAATGGTGGACATGAACGCGGCCATGAATCCGGCCACTACAATACCGCGCAACGCGGCCGGCACATGCTGGCTTACCACAAGCATGTATCCAGTTTCCGGATGGTCCAGGTGCGGATAGAGCACAATGGCAGCCATCGCGGTAAGAATCCAGGGCCAGGGGCGCAGCGCGTAGTGGGCGACGTTGAACCAGAGGACCGAGAGCAGCCCATTGCGTTCGTCCTTGGCGCTGAAGATGCGCTGCGCAATGTATCCCCCGCCGCCCGGTTCCGCTCCGGGATACCAGAACGCCCACCATTGCACTCCGATGTTCACCAGGAAGGCCAGGACAGGAAGAACCCAGATCCCTTCCTCGGTCAGTGGACGTGACAGGTCAGGGAAAAAGGCGGTCGCATCGCCAGCCCCGGGGCCCGCCGCTGCTCGCATTTCAGCCAACCGGCCGAGCAGCGAAGCCATGCCGCCGGCGGCGGCCACCGCGTACCACGCCACTCCGATCACGATCGTCATCTTCAATGCGAACTGAAACAGATCGGTCCAGAGCACGCCCCACAATCCGCCCAGCGCGACATAGAGGCCGGTGAACGGAATCAAAAACAGAACGCAGATGGCCAGCGCATTGCGATCGCTCACGCCCAGCGTAGTCGCCACGATGCTGGTCATGGCCTTCGTCACCCAGCCGAGAATCAGGCAATTCATCAGCAGTCCGAGATAAACGGCGCGGAAGCCGCGCAGAAACGCCGCCGGCTTTCCCGCGTATCGCATTTCGGCGAACTGCACGTCAGTAAGCAGTCCAGAACGGCGCCACAGGCGGGCAAAGAGAAACACCGTCATCATGCCCGAAGGCAGAAACGCCCACCACAGCCAGTTGCCGGCAATGCCCTGGGTGTAGACCAGACCCGTGACCACCAGCGGTGTGTCGGCGGCGAAGGTGGTTGCCACCATGGAGGTCCCGGCCAGCCACCATGAGACGTTGCGGCCGGACACAAAATAGTCGTCCACACTCTTGCCCGAGCGCGAGCGGAAATACAGGCCCAGCATGAGGGTGATGGCGAGGTAGCCGACGATAGCCGACCAGTCGAGCAGGGTGAGGTTCATGGCGGGAACGAATATACCTGAGCAGGGCAGGATTCGGAGAAAAATGCGGGGTCCGTCAAACGGGTGCAACACGCCGCCGGGGCGGGATCGAGGTTATGGTTGGGGCGTGGATTCGGTCTTGGGCTCCATGTGTGACAAGTAAAGCCCGGCCACATGCTCCGCAATTTTCCCTGGATCAGCCCCCGCCAGGTTGGACAGCACAACCACGGTCAGCTTGTCGTCCACGTAGCGGGAAATCTGGGTCTCGAAGCCTTGCCAGGCGCCCGCGTGACCAATGACCCGATGGCCGTGGACGTCCACGATTCTCCAGCCGAATCCGTAATGACCGGGATTGGGCTTGCCGTCGTCGAGCTTGACCGGTGTCCACATCTGTTCCAGGCTCGAGCGCTTCAATACCTTTTCGGTGTACAGCGCCGCATCCCACTTCGCCAGATCCAGAATCGAGAAATAAAGGCTGCCGTCCGCGGTGGTATTCAAGGTCGGTGAAACCCAGTCCTGGTTCTTTACTTGCCCCTTCACCAGACGATAGCCCGCCGCGCGGTTGGGGATAATGTCTGTCTCACTCATGATCCGCGCCGTCTCCATCCCGAGAGGCTGGAAAATGCGCTCCCGAAGCCTATCGCCATAAAATTCACCCGAGACCCGGTGGATCAGAATCCCCAGAGTCAAGTACCCAAGATTGCTGTAGCTGTATTTTGTGCCCGGCGGAAAAGCCAGTGGGATAGCGGAGACCATCTTGACCAGTTCATCTTCTGAGTAGTCTTTGCGGAAATTGAAGTTCGCCGGGTAGTCCGTGAAGCCCCCGGTATGACTGAGCAGATGGCGGACCGTGACTGGCTTCCAGCTGGCCGGAGCCTCGTGGAAGTATTTCGTGATCGAGTCGTCCAGGTCGACTGTTCCCTCCTCGACCAGCATCATGATGGCGGTCGCGGTGAACTGTTTACCGATCGATCCGGATTGGAAGATAGTTTCGGGCTTGACCGCGACCCGATGCTCCAGGTTGGAGAAGCCAAAGCCCTGGGCCCGCAGGATCTTTCCGTCGCGCGCAACCAGCAGGGCCAGGCCCGGAATGTGCTGCCGGTCCATCTCGCTCTTCACGTACGATTCGACCGTACCGAAGTGGCCGTCCAGGTTCTGGCCCGAAGCAACACCAGCCAGGAGAAGAAGACTCAGGGCCAGTCGCAAGCAGGAATTTTTCACGGAGCTAGGCCTCTCAACCAAGAAACGGACATTGTACAGGTGGTGCTACGGACAGAAATCTCCCGGCGACTTTGCTCGGTCTGGTGAAAGCTGATGGCGTTACCCTGTGTACACCAACTCGACGACGGTGCAATCGTCGCTCAGCGGGGTGCCACCACAGAAGTTGGCTACGGCGGTAAATATGTCTTCGAGAGTCGTGCTTTTGGCGGCCACCGTTTCCAGACGCGAATCTTCGAAGAAGTCACCACGGGCGTTTTCCGCTTCCGTGACTCCGTCGGTGACGAGGATCAGGCGGTCGCCGGCATGCAGGCTGACGTGGTCGCTTTCGTAAGTGGCGTCAGCCAGCAGTCCTACCGGCAGGTTGCCATGCGGCGGCCGGATCACCTCGTGGTTGCAGACCAGCAGCGGCGGGACATGGCCGCAGTTCACGTATTCCAGTTCCCCATCGCGCCGGATGCGCGCAATGATCAGGGTGGCGTACTTCTCTCCGATGTGCTTGTGGGTGAAAAACCGGTTGGCGGCAGCTACGATCTCCTTCAGCGGCGTGCCGGCCGAGAGCTGTGAATAGATCATTCCTTGCAGGGTGTTGGCCAGAAGCGCGGCCGAAACTCCCTTCCCGCTGACATCAGCCAACACGACTGCGAGGCCTTCTTCGGTATTGACGGCATCGAAGAAATCCCCCCCGATCTCTTTACAGGAGAGGTTCCTGCCTTTCACGCGCGCAAAGGGAACCTCCGGAATCGAAACCCCCATCAGCCCCTGCTGGATGGACGCCGCGATGGAAAGTTCCTGCTGGTAGCGGCGCGACGCTTCCTCGGCTTGCACCAGACGCGCGTTCTCGATCAGCGAGGCGGCTTCGGTTGCGATCGCGCGGAGAATGTCATTACTCACGCTGGAGATGTCACGCGAGGCAAAGCGCGAATCCACGTAGAGTGCGCCCATGACTTCGTTTGTGCCCTCGACCGGCGTCTGCGCATCCCGCGTAGCCTGCACCTGGGGTTTGCGCAGCGGAATGCAAATGACGGTCCGGAGATCGTAGGCCACAATGCTGTGCCGCCCGGCCAGGTCCAGCGACTGGCTGGTATCGGTGATAACGAACTCGGAGTTGGACTTGAGCGCTTCGTCCACGATGGAATGCGAAATCGTGGTGTCGTCGAGTAGCGGCTCGTCCTTGGAGTTGCGGCCCGCGGCCATGCGCAGATGGCCTTCTTCGTCGCGCAAAAAGATGTAGCCCCGCTCGGCGCGGGTCAGTTTCAGAGTGGCGTCCAGCAGGGTGACCAGAATCTCGTCCAGAACGCCGGTGGTATTGAGCTTGCGGGCCGCCTCCAGAAAGAGCGTGAGCTTCTCCAGATCGGTGGCGTCGGTGGAGATCTGAATCCCCGAAATCTGGCTCAGGAACTCGCGGGCGGTGTTGGAGCTGGCATGATGGGGATGGAAGATCACGTAGGCCACGTCGCGGACGCCGAACTCCACGCGATCGTTGCGCTCCAGCGCTTTGCGTTCCACCCGTTCGCCGTTGACGAAGGTTCCGTGCTTGCTGCCTTGGTCTACCACGCAAAACTGCCCGTTTTCTGACGTGATCAGGGCATGGTCACGGGAGACGCGAGGATCCGCGATCACCAGGTCTTTATCGACCTTGCGCCCGACCGTGAAAGGAGTGTGGTCGAGCGCAATGGTCTTCTGATCATTCCCCTGGACGTAGACGAGGGTGGGAAAAAGCCCCGACCCCGGGGTCGAAATCGGGCCCGTGATGGGTTGAAAGGCCATGTGGCGCTTGCTTGCTCTCCTCAGTGTTCCAAGAAATGAACAGGAGCGGCTCCGGACCGGACCGACTACTCTCGCGTTCCCGGAACCTGGCCATCCAGGAGCACGGGAAAAGCGAGGCTCCCGGCTCAGGCAGCCTTATGACTCAAGGCCGCGAGTGCTTCCTGCTCACTGTCTTGCCTCTTCCCCGAACATGATGCGCCCGTTACAGGAGACGACTACGATGCCCTCGACCCGCGTTTCTCGATCTGGAGGTTCATTAGCCCTTCGAAACGTCCACAGGCCAGAGCTTGCCAGAAGATTAACATGACCGCGCCCCAATGCAAGGCCGACGCCGCCAGCCCCGATCAGGGTTTTACTGAGGCTGGACCCTCCGGCGCCGCGTGCCATCGATGAGCGATGAATACCGCAAGCAGCCCCGAGAACACCAGAGGAATCGCCAGGCTGGTGTAAAGGGGCGCAGCCCAGGCTCGCAAGATCAAATCCGGGGGCAGGAACAATCGAGCCAGCATCAGCCCACACGATGCCAGCCAGGGCCAGGAAACCACCATCACTCCCAGCGCAAGACCGGCGCGCGCCAGCCGGCTTCGGGTCCACATCTCCTTTCCGGCATCAGCCAGAAGAAACACAGCGGGCAACAAGAGAACCTGATTGTAGGGAGCGAACGTGGGCACGATGACTGTGGTCACAGCCGGCACCAGAGCGAGCATCCAGGCGAAAGCGACGGAATCGTGGGCCGCGTGCCGGAGGCGCCAGCCAGCGGCGGTGACGGCGATCACAGCCAAAACGGCGATGATTTTTCCCAGCGTCGGCGTCATGAGGACGTCAAGCAACGAACCTGCGCCACCCGTGTAATCCTGGTAGGCCGCGACCGCTGCGCGAAACTTCCCCATCCAAGCGGGCAGAACATACTCCGAGGCCCCGAGAAGAAGGGCCATGGTCATACCCAGGCCCCAGACAAAACGCCACCGCTGCCGCCAGTCGCTGACCGCCCACAGAACGAGCCAGGCGGCCAGGGGAAGGGCCAGCTGAGGCTTGATCGTCGCCAGGGCCAATAAAAAGCCGGCCAGCAGGAAGCGTCCCGCCACCAGGGATGCAGCGCAACCCGCCATCAATCCGCCCACCACCAGGCTCAACTGCTGCAGCTTGATTCCCTGCACCACGGGAAAGCTTCCAAAGGTCAGGACCACCAGGGTCGCGGTAACAGGGGCGGAAGGCCGCCAGCGCGCCACGCGCAACCATAGCCAGATACTGGCCAGGGTCAGGACCACGAGCAGCCAGCGAAATCCGGCCTGCACTGTCGGAAACGGCAAGCCAACCGACGGCGCCAGCAGAAACACCACATAGACCGGATAGGCGAAACCCTGCTGGTCTTTCGGGTCAGTGGTTCGATTGGAATCAAGCGGACGTCCGTAATACCCGGCCTGGATTTCGCGGGTGACCTCGGCGCTGTAGGGATCGCGGTGTTGCAACAGCAAAGCCCGGGCTCCCAGCCAGCGGGGATACAGATCGGAGAGATTGCCACGCGGGCGGCCATGCGCGGCGGCGTCGGCCACCTGATACGGAACCAGCACTTGCTCTACATAGAACCACATGCTTCCGGCGAAGAGAAGGGCCAGCAGCAGACCGAGTCTGGAAGGTTTGAGCAATCGGTGGCGGAGCGAAAGCCGCTCCATGTTACAACTTATGCGGGCGAACTTCCGTTGCGATGGCGCATCTGCATCTCCGCGGCGATTGGAGTGGCGAGCGGTGCCTTCTGCTGTTTTCTGTTGACCCACTTCCATCAGGGAGCGGGAGACTTCGGCTGGACTCTCTACAACGTTCAGCATCTGCTGGCGCGGCAAAATCCGTACGACACTCCTTTGGAGCAATACCCCCTGACTTCCTCAGTTTTCGGATTGCCTTTTGTGTGGATGCGCCCCGAGGTTGCGGGCGGGCTGTTTTACGGAATCAGTTCCGCCCTCCTGGCCTTTGGCGTGACCCGTCATGGTTACCACCGCTTGCTGATCTTTCTGGCTTATCCCTACTGGGCAGGATTGTTAGCGGTGCAGTGGTCCACATTGATCGCAGCCAGCGCCTTCTTCCCCCTCTTGCTGCCCGCGGCTCTGGCCAAGCCCCAGGTTGGCTTGCCGGTCGCGATCACCCACCTGAGCCGGCGCGGCGTGCTGGCCTGCATCGTGATTGTGCTGCTCAGTTTAGTGGTCATGCCGCGCTGGCCCTGGCTGTGGCTGGGGCAAGCCAGGAACTACCAGTATTTCGTTCCGTTGCTGGTTCTCCCCGGACCTCTACTGGCGTTGGCGCTGTGGCGGTACCGCCAGCGGGATGCCCGGCTGTTGCTCTTAACCGCGATCATGCCGCAGCGCTGGTTTTTCGACGCTTTCATCCTTTGGCTGATTCCGAAATCGCGGCGTGAGATTCTGTTCACCGCTGCTCTTAGTTGGGTGACCGGCATCTGGCGCTGGCACCACATACCGCGCGGCTTCACCCAGGTGGGCCGGTTCACGGTGCTGTTTATTTATCTCCCGATGCTGGCCGTCATCCTGTTGCGACCGTCTGTGACCGTGGAGAGCGGATCAGACTGACGGATTATAGGCTAGAGGGAAATCGATCCGTAGCGCCACGTCCCCGCCAGCCTCGGGCGCTACAATCGCCGCATGTCTGGATGCCAATGAAAGTATTTTTCGAAACTCGCCGCGTGTTCGTGGCCATCCTCGCTTTGGGTTTGTTCGCCATGGCAGCTCGTGGCGTAACCGATCCGGACGTTTGGTGGCACCTGCGCACCGGACAACTGATGTTCCTTCAGCACGCCGTCTTTCATACCGATCCTTACTCGTTTACCCGATCCGGCCAACCTTGGATCAGTCATGAGTGGCTTTCGGAGATCCAGATGTGGGGTCTCTACCGCCTGGCCGGATTTGGCGGATTGATTGTGGCGTTCGCGGCCGTCATTGCCGGAGCGTTCTTGCTGGTCTTCAGCCGCTGCGTAGGCCGTCCCTACCTGGCTGGATTGGTAACGCTATGGGGCGCTGTCGCCTCCGGCCACAGCTGGGGGGTACGGCCACAGATGCTGTCTCTTCTGCTGGCAAGCGCTTTCCTGTGCCTCCTAGAAGCTTCTGAAAAGCGCCCCCGGCTCTTGTGGTGGACGGCGCCGTTGATGCTGCTTTGGGTGAACCTGCATGGCGGGTTTCCCTTCGGACTGGCTTTGCTTGCGCTCTTCCTGTTGGGCGAGGCGCTGGAAGCCGGCCTCCGTTTGGGACGGTGGCCCCAATGCTTGCCCCGTCTCAGGAACCTGGCGGGAGCGTTAGCGGTTTGTATGGCTATGGTGCTGCTGAATCCCAATGGCGCGCGACTCTATGCGTATCCGTTTGAAACCTTGCACTCTTCGGCCATGCAACGCTTCATTCAGGAGTGGTCCTCGCCCAACTTCCACGACCCAACCTACGTCCCGTTGCTCTTCATGCTGCTGGCGTTGATTGCCGGTCTGGCTCTTTCGCCGGCACGACTCCGTCCTCGCGACCTGATGCTGTTGCTGGCTACCATTCCGGCGGCGCTGCTTTCCGCCCGCCACATACCCCTCCTGATGCTGGTCATGATTCCGGTTCTCTCTCGATTGGCCGAAGCCTGGCTGCAGCAGCGGGACGCCACCCGCCTGCTCAACCCGGAGCGGACTTTATCCAGCCCGCGAATTCTGGTGGTAAATGTTCTTGTGCTGGCTACTTTTGCGGCCTTCGCCATGATTCGGATTCGGCATCTGGTGATGACCCAGGACGAAGCGGAAGCCCAGCAGTTTCCTCAGGCTGCCGTCGCCTTCCTCAAACGAGACCGTCCCCCGGAACCGATCCTGAACCACTACAACTGGGGCGGATATTTTATCTGGGCGCTTTCCCCCCAATATCGCGTGTTCATCGACGGCCGGGCCGATGTCTATGGCGACCCTTTAATGGAGGCCTTCGGCGCCAGCTACTACCTCCAGGACGACTGGGCTAAGCTCCTGCAGACATGGAACATTCAGACTCTCGTTATGCCTCCTGACGCTCCCCTGATCACTGCCCTCCGATCGCATCCGGAATGGAAGCAGGTCTATGCCGATTCGCAAGCCGTCATACTTACCAAGAACCAGTGAGCCCCTTGGCAGGAACCAACTTAGATAATCACCTGCTTTAACTTAACCCTGCAAAAGCTTGCGCTTTCGACCTTATGATTGCGCAGTCAATCTCAGGCACGGGTTTTTTCTCCCATGAGTTTGGCATGTCTTGGGGGAGAAGCGAGGTCAAACATGAGGTGTGCTCTGGACTGGTTGCGGCAGGACGACGGGCAGGACGTGGCGGAATATGCGATCATGCTGGCCGTCATCCTGGCTGTGGTCGTGGGGACGATCCGGCTGATCGGATCGGGCGCCAACAACGTGTTCTCCTCGGTTGGCAGTTCCATTCAGTAGATTCGCCAGTCAATCCGATCCGCCAGCGCGACTAACGGGCGGCAGGCCAGGGCAGATCTCCCGGGCTGCATCGGGGGCCTGGCTCTACCCCCAGTTTCAGCTCACCTCCCTCGGTAACTGGGATCCGGCTTGAAGACGCGATTGGCATGGAGGGTTTGGCCGCTTTTCCGCAGAATGTGCAATAAATTGCAAGAAATTATCCCCTGGCAGGATGAAAAAGCAGGGTATGATGAGCACAGAGGGTTCGTGACTATTACCTCGGCAGCGCCTAAACCGTTGATTCGGAAACACCCAAGAAAGCGCGCCAATGGGGGGAGAACACTGCCCGAGGGCCACGGTCAGGATGGCACTCTTTACCCATCCAGCGGACTCGATGGAGGAGACAAAATGAGGGAGATGATCGCGAGGCTAGGGCAGGATGAGCGAGGCCAGGATATCGCGGAGTATGCGGTCATGCTGGCAGTGATCCTGGTGATCGTTGTGGGAACCATTCGGCTGATCGGTTCCAACGCCAACAATGTCTTTTCGTCGGTGGCCAGTTCGGTTCAATAACCGTAGCCGGGAATGTGTTTGTGCCGGCGCGGTTGAGTCTGTCCGGACGACAAGAACTTGAGTGCCAGAAATCCGGTCATACAGGTGTCGGTGTCGGCAGGTGAGCCACGCATCCTGCGTCGTTGGACGATCCGCGCTGCGGACCGTTAAATTCACTCCAATCGGGAAATCGGAGTACGTGGTGTGTGGACGCGCCATTGTTCCGCTGGGGGGTTTCGCGTCTGGAAACGCGATTTCCGATTCTGAGGAGCAGTCATGAACCGCACCCGGCTATTGTTGATTGGCTTCGTTGCGCTCTTGTTGGGCGCGGTCGTGGCCTTCACCGTTTACCGCACCCTGCAGGCACGAACCGGCGGAGACGCCCCGCCCGGCGTGGATGTTGTCATCGCCGCCAATGATGTTCCTGTGGGGGCCAAAGTCGAAGACCGGGATGTGAAAGTTGTCCGCTTCCCTTCCGCTGATCTGCCTCCCAATTGCTTTCATTTGAAATCGTCGGTGGTGGGTCGCGGAGCCATTCTGCCCATCGCCAGGGGAGAATTCTTTCTTCCCAGCAAACTGGCGGGGGAAAACGCAGGCTCAGGAATGCAAGCTCTGATTCCGCCCGGCATGCGGGCGATGTCGGTGCGGGTCAATGAAGTCATCGGGGTGGCTGGCTTTGTCGTGCCCGGAACCCGCGTGGATGTGCTCCTGACCGGCAATCCCTCGGGCGCGCCGGAGCAGCAGACTACGACTGTCCTCGAGAACGTGGCAGTCATCGCCACCGGCCAGAAACTGGAGCGCAACACTGCCGGCGAACCCCAACTGGCGCCCGTGATTACCCTGCTGGTTTCGCCCGACGATGCCCAGAAGCTCACTCTGGCCACGACCCAGGGCAAGATTCAATTGGCCTTGCGCAACCCTCTGGACACCAAACAGCAGGAACTGAATTCGGTCGGCACCAGCAAGCTCTACCGCGGTGCCGTCTCTCCGGCACCGGCAGCCCCGCCGCGACTCAAAACCGCCAAGCACTCGGTAATGACCCTGCCGGCGACGCCCTCGACCTACGGGGTCGAAGTGATCAAAGGTACCAAGAAGGACATCACCAAGTTCGAAGATAAGTAGCCACTCGAGGAAGCGATATGTCGATCCGCTCCCGTATTGGGGAGAAACACGAAGTGAAAGCTGGTAAGGCAGTACGAGGGATACTGGCCGCCTTGTTGCTGCTCACGGGGTCTGTCGCGGCGGTGTCGCAGGGGCAACCCACGGCTGAAGCAGCGCCGGCCCAAACCCAGACGCCGGGCCCGGAGGCCGCTTCGCCGGCTCCGCAGGCGCCAGCTCAGGGCGCCGCCCCGCTGCGTGTCATGGTGGGAAAGTCGCTCCTCATCAACACCACCGAGCGGCTCCGGCGAGTGTCGGTAACCGATGACTCCATCGCCGATGCGCTGGTGGTGACGCCCACACAAATTCTGGTGCATGGACGGGCCGCGGGCGAAGTGTCTCTGCTGATCTGGGACGAACTGGAACGCTCCCGCAGCTTCGACCTGCGCGTCGATGTGGATGTCAGCGCCGCGGCTGACGAAGAAAGACGGATCTTTCCCGACGAGCAGATTTCCGTTTCGCCCTCGCGATCCGCCATCGTGCTCTCCGGCCACGTTTCCACCGAGGACGTTTCGGTTCGCGCCGGAAAAATCGCCGAGGCCTACTCCAAGAACGTCGTCAACGTCCTTACGTTCGGTCCGGTGGGGGCGCAGGAGGTCCTGCTGGAAGTAAAGTTCGCCGAGGTAGACCGCTCCGCTGTCACTCAGCTGGGTGTCAATATATTCAATCTGGGACAAGGAAATACTGTCGCGCTTTCTCAAACCGGGCAGTTCGGCGCGCTTCAAGTCCACAATACCGCCCAGACCACCACCACGAACGGCAACTCGACCACTACCACGACCACCGCGACACCACCCACTGTAACGGTCTCCGATTTCCTGAACCTGTTCATCGCTCGCACGGATATACCCATCGGGCTGGTGGTCAAGGCCCTGCAGCAGAAAAACCTGTTGCAGATTCTGGCCGAGCCCAATCTGATCGCGGTCAATGGCAAGGAAGCGAGCTTTCTGGCCGGCGGGGAGTTTCCTTTCCCTCTGGTGCAGCCGGGGCAGGGCTTCACCGCGGTCACCATTCAGTTCAAGGAATTCGGAGTGCAACTGAAATTCACTCCGGTCATCATGCCCAACGGAAATATCCACCTGAAAGTGGCGCCCTCGGTGAGCACTCTGGACTTCGCCAACGCCCTCACCATTTCCGGGTTTACCGTGCCGGCGCTGAGCACGCGCAAGGCGGAAACCGAGTTCGAACTGCAGGACGGGCAGAGCTTCGTCATCGCCGGATTGATCGACAACCGGGTCACCGACCTGTACAACAAAGTCCCCATGTTGGGCGACATCCCCATCCTCGGCAATTTCTTCCGGAGCAAGAGCGCGCAAAGGAGCAATTCCGAACTGGTCGTTCTGTGTACCGCCCATCGCATTTCACCGAGCACACAATCGGCACCCTTGCCCACCATGCCCAAGCCATTCATGGATAAGGACAATTTCGACGCCAAGAAACCGTCGGATGGCAAAAAGTAAAGTAAGGATGGTTTTGCTCGTGTCAGGCAGGTAGAGTTGAGTTGGAGCTGTCAGCAGGGAGCAGCGAAGGACGATGCCGGAACTCGCAGTCGTAGTCATCGCGCAGGATAGCGAGCAACGCGCTGTATTGCAGGTGCTGGTCGACGGCACCAGTGTGGCGAAGGTGGCGCAAGTTTGTTCCAGTTATCCTGCCGTAGTCTCGGATCCCGTCTTACGGCGCGTGCAGAGCTCAAGTCCCCACGTGGTGCTGGTGGATGTTCCCTCAGACAATTCCACACTGGCCTTGCGGGCCATTGAATTGATTCACCAGGAAGTGCGCGATGCGGTGGTATTTGCGGTGGGCAGTATGAGCCAGCCGCAGGTCATTGTCAGCGCCATGCGCGCAGGTGCGCGGGAATTCATCGAGCGCCCCACGACCACCACTGATCTGCTGGAAGCCTTCGTGCGGCTGTCGGCGGCGCAACGCAAAGTAGAACGTGAAGGACCGCGGGGCAAAGTGTTCAGCGTAATCAACGCCAAAGGCGGCAGCGGGGCCACCACCACCGCAGTGAATCTGGCGCTGGCGCTGCACTCCGCCCACGGCAATGTCGCGCTGGTGGACATTGCGCCCCTGGGACACGCGGCCCTGCACATGAACCTTAAGCCGGTCTTCACCGTGGTGGACGCCATTCGCAATCTGCATCGGCTCGACAGTTCCCTGCTGGAAAGTTTTTTGACCCGCCACAGCGGCGGCTTGCAACTGCTGGCCGGCGCCACCACCCCGGCCGTGGTTGAGCCTGCGACAGCAGAATTTGCCCGCTTGTTCGACCTGCTGGTCGGTCACTTCCGCTACGTGGTTGTGGACGCCTCCTCGCGCGTGGACGCTACCACCCGCCTGGTGTGCAATCTTTCAGAAACCGTCTTGATGGTGGCCCATGCCGATGTGGCTTCCCTGTGGAGCGCCTCCCGCATCCAGCAATACCTGGGCGAGACCGGGGGACGGGAACGGGTCCGGCTGGTGCTGAACCGTTTTCGCAAGATAGCGGGTTTCAGCGAGGCCGACGCGGAGGCTGCGGCTGGGGCCAAGCTTTTGTGGAAAATTCCCAATCAGTATTTTGCGGTTTCGGCCGCCATTGATCGCGGAGTTCCACTCATGCAGCAGGCTTACAGCGAGATCGCCAGATCGTTTGCCGGACTGGCGGCCCGCTTGACCGAGGACGACATCGACGTGAAGCGTAAGGCTTGGTCATTGTTCAAAACGGTTTAGGTTCAAGAACGGTTTAGCGCGTGGCTTGCGCCCGGCTGGGCTATCCTTAGGTAAGGGATATGGCGAATTTGCAGACCTTCGAGAGAACTGAATACCAGCAGGTCAAGGCCGACCTGCATCGCAAGATTCTTGATCGCCTCGACCTGGAGAAACTGGGGCGAACTCCCAGCAACGCTGCCCGGGAAGAAGTGCTCCTGCTGATCCGTACGACCGTGAACAGTGAGGCGGTGCCGCTCAGCTTCGCCGAGCGCGAGCGGCTGTCGCGGGAAATTCTGGATGAAATCTTCGGCCTCGGACCATTGGAGCCCCTGCTCAAAGATCCAACCGTCTCCGACATTCTGGTCAACCGCTATAACAAGGTCTACGTGGAGCGGGCCGGAAAACTTGAGCCCACCGGCCTGAGTTTCAAGGATGACGCTCACCTGATGCAGATTATCGACCGCATCGTGTCGCGCATCGGACGGCGCGTGGATGAATCTTCCCCGATGGTAGATGCGCGTCTGGCCGACGGATCCCGCGTCAACGCCATCATTCCCCCGCTGGCCATCGATGGTCCTTGCCTCTCCATCCGCCGCTTCGGTAAGGAGGCCATCACCTCGCGCAACATGGTCGACAACAAAACCCTGACCGAGCCCATGCTGGAGTTGCTCGCAGCCATGGTAAAAGGCCGGCTGAACCTGCTGATTTCTGGCGGAACCGGCGCCGGAAAAACCACGCTGCTGAATGTTCTTTCCGGATACATTCCGAATTCAGACCGCATCGTCACCATTGAAGACGCGGCCGAATTGCAGATGAAGCAGGAGCACGTAGTGCGCCTGGAGACTCGTCCGCCCAACATCGAAGGCAAGGGCGCGGTGCGCCAGCGGCAACTGGTGATCAACAGCCTGCGTATGCGCCCCGACCGCATCGTGGTGGGCGAGGTGCGCGGCGAGGAAGCCTTTGACATGCTGCAGGCCATGAACACCGGTCACGAGGGCTCGTTGACCACGGTGCACGCCAACTCGCCCCGCGACGCCCTGGCCCGCATCGAGAACATGTGTTCCATGGCGAATCTCAATATCCCGGAGCGGGCCATGCGGCAGCAGATCTCGTCCGCGATTTCTGGCGTGATCCAGATCGCGCGTCTCTCCGACGGCACCCGCAAGGTGATCTCGATCTCCGAAGTCGTGGGCATGGAGGCCGACACCATCTGCATGCAGGAAATTTTCGTCTTCGAGCGCCTGGGTATCGATGAGGCGGGAAAAGTGCGCGGCGTCTTTCGCGCTTCGGGCATCCGGCCCAAGTTCGCCGAGCGTCTGGCCACCGCGGGCTGCCGCTTGCGCCCTGCCATGTTCGACTCGCGGATGGAGGTCTAGCCCGGGAGTCCCGGCCGCACTCTGCTCATGGTCATCCTGATTGCCATCGCGGTTTTTCTGGTGGTCGCGCTGGGAGTGTTTGTCGTCATCTCCCTCCTCGACGAGCGCAGCTCCAAGGCCCGTCTCTTGCGGGAGCGCCTTTCTACGGCGCAAAAAACGGAGCGCGAGCCCAGCCAGGACCTCGCCCTGCTACGGGATGAGGTGTTGAGCAAGATCCCGGCGCTGGATAGTCTGCTGCGCCGGTCCAGCAGCATCTCCAACCTTCAAACCTTGCTGGAGCAGGCCGGCGTGAAAAGCCGCGCCGGCAATGTCGTGCTGCTCTGTGTGCTTAGCGGCGCCGGCATGGGACTGCTGGTTCTGCTGTTCACCCCCTTTCCCCAATTCGTCTGGCTGGGCGTGATTCTGGGAGCGTTTCTGCCCTACTCCTACGCCAACTACAAGCGGTCCAAGCGGTTCCAGAAATTCGAGGAGATTTTTCCCGAAGCCATCGACACCCTGGCTCGCGCGGTGCGCGCCGGTCACGCCTTTACCACCGCGCTGGAGCTGATCGCGAGCGAAATCTCCGAGCCCGTGGCTTCTGAGTTTCGCAAGCTGTTCGAAGAGCAGAAATTCGGCATGCCGGTGCGCGATGCCCTGGTCAACCTTACCGAGCGCGTGCCCCTGGTGGATGTGAAGTTTTTCGTCACCGCGGTAATGCTGCAGCGGGAAACCGGCGGTAATCTTGCGGAAATCCTGGATAACCTGTCTTATGTCATTCGGGAACGTTTCAAGATCATGCGCCAGGTGCGGGTGCACACGGCGCAGGGACGTTTGACCATGATGCTGCTGATGGGGCTGCCCCCCATTATCATCATCACCATGCAGGTCATGAACCCGAGCTTCATTCGGCCGTTGTTCGAGGACCCGATCGGCCACGTGCTCATCGTCGTGGGCATTACGTTGCAGACCATCGGCTATTTCGTGATCCGCAAGGTCATTCAGATTCAGGTGTGAAGCATGACACTGGCGCTGGCCATCCTATTGTTCCTGACCGTTGCCCTGGTGGTGTTTTCCTTCGGGGCCGCAGCCTATTCTCCGTCTTCGGTGCTGGGCTCGCGCCTGCGAACCCTGGTCGGGCAAAGGGTTCAGCCCCAGGAAAAGCCTGCGTTCAAGGAACGCCTGGAACAGGCGCTCGATCCTCTCAGCAAGGCCCTGCCGCTATCCCCCAGCGATGTGTCGCGCACCCGCAAGTGGCTGATTCAGGCTGGCTACCGCGAGGAGCGGCACCTCACGATTTACGTTGGGTCGCGCATGCTGCTTGCGTTGCTGGGAATGGGCATTGCAGTGGCGGTTCAGGGGAAGTTCGATTTGCTGATGATGGTGGGCGTGGGCGGCTTCGGATTCTTCATTCCGCGATTTGTTCTCAAGCGCATGATCCGCGACCGCCAGAGGCGCATCACCATAGCCTTGCCGGATGCGCTGGATCTCACTGTGATCTGCGTTGAGGTCGGTTTGGCCCTGGATCAGGCTCTGATGCGAGTCGGCCAGGACCTCCGCCACGCCCATCCTGATCTGAGCGACGAGTTCCATCTCGTGAACCTTGAGATGCGGGCCGGCAAACCCCGGGCCGAAGCGCTCAGGAATCTGGTGGACCGCACCGGGGTGGACGATGTCCGCTCCCTGGTCGCCACCCTGATCCAGACCGATCGTTTCGGCACTAGCGTCAGCCAGGCGCTGCGGGTTCATTCTGATTCGTTGCGTACGGAACGCCGCCAGCGCGCCGAAGAACAAGCGGCGAAAACCACCATTAAGATGATCGTCCCCCTGGTCCTGTTCGTCCTCCCCTCCATCATCTTCGTCACCCTCGGACCTGCGATAATCGAACTGTTTCGTATTCTCATGCCCGAGGGGCGGCGGTGAACTCGTCTTTGCTGCAAGGTCGAACCCAGGAGTTGTGATGTCAGCAGCGGTCCCCAGGGGCTATGCACTCAATCGCACGCGACAGGTCTACTTGGCCACCCAGTTGCACGTGGCCCAGACCCACTGGTCCCGGTTCCGTGGCCTGATGTGGACCGAGGCCGGCAGCTTTGTCGCGGGACAGGGCCTGTGGATTGTGCCCTCCCGCGGAGTGCATACTTTCGCCATGCGCTTCCCCATTGACGTCATTTATCTGGATGGCGGTAACACTGTGATCTACGCCGAAGAAAATCTAAAGCCCTGGCGCGTGGCCCCGGTGCGCATGTCCGCCGCCTCGGTGCTGGAGCTGCCGGGCAGCACGCTTAGCGCCACCCGCACGGCTGTCGGTGATGCGATCGAGATCGCTCTGCAGGAGGCTGGCCGCGCGTGAACGATGCCCCCAAGCTTCTGGTGGAATGGTCGTCGCCCTGGGATGAGTTCTGGAGCGCGATCCGGCCTGCTTTGGGGCGCTCTCCGGAAGCCCTGGCCGGAGAGGCTCGAACCGGTCTGGTTCCCTATCGCGGAATGTTGATCTCCTGGGCGATCGAACTGCTCATGCTGGTGGCCATCATTGTCGTGCCCGCCAAGCTGGCCAGCATGCGTCCCTATGAGCCGCCTCCGAAGCCCAAGTATGACGTGATTTACTACTCAGGCAATGAATTGCCGCGGACCGAGGATGTGGGAGGCGCCGAATCAGGACGGTCAGGCCGTTCCGGTGGTCGGGAAGCGCACCACCCCACCCAAACCATCCGGGTCGCGCGCGGCAGCACTTTGCGGGAGACCGTAGCCGACGCCCCCAAGCTGAATCTGCCAGTCTCAAATTCGGCCGTCGCCAACCTGCTCGCTCTGAAGGCGCTTCCCGGGCCCGCTCCGGCGGAAGGCATGCGCTCCTCGGCTCGCACTTCGCCGTTGACGCAAACCGCAGTACCACCTGCACCCGAGGTAGAGCGCGACAAGATGCGTGCCCTGCCCACTCTGAATGCCGGCGCAGTGGCTCCTGCTGCCACAGCTCCGCAGCGGGAAGTGGCGACGCTGCCCCTGCCCGGATCTCAGGTGATGGAAGTAGTTCCGCCCGCAGTCTCGGCGCCCGAACAGGTTACCGATCGCGATCCCCGGTTGGTGCTGCCTGCTCCCAGTGTGGTTGCGCCGCCGCCCACTCTGGCGCGGGAGATGGCGCCCATGGGCCCCGGCTTTGGTCCCGGAGAGCTGCAAAAGCAGATTGTTCCGCCGCCGGTGCAGGTGAGAGACGCCTCCGCCCAACGCCGTGCCATGGGCGGGCTGGGCGGCTCTTCTGTGGTGCCGCCGACCGTCCAGATGGGCGCGGTTTCGGGACAACGCTTCCCGGGAAGCGGCATGGGAACAGGCTCGGCCGTCGTTCCTCCCCCTCCCTCCGTTTCCGGGGCCGGTTCGCCCACGGGTCTGGGGAGAGGGAACCGCGGGGCGGGATTTGGCGGACCTATGGATGTCGGCCTCGCCGCAGCGCCACCCAGCAGCAACGGCGGGGGAACCACCTCAGGTGTAGTGCTCTCTAGCCAGCCGGGTTCGCAAGTCGGTATCCCTGGCAAGGGCGGTGCCGGTTCTCTGGCGATGTCGCCTTCGGGCGGGAATCAGGCCGGCCTGGGCGGGTCGGGCGGTGGTGCAGGAATCGGACGCGGCGATGCTCCGGGCAGCGGCTTTGCAGGCCCCGGCTCCGGAGCTGGCAAGCAGGGCACGGGTCCCGGATCGGATCCCATGGCCCGCGGCGGCATTTCGCCCTATCCAGGCCCAGGCGGCGCCGGAACCGGGGTCAATGGTAATCCCGCCATGCCGGGTGTTTCGGTCAAGGGCGGCAATAGCAATATTGTGACCCTGCCCAGCTTTCCTTCCAGTGGAAACCAGGCGGGAGCCTCGGGCCGCTCCAACACGAATCCTGAAAATCGCGGACCCGGCATTACTGTGGTGGCCAGTTCGCGTTCCGGAGGAGCCTTCAATTTTTACGGCCGGCTCAAGGGCGACAAGGTCTACACCATCTACATTGAAACCACGCTGCCGGCGGTGATGTCGTTTTCTGATCCCGCGTCTGAAGGCCATGGCTACGCCGAGGACCTCACTGCGCCCCAGGTCATGCGCGCGGATTTGCCCGCCGGACTGCCCAAAACCCGTCTCGTGATTGCCTGCGTGCTCGATCGCGCCGGACTGCTGCGCCAGCCACAAGTGCTCGAGCCGGGCTCGGCCGTGATGACCAGCAAAGTGCTCACCGCCCTCAACAGTTGGAAATTCCGTCCCGTGCTGCGTGGAGACCAACCCGTCGAGGTCAACGCCATCCTTGGATTCAACATCGACACCAACGACCAGTACTAGCCGCTACAACTTTTCCTTCCGCTCGAACAATGCCGCCGTTCCATCCCGGTGGACCAAGTCCCACCCGGACATTTGCATCAACATGTTGGCGAGCGGAGATTCTGCCGGCACAAGTATCCAGTTCACCCTCTTTTCGTTCAGAAACTTGTCCCATTCGGGCGTGAGTCGCACTGTCTGCAGGTAGTCCTTCAAAAAATCTTCTCCATACAGGTCGTGGCGATCGTCCACGAAAACTCTGGTCTGCGGATACAACCGGTAGATGAGATATCCGCCCCACGAGTCGAGACTGAAGATGGGATCGCGAATGCCGCGCTGGGCAATCACTTCGGCGGCCTCAACCGGAAAGCGCTGAGCGTCAAAATGTGCATTCATGCACTGGTACGAACCCAGCTTGCCCTGCTGGGAGCAAATAAACATTCCGAGAACGATCGCCGCTGCCGGCCACAGGTGTCCGCGCGATTGCATATCCGCGCGCCCCATACGGGCAACGAATGACTCCCATCGCGAAAGCCAGACCTGCAGGCGCGACGGGAGTTCAGGATTGGCCCGGGCCTCGGTCACTGCCTGAAACAAGAGCGGTGCGACGATCAACATCAGCAATAGGGATGAAACCGGCAAGCTGCGCGAGGCATACAGGCCGCTGTAGGCGGTAAAAAGTAGAACCAAAACCCGCGAGAGTGGAGGTTTGCTCCGGACCACCGCCAGAGTCCCAAGGGTAATCAGCAAAAGGACCACGAAACATTGTTGTGCCACACCGTGGAAATTGGGCGACAGAAACTCATCAATGTGATTCATCAGCCAGCGGCTGGAAAGATACTGAAAAACATGCGCGTGCAGTTTGTAGCCATAGGGATTGATCAGGCTGGCCAGCAGTGATGCCGCCGCGACCTTGCCGAGCTGGCGCATCCGCCCCGCGAGGTCCTGACGCATCCCATTGTCACTGCAGCGCAAACACCGGATCCCGGCACTGACGAGATAAAGTCCGAGCAACGCAAAACCCAAAACGAACCCGCCGTGCAGGTTCGCCCACAACAGCATCAATGCCGGCAGCCCCCACAGCCGCCGCCTTTTTGCGGGGTCTGGACCCTCCGAGTCGTCGAGGATCTGAAACCAGATCACAGCCAATAACCAGCTCAGCACGTGGGGCCGCGCCTGCAGGTGGATGGTGGATGCGCCCAGCGATAGCGCCAGCAGAACCACGGAGGTGGGCAAATCCGCGCCCCTTCGCAGGCTCAGGCGAAGCGCAAGCGCGAAGGTTGCGGCGATGATGATGGCGGTGAACAACACCACGCCGTTCAGCCCCAGCCAATCGTGGATGGCAGCGATCTTCAGGTCGTACAGCCATTCCCATGCATACCAGGAGTGCCCGCCCATGGTCACCGAGAACGGATCCGTCCGCGTGATCGAATGCGTCCTCAGGATCTGCTCCCCGTTTCGGATGTGCCATCCGATGCCGGCATCGCCAAGCAGACGCTGGGCCAGCAATCCGCTGGTCATGGCGGCCAGCAGGACGATGAAGATCAGGTCGGCGGCTGAGGGAAGAACGAGGCGAATCCAGGCGGGGCGCATGGTTTGCGTCGATTCGCGGGCCTGGGGTTTATCGGTAGAGGCTTCGATCTGCGGTGGCTTCGAGTCCAATGTGTGCGCCGCGCCAACCGGGACATGTTAACCGATGCGGCGGAAATCGCGGGAAAATGCCAAAGTTTTGGAAGAACAACGGAGCACTTGTAAACCGGGGAGTTTACTTCCCCGGCCTGCCCGCGAGCGCTGGCTCCCTCTCGAACTCGGGCTGGGCCGGCGGCTTCTGCTTTCTCCGCGACCTCAACCAGTTCTGGAAGGACTCCATGTAGATGTAATAAACCGGCGTGATGTACAGAGTCAGCAACTGAGAAAACACCAAGCCACCCACCACCGCCAGTCCGAGTGGACGGCGTGACTCGGCTCCAGCGCCGAAACCGAGCGCAATCGGCAGGGTTCCCATGAGAGCCGCCATGGTGGTCATCATAATGGGGCGGAAGCGCAGCAGGGCGCCCTGATAGATTGCCTCTTCCGCTCGCTCATTGCTCTCGCGCTGCTTTTCCAGCGCCACGTCAATCATCATGATGGCGTTTTTCTTCACGATTCCCACCAGCATGATCACGCCCACGAAACCATACAGGTTGAGGTCAAGGCCGAAGAGCATGAGCGTGACCAGCGCCCCAAAGCCGGCTGAGGGCAATCCAGAGAGAATGGTCAGGGGATGAATAAAGCTCTCGTACAAAATTCCCAACACCAGGTAAATCACCAGAATGGCCATCAGCAGGAGCAACCCCAATCCGCTGACCGACGATTCAAAAGCCTGAGCCGTCCCCTGAAAACTGGTGCTGACGCTGGCCGGCAGCATCTCCCGCGCGGCCTTGCCCACAGCGTTTACCGCATCCCCCAGAGAAACGCCGGGACGCAGGTTGAAGGAAATCGTCACCGCGGGCAGTTGTCCCAGGTGATTGATGGTGAGCGGTCCCAGCGAGCGGGAGAGCCTCGCCACCGCGTTCAGCGGAACCAGCTGGCCGTTGGAAGAACGTATGTACAGCATGGAGAGCGCCGACGGATCCAGCTGGTACTGGCTCTCCAGTTCCGTAATCACGCGATAAGCGTTGTTGGGCGCGTAAATGGTCGAGATCTGGCGTTGTCCATAGGCGGTGTAGAGCGCATCTTCCACCTGATTGGCGGTCACGCCCAGAGCCGACGCCTTGTCGCGGTCGATATCCACGTTGACCTGCGGATTCGTAATCTGGAGATCGCTGGTGACGTCCTGGAGCAATTTCTGGAATTGGGGTTCGGTGCGCAGCTTGGCTTCCAGCCTGGGCTCGTCCTGATAAAGTTCGTTCGTGTCTGGCGATTGCAGCGTGAACTGATACTGGCTCTTGGTGAGCTGCCCGCCGATCCGGATCGTAGGCAGCAACTGCGGGAATGCGTTGATTCCAGGAACCGCGGCCAGCTTTACGCGCAACTCCTGAACGATATCCTGGGCCGATTTGCGTTCGCTGCGCGGCTTCAGCCGGGCAAAGATGCGCCCCGCGTTACCGCCAGCAGCCGTGGACATGAAAGAGTCGATGTAGGGCTGCGCCATCACGACTTTGGTCAGCGCCAACTGGTGCGCCACCATGTTGTCGAAGGAAATTCCCTGCGGGCCCTCGGTAAAAATGAAAATCTGTCCCTGATCCTCGTCGGGCAGAAAGCCTTTAGGAATGGCGATGAAAAGGTAGACCGTCCCCACCAGCACCACCGCGGACACCGCCATGGTGGCGAATTTGTGGCGGAGCGTGACCTGCAGGGTGCGGTCGTAGACCCGCAACAGACCGTCAAAGAAGCGCTCGAAGAGCGTCCACAGGCGCCCATGGCGGGTTTCCTTCGCCGCGCGCAGGAACCGGCTGCACAGCATGGGCGTGAGGCTGAGCGAAACCACTCCTGAGACCAGGATGGCCACGCTGATGGTCACGGCAAATTCATGCAGCAGGCGGCCCAGAATCCCACTCATGAACAGCACGGGAATAAACACGGCGGCCAGCGACAGAGTCATGGAGACGATGGTGAAACCGATTTCTCTGGCCCCGCTGAAGGCCGCATCCATCGGCCGTTCGCCCATTTCCATGTGGCGCACGATATTTTCCAGCATGACAATGGCGTCATCCACCACGAACCCAACGGAAAGGGTCAACGCCATGAGCGACAGATTGTCCAGCGAGTATCCCAGCAAATACATCACTGCAAAGGTGCCCACGATGGACATGGGCAGAGCCATGCTGGGAATGGCGGTCGCCGACAAATTCCGCAAAAACACGAAAATCACCAGGATGACCAGCACCAGCGCCAGGAACAGGGTGAACTTTACGTCATCCACCGAGGACCGGATGGAAACCGACCGGTCGTAGAGCGTGTCAATGTTCACGGATGGCGGCATCACCGCGCGAAAGCTGGGCATCAGCTTGTTGATGGAATCGACGACTTCCACGGTGTTGGTCCCGGGCTGGCGCTGGATGGCCAGGACGATGCCCCGCCGCAAACCTTTGGAGTCGTAATACCAGCTGGCCGTCTTGTCGTTCTCGACTCCGTCCACCACTTGCCCCAACTCCGCCAGGCGGACGGGAGCGCCGTTGCGGTAAGCCACCACCAGGGGGGCGTAGTCTACAGCTTTGTTGAGCTGCCCATTCACCTGGACGGTAAACGCCTGGTGGGTCCCATACAGAATGCCGGTGGGCAGGTTCACGTTGCCGTTCTGAATCGCATTGGAGACTTCATCAATGCCGATCTGCCGGCTGGCCAGCGCCTTGGGGTCGAACTTGGCGTGGACCGCATACTTCTGTGCCCCGAACACGCTCACCTGGGCGACTCCGCTCACCATGGAGATGCGCTGCGCCATCAGCGTTTCTGCATATTCGTCCACATCGGAAAGCCGCAGGGTCGGAGAGCTCAACGTCAAATACAAAATTGGCTGGTCGGCCGGATTCACCTTCTGGTAGGAAGGCGGGCTGGGCAGGTTCTGTGGCAGATCGCGGGCTGCTTTGGCAATCATGGACTGCACGTCCTGGGCGGCGGCGTCCAGATTGCGGCTGAGATTGAATTGCAGCGTGATCTGCGTCGACCCCTGCGAACTTGACGAAGTCATCGAGTCCACGCCGGCGATGGTGGAAAATTGCTTTTCCAATGGCATCGCTACCGCCGACGCCATGGTGTCTGGAGTCGCCCCGGGCAGGCTGGCGGAAACCAGGATGGTGGGAAAATCCACATTGGGCAGGTCGCTCACCGGAAGCAGGCGGTAGCCCATGATGCCGAACATCAGTATGCCCAGCATGAGCAGCGTGGTCATGACTGGGCGGCGGATGAAGATTTCGGCAACGTTCATGCTTGCTATCCCCCGGCTCGGGGAGCGTTCGCGGCCGGCGTCGCGATTTCCTTCAATTCTACTTTGGTCACGCCCGGTACCAGGCGCAACTGCCCGTCCGTGACCACTTGCTCGCCCGCAGCGAGTCCTTTTGCGATGACCGCCTGCCCGTCGTTGCTCCGATCGACGGTCACCGGACGGGCCTCGACCGTCATGTCCGGCTTGACCACAAAAACAAACTGTCCCTGCTGTCCGTTCTGGAGCGCTTGCGACGGCACCACGATCGCATTGGGCTGCTGCGCCAGAGTCAGCACCACGTCCACGAACTGCCCCGGCCAAAGCCGCCGGTCGGCGTTCACAAATTCACCTTTCAATTTAATCGTGCCCGTGGCTTGGTCCACGGTGTTGTCAATGAAGCTCAGCCAGCCTTCGGCAGGACCTCGCGGATCGTTGGGGATGTAAGCCAGCACTTTCAGCTTGCCCCGGCCCGAGTAGCGCTTGATGTCGGCGAGATTCTGTTCCGGAACGGTGAAGGTGGCATAGATCGGCTGAATCTGGTTGATGCTCACCAGGAACGGGGTGTCGTTGGCCTTGATCATGTTGCCCTGGTGGATCAACAAAGTGCCGGTGTGGCCGTCGATCGGAGAATAGATGGTGCAGTAAACCAGTTGTACCCGGGCGTTCTCCACCGCAGCCTGATCCGCGACCACGGCGGCATCTAGCGCGTCTGCATTCGACTGCATCTGATCGTATTGCTCTTTGGGAGCAACCCCAGCTTTGTTGAGCGCTTCGTAGCGCCTGGCCTGGGCGCGCGCGTTGACCGCCTGGGCCTGGTCCCTGGCCAGCATGCCCTGCGCCTGTTTCAACGCCGCTTCAAAAGGCCTCTTGTCCAGGCTGAACAATAACTGGCCTTTTTTTACGTCCTGCCCCTCCTTGAAATGCACTCCGGTGAGTTCACCCGTGATCTGGGTTTTAACCGAGACATTGGAGTACGCTTCGACCGCGCCGATCGCCTTCAATTGCAGAGGGACGTCTTTTTGCTCCACCGTCACCGCCAAGACGGGAACCGCCACGTTGCGTGGGGGCGCCGCCTTGGTGCCGGCACAGGAAGTCAGGAGAATACTGCACGCAAGCATTGGTGTGATCCGGCGAACCATCGTTCCTCGGGCCGAGACCGCGTAGCCCTGTTGGTTTGACGAAAAAACTCTCATAACGTCTCATTGAGAACTGAGAACCAGCGACTGAAAACCGGGAAAACTCCAGTCCAGCCTCTCAAGACGCAGCACGAAACCGCGGCAGGACTTCCCTCTTATAGGTCTCCAAAGTCTGCTCTTCTTCTCCACACATCAGGTAGATATTGAACTGCGTCACGCCTGACTCTGCCAGTTTCTTGAGCTTCTGGCGGTGAGCCTCGACCGGACCCACCAGGCAGAACCGGTCCACGACTTCGTCGGAAACAAAGCGGGCGTTATCGCTCCCCACTTCCGCGTGGTGCTGGTAGTCATACCCACTGCGATCCTGCACGTAAGAGGTAAGTGACGCGGGCAGGTCCTCGGGCTTGTAGCGCGAGATCAGATCGACGACGTGATTGGACACCAGTGCGGGAAACCAGCGCACCCGCTGCCTTGCCAGTCCGAGGTCGTCGGACACCCACACTGGCGCGGCCGCCATTACTTCGACCGCCTTGGGATCGCGCCCGGCTTCCTTGGCTCCCTGCCGGACAAATCCAAGGCACCATGCAATGAGGTCGGGATCAGCGAACTGCAGAATCACTCCGTCCGCGATGCGCCCAGCCAGGCTGAGGACTTTCGGTCCGTACCCTGCAATCCAGACCGGTGGGGAGCCCGTAGCCCAAGTCAAACGCGCGGGCTGACCCTCGTATTGCACTTCGCGCCCCGCCGTAAGTTCTCGAAAGGTGACGACGGCGCGCTCCAGTTCGGCTGGAGTGACCGGTTTTTTGCCCAATACCCGCCGCGAGCTGTCGCCCCGCCCGATTCCCAATTCCATGCGGCCGCCGGAAATCAGGTTAAGGGTGGCGAAAAGACTGGCAGTCACGGTGAGGTCACGGACAGCGGGATTGGTGACGCAAGGTCCCAGCCGCATCGCGCGGGTGGCGTTTGCCATTAGAGCGAGCAGTGGGTACGGCTCCTTCCAGAGGACATGGGAGTCGAAAATCCAGCCGTATTCGAACCCCGCTTGTTCCGCCTGCCGGGTAAGCCCGACGATCCGCTCGACTGAGAGATCCGGTTTGAGGGTGATACCGAACTTCATTTTGTTCGCTTTCGCGGCCGGATGCCGCAAGACAGGGCCGCAAGTTTGTAGAATAGAATACATCACGCATCTGCCCGCGCCGACGGGACTCTCGCCGCACAAGGATTATCCAATGGGGTTCGACACCATCATCACCAATGGCACCGTGGTCACGGCTGCGGATACTTGTCAGGCGGACGTCGCCATCGAAGGCAGTCGCGTGGTTGCCCTGGGCAGCAGTCTTCCCCGTGACAATGCCAAACGCCTGATCGACGCCACCGGCAAGTATGTGTTTCCAGGAGGGATCGACGTCCACACCCACCTGGATATGCCGTTCGGTGGCACCACCAGCGCCGATGATTTTGAAACCGGCACTCGCGCAGCCGCTTTCGGCGGCACCACGACCCTGATCGACTTCGCCATCCAGTACAAAGGACAGTCCCTGCGGATGGCCTTCGATGCCTGGATGCAGAAGGCCTCCCCCAAAGCGGTTTCCGATTATGCGTTCCACTGCATCATCACCGACCTTCCCGATGCGCAGCTCGCCGAGATGCCGCAATTGGTGCGTGAGGGCATCACCAGCTTCAAGTTGTTCATGGCCTATCCTGGCGTGTTCATGCTCGACGACGCCAGCATTTTCAAAGCCATGCGCACCTCCGCCAAAGCCGGGGCCATGGTGTGCATGCATGCGGAGAACGGCGGTGCAATTGATGTGATCGTCAAGCAGGCGCTGGCCGAAGGCAAGACCGCGCCCAAGTATCACGCCCTTACCCGTCCGACCACCGCCGAGGCCGAAGCCACCTCGCGCGCCATCGCCCTGGCCGAAATGGCGGACTCACCGGTTTACATCGTGCACCTCAGTTGCAACGATGCTCTGGAGAAAGTGCGCGAGGCCCGTGATCGCGGCTTGCCTGTCTACGCCGAGACTTGCCCCCAGTATCTTTACCTGTCGCTCGAAAACATGGATGCGCCCGGCTTTGAAGGCGCGAAGTACGTGTTCACCCCGCCCCTGCGCGAAAAGTGGCATCAGGAGAAGTTGTGGCAAGGGCTCAAGCACGACCAGCTGCAAGTGGTTTCCACCGACCACTGCCCTTTCTGCTTCAAGGAACAAAAAGAAATGGGGATAGGAGATTTCACCAAGATTCCCAACGGCGGCCCCGGCATCGAACACCGCATGAGCCTGGTGTACTCAGGCGGCGTCGCGCAAGGACGCTTCAGCGTAAATCGTTTCGTGGAACTGGTTGCCACCACTCCAGCCAAACTCTTCGGCCTCTATCCCCGTAAAGGCACGGTCGCGGTGGGCAGTGATGCCGACTTGGTCATCTTCGATCCCAAGCGCGAGCACACCATCAGCGCCAGAACTCATCACATGCGCGTGGATTACTCAATGTTCGAGGGCATCAAGGTGACCGGCATGCCGGACGTCGTGCTCTCCCGCGGACGTGTTCTGGTCGAAG
>DASZHW010000124.1:0-1640 GCA_035937515.1 Terriglobales bacterium | reverse complement strand
TCTTCGCCATCCGGGGAAACAACTCGGCTCCCCCCGGTGTCTAACAATACTGAGCGGACATCGGGGACAGCTCGATCTTGGTCCCCTTTGCAAGTCGTGCCTGGGTCCAGCGTTCTAACTCTGGACCGAACAGCAGGGTGGTCCGTATTTCAGCAGCGGGCCGGAAAGGCCGGCAGTGTCCGATTGGGCTAGTGCCCTTTCTTGGGGCCGCGATGAAGCCGATCTCGTCCACGAGCTGCAAGCCGGCTCGGAGACGGCCTTCGACTGGCTCGTCACCCACTACCATGCGCCGGTCTATAACCTCATCCTCGGTATGCTCGGTGACACTTCAGACGCCGCCGACGGCGCCCAGGAAGTTTTCTTGAAGGCCTTCCGAGGCATCCGCAACTTCCGCCAGGGCAGCTCTTTGAAAACGTGGCTTTACCGCATCGCCATCCGCGAAGCGCTGAATCACAAGCGCTGGTTCAAACGCCACGTGCAGAAGAACGTTTCTATCGATACCGAGCCGCAGGAAGGGCAAGCCCGCATCGAGATCGAGGATCTCGGTGCCACGCCCTTCGAGCAGCTCGCGGCGCTGGAAATTCGCGTCGTCGTCCAAGCCGCTTTGCAGCAGGTTCCCGATGTCTTTCGCAGCGCGGTGATCTTGCGCGATCTCGAAGGCCTGAGTTACGAGGAAGTCTCGGAAGTTCTGGAATGCAGCGTCGGCACGGTGAAGTCCCGCATCCTTCGCGGGCGCCGCGCGCTGAAGGAAATTCTTGAGCCGCTTTTGGGCGCACACCAGATTCACGGCAGTCACGCGCAAACGCCTTCGCATGGCAGCGTTTCCGAGCCTCAGCCTTCGCCATTCGGTGATGCATTTTCCGCCGCAAGGCGAATCACAATTTCTTCGCAAGGTACGTCCTCGCGGGCAAGTTCCGCGGGCAAGGGTGTCCAATGAAGTGCAACACGGTACGAACCAAACTGCCGGGTTATCTCGATGATGCTATAACCGGCGGAGCGCGCGTTGCGGAGCGCGTCCAGATTCGGCAGCACCTGGAAGGCTGCGGCGTTTGCCGCGAGGAACTGGAACGTTTCCGCAAGCTGGCCGTCATGCTTTCGCGTGTCCCTAAAAACGTTCCGCCTGCCGATCTCGCCGTGCGCATCAAGGTCGCTGCAGCTCAAGCGCAGCATTCGCAGGATTGGCCCAACCGCATGCGCCGCATCAAGGATCGCGTTGAAATTCTGCTCGACAACGTTTTCCGCCCCTTGACCCTTCCGGCCACCGGCGGATTCTTCTCTGCCATCCTCGTTTTCGTGCTGGTGCTCCAGATGATCGTGCCTGGCACCACCGTCCGCGCCGTCCAGAACGATGTGGCTCTTAATCTGATGCGCCCCGCCGAGCTGGTTTCTCTTTCGGACTATCCGCAAGCCTGGGCGCCGGAGCAGAACGACCTCGAACTTTCTCTGCCTCACGGCCTGCTGCTGGACGTCACTGTCGATGCCCAGGGCCATATGACCGATTATCAAATTATCTCCGGCCCAACCAGCCTGGAACTCCGGCGCCAGCTTGACCAGATGCTGCTCTTCTCCCGCTTCAGCCCCATGCTGAGCTTCGGCCGTCCCACTCCCGGCGGCCACGTGGTTCTCAGCTTCAGCGCCGT
>DASZHW010000123.1:0-1559 GCA_035937515.1 Terriglobales bacterium | reverse complement strand
GGCGGCGGCTATTTGCACCAGAGCACTGCCTGGAGCGCCCCGGGTAAGTATCGCGAGGGCCTTCTCGAGGTCCAGGCCGCCAGCGCCGATCATATATTCGGCTTCAGCAAGAGACGCAGCTTGAACCCCGCACATGAAATTGTTGATGAGCTTCATCAGGGTGCCGCTTCCAGTCGGGCCAAGATGAATAAATTCGCGACCCAACACAGACAGAACGGGTTGCGCAGAGGCGAGCGCCGCCTCCGATCCTCCGATCAGGAACAATAACTCGCCGGAAGCTGCATGGGGCTTGGTGCCGGTCACAGGTGCATCGAGCCATTCGCATCCTCGCTGAGCAGCGGCCGCTGCGAGTTCCTTAATCCAGCCCACCGTGAGAGTGCTGCATTCGATGAGGACCGATCCGCGAGACGCCCCCGCCAGCGCGCCCTTTTCGCCAAGCCACACACCGCGGGAAGCAATATCATCCGAGACCATGGCGATGATGATTTCCGCCTTGGACGCGGCCTCGCGTGGTGACCCGGCAACATACGCGCCCGCGCTGCCGAAAGGCGCAGCCTTGTCTTGGTTTCTGTTGTAGACGGCGAGAGTGAAATCGGCGGAAAGCAGCCGCCCCGCCATTCCGCTTCCCATAATGCCCAGGCCGATAATTGCCACGTGCGGTTTTGACATCAGTCCCCCGAAGCTTTGATGCTGATTGGTTACAATTTTTTTCTGGGTACGCCTACCGGATGGCGCACGGTACGTCGATTTCTGCTTCAGCGCGCTGAATAATGTTTGCTCTTCTGCGTCCGGGAGTTGAAGACTTCGAAGCTTCCGTCCGGGTGAGCCGTAAGCTCCAGATAGCTTGCTGCGTCGGGTCCGTCGGGATTCGCGATGAACTCCGCGGCCACATTGTGCGCCGCGCCACCCTCTTCGGAAAAATGCAGTTGCCAGAGATCTTCAAGGCCGGGTGATTTTCTGATGATGTCCAGGACCGAAGGAGTGCCGCCCTTTTTGGCTCCGTTGTCCATGATGGCAACGCGGGGAGCGAGGCCGTATACGAAAGCCGGGCTGCTGCTTTCCGACCAGCCATGATGAGAGACGATGTAAATGTCGATCTTGCCGATTTTGTTGATGGGGCACATCAATTGCATTTCCTTGTCATGCGTAAGATCGCCCAGATCCAAGATTCTCAGGGTGCCAAAATGAATGAATGTCCCCAGGGAACGCCCATTCTCTGTCGCGTCTGCTGGAAATTGCTCGGCATCCTTGCAATACGGGTTGACCTGCCCGGCGCCCGCCAGCGGTTTGTCGATCAACGCTCCGTCCGAGCTGATAGTCGTTGCCTCTATTCCCTTGACCGGCAGAGCGTCTCCCGGCTTGGCGCTGATGCGCTGGTACTTTCCCGTCGCCAGCACGGCCTGATAGGCCTGCCAGTCCTTTACGGTCACGGCGTCGGTGGTTTCACGGTTGTCTCCATGATCGAGGAATGTTCCTATCGGAATGCGCGCGGCCAGTTGGGGAACGCCCCCCACATGGTCATCATGAAAATGCGTGATCAGGACGTAATCGATCTTGCT
>DASZHW010000122.1:0-53744 GCA_035937515.1 Terriglobales bacterium | reverse complement strand
GCCCATGTCCATGAAGCCCCAGGCGCAGGAACGGAACTGGTAGTTTCCCGGAGCCAAGGCCAGCGCGGTTTCGCACTGACGCGCGGATTCTTCGAGCATGCCCGCGTAGCGCTGAACATAGCCCAAACTGAAGTGGGATTGTGCGCTCTCGGGGCGACGTTTCACCAGCGCCTTGGCCTCTTCATAGGCTCTTGCCACCTCTCCCCGGTCCACCCGGTTGACTACGAGTTGAGAGGCTGCGGCGATCAGGTTTGGATCCAGAGTCATGGCACGTTCTAACGCGTCATTCGACTTCTGCATCGCCTGCTCGCCCCCTGACGAGTAGGCGGCATCGTAGTAATAGCGCTGGCCCAGCACAGCCCAGGCGGGGGCGTACTTGGGGTCGATCCCGACCGCGTTTTCCAGAATCTTGATAGCGTCCTGATTCGGACCCGGATTGTGGTTCACAGCCACGCTGCGCAAGTAAAGATCGTAGGCCACCTGATTGCTTGGCCGGGTGCTGCTTTCCAGGAAGCCTCCGGCCGCGCCCAGCACGGGCAGCAATCCCTGGCGGACCTGCTTTCCGAGCTGCTCCTGCAGGCCGATCAAATCCTCCGTAGAGCCGCTGTAGTTGGTTTGCCATAGCAGTTTGTCAGTGCCCGCGTCGATCGCTTCCAGCGCCACCAAAATACGATTCCCCTGCTTTTGAAAGTGTCCACTCAAGACCGTAGCCACATGAAGCTCGAGGCCAACTTTCTGAGGATCGAGATCGGCATTCACGTATTTTCTGGTGGTGGCGGAGGGGCGAACATCCAAGCTGCGCGAATAGGTGAGCACGTTGGCGATTTGATCGGCCAGCGCGAAGCGGAGATAGTCCACGCTGGTGTCGCCGTTTAGATTCTGCAGCGGCAGCACCGCGATGGCGTTGTTCGCCGCTCCGCTGCTCAGGGTACGGTGCTTGAACCACCATGTGCCTACAGCAGCCAGCACCGTAACCAGCAAAGCTGAGACCCCGACCAGAAGATAAGTCTGTGACTTGCTGGAGGTCTGGAAGGTCTTGGTCGACATCCGCAGGGGCGACGTTTCACGCGGGCCGGTGCGGGTCAATCCCGATTCAGATTCCTTCTTCAGGTGCAGCAGGTCCGCTTTCATGTCAGCGGCCTTCGTATAGCGCTTGCTGCGGTCCTTTTCCATCGCCCGCCCGATGATGGCTTCCAATTCCACGGGAATAGAGGGATTCAGCATGCGCGGGGACGGCGGCTTCTGGTTCAGGACCGCGTCCAGGGTGGTGATGACATTGTTCCCGGCGAAGGGCTTCTTCCCAGTGGCCATCTCATAGAGCACCACGCCGAAGGAAAACAGATCGGTGCGGCCATCGAGTTCCTCGCTCCGCGCCTGCTCTGGTGACATATAAACCGCGGTTCCTGGAATCACACCCACCGCAGTCAGCGAGTCCTCGATCGGAGTTTCTTCACTGGTTGCCAGTTTCTCGTCCCGCAGCAGCTTGGCCAGGCCGAAATCGAGAACCTTGGTCTGCCCGCTGCTGGTCAGAAAGATATTGGCCGGCTTGATGTCGCGATGAATGATCCCCTTCGCATGGGAAGCCGAGAGCGCGTCTGCGACCTGAATTCCCACATCAAGCAGCGGCTCAAGGTCCATCGGTTTGCCCCGGATGTGCTGCTTGAGGCTCTCTCCCTCCAGCTTTTCCATGACGATGAAAGGATGGCCGTTATGGTCCTCGACTTCGTGAATGGTGCAGATGGCGGGATGATTCAACAAGGATGCGGCTCGGGCCTCGCGCTCGAAGCGCTCCATTGCTTTGCTATCGCCGGTCAAGTTGTCGGGAAGGAACTTAATGGCCACGTGGCGGCCCAGCCGCGTGTCTTCGGCCTCATAGACCACGCCCATGCCGCCCCCACCCAGTTTGCCCACAATCCGGTAGTGGGAGATTGTCTGGCCGATCATGGTCGAGCTGGTCGGAGTTTGGCCGGACGCTTCTCGGTTCATGGGGAGGACTCGCCCCTTTAGGCGGCTATGTTAGGCCGCGGGTCGTATCTGGTCAACTCCCGGGTTAGCGGTTAACAGAAGGCCGGTAACCTTTCCCCTGGGAAAAGGCCGAAAATGCCCGCCAGACCTCGAAATTACAAGTAAAAGCCTGATGAGGAGCCTACCCAGTCCATATGCCGGTTGTGGTCCACCCCCATCATCAATCCGCGCCCCATCCGGATGATGGTCAGGACCGGCTGCAGCTCTTCCAGCCAGATGTACATGATCCGAACTTCCGCCTTGTCGGGGCCGAACGGGGTCTCCACCACCGGCTCAAAATTCATGCGTTGTTGCAGAATGTACTGAGAGCGCTGTTCCTTGGGGATGGCCGCCAGATCTTCTGGCTTCAGATTGATGATCACACCCAGGCCGGCAAAGGAGAACAACGGCTTGACCACGTAGTTCTCGAGGTCC
Source organism: Terriglobales bacterium (assembly GCA_035937515.1). Taxonomy (GTDB): domain Bacteria; phylum Acidobacteriota; class Terriglobia; order Terriglobales; family Acidobacteriaceae; genus JAIQFF01. Next base: position 51,305 of record DASZHW010000122.1, on the reverse strand, counting down.
TTGGGTATGCGATCCACCCGGTCGAGAAACCAGGTCTTGGGCACACACTCGTGGTTCAGATAGGGCAGAGAAAACTTGCTCAGGCGGAAGAACCAGTTGGGATGCCCCGCCCATTCCACCTCAATATCGTCGCTGAGGTGGAACGCGGTCTTCAGGTCCTTGCGCACCAGTTCGTCCACGATAGCCCGGTTGTAGATGCGCAGGATGGGGACACGTTTGCCTCCGCTTTCATAGAAAAGGAAGCGGCCGACTTTCTTGACGTCTGTAATCGCGACCGTCTTGATGCCCAGCAGCTTCTCGGTGAGGAGAAAATCCGGCAACGTCTTCTGATGCAAAGGGTCGATTTCCATCAGAATCACATGCGCGGGATCGTGGTTGGCGACGATGGCGCGCCGCAGCAGTTCCCTGTAGCTCTCCCAGTTCAGTCCGCCGAGCAAATATTTCAGGTTGGGGTCCAGTCCAAAAATCTCTCCGTAGGTTTGGGAGAGCATCGCCTGGTAGGCATAAAGGGAAGGGAATCCTTGTAACTCGACCAACTTCGGTTGCAGTTTGCCTGCCGGGTCCCGCACCAGTCCAAAGTCCACTTGCACAAACATTGGACGCGGGGGCTCGTGCGGTACCCGGAACGCCTCTGGAATCGCCGCAAAGGATGCCTTGCGGTAGTCGATGCTATTGAGCTGTTGGATGAGTTCCCGGCCGTAGTCCGACATCTGGTCGAGCAGCTGCTTGGGCACGAAACAGGGCGTCTCGCATACCCGGAATTTGACCGGCGTCCCGCAGCGCTCGGCCAGAACCTTGAGTAGACGCTGATATTTTTCCGGCGTGTAGTTCGCGTTGAATTGCTGCCGTAAGGCGGGAATCATAACGGCCGGGCTCTCTCCGCCGAGCTCACAGGAGTCTCACGCTTCCAGCAAAAACTGTCCGTTGCGCATGATCGGTTCGCCGTCCACCCAGATGTCAAAGTTTCGTCCCACCACATCGATGTGGGTGGAGGAAAACCACTGCGCTCCAGTATGCGCGCCATAGGGATTGCCGAAGGCGATGTGGACTCCCGGATACTTCTCGTCCTGCAGGATCTGCCCGATCACGTCCTTCAGTTCGATGTTTGTGCCGATGGCAAACTCGCCCACGCGGTCGCTGTTCTCATCGGTGTGGGTGTATCGCCAGAAGTCATTTTCCAGTTCGCGGTTGGCGGAATGGGCTTCGGTCAGCCGATTGCCTTTGATGTGAATGGTCAGCGGATTCTCCCGCAGGCTGCCGAATTTGGCGCAGAGCCAGTCGCCCACGACTCCATCAATCACGAAGGTTCCGTTGACTTCGCCCGGAGTGGTAAACACTTCTCCGCCGGGAAGGTTGCCCCACTTGTCCGGACTGATAATTCCGCTGGTCTTGATCCAGCGGTATTCAGCGCTCAGGTCGGCGGTCAGATCGGTTCCGGCTGGAGTCCTGGCCTTCACCTGCCTGGCGCGCCGCACCGTTTCCACAACTTTGGTGCTGATGCGGTCCACCTTCAGGAAATCCGCCCGCATGCCTTCCAGCATGATCTGGCGGTTGATGTTGACCATGTGAGCGTGCCGGATCTTGCGCCGATTGACGACGTCCGTCATCTGCATCCGGGAGCGCAGCTCATTGGTCTGGGCCTGCACGGCAAAGATGCTCACCTGGCTGGTTTCCAGGTCGTCCACAATCTCACGCGGCAGATCGATCAGCGGCCGCGGGGCCAGATCTTCGAGAACCCAGGCCCGGTAGGGAGCGCCCACGTTCTCCAGTTCGCGGATCAGGCTGGCGGCGATTTCTCGCGTAGCTTCATCCGTAATCACCGTAACCTTCTCGCTGGGTTGAATGCGCAGACAGACATTCACCGCATTACGGGCGCCGGGAGTAAGTTCGGGATCGAAACTGAGCGTGTTGAACTGGCGGTTGGCCTGGCTGACGGGAACGTTCATCACCCTACTTTTCTCGCCGGAGCTTGGGCTTCTGCCACCAGGCCCAATTCGGTCTGTTCAATGATGTAGTCGACCACCTGCTTCAGATCGCCGGTTTCTCGAAATACACGCAACTGGCGGTCGGCGCCGGTGCCCGTCTCCAGGATCTGATGAATATAGTCAAGTTCCTCGCGCGAGCCGAGTTCGTCCACCACATCATCGATGAACTCCAGGTATTCCAGTACCAGTTCGCGCGCGGAAACCTCTGTCTGTTTCCCGAAATCAATCAGCTTGCCTTCCAGCCCGTAGCGCGAAGCCCGCCACTTGTTTTCCATGATCAGGGCACGGCGATAGAGCCGGAATCCCTGGTTGGCGGTATAGAGCTTGTATAGCTTCGCCACCGTGGCCTGGATCAACGCCGCCAGGGCGATGGTTTCATCCACCCGCATGGGGATGTCGCACACCCGGAACTCAAGGGTGTTGAAAAACGGATGCGGGCGAATGTCCCACCAGATTTTCTTGGCGTTGTCGATGCAATTGGTCTTGATCAGCAGCTTGATGAAATTGTCGTACTCTCCCCAGCTGGGAAAGTAGTCCGGGATATTAGTGCGCGGAAACTTGTCGAACACCTTGCAGCGATACGATTTTAACCCCGTGTTCATCCCCAGCCAGAAGGGAGAATTGGTCGAAAGCGCCAGGATGTGCGGCAGAAAATAGCGGGCGTGGTTCATCAACTGGATGGCGGTTTCACGGTCTTCCACTCCGATATGCACGTGCAGACCGAAAATCAGGTTGGCCCTCGCCACCAGTTGCAGGTCTTCAACGATGTTCTTATAGCGGACATCCTCCGTGATCTCCTGCACCCGCCAATCGGCAAAGGGATGCGTGGCAGCAGCCGCCAGGCGCAGTCCGTTTTCGCGGGCCAGGGCGATCATGTCCCGGCGGAGTTTCTTGACCTCTTCCTTGGCTTCTTTGATGTTGTTGCAAACCGAGGTACCGACTTCGACCACCGACTGGTGCATCTCAGCTTTTACCCGCTCCTGCAGGATCAGCTTGCCCTTCTCGATCATCTCCGCGTGGATGTGGGAGCGCAGGTCGCGCGTGACCGGATCTACGGTCTGATATTCCTCTTCGATTCCAATGGTGAAAGTCGGAAGCATGGCTACCGCTGTCTTTCCGGGGAATGGGCCGCCGGCCTGATTCCGGCGGCTTTCCTGAAGCGGGAATTAGTATAACAATCCATTTAACTATGGTTTAGGCCTTTTTCCGGATGGGGGCTTTGGATTTCGGCATTTCGGCCACGTTGTCCCCTGCGAGAAATGACGCCCAATTCAGCTGCTTCGACGAGTTTTCGTCGCTAAGAGCTTTCTTTACTGCCATTTCCGCCACTGCATTGACGATCCACTCGAAGTTCTCCTGGCCCACCGAATGGACGTCCGCATCAGGCGCCGGGTTGAGGAAGTCAATGGCGTAGGGAACGCCATCTTCGACCGCGAACTCGACGGTATTGAGGTCATAACCCAGGGCCCGGCAGAGGGTCTGTGCGTCCCTTACTACACGGTCCAGCAGGCGGGCGTCGGTCGGCGGCGGATTCCTCACATAGCGTTCGTGATGCGGCGCCTTGGGGTCGTAGTGCATAACATGCACATTTTCCTGGCCCACCACGTAGCAGCGGAAGTACTCCTTGAATTCAACTCCGTGCTGCAGGGTCATGCACAGGTCGCCGGTCTGGTTGTAGTAATGGAAGAACTCCTCCGGCGAGTGAACCTTGTACACGTGCTTCCAACCCCCGCCTGAGTAAGGTTTAAGAAAAGCCGGGAAGCCCACGTAGTCGAAGATATCCTCCCAGTCCAGGGGATAAATCAGATTGCGCATGGACTGCTCGGTGGTGCCCTCCGGATGCTGGTTGTGAGGCAATAACACCGTCGGAGGAATGGCCACGCCCAGCTTGGACGCCAGAGCGTAGTTGAAAAACTTGTCATCGGCCGTCCACCAGAAGGGATTGTTGATCACAATCGTTCCGGCGAGCACGGCATTCTTCAGATAAGCGCGATAGAAAGGGATGTCCTGCGAGATACGGTCGATGATCAGCCGGTATCCGCTCGGATCTGCCATCTTGACTCCACCCACCTTGACGAACTCTGCGGTGACGTCCTCGACTTTCAAGTTGTTGATGCGCTCTACCAGGGCGGGCGGGAACGTGTTTTCCACGCCGAAGATGATGCCGATCTTGTTCATGGTTGCTCCTCTTTGTCGTCCAGCGCTCAGGCGAAGGTTCAGCCAAAATACTTCGCCGCCATCCTCTGCCACAGCGGCCAGTCATGCCGGGAATTGTCCCCCCATATGTCCAGCCAGTGGGGGATGGCTTTGTTGTTCAAAATCGCCGAAAACTTGACGTTCTGGTCAAGACAAATATCCCAGTCGGCCGATCCCAGCACAATATTCATTTGCCGGTAGCGGCTCAGAAACCAATCATCGCTCATATTGGGCAGGTAATCCGGCGGACTGTTGAAATAGCAGTCGTCGTCATAATAACCGTCCAGAAACTGATGAATGTCGTAGGCCCCGCTCATGCAGACGCAGTAGGTGACCACGTCGGGATGCTTCAGGGAGAAGTTCATCGCGTGGTAGCCACCGAAGCTGCAGCCGGTCACCGCCAGCCGCGGCGCATTGTTTTTCCAGCGTATAAATGGGAGCATTTCATGCAGGATGTAGCGTTCATATTGCAGATGCCGCAGCACCCGCACGCGGGGATGGACGCCCCGGTTGTACCAGCTCTCCGTGTCCACAGCATCCGGGCAGAACACCTGGACTTCGCCATTTTCGATCTTTGACCCCAGGACCCCGATCATGCCGCGATCCTCATATTCGAAAAACCGGCCCATCGACGTGGGAAACACCACCAGCGGCGTGCCCGCATGTCCGAAGACCAGCAGCTCCATATCGCGATTCAGTTCGGAGCTGTATCCCTTGTGATATTCGCGGTTCATGATTCACAGGATCATGATTCGGCCTGCCCCTTCGTCTGCCGGAGAACACCCTGCCCGGGAACCGGGCGCGGAGTATCTTACATGATTGCGCCAGCCGTGCCAGGGACCTTGCTATCCTTCGCTGGCCCTACTCACCGTGCAACTTCTCACCGAAGACGACGTCCGGCAGCGGCTTGAGCCTGAGCGCGTCATCGCGGCCATTGAAGCCGCTTTTCGCGACCGCTATCCCAGCACTGTTATTCCTGCCCGCTCTCATCTCCAACTGGCGGAGGGCATATTCCTCATCATGCCGTGTTACGACCACGCCGGGCATGGCCTCGGGATGAAGCTGGTCACAGTGCAGGACAAACCCCAGCGGCCGGACGACCGTGTGCAGGCAACTTATATGCTTCTTGAGCCCGCGACCGGTCGCCCCAAGCTCATGCTCTCGGCGAACCATCTCACCGATCTGCGGACAGCGGCCACATCCGCCGTCGCAACCAGATTTCTGGCGCGCCAGGATGTGCGAGTGCTGGGGATTTTTGGGACCGGCCGGCAAGCCCGCGCGCATGCCCGGGTCCTGCCCCTGGTGCGCCGGTTTGACCGGATCCTCGTGTGCGGCACTAGTGGCAACGCTAGCCGCGCCTTTGCGACGCAGCTTTCGTCGGAAATCAGCGTGCCGCTCGAACCAGCCGACGCACGGACCTGCGCCGCTCAATCGGATGTGATCTGTGCATGCACCAGTTCACCCGCACCGCTGTTTGACGGCAACTGGCTTCGTCCCGGGACTCAACTCAACCTGGTCGGAGCGTTTCAGCCCCACACACGTGAAGTCGACTCTGCCACCGTGCGGCGCGCGCAGGTTTTTGTAGAGACCTACGACGGGGTCCTGGCCGAGGCCGGCGACTTGCTCGTTCCCATGCAGGAAGGCATTTTGAGCCGCGAGCGCATCGCGGGCGATCTTCACGAGCTGGTCAGCGGAAAGAAGGTGGGAAGGAAGGGTCCAACCGAGATCACGCTCTTCAAGAGTGTGGGTTGTGCGTTAGAAGATCTGGTGACCGCAGAACTGCTTCTGGCTGGATAAATTAGAACTCGTCGTTCTGCCGATCCGGCTTAATCGGTAGCCGCATCCGTATAATACCCTTTGCTTTTCAATAGTTTACACACCATCCAATGCGCCATTCCCCCGCTAGACCCCGTTTTTTCCCCTTTCGTTGACATATGCTCGTGCTTCTCCCATGTCTTCAATAACATAAGGTCGACTCAATCCATCAGGCGGCAGACGCTAACCGGCGCTCCCCGGGTGAAGGTGGGACGACGATAGGGCACTTCCGGGGTCAACCCAGGAATTCGCGGCAAAACCGTATCCAGCCGCGGTATCCGAGCAGTGGAAAGCGAGAGCGCATGCACAAGCCAGTCAAATATGTGGAGAAAGCAGTCACGGTTGCGGCCAGGGGCGCGTGGGTAGTGTTTGATCGCCTGAATCGGATCAAGCAGAATCCGTCGCCGACACCCAAGTGGTCAGAGAAGCCGCTGCTGAAATCCTACGAGAAGTCGAAGCCGCCGCTGGGCTGGCCGCGCTCAACCGACTCTCTGTGCCCCAAGTGCATCCCCGAAATCCGCCAGCAGATTCTCGACGGCAAGCTGCCCTACGAAGTCCTGATGAACGAAAAAGTGGGCGAGATCAAGGCACAAATCGTGGAGCGCGACGGCCGGATCCTGATGGTTAAAGACTGCCCGATCCACGGACATTTTGAAGACGTGATGTCCATCGACACCGACTTCTCGCGCCACCTGGAAGAAGTCTTTCCCGGCCGCGACATCCGGGCCCACAATGACGAGAAGCTGCACCACCACGGGTCTTCGACGGTGAAGTACGGTCGTGGTTCCGTGCTCACCATTGACCTGACCAACCGCTGCAATATGATGTGCGACCCGTGTTTTATGGACGCCAACCAGGTTGGCTTCGTGCACGAGTTGAGCTGGGAAGATATCAAGACCATGCTCGACAACGCCATCACCATCAAACCGCGCCGCCAGATGTCGGTGCAGTTTTCGGGGGGCGAGCCCACGCTGTCGCCTTACTTCCTCGATGCGGTCCGCTACGCCCGTAAAGTGGGCTACAACTCAGTGCAGGCTGCGACCAACGGAATTGAATTTGCCAAGAGCTTGGAGTTTGCCCAGCAGGCGGCGGAAGCTGGCATGCGCTACGCCTATCTCCAGTTTGACGGCATCGGCAATGCCGCCAACGCCCACCGCAAGGTCGGCAACCTGTTCGACGTGAAACTGAAGGCCATCCAGAACCTGCACAAGGCGGGTATCGAGATCGTTCCCGTAGTCACGATCGTCAACGGCATCAACAATGAGCAGGTCGGACGCATCATCAAGTTCGCGCTCGATAATCCGAAGACCATCGGCTTCCTGTCCTTCCAGCCGGTATCGTTCACCGGCCGGGACGAAGCGGTCACCGACGATCGCCGCGAGGCGCAGCGCTACACGCTCTCGCATCTGGCGCACGACGTTAAGAATCAAACCGGCCTGGGCGAGCCCTCGCGCGACTGGTTCCCGATCTCCTTCATGGGAACGTTCTCCGACTGGGCCGACCTCATGCACGTCAATGACGCCAACAACGACTGGGGTCAGCTGAGTTGTGGATGCCATCCCAATTGCGGCACGGGCATGGCGGTCATGATCGACAAGGAGACCAAGGAAGCGGTTCCAGTGACTGCATTCCTGAAGGGCGATCAATTGGCCAAGGACATCGCCAAGGTCAATGATGCGGCTCGCGGCAAGTTCCTCACGGTCGTGGGCATGGCGCTCTGCCTGATGAAGAACTACGATCCGTTCCAGTCGCCTACCCACTTCAAACTGATGGACCTGCTCAAGAAGTTCGACAAGAACTTCAACGCGACCGGCAAGAACTACGGCAAGGTCGGTCCCGACCGCACCATTGACGACGTGATGAAGCGCCGTCAGGACCGCTGGAACTTCCTGTTCATCGCAGGAATGTGGTTCCAGGACCTCTTCAACTACGACTTCCGACGGACCGAGCAATGCATCATTCCTTATGCCACCCAGGAAGGTGAGATTTCCTTCTGCGCCTACAACACCGGCGTGGGCTGGCGCAATATCATCGAGAAGATGCACATGACAGCCACGCTCACCAAGTGGTACGACGAGCATGGCCGGCATGAGATTTTCGCCGGCGGCAAGAACGTGAAGATGGATTCCGTCGAGCATGGACTGGTGCTCAAAGAAGAGCTGGTCACCAACGAAGAGCAGCACGATCTCGACAAGCGGGGCATCGCCAAGAACTCACGCGAGGAAAAGATGCGCGCCCGCGACGCCAAGCAGAAAGAAGATCCGGCCTACAACGCCCGCATGGCTGCGCTCTACCGCGAAGTCGTGCTGAAGGAGAAGCCGGTGGTTGCCGAGAACGGCTTTATCCCGCTGGGGGCACTGGTCACGCCAGCGAAGGCCAACGGCAACGGACACGCTCCGGCGAAGTCGGAAGCGGAACCGGTGCTGGGAGACTAGGTAGAGCAGTTTCTAGTTTCCGGTTTCTAGTTTCAGAAGGCCGCCACTCCGGCGGCCTTTTTCTGGCATCGTCGTCCTTTCAGCATCGGCTTTGCTTCTGCGTCCTTTGCGGTTCGGAGCATTTAACCGCAAAGATCGCCAAGCCGACGCAAAGTACGCAAAGAAATCAGTCGCGCTTCAGGCAGCAGGGGCGGGATGCGCCGTCTACACCGACCTCGGCTTGACTTCATGGCAGCTTCGGGATAGTCTCGCCCGACTGCTGGGTTGCGTTTCTGGGCGTGCGGTGGTCAGGCCCTTCTGAATCTCAATTTCACAATTGCTTTGCGACTGAGGAGGTCTGCATCAATGAAAAAATTCGCAGGTTTGTTGTTGGGATCGTTTCTATTGATCGGAGTAGTGAGCATTGCGGCAGCGCAGGAAACCACGCCACCGCCGAAGGTGTTAACCGTCTTCCGTGAATTCGTCAAACCAGGGAAAGCTGGGGCGGTGCACGAAAAGTCCGAGAGCGCTTTTGTTCAGGCCATGACACATGCCAAATGGCCAACCCACTATCTGGCGGTTAGTTCCGTCACCGGTAAACAGCGTGTCCTGTTTCTAGCCGGCTACGATTCGTTTGAAGCCTGGGAGAAGGACGTGAAGGCCCAAGCCAAGAATGCGACGCTCTCCGCCGCGACCGAAAAGGCCAATGTCGCAGACGGCGAACTGCTTACGGAAGTCGACAGCTCGGCGCTGGTCTATAGCGACGAATACAGCCTTCGTTCGGCTGTCGACATCCCTCACATGCGTTATTTCGAAATCTCCCTGTATCGCGTCAAGCCGGGGCACGACGCGGACTGGGACACCATCGTCAAGATGGTCAAAGCTGCCTACGAGAAGATTCCTGATGTCCGCTGGGCCACCTACCGTGCCGTGTACGGCCAGGAGGGCACCAGCTATGTGGTCTTTACGCCGCTGAAGTCTGCCGCCGAAATCGATCAGGAACCGGCCCAGAGCAAGCAGTTCATGGCCAGCATGGGCGAGGACGGCATGAAGAAGTTCAGCGAGTTGCTGGCAGGGGCCATCGAGTTCAGCCAGCACAATTTGTTTGCCTTCAGTCCGAGCATGAGCTATGTCGACGATGCGTGGGTCAAGGCTGATCCGGACTTCTGGAAACCCAAGGCCAGCGCGCCGGCGGCCTCCAAAAAGCCCGCCGACAAGCCCGCAGCCAGCCAGTAAACCCGGCCTGCCCGGGAAACCCGAGGGTGGAAGGACATCTGCAACCCCAAGAGGCAGATGTCCTTTTTTTCTGACTCGAGTACAATCAACTTACCGAGGGGTTTTTCATTCAGGTCTGCGTGCGATCCCGACGGCCCGGGTTAGATTTCTTCCCTGACCTCGGGCCGCAGTTCTTGGATTCGGCATCTAATAACCATGGATAATGACGCGATATTCGAAGAACGGTACCGAGTCATCGCGATTAACGAGCAGAACCTTGTTGTCCAGGGCGTCCGCACCGGAGACGTGCTGACCATCACCAACGCGGACCCGGAGAATCCCTTGACCGAGAAAGACTACCCGCCCGGCAAAATCATCAGCCTCAAGGACCCATCCAAAGATATTCAGAGTTGACCCCATCGTTTCTTCGTTGCGGGGCTGCACAATAGCGGTTGCACGGTGCTGGAGTTCCACTCCTGCCGGCCTTACAATGTCGGTGCGGTGAGATCTCACCATCCGCTATAGGTACCCTGGGGGGACCATGGGTCCGCTTCGAATCACAGGGGTCGTCGTTCTGGCTGCGGGCTGCGTTTTGATGCTCGGAGCCAGCGACGAGAGCTCGAGCCCGCAGAAGGAAGTTACCTACACGCGGGACGTTGCTCCAATCCTCAACAAAAACTGCGTGGTCTGCCATCGTCCGAACGACATCGCCCCCATGTCGCTCCTGACCTATAAGGACGTGCAGCCTTGGGCCAGGCCCATCCGCGGCTCGGTCGTAGAGCGCAAAATGCCGCCGTGGCATGCTGACCCGGGCGTGGGCGAGTTCGTCAACGACGCGCGATTGTCGGACGCTGACATCGCTACCATTGATCAGTGGGTGAGGACTGGCGCGAAGGAAGGGGACCCCAAGGATTTGCCGCCGCATCCCGTTTTCGAGGAAGGCTGGCACATCGAGCCCGACCTCGTGCTCGCCATCCCCGAGTTCACCATCCATGCCGCAAGCCAGGACGACTATGAATACATTTACGTGCCCACGAACTTTACGGAAGATCGATGGGTGCAGGCGGCAGAAGTCATGCCCGGGGACAAGCGGGTGGTGCATCACGCAACGGTCTCCGTGATTGCGGCCGATAAAGTGGCAAAAAAAGAGGAGGAAATGTCTAAGTCCGATGCGGGAGTCGATAAATACCATTACCGCACCGGCAAAGTCCTGCACCTCAGGCGGGATGCGCCCGTGGTCGACGACGGATGCTCGTCCCCGGAGGGCGGCGGGATTCCGGGTGAGACTTCGGGATACTTGAATATCGTGCCTGGCATCTATCTGCCCGGGCATTTGGCGGAAACGCGGCCTTCGGGCTACGCGCTGAGAATTCCCGCCGGCTCGTATTTGCAGTTCCAGGTGCATTACAGCAACCGCACTGGCGAGGAGGTGAAGGATCGCACCAGCATCGGCCTGGTGTTCGCCAAGGAGCCGGTGAAGCACGAGATCGCGCAGTATGAAATCTGGAACAATCTGTTCCTCATTCCCCCGAACGATGACAGTCACCGCGTGACATCCTGCTACACCTTGCCCAAGGACGTGACTGCGGTGGCATACACGGCGCACATGCATTTCCGCGGCAAGAGCATGAAGACGGAAGCCATCTATCCTGACGGCCGCCACGAAGTGCTGTTGAACGTGCCCCATTACGATTTCCGCTGGCAGGAGACCTACTTCCTGAAAAAGCAATTCACGCTGCCCAAGGGCACGAAATTGATTACGACCGCGTACTTTGACAATTCGCTGAACAACCCCCAGAATCCCGATCCCTCGAAGGCCATCCGGTGGGGCGAACCGAGCGATGAAGAGATGATGGGGTTCTGGCTCCAATTCGCCGATCCCAAGCCGGTCGAAGAAAAGGCCGCGGTCGCGCACAAATAAAGATTCCGATTTCCGGGCGTTCGGTTTCCATCGAGCCACTATGAGAGTCACCAGAAGAGATTTTCTGCTCACCGCGGGAGCCGCTGCAGCTGCGCCCGCTATCCTGGCAGCGACCGACAAAGCCGGAACCAAAGCCCCCATTATTGGAGTTGGAGAGCACCAATACGAAGCTCTTCACGACTGGGGAGAACTGCCGCAATCCATCAAATACGGCAATACCCACGGCGTCTGCGAGGACTCGCAAGGTCACATCTATGTCCACCATACCGTGAATGCGGCCAGCGAGAGCCTGGATACGATGGTGGTCTTCGATGAGCACGGCAAATTCGTGAGATCGTGGGGCAGACAGTTCAAGGGTGGTGCGCACGGGTTGTCGATCCGGAGAGAGGGCAACGAAGAGTTTCTTTACCTCTGTGACTATCAGCACGGCATCGTCACCAAGCGGACTTTAAAGGGCGAAGAGGTATTTACGCTGGGTTATCCGGCGGAATCAGCAACCTACAAACCCAGGACCGACGGTTCAATCCTCGCGTACCGGCCGACCAACGTTGCCATTGCGCCCAACGGCGATATTTACGTCGGTGATGGCTACGGCTCCAGTTTCATCAATCAATACAATCAGAAGGCAGAATTCATTCGCACCTTTGGCGGCCTGGGAAAAGGCGATGACCAGATCGATTGTCCGCACGGCTTATGGATCGACACCCGCTCTGACACCCCGCTGCTGGTTGTAACCGACCGCGGCAATAGCCGATTGCAGCGATTTACCCTGGATGGCAAACACATCGACGCGATTTCCGGCACCTCGAAAATGCCGTGCTTCCTGCACGAGCGCAATGGTGAGGTGGTAATCGCAGACCTGTTGAGCAAGGTGACGATTCTCGACCGCCAAAACAGGGTGGTCGCGAGTCTGGGCGAGGGCGAATACTCAAAGCAGGACTGGGCCAGGATTCGCACTCTCGCTCCCGGGACCTTCCCGCCCGGCCGATTTGTCTGCCCGCATGGCGCCTGCTTTGACCATCTGGGCAACATTTTTGTCGTCGAGTGGGTGGAGGCGGGAAGAGTGACCAAGCTGCGCAGGCTGGCTTAGGCCCCAGGGTGCTCGTATCAGTGATCCCGATTTTCCTGGCGAATCTTTGTGTTCGTTGTAGTAATGGGTGTGACCGGCGCGGGAAAGACCACGGTTGGCCAACTGCTGGCCAGGGACCTCGGCTGGGAGTTTGCCGACGCCGACGACTTCCACCCACGCGCCAATGTCGAAAAGATGCGGCGGGGCATCGCGCTCGATGACGCCGACCGGGCGCCCTGGCTCGCATCTCTGCGCGCGGCAATAGAACGATGGATGGCTCAGAAGGTGAATGCGGTGCTGGCCTGTTCCGCATTGAAAAAAGCATATCGCGACCAGCTTGAAGTCAGCCCCGAAGTCAGATTTGTGTACTTGAAGGGCAGTTACGACCTGATCCGTCATCGTCTGCGTGAGCGCCATGGCCACTTTGCCGATGAGCAGCTGTTGACTAGCCAGTTCGCTGCTCTTGAAGAGCCGGAGAATGCGGTTACGGTGGACATTGGAGGCTCGGCGGATGAGATTGTCGCGGAAGTCAATCGAAGACTCGGCCTGAGCGGGAGTTCTTGATTTTGCCATCCGATGCAAACCCTGAGTGAAAGCGATCTGGGACGAACGGTTGTCTCCAAGCTGACGCGACGCTTGCTCCCCTTCCTTTTTCTGTTGTACATCGTCAACTACCTGGACAGAATCAATGTTGGGTTCGCAGCCCTCCAGATGCAGGCGCAACTGGGATTCAGCGACAAAGTGTACGGAATGGGCGCGGGAATCTTCTTTGCTGGCTACTTTTTCTTTCAAGTGCCCAGCAACCTGGGTCTGGCGCGAGTTGGGGCCCGAAAATGGATTGCGGCGATCATGGTGCTCTGGGGGACGATTTCAGCTGCGATGATATTCGTAGCCACGCCACGAAGTTTTTACCTCTTGCGTTTCCTGCTGGGCGCCTCCGAAGCAGGATTTTTCCCTGGCATGATTCTCTATTTGAAGGGATGGTTTCCACCTCCGGCGCGGGCCAAGGCAATGGCGTTGTTCATGACGGCTGCGCCGCTGGCGGGTGTAGTGGGTGGTCCGATTTCGGGAGCGCTTCTGGGGCTGCATGCGGCAAATCTCTCGGGATGGCAGTGGCTGTTCCTGATGGAAGGGCTGCCGGCGGTGCTGCTGGGCGGAGTGGTGCTCCTTTGTCTCACTGACAGTCCCGAAATCGCCGCCTGGCTCTCATCCGATGAGCGCACCTGGCTTACCGGCGAGCTACGACGCGAACGCCTTGCTCATCCTGCAGCAGCCAGCGACAAAATCTTTGCTGCCTTTACCCAGCGTAAGGTGTGGCTGCTGGTGCTGGTGTATCTGGGTGAGACTACGTCTTTCTACGGCATCAGTCTCTGGCTCCCCAGCATGATTAAGAACGCCTCGGGCGACAGCAATCTGGTCGTCGGACTGCTTTCAGTCATCCCGTACTTGATGACCGCAGTGGCGATGGTGCTGGTGGGAATGCACTCCGACCACACTGGAGAGCGGAAATGGCACCTGGCTGGGTGCGCGTTTGCCGGTTCGATTGGACTGGCCGGGGCGGCAAACGCCACGTCCACGGTGGCCAGTATGGCCATGCTCAGTCTTACCATGATGGCGGGGTTCTCCATGATGGGGCCGTTCTGGGCGACTTCCACCGAAGTGCTGAGCGAAACCTCCGCGGTGGCCGGCATTGCCCTGATCAACTCGTTCGGCAATCTGGGCGGCTTTCTCGGACCCTACACCATCGGATTGGTGCGAACCTGGACGGGAAGCTTCCGCGGCGGGTTGCTGGCTGTGGCCGTGCTCCTGGGCCTTGCCGGCGGACTGGCGTTGCTGGCCTACGGCCAGAATTCCCACAAACCAAGGGTTCCGGCTTTGCCTTAAGTATCCGCCCCTGGCCGCCGGGTCGCGCTTGGTCTTCTTCTTCCCTTCGTCCTTTTGACTCGATTGTTTACAATAAGCCTAGTCTTCCGCCACCCAAGGGGCGACGCTAAGCCTTGGGACGAAAACAATTTGGAACAGCCGAACCACAACCCAAGCCCCACCCCCAAGGTCTATTGGCGTGTGGAGGGCAGCCTCGCGGACCTGACCACGGTCCGTCCCATCGCTTTCTTCACTTGGAACGCCCAAACCTTCCTTGAGCGCTGGGTGCGACGAGGACTGGTTTTGCTGATGGCGCTCTTGCGACCCTTCCTCTATGCCATGCACCGTATTTTTGCCACCCGAGTGGTGCATACCGTTTTGCGGGGAATCAGTCGCGACCGGCTGGATTTGCTGGGTGAGGAATACTTCAAGTACAAGCTGCAACCCTACCTGAAAGTGGATGGAATACAGGAGCTTAAAAGCCGGCTTGAGGCAGGAGACGAAATTGTATTAGTCAGCCAGGGTTTGGACCACGTGATGCGTCCCCTGGCGCAGCATCTGGGAGTGAAGTGGATCATTGCCAATCGCCTCGAGTTTCGTGATGGCATCTCCACTGGGCGCTTGCTCGATCCCGTAATCCGGCCGCGTGGTTTGTTTGCGCGCATCAGTGGCTCCGGACCCGATGGACGACGCGCGACGGAAAGATTGGTTCAGGACCTGGGATTGTCGAGTCGGGAAGTTCTGGAATCCGCGGTGGTTTCCTCCTCACGCCGCAACCCGTCGGTAGAGCGGCCGATCGTTTACTTCGATGGTTTCCGTCATTCCGGGGAACTTTCGGTGCGCAGAGCGCTGGCCGGCAAGCACGTCATGCTCATCGGCGTGACCGGTTTCATCGGCAAAGTGTGGCTGGTCAATACTCTCCTGGATCTGCCTGAGATCGGTCGCATTTATCTGCTCATCCGGCGGCAGAAGTCGAATCCAGCGTTGCGGCGTTTCGAGAAGCTGGTGGAGGATTCGCCGGTCTTCGATCCGCTTTTCGTCCGCTACGGCGCCAACCTCTCAAGGTTTCTGCAGGAGCGGGTTGAGGTGGTGGAGGGCGACGTTTGCCAGCCCGGCCTGGGCCTGGCTCCGGAAATCGGCGAGACTCTGCAGACCAGGCTTGACCTCATCATCAACAGTTCAGGTCTGACCGATTTCAATCCCGATTTGCGGGACGCGTTGGCCACCAACGTGGACGCCGCCATGAACGTCACCACATTCGTTCGCAAGTGCGACCATGCCGGGCTTCTCCACCTTTCGACTTGTTACGTCGCCGGTGCGCGTGACGGACGTGTGGGAGAGACCCTGCGTCCCAATTACACGCCGGCGGGACTGGCGGAATTTGATGCCGAGCAGGAATGGCAGGCGCTGCATGAACTGGTCGAACAGGCGGAGCGGCGGGCAGAAGGGCCGGAGGTGACCGAGGAGCTTCGCCAGCAGGCTCTAGGCCGAGAACACGCCGCCAAAGATCTGGGCGGCGCCGTGCTCGACAACCAGATTCGCAAGAATCGCTTCCGCTGGCTGCGTGACCATTTGACTGAGGCGGGCATGAAGCGCGCGGCCGAATTGGGCTGGCCCAATACCTATACCCTGACCAAGAGCCTGGCGGAGTCGCTGATCTCCAAACACGGCGTCGGGCTGCCCATCGCCGTGGTCCGTCCCGCGATTGTCGAGACGTCGGTCAAAGAGCCGTTCGTGGGCTGGAACGAGGGCATAAATACTTCCGCCTCGCTTTCCTATCTCTTGGGAACATCCTTCCGCCAGCTTCCCACCAATGAGCGGAAGAGGCTGGACATTATCCCGGTGGATTCGGTCTGTCGCGGCATGACCCTGATCAGCGCCGCCATCGTCGAAAGACGTCATGAGCCGTTGTATCAACTTGCCACTTCCGTGACCAATCCCTGCGACATGCGCCGTTCCATCGAACTGACCTCGCTGGCCCACCGCAAGCACTATCGCGCACAGGAGGGTCTGGAATACTGGTTACGGCTCCGGTTGGATGCAATCCCTGTCTCCAAACAACGCTACAACCGCATGTCGGCGCCGGCCCAGAAGGCGATCGTGAAGTCCATCCAGCGCATCATGTCTCCATTGCCGCTGAAGAAGACTCCGCTGGCGCGCGCCGAGCGCAATCTGGAAAAGGTGGAGAAGCTGATCAGCCTGTTCGAGCCCTTCATTCTGCACAATGAACATGACTTCGCGGCCGACAATGTGGAAAGGCTCACCCACGCGCTCGCCGGAGATGAGAAAACCATATTTGGCTACGACACCCGCTCTATTGACTGGTGGGATTACTGGATCAACATCCACATCCCGGCGTTGCGCAAATGGACCTATCCTCTGATCGAAGGGCGGCCTCTGGAAGCGCGTTCCTCGCGTAAAGTGCAGTTTGCGGCCACTCCGGAAAACGCGGAAATCGTTAAGACCGGCACGAACGGAGCAACGTGGCGATATTCCTGACCGGTTCCACCGGATACATCGGCGCTCATGTGGCCGCCGACCTGCTGCAGCAGCACGGTGCCTCATTGAACCTGCTGGTCCGCGCCCGCGATCCGCAGGAAGCCGCAGTCCGCTTGTGGCAGGCACTGCAACTTCATCTCGATTTCCCCCGCTTCTACGAACACTTCCAGACCCGCATGCGGATCTTTTGCGGAGATCTTACTGCACCGCATTTTGGCTTGCCCGATGACGACTACGATCGCCTGATTCACACCACGGACTCCGTGATTCACTGTGCGGCGTCTTTGAATCGCAAGTCAGAAAAAAGCTGCCTGAATGTGAACCTGCGAGGCACGCTGGAGGTGCTCTTGCTGGCGCAGAAGTCGAATTACTATCACGGCCTTCGCCGCTTCAGTCAGGTCAGCACGGTGGCCGTGGCAGGGAAGCGGCAGGACGAAGTGGTGACCGAGGACAAGGCCATCGATTGGGAGCGTTCGGATTACGATCCCTACGCCCGCACCAAGAAATTTACCGAACACATGACCCGGCAGCTGCTTCCCGAAGTGCCCATCACGATCTTCCGGCCCAGTATCGTGCTGGGCGACAGTCGGCATCCCGAGACCACTCAGTTCGACATGGTGAGGGCGTTCGTGTTCCTGGCTGGCCTTCCGGTCCTGCCGTTCCGCTCCAAAGACAAGATTGACATCGTGAACGTGGATTTCGTCGCAGACGCGATTGCAACCCTGCATCAGAAGGAGAATCCCCTTCACGACACCTACCATCTTTCATCGGGTGTGGACTCGCAGACCTTCCGTCAGTTGACCAGCGCCCTGGCGGCGGCGCAGAACAAGCGCGGCCCGGTCTTCCTGCCCTTTCTGGAGCGGCCTTTCGGCGCCAGCGTGGACCTGCTGTCGAACCGGCGCGGATCGCTGGGCTATGGCGCGTCCCTGATGAAAGTGTTCATGCCGTACCTGGTCTGGAACACGGTATTCGACAACACCCGTGTGACCCAGGAATTGGGCCGCAAGCCCGTACCGTTTTCACAGTACAGCTTTCCGCTGCTTAAATTCAGCCGCGAGACCAACTTTACCTATCCCTATCAGGCCTGGCCCTCAACCAAGGCGGGAGGTTCCGCTGCATGATGGATCTGGTGCTTGAGGCCTGGGTCAGCGGCAGCATTGAAGCGGCCAAGCTGGGCTGGATGCTCGGGAAGGGCAAATCCTGGCAGCCCGGAGAAAAACTAAAGCTCTTGTTCGCGGGATACAACGGTACCCGCAACATGGGATCCGACGTACGAGTTTCGGAGATGTTGCGCCAGACGCGACGCATTCTGGGCGCCGACAACACTTCCTTCAGCGTGATGACCCAGACCTTCAAGTTCACCGAAGGCTACTTCGAGGACACCCAGCAAGTGCATCTGCCCGACATCTTTCCTCCATTTCTGAATGAAGAGGTGCCCCGGCATCATGGCGTCGTGGCCTGTGAAGGTTCGATGTTCAAGAGCAAATTCGCCAACGCGCTGACCACCATGATGATCGGCTCTCTCGGAATCGCTGCGGCGCAAAACAAGCTCTCGGTGGGCTACGGGGCCGAGGCTGGACACATGGATCCGCTGATCGCCAAGATGTGCGCCCGTTATTGTCAGAACTCGCTGGTCATTACCAGAAACGAGGAATCGAGAGACGTGCTCCGTGAAC
Organism: Terriglobales bacterium; assembly: GCA_035937515.1. Lineage (GTDB taxonomy): Bacteria > Acidobacteriota > Terriglobia > Terriglobales > Acidobacteriaceae > JAIQFF01. Next base: position 32,652 of record DASZHW010000122.1, on the reverse strand, counting down.
TGGGCGTGCCCACTGAGCTTGGCACCGATACCGCCTGGACGTTTGAACCGGCGCCGCCGGATTACGGGCGGGGAGTCCTGAGGATGATGGGATGGGATGGCAGCACGCCAGTGCTGGTCGTGTGTCCGATCAATCCCTTCGAGTGGCCCGTGAAGGCCTCGGTGTCAAAGTTTGCTGCGCGGAGTCTGACCGGTGCTTACAAGAGCAGTCATTACCGGTCTGTGTACTTCCATAACTCCGGTCCGGCGGCCGATCGCGCGCTGGAACATTACCTGAGCGCAATCGCCAGCGCGGTCGCCGCATTCCGCACGCGGCGCAAGGTTTTCGTGGTCCTCGCCGCGACTGAGCGCCTGGACGCGCGACCGGCGGGCCGCATCTCGGACCAACTGGGCGGCGTGCCCGTTCTGAGTTCTGAAGACTACAACATGTACGAACTGGTGAGCATCCTGCGTTCCTGCCACATGATGGTCTCCTCGCGCTACCACGGCATCGTGACTTCCATGCCGGGGCTGGTGCCTTCGGCCGGTATCACCATGGACGAACGGATTCGCAATCTGATGCGGGAGCGCGGGCAGCAGGACTTGTTGATGAATGTGGACGATCCCGATCTGGAGCCTAAACTGCTGGCCGCCATGGAGAAGCTCGCTACCCAGGGAGAAGCCATTTCCGTCGGGATCGGACAAACCGTGGTGAAAAATCTCAAGGTCATGGCGCGCATGGGCGTGTACTTCGAGGAGGAGGTACAACGCCGTTACCCCGACTTCCCCACGCGCCGCGGAGAGTGGAGCTGGGAAGACTACTTGCCGTCGCTGAGCGCGGGGCTGAAGCAGTTGATCGAAGCCTACGGCTAGCTTCGCCAGGCAGGTGAAGACCCCTGCCCCAACACAAGCACATGAACTTTCTGGAAGACATTTTCGCCCGGCTCGAAGCAGCCAACGATACTCCCGTGCTTCAGGAGCTTCGAGACGGGCAGGTCGTTCAAGTCACTGGGAGAGAGTTGCTGACTCTTGTCGGCCAAGCCAGATCTTTTCTCGCAATTCGAAATCTGAAGCAGGGCGACCGCTGCGCATTGCTCGCGCATAACGGCGTCCACTGGGTCGCGCTCGATCTGGCGATCATGGCGGAGGACCTGATCGTGGTTCCACTCTACGCGCGGCAAGCGCCCGCCGAACTTTCAGCCATGATGAAGGATTGCTCGCCGACATTGATCTGTTGCGGCGACAGCGAGCTGAGAGATGGCATTGCCCAGACTTGGGCGGCGGCGCCTCCGCAGTATTTGTTCGACCAAATCTTTTCCAATGCGGGAGCGAGCGTGAATGGGAAGCCACGGCTCGCCGAATCCGATCCCGCTACCATCATCTACACCTCCGGAACCTCGGGCGAGGCCAAGGGTGTCATGCTGACCGCAGGCAACGTTCGCCACATGCTGGACTGCACTTCCGGACGTCTTGATCTACTGATGGAGAACAGGCCGGGGCAGGACCGAGTTTTCCACTACCTCCCGTTTTGCTTTGCGGGCTCCTCGATCATGCTGCTGACCTGTCTCTTGCGGGGCAGCCTCCTGACTCTCAACAGTGATTTGAGCAAGCTGTCGGCTGAGATGCGCGAGGCTTCCCCGAACTACTTCTTGAACGTCCCGGCCTTGCTGGAGCGGATGCGCAAAGCCGTAGACGAGCAGCTCTGGAAGACGGGCGGCCTGGCACTCGCGATTTATCGACAGGCCAAGGCTGCGTGGATTCGTAAACAGGAGGGCCGCGCCCGGTTTTCCGACGCCGCTTGGCTGGCCCTGGCCAATTCCCTGATATTCCCCACCATTCGCAAGAAAATGATTGGGCCGAACTTGAAAGCTTTGATTTGCGGATCCGCTCCGCTCAACCTGGAAACGCAGCTTTTTTTCATCATGCTGGGCCTTCCAGTGCTCCAGGTTTATGGCCTGACGGAAACCACCGCGATCTGCACCATGGACGATCCCCGTCATGTGGAGCCGGGGCGTGTGGGACCGGCCATCCAGGGTGTCGAAATGAAGCTCGGCGAAAATGAAGAAATCGTTGTGCAGGGGCCGAATATCTTTGCGGGCTACTGGAACCGCCCGCAAGAAACTGCAAAAGTGCAGCGCGATGGCTGGTTCCACACCGGCGACCAGGGCGAGGTCGATGCGGCAGGGAACTGGCGTATCATCGGGCGCATCAAGAACCTGATCATTCTCGGCTCCGGCCACAACATCGCGCCCGAGCCGATCGAAGACCAGTTGCTGCAAAATCTGCCGGGCGCGCAGCAAGTGGTATTGGTGGGAAACGGGCGAAGCTACCTTTCCGCCATCGTGACCGGCAAGGTGACGCGAGAACAGGTGAAGGCAGCGATCGACGTGGTGAATCCGCACTTACCGCACTACAAGCAAGTGCGGGCTTTTCATGTTCGCGCCGAGCCGTTCTCCATTGAGAGCGGATTGCTGACTGCCAACGGCAAGCTGAAGCGGGATTTGATTGCAGCTCGCCTGCAGGATGAGATTGAAGAGATGTATGGCGTCAAGCAGGCCTCATGAACTACTTCGAAGGTCAAACGCTCTCCTGGGAGCTCAAAGACGGGATCATCGAGCTGGCGCTGCATCGGCTGCCATGTAACGAGATCGGTTCGCTCACGCTCGAGGAGCTGGAGCAATTCGTGTCCGCCCTGGAGCGCTTGCAGTCCGATGCGCATGCCATGATTCTGTACAGCAAACTGGATTCGGGCTTTTGTGCCGGAGCGGATCTGCGCGAGCTCTATCACGGCGCACAGGGCATGGAGAAAGAGGCAGCGGTGCGAGGGGTGCGGGAATTTCTGGAGCGGATCCATCGCGTGATGAATGCCATCGACAGTGCGCCCCTGACCACCATCGCGGCCCTCAACGGCCTGACTTTCGGCGGGGGATTCGAGCTGGCTCTGGTCTGTGACCTGATTGTCGCCGACAAGCGGGCGCGCTTTTGCTTCCCCGAACTGCGGCTGGGACTGATTCCCGGATTCGGTGGAATCCCCCGGCTGAAGCGGGATCTGGGAAATGCGGTTGTGCGCGACCTGCTGCTGACCGGTCGCAGCTTCAATGCGTCTAAGGCCCAGCAGGTTGGCCTGGTAAGCCAACTGGTGGGTGAAGGCGAGTCGCTGAGCGTGGCTCGGGGCACGGCGGCGCAGCTGGCCAAATTCGACCGGGACACGGCGATCGCAGCCAAACAGTTCATCAAGCCCATTCCGTACGAGGAGCTGCAGCTGGAGATTGGCATCTTCTGTGAGTTATTCACCCAGCCGGCGGTCGAGGCCGGACTGAAGAAATTTGTGGAAAGCAGCGACGCACAGCCCTATTTGCCATGAATCCGCGATCCGGGCTGTTCCCATAGAATGGATTGAGATATGGCCAATGCTCAGCAGACGCTCGATGAAATCCTGAACCTGGCGGCGGTCCAGTTCAAGGTCCCGCGCGAGAAACTTGCTCCCGACGATGACTTCTTCAAGACTCTGGGGATAGACAGTTTGCAGGCGCTGGACCTGCTTACCCGTCTCGAGCGTCACTTCAACGTCGAACTCCCCGACTACGAATTGCAAGGAGTCTCTGACTTCAGGACTCTCGCCAGCCGGATACAAGCGAGACTGTAACCCGGTGGAGCGCGTTGGGTGATGAGTTGATAACTAACCGTTTTCTGTGTGTCTCCGTGTCTGTGGTGAAATAAGCATTCATGCTCAACCTGGACCAATACAGCAGCCTGGGCGCAGCGTTGCGCGAGGCGCTGGATCGCTGGCCGAATGAAACCTGTCTGATCGAATCCGACCGCGACAAGGAAAAAACCCGTCTCACCTATTCGGATTTCAAAGAGATGGCGTTGCCGCTGGCGCGCGCCCTGGAGGATGCAGAGTTCAAAGCCGGCGACCGCGCCGCCATCATCATGACCAATCAGTCGAAATGGCTGATTTCCGCGTACGCCATTTTTCACAGCGGAGGCGTGCTGGTCCCGATCGATTACAAACTGACCTCGGTCGAGCACCTGCAATTGCTGGCGCACTGCCAGGCAAAGGCTCTGGTCATCGAATACTACCTGTGGCGCCTCCTGGCGCAGCTTCCAGAGTTCAAGAATCACAAGTTGGAGACGATTCTGGTCACCGAAGCGCCGCCGGGAGCGGAACTGGGGGGCGCCCTCCGCTGGGAAGATTTTCGCCGCAAGGGCGATGCCGTATTCATCCCGCGCCAGCGCCCGGACGTGGCTTGCATCGTGTATTCGTCCGGGACCGGCGGCAGCCCAAAGGGATGCGTGTTGACTCACGATAACTACCTTGAACAGTGCAAGGCGCTGATCGCCTGGTATCCCTTCGAGCCCGGCGTCCGCTACCTGAGCATTCTGCCCACCAATCACGCGATCGACTTCATGGTCGGTTTTATCGGTCCGTTTGTTTGCGGCGCCTGCGTGGTGCATCTGCGCACCCTGCGGCCCGAGTTCGTGCGTGACGCTTTCGTCCGCTACAAGATCACCCATGTGAGTCTGGTTCCCATGGTGCTCAAGAATCTGGAGCGTGGGCTCAAAGCCAAATTCGATGCGCTCTCCGGGCCGCAGCGTTTCGTGCTCGAGCGATCCATTGCGCTGAACAAATTCTTTACGGGATGGCGTCCCGATGTGCGCTTGAGCCGCGTGCTGTTGCGGCAGGTGCACAAAGCTTTTGGCGGGAGCTTGCGGCTGATGGTAACGGGCGGTGCCTTCATGGAGCCGTCCACGCTGCAGTTTTTCTACGATCTGGGCATTCCCGTGGTCAACGGATATGGACTGAGCGAGGCGGGCACCGCGCTCACGCTGAACGATCTGAAGCCATTCCGGGCTGACACCGTGGGCAAAGCGCTACCCGGAGTGGATCTACGGGTGCTTAATCCCGATTCTGAAGGTGTCGGCGAAGTCGCGGCTCGTGGCAAGACGGTCATGTCGCACTACCTCGATGATCCGGAACTTACCGCGGAAACCATCGTGGATGGCTGGCTCCTCACCGGGGATCTCGGCCGCTTCGACGCCAGCGGACATCTGCAACTCTTTGGCCGCAAGAAAAACATGATCGTCACCGGGGGTGGCAAAAACATCTATCCGGAAGACATCGAAAATGCGTTCGATCGAATCTCGGCCAAGGAATATAGCATTTTTGCCGCCAACTACATCTGGCCGGCAAAGACTCTGGGCCACGAGATGCTGGTGCTGGTCCTGCATTTGGAGCCCGGGCAGGAATTCAACGAGGCATTGAAGCAGGAGATTGTCATGAGCAACCGCCGCTTGCCCGATTTCAAGCGGGTGGGCGGTCTGGTGATCTGGGAGAAGGATTTTCCTCGAACCGCCGCCATGAAAATCAAGCGCAACGTTCTTGCGGAAGAGATTCGCAAGCATCTGAGCCGCGCCGCTATTGTTGAAATATGAGCTGATCGACTTCCCATGCCATTTCACAGCGATGCATCAGCAACTGAAGGGCCCGCCGTGAATGATTCCGCCGAGTTTCTTGCCGTGGTCAATCCTGCAGCAGGCGGAGGACGATGCCGCAAACTGGTCGGGCCCGCGATCGCTCGCTTGCGGGCAGGCGGAATCAATTTGACCGTGGCCGAAACCACCGCTCCGGGCCAGGCCACCGAAGTGGTTCGCGGCGCTTACGCCAGAGGGCATCGCAAGTTCATTGCCGTTGGCGGGGACGGGACCGCGTATGAGGTGGTCAACGGACTCTTCCCGGCGAGCGAACGCGAACCCGCAACGCTGGGTTTTCTTCCTTTGGGAACGGGCAACTCCTTCTTGCGCGACTTCAGCGATCGCGGAGTCGAGTTTGCCATGGATGCATTGTTGGAGGGGCGCTCGCGTCCCTGCGATGTTCTCCGTCTGACCCACGAATCCGGCGCGCTTCACTACATCAACCTGCTGAGCATGGGATTCTCTGCGGACGTAGCAACTCTGCGTGCCCGTCGTTTCAGCCGTTGGGGAGAGATTGGCTATCAGTCGTCGATATTCATCAGTTTGGCGCGGTTCCGGCGGCGTCCCTTTCCCTTGCGGGTCGATGGTGATGAGGAAACCGATCGCAGGCCCTGCCTGTTCCTCACTTTCAGCAACAGCAAGTTCACCGGCGGAACCATGATGATCGCTCCTCTGGCCGAAGTGGATGACGGATTAATCGAGTACGTACGTTGGGGCCCGATCGGGCGGCTGGGACTGATCCGCAATTTACCGACCCTCTACGACGGCACCCATATCAACCATCCCATGGCGGAACGGCGGGCAGCGACGCGCATTGATTTCCAGCTCGATGATCCAGTCGACGTTATGGTGGACGGCGAGGTGCTGACCTTGCGTTGCCGGACCCTAGATGTGCTGCCTTCGGCGCTGAACGTCGTGGTATAAAAAGATTCCATGTCGAAGGTGAGCGAGAAACGGGAAAAGCAGGCGCAGCAGCAGGCAAAATCATCACTTACGCGGAAGCTTGTGACCGTGGTGCTGATTGTTGCTGCGTTTGCCGCGGTCGCTTACCTAGCCATGCGTCAACGCGGCCATCGACTCGACACCTTCGCCCAGTGTTTGGCGTCGAAGCAGGCGAGAATGTACGGCGCGTATTGGTGTCCTCATTGTGCTGAGCAGAAGGAAATGTTTGCAACCTCCTTCCACTACGTTCCCTATGTTGAGTGCGGCATACCCGGGTCGCGCGACGAAGCTCCCGTCTGCAAGGACGCGGGAATCAAGCATTTCCCCACCTGGCAGTTCGCTGACGGAGAACGCCAGGAGGGAACGCTGTCCCTGCAGGTTCTGGGGAGCAAGACCGGATGCGGTCTGCCATGACGCCGCTGGCGAGGCGCCTTTTGCTGGTGATCGCGGTGCTGGCTGTCAGCGGCACAGTTGTGTCGTCGGTTTCTCTGCATCATCACTACGGCACTTCAAAGACCTCGTACTGCGAGCTGGGGGAAAGTTTCAACTGCGACATCGTGAACCGCAGCACTTATTCTGCAATTTTTGGCGTTCCCGTGGCCTTGATCGGGATCGCCGGATATCTGGCCCTGCTGGTGCTGGCTACCTTCTATCGCAACCATACGGACACGCCGGCAATACTGGCGATTGGGTCAGCAGCAGGATTGGGTTTCGCGCTCTACCTCACCTATATTGAAGGTTTCGTTCTGGCGGCCTGGTGCATCTTGTGCCTGACCTCGCTGGGCCTTATTTCCGGCATCGCCCTGTCGTCGTCGCTGCTGTGGCTGCCCGGCGTCCGGCGGGAGAGAAACCTTCACTGACACGCATGGAAAAAGATCCAACAATAGCAGGAGATAGTGCGGCGGCTTCGTCTATCGAAGCCGCGGCCGCAGGCGAGTTGCGGCTGCACGAATTCCGAAGCCGTATTTTCCGCAATACTCGTATGCTCCGCATCTGGCTGCCACCGTTCTACGACCTCCCGGAAAGCCATCACCGCCGCTATCCCGTTTTTTATCTCAACGACGGACAGAATCTGTTTGATCCGGCAACGGCGTACATTGGAGTTGACTGGCAGGCGGGCCGGACTGCGGACCGACTGTTTCATGAAGGCAAGATTCCGCCAATCATTATTGTCGGCATAGATAACGCGCAGAAGGATCGCCCGCGGGAGTATCTGCCTTATCGCTCGCTCCATCCTCCCATCCTGCGGCCGCAGGGCAAGCGCTATCCCGATTTCCTGATCAACGAGGTCGCGCCCTTTGTCGCTGAGCGCTACCGCATCGCCAAGGGTCCAGCCCACACTGGTCTCGGTGGGTCATCACTGGGCGCGATCATTTCGCTGTTTACCGCAATCGACCGTCCCGGAGTTTTCGGCCGTCTATTGCTGGAGAGTCCGTCCCTATTCATCTCCAACCGCCAACTCTTGAGACGCAGCCGGGCTTTCCACGAGTGGCCAGCGAAGGTATTCATGGCCATCGGAACTCGAGAAGCGGGACGTGACAATCGGGACCGGCAGACGGTCGAAGATGTACGCCACCTGGAGCACATTGTGCGGCGAGCAGGACTAGGAAGCGACCGATTGCTGGTAAAGATTGACGACGGCGCGACCCACAACGAGGCAGAATGGGCCAAACGCTTCCCCGAAGCGCTGACGTTTCTGTTCGGCTTGTCAGGGTGACACTGCGAGCGGAGTTGACGTTGTGGAAAGGCTGCCTGCCGAAATTCGCCAACAGAGCCACAGCAGGGCGGTCATCGCCACCACCGAAAGTTGCAGGTGCGTTACCTGCGCTAATGGTCCGATCATGAACAACGGATAGCATAGATACAGAAGCTCGCGAACCCGCAATGCCAGCAGCCGTTCGCGATGCGCCACACTCCAGTCGCCCAGCAGCAGGAACGCCGGAGCGAGAATCACCAGGTCGTAAACCGTCAGATGCGGGGACACCAGAACTGAAGCCGCCACCAACGCCGCGTAGTGAATTTCGAGAGACGCTTTACCCTTCCAGCATTGCACCGCCAGTACAAGCGCGCCCAGGGCACTGATCACATACAGTGCCAAAGCTACGCGAGGCCAAGGGATGAGCATGGACCAGAACGACCGGAGCGAATGGGTTTGATAGGGGCGAGGCTCGAGCAGAAGCAACATGCTTTCGATGTTCGCAAGGGCATGGAAATATGCACACATGACCGCGGCGCCATAGTGTATCCACGCGGCTGCAAGCTGGAGTGATGCCGCCACCAACGCGCTCCAGACCACCTTCCATTCCAGAGCACACACAAAGACTACCGCCGCGGCCAGACCCAACTGGGGTTTGAAAATCAGTGATCCAATCGCCAATCCTGCCAGCATCCTCCGATCACTCCGCAGCGCCAGATAGGCGAGCGTGAAACACAGCAACGCCAGGCCCGACGTTTGTCCCCAAAGCAGCAAATGAAAGACGCCTGGAAAAGCAACCACGAGGATCAGCACTGTCCATTGCTGCGCTTGAAGACTCGGGCAAGTCTTCCACACCGTGTAGCAACACAAGCCGTAAATCAAAACGTTCAGCGACAGCCAGGCGGTGAGGGCCCAACCGTAGGAGAGCCGCGCCAAGGGCGCAAAAATCAGTGAAACCTGCGGCCCGTAGAGCGGAACATAGACACTGTTCGAGCTTTGCGGCACCAATTCGCGCGCGAGGTCCGCTTGGGCGCGCATATCGTAGAGGAGTTCGCCGCGATGCCGCAATGCGAGTGTCCCTAAAGTGTAAAAATGCAGGAAATCCGTCCCCTTCACTAGACCTGCGCGGTCCAGCAATCCAGGCCCGGACATGTCCACCGCGTAGGCCGTCCACAAACACACGGCCAGCATGAGGCCATGAATCTGGACACGCCTGGCCGTCAGCCACGACCCAGGATTCATGGCTCCAGCCTTGGTGGGTAGCGGTCCGGGTTCACCCGCCACACGCGCCGGTCGTGGAAGTATTCCAGTAATTGCTGGTTATTCTGCTCTCCCATGTCGCGCGCCCAAACCACTTTGGCGGCGTCAATGTCCGCTGCGTTGTATACCCATTCCCATTGAGGATCATGGCCCTGGTCGTAGCTCACGATCACCAGCTGGCCTCCGGGTGCATTCTGCAATTCGCGCTGGATCGCAGCCCGCTCCAGATTGCCCCGGGGCCACGGGGGCTCAATGGGAGCCCGTGCCGCCACCGCGCTGATCCGCAGCACAATCATGGCGCAACAAATGACCGGGACGGATCGCACCATAGCCAAGCCCAGCGGTCTTTCTCGCCAGCGCCACCATCGCAAGTGACGCAGGCATTGGGTCAGCACCAGATACAGCAAGCCGGTTGCAGCTGCCAGGTAGTGCGGCGAGGTCCAGATTTCGACCGTCATTCCGAGCAGAAGAAAGACGCTTGCGAACCAGGGGAAGCGCATGCGCCGATCGCGAAATGTCCAGGGCAACGCGACCAGGGGGAGAGTGAGTACTGGCCCCAGATAGAAGCTCCACAACGAGCTGAACTTTTCTCCCGAGTTTCTCAGAAAGCCCGTGAGGGTGCGGCTTTGCTGATACACGCGGAACTCCCGCTGATAAAACTCGCGCATGACCGGATGGTGATACTGAGGCTCCGGCCGGGCTTGTTGCCACAAAAAATATGGTGCCTGCGAATATGTGGCGCGGTTGATCTCGTAGGTCATGCGAAACGCGCTGCCGGTTACGCGATGGTAGTAGTATCCGGTCGCCACCGCGGCGAGTGTTCCCACGATGACGATCGGTAGAACTACCCGGCCCAGGATGACCGGGAATTTGGGCCTGCGCGAGCCAGCCAGCCAGCCAAATAGCGCGACCGCCGCCGCGAGTCCGAGAAGGAGCCCTTCGTAAGGACGACTGTTGGCTAAAATCGCAAGCCCCAGGACCAGCCACACCGCGTCTTCAAGCCTCGCAGTCCGCTTCAGACGTGGCATTGCCCCCAGCACCAGCGCCCCTCCCAGCGCCACGACTGATGCGCTCCAGTATCCGTTCATCCAGTAGCTGAGAATACCCAGGCGCAATGCTGCGAGGAATGCGCCCAGCAAAGCCCACGCCGGCGGAAGCCAACCCTGAAGCATCCAGCACAATGCCGAACACATGAGCGCGGTGACGAGCAATTGCCCGATCCACGGATGTCCCAGGGGCTTGCCCAATGCCAGAACCAGGCCTTGGGCCGGAGGATACATCGACATATATGTCGGCTGCTGGATGATGTGAAAGCTTTCAAAGTACATCCACATCGGGTGGGTCGGATTCGTAATCCGGCCCTGGGCGAAGGTGTCGCCGGCCAGAAGATAACTGAATTCGTCATGCCAGCGGGGTTGGGGAAGGCCAAGCAGAGGAATCAGCGCCGCGCGCGAAATCAGGACGAACAGACCCACCGCCACCAGACTGGCGGTTTTTCTGCGCGCGAGTCTGCGGAACCATCGCTCAATCGACTGAAACGACCTGGATGTAGAGGATTCTTTGCCGGAACGAGTCAGAATCAGTCCCAGCGCGCCCAGCACGAGGATCAATTCAATAATGAGGAACAGCCAGGGAGCGAGGCGGGCGTAGAGTCCGGCCATGCTGTTTGCTATGTCAGACTTCGAACCTAGGGCGTCATATCTGAGGCGTCAGACGCCTTACTCTTCTGCCGCCACCTTGTCCGGGCTCAGCTTGTCCAGAATGCCAAACGCAACGTCAATCGTTTCTTGATCGACGGTGCGGTTCTTGGCGATGGCGTCGGCCAGCGGCACCGAGACGATCTTGTTGGCACGCAGGGCCGCCATGCAACCAAATTCGCCCCGATGCACCATGTCGATCGCTCCCAAGCCATAACGCGTGGCCAGCATGCGGTCGAAGGCGCTGGGGGAGCCTCCCCGCTGAATGTGCCCCAGGACCACGCTTCGGGTCTCGAAATCGGTGCGGCGCTCAATTTCGCGCGCCAGAGTGTTTCCAATTCCGCCCAGCCGTGCGTGCCCGAATTCGTCCTTGCCCATGTCGACCACAACCGGCGCTCCGTGCTTGGAATCGACATCCGTCGAGAATTTCGCGCCCTCCGCCACCACCACAATGCTGAAATAGCGGCCCCGCGCGTGCCGCAAACGGATGGTCTCGGCGACCTTGTCCACGTCGAAGGGCATTTCGGGAATCAGGATTACATCTGCGCCGCCGGCGATGCCGCTGTACATCGCGATCCAGCCGGCATCCCGCCCCATCACTTCCACCACCATCACTCGGTTGTGGGCTTCGGCGGTGGTGTGGACCCGGTCAATGGCTTCGGTGGCGATGTTGACCGCGGTGTCGAATCCAAACGTATAGTCGGTGCCCGCCAGATCGTTGTCGATGGTCTTGGGCACACCCACCACATCGACACCTTTCAGGTGCAGTTTCTGGGCTACGGAAAGGGTGTCGTCACCGCCGATCGCGATCAAGGCTTCGACATGGTGGCGCTTCAAGGTGGCGATGCATCGCTCCAGGCCATCGGTATTCTTCGCGGGATTGGTGCGCGAGGTGCGCAGAATCGTGCCCCCGCGAGGCAGAATTCCGCCCACGCTGGAGAGATCCAGCGGGATGCTCTTGTCTTCCAGAACGCCGCGCCAGCCTTCCAGAAAGCCCACAAACTCATCCTGATAATGGAAACAGCCTTTACGCACCACGGCGCGGATTACTGCGTTCAATCCCGGACAATCGCCTCCGCCGGTGAGGACGCCAACTTTCATCGCTTGCTCCTGTGCGCCGCATACACTTGCGGCTTTATATTCCCGGCGTCCTGAGGAATTCTAAGGATCCGCGGAATACATTTGTGCTCTAAGTTACATGCACCGGAACCTAAAGATTACCACTAAACGGTGCGATTTGGTTCCGTTTGCAGCCCCCTGAGCCTGGTTTGCACATTGCGCCGCGTCACGCGATTGGCCACAATATCTCCAGTAACTTATCGAATCTCATGCCCAAGGCATTTCGCATTGCAATCTGGCTAGGAGTGGCGGTCCTGGGAGCACTGGCCCTGGGGACGGTCGCGTTGCATCGGGGTGAGCAGATCAACGCCATGTGGCTGGTGGTCGCGGCCGTTTGCACGTACTCATTGGGATACCGGTTTTACAGCAAGTTCATCGCGACCAAAGTGCTCATGCTGGACGCGCAGCGCGCGACCCCGGCGGAGCGTCTGGAAGATGGCCGGGATTTCGTCCCCACCCACAAATGGGTAGTCTTTGGACACCACTTCGCAGCCATCGCCGGGCCCGGACCCCTGGTCGGTCCGGTGCTGGCGGCACAATTTGGATATCTTCCCGGAACGTTGTGGATTTTGACCGGGGCCGTCTTTGGCGGCTGCGTACAGGACTTCGTGATTCTGCTGTTCTCGGTGCGCCGCGACGGCAAGTCGCTCACCGAAATGGCCCGGGAGGAAGTTGGCCGCCTGGGCGGACTGGTCGCCTATGTCGCCGTGATCAGCATCATCGTGATTTTGCTGGGAGTTTGCGCCCTGGTAGTAGTAAACGCACTGAAGGCGAGTCCCTGGGGCACATTCACCATCGCCATGACCATTCCCATCGCTCTGCTGATGGGCGTCTACCTGCGGAGGTTGCGGCCGGGCAAAGTGCTGGAGACTTCGACCCTCGGTTTTGTTCTGGTGATGCTCGCGATCTGGGGCGGACAATGGGCGTCCCAGACTCCGGCCGTGGCCCGTTGGTTCACGCTGGGCGCGCCCGCCCTGGCGATTCTGATCATCGTCTACGGATTTGCAGCTTCGGCGCTGCCCGTCTGGCTTTTGCTGGCTCCTCGCGACTATCTCAGCACGTTTGTGAAGCTGGGAACCATTGCCCTTCTCGCACTGGGAATTGTTGCCCTTCGTCCCACGTTGCACATGCCGCCCCTGACCCGCTTCATCGACGGCTCCGGTCCGGTATTCGCAGGGAATGTTTTTCCTTTTGCATTTATCACCATCGCCTGCGGAGCGATCAGCGGATTCCACTCCCTGATTTCGAGCGGGACCACACCCAAGCTGATTCGCCGCGAGACTGAAGCCCGCATGGTGGGCTATGGCGCCATGATGGCGGAGTCCCTGGTCGCCATCATGGCCATGATTGCCGCCTGTGTCCTGCAACCGGGAATCTATTTCGCGATCAACAGTCCAGCGGGAATTGTGGGTCAGGCGCCCGAAGCCGCGGCCACCGCCATCAGCGCCTGGGGATTTCCCATCACCGCGGCGGAAATGCACGCGCTGGCGCAGTCCGTGGGTGAACAAACGCTATACAACCGAACTGGGGGCGCGCCTGCTTTTGCGGTGGGCATGGCCCACATTTTCTCCCACAGCCTGGGCGGACAGGCGCTGATGGCCATCTGGTATCACTTTGCCATCATGTTCGAAGCATTGTTCATTCTCACCGTGCTCGATGCGGGCACGCGGGTCGGCCGCTTCATGGTGCAGGATGCGCTCGGACACGTGTGGAAGCCGCTGGGGCGCACCAGTTGGTATCCCTCCATCCTGGCCACCAGCGCGCTGATCGTGGGCGCCTGGGGATACTTCCTGTGGCAAGGCGTCAAAGATCCGTTGGGCGGGATCAATTCCTTGTGGCCCTTGTTCGGAATCGCCAATCAGTTGCTAGCGACCGTCGCCCTCTGTGTGGCCACGACCATCATCGTTAAGATGGGCAAAGCCCGCTATGCGGCGGTGACACTGCTGCCGCTGATTTGGCTGGTCGCGGTGACTTTTACCGCCTCGTGGCACAAAATTTTCGATCCCAATCCGCGGATCGGTTTTCTGTCGCACGCCGGACAGTTAGCCTCGGTCCCGGGCTCCAACATCCGGCTGATTTTCAACGATCGGCTCGATGCTGTGGTCACCGGAACCTTGATCGTGATGGTGGGGCTGATCCTGATCGAATCACTGGTGGAATGGGCGCGAGTGCTTTCCGGCCGAAAGCAGGCGAGAGTTCGGGAGTCGCCGTTTGTGACCAGCCGGTTCGCGACGGAGGAACAGGGATGAAGTACCGGTCAAGAAATGTGGAAGCGGCGGACGCATCGGGCAACGGCCCCCTGGGCAAAAGTGCCCCTGAGTTTCCAGTCAAGCTGGGCTCGCGGGGTTTCACGCGCCCTCTGTCCGTGCTGGTCGCAGCTTTGCGCGAAATATTCGATGAGTCTGCCTATGCACGGTTCCTGAATCGCAGACAAGTGGCATCGTCCCGCCAGGCCTACGCGGCTTTTTGCCGGGAGTCCGAAGAAGGCACGGCGCGCCGGCCAAGGTGCTGCTAGTCTGATCTTGCTGAAAGTTGAGCCAGAAGCCAGAAGCTAAAAGTCCCCATGCGCGTGTTGGGCGTAGATTGCGGCACGGAGTACACCGGGTTCGGGGTGGTGGAACTGCGTCCCGACGATGCCCTGGTTTGTCTGACCTGCGGGGCCATCAAACTCTCTCCCCGCGAACCTCTTCCGCAACGCCTGGCAACTATTTTCGGCCGCCTCGAAGCCCTCATCCATGAGCACCGGCCGGACGATGTCGCCATCGAGGATGTGTTCTACGCGGTCAACGTCAAATCAGCGCTCAAACTGGGCCAGGTGCGTGGCGTCGCTATGCTGGCGGCGTCGTCTTCCGGGTTGAAAGTCGCGGAGTATTCTCCGCTTTCCATCAAGTGTGCGGTGGTGGGCTATGGCCGGGCGGAGAAGGGACAGGTGCAGCACATGGTGACGCGTCTGCTCAATCTCAGTGAAGTTCCCGAACCTGCCGACGCCGCCGATGCCTTGGCCATCGCCATCTGCCATCTTCATACCTCGGCCACCCTCCGGCGCCAGCGCGTCGCGGGAGAATGAAGGCTACAGCGCAGTCCCGCCGCCCGGCTCTCTTTTTTGGCATAATTCTGGGGATGCGCTCTCATTGGAAGAGGATGATTTCGCCCGTCCGACGAGCGCCGTGTTGTGGGTCGGCATTTTGTCTTTTATCGTTCCTTTTGCTTTTGAACGTTTTCGCCCGAGCCCAGGAGACCGCAGTCATCATTTTCACCCTGGATTTCCCCGGATCAGAGCCTTCCCACTACGTTATTTCGGTTTCCTCCGACAACCGCTCGACCTATGACTCCGACGGCAAGCTCAGTCCTGAGGCGGAGGGCGAGCCATTTCACCTGAATTTCTCGATCGCGCCCTCCACCGGGAGCCGGGTCTTCGACTTGGCTAGACGGGCGCGCTACTTCGAAGGCCAGATTGACTCCGGCAAGCGCAAACTGGCGTCCACCGGCGCCAAGACTCTGAGTTACAAGGATGCCGCGCGGACCACCAGTGCCACTTATAACTACTCCCCGCTGCCCGCAGTTCAGCAACTGACGCAGTTTTTCCAGAGCCTGTCCTCCACGTTGGAATTCGGACGCCGGCTGCAATATTTCCATCGCTATCAGAAGCTGGCGCTGGACGAAGAACTGAAGCGCATGGAAGAGATGGCAAAAGACAATGGTTTGGAGGAACTGCCGGCGGTCGTTCCTATCCTGCAAAGCATTGCCAGCGATTCATCGGTCATCAATCCGGTTCGGGCCCGGGCTCAGAGGATGGTGGAGCGGGCCGCCCTCGTAACCCCATGATTTCGCGGTCAGGCCGCTGCACGGGGCCTGCACTCTATTTATTTCATTGACAACCAACTGCGTCCAAAGGTGTTCTAATGGGGTAGGGGAAGTCTCGGGAGGCAGCTATGTCCACGCGCAATTCATGGCTTTTGCCGTTGGCGCTGGCCGCGTCCGGCTGCTGGGTGACGATTCCATCTGTGGCCGACTCGCAGGCCCGCATCGTGCGCTTGAGCCAGGCGGATGGAGAGGTCCAAATTGATCGCAATGCCGGACGGGGCTTCGAGCAGGCCTTCCTGAATCTCCCCATCACCCAGGGCGCCAGGCTACGGACGGGACCGGGGGCGCGGGCTGAAGTCGAGTTCGAGGACGGAAGCACCTTGCGCATGACGCCCGCTACGGTGGTCGAATTTCCCGGACTTGCGTTGCATGACTCCGGCGCCAGAGCCACTAGCGTGAATCTTCAGCAGGGAACCGCTTACCTGAATTTCAGAGGCGGCAAAGGGGAAGAATTTTCTCTCGGTTTCGGCCAGGAGAAGCTGGCGCTAACCAAGCCCGCTCATCTGCGCGTGGAGTTGAAAGACAACGCTGCCACGGTAGCTGTCTTCAAGGGTGACGTCGACGTGGAAAGCCCGTCGGGCAGAGTCGCAATCGACAAGAAGCACAGCGCGATGTTTGATCTGGCGGAGGGACGCTACACCCTGGCCAACAATTTGGAGTCCGATCCCTACGACGATTGGGATAAGCAACAGGACCAGTATCAGCAACGATACAGCACGGTTTCCGGCAATTTCTCGCCCTACGGCTACGGCGTTAGCGACCTGAACTACTATGGAGGGTTCTATGACCTCCCCGGCTATGGCGTGATGTGGCAGCCCTTTCTGGTGGGCGCGGGTTGGGATCCGTTCATGAATGGCTCATGGATGTGGTATCCCGGGTCGGGCTATACGTGGGTGTCGGGCTACCCGTGGGGTTGGATGCCTTACCGGTACGGTTCCTGGGTGTTTGTCCCGGCATCTGGTTGGTTCTGGCAGCCCGGGCGAGCCTGGAGTGGATGGAACACCGGTCCGCACATCGTCAACGCACCCGCGACCTTTATGGTTCCGAGGCCACCGTCGAGACCGGGACAATTCCTGGCCGTCAATCGAGTTGCGCTGCCGGCTTCGGGCTTCGCGACCCGGAGCCGTTTGCAGATTCGTGCCGATTCCGCCGGCCTGGGAATTCCTCGGGGGAGCGTGCGCGACTTGGGAAGGGTCTCGCAGCAGTTTAGTCGGCCGGCAGGAGGGGCCGGCGGGATGAATCGCGCCCCGCTGGCTGGATCGATGCACGGATCAGGCGGCGCTCGAGTCGTGGGGCCCCGTGGCGGACCGACGTCGCACTCGTCTTCAATCGGTGGCGCCAGTTCAAGGATGAGCGCTCCCGCACCCTCAAGTCACAGTTCAAGCGGATCCTCGCATAAATAGCGAGACACCGCCGGGTGATGCTACGGTTCAAGGAGAGAGTTCGGGAATACCAAAATCCTCCGGAGCTTGGTAAGCTCTCAGACCATCACCCTTTACTTTCAGGAGGTCGGGAATGTTTACTACGAAGACTTGGGTTCTACTGGGCGTGGTTGCGGCAGCGTTGTTTTTCACCCAGCGCAGCTCGGCCCAGAGCATTTCGTGTTCGTCCGACGATGGCCGGCGGCACTATTGTCCCGCGGATACGCGGGGAGGGGTGCAACTGGCGAAGCAGCGCAGCGACTCCCCCTGCAATCAAGGGTACAGCTGGGGATTTGATCGTGGCGGCATTTGGGTAGACCGCGGCTGCCGGGCCGATTTCATCGTTAACGCCTACCAGTACGGGGGTGGCGGCGGCCCCTATCCGGGGAATTCTTACCAGGGTGGCTCCCCCACTATCTCGTGCTCGTCCGATGATGGAGGCCGGCACTACTGCCAGGCCGATACACGAGGCCGGGTCCGGCTGGCACAGCAGCGCAGCCAGTCCCCTTGCCGTGAAGGCTACAGTTGGGGGCAGGATGGCCGAGGAGTCTGGGTCGATCACGGTTGCCGGGCTGATTTCGTCGTTGAAGGTGGCGAAGGCGGCGGCTGGAACCGGGATCGAGACCGGTACGACCGCGACCGAGCTGATCCCGATCAGATCATCTCCTGTTCCTCCGATGACATGCACCGGCACTACTGCGCGGCCGACGCGCGGGGCGGGGTGCGGCTATTGAAGCAACGGAGTGACTCCTCATGCCGGCAGGGTTATAGCTGGGGGTACGACCGTCGTGGCATATGGGTGGATCACGGCTGCCGCGCCGATTTCCAGGTCATCCGCTGATCTTCGAGAGAGGATTATCCGGTTCGGAACCATAACTTGAGACAGGGGTGACCCTTCGCGGTCACCCTTTTTCTTGCCGGCACGAATGAGAAACTTCTAATCGCCTCGTCGGTTTCCCGACGAAATTTCGGTGCATCGGCTAGACCGCGAGCCAGGGTCAATTACCTGCGTTACTTGAGGCGACCACTACCGGCACGTAGGCTACAGAAACCGCGCCAATACTGGAGGTTTCATGGCCACACCGGGCCGAGCGCCCCTTCCGAACGCCGCTCCTGCAGCGATTCCGCCCACCCCTGCATTGCTGCTGTCGATGCTGCAGGTCTCGACCCATGTAAGCGATCTGA
This sequence comes from Terriglobales bacterium, assembly GCA_035937515.1. Classification (GTDB taxonomy): domain Bacteria; phylum Acidobacteriota; class Terriglobia; order Terriglobales; family Acidobacteriaceae; genus JAIQFF01. Next base: position 14,015 of record DASZHW010000122.1, on the reverse strand, counting down.
TTTTTTCCCCGGGATGCCATCCCCACGTCGAGGTCAGCGGCCAGTTGGTGCCGGTGAAATTGCCGGGCCTGCCGGTTCTGAGTCCGGATGCCACGCAACGAATTGCGGAGGAACTCATCGGGAGCAACCAGCAGGCGGCCGCGACCTTGAAACAGCAGGGATCGTGCGACATTTCCTACAGTCTGCCCGGCACCGCGCGCTTCCGCGTGAATGTCTTCGTGCAACGGGGAAGCCACGCCATCGTGATGCGCGTGATCCCCAAGAGCATCCCCACTTTTGCGGAACTGAAACTGCCGGCGGAACTCGGCCACATTGCCGACATAAAGAACGGCATCGTTCTAGTCACTGGCCCCACCGGTTCGGGAAAATCCTCGACTCTGGCGGCCATTCTGGATCGCATTAATGAAACCAAGGCCTACCACATCCTGACCATTGAAGATCCCGTGGAATTTATGCATCGCCACAAGCGTTCCATCATCCATCAGAGAGAACTGCACAGTGATACTCCCAGCTTTGCCATGGCGCTGCGAGCGGCCCTGCGGCAAGCGCCCAAAGTGATCCTGGTGGGTGAAATGCGCGACAAGGAGACGATTGAAATTGCGCTGGAGGCGGCGGAGACTGGTCACCTCGTTCTCTCCACCCTGCACACTACGGACGCCTCAAAAACCGTAGAGCGGATCATCGGAGTGTTTCCGCTGAACGAGCAGCACACCATTCGCAACCGTTTCGCAAAAAGTTTCCGCTACATTGTTTCCCAGCGTTTGCTCCCGCGCAAAGAAGGAGTTGGGCGGGTGGCAGCTCTCGAGATCCTCAAATCGACTCTTCGCACCCGCGAGTATCTGGACAAAGGCGAGGTGGAAGGGAAAAGTCTGCTGGACGCGATGCGAGACGGAGATACCGAGGGCATGCAACACTTTGACGGCGAAATCGAAAAACTCATTCGCGCGGAGATGATCGACTACGCTACTGCCATGGCCTACGCCACCAACCCGGGCAATCTGCGCCTGCAACTGGGTGACCTGGGAATGGAACTCCCCGACGCTCCAGTGGAAAAAGCTGCACCCGCGGCCAAACCCAAGCAGGACACCGAACTCGAGATCGAATAGCAAACCGCTCTGGGGGCGGCAGGTTTCCCTACTGCACCACCACGCCGGCATACCCCACGACCCTTTCACGGTCGCCCGAAACATCTCCTGAAGTGGCATACCTGACCAGCTCGGAGCCAGTTGCGCCCAATCGCCTGGCGGCGGTGAGCATTGCGACCGTCGGTCCGAATCCGCACATGCTGATGTCCTCGTTCATCACCACGTCGAACAGTCCTCGCGGGTCCATCGCCAGGATGCGCTCGATGGCTTTGAAATCCTTTTGCCGGGTCACGGTATCGTTTTCGTAGTGGTTCATGTCGCTGGACGCGATCAGCAGCACCGGCTCGGCCAGCGCCTTCACTGCTTCGGCAATCGCTTCGCCCAGCGTTTCCAGCAGCTCATACTTGCCTGTTCCCAGAGCAATCGGAACAAACGAACAGTCTGGTCTTCTGGTCTGAAGAAAAGGTAGTTGCACTTCGGCGGCATGCTCGGCGCGATGCGCGTCCGTGTCTTCGTCGAGAAGCGGGAAGAGCTGCTTCAAAATGCGGGCCAGCTCGGTGTCGACGGGCATGAGTCCAAGCGGCGTTTCCCACGCACCATCGCTCATGATGGCGAGGGGATGTCCCATCCCTGTATGGTTAGGGCACATCAGAATGCATCGTCGCGGCAGGTCCAGCCTGGCATACACAGCGCCAGCCACGTGCCCGGAGTACATGTAGCCGGCGTGCGGGACTATGCATCCCAGCGCCGCGATGGTCTCCTGAGCCGGGGAACAGTACGATCGCACGTCCGTCCGCAGATCATCGGGATCGCGCGGATAGAAACGCCCGGCTACGGCGGGATGGCGGATCGTCGTTTGCATCATCCACATCCCCCTGGCGGGAATCCAGTCCCCAACATCATCGCGCGTCAATCCTGCAAGGCGCGAAACAGAGCCGCAGTCTTTTCCAAACTCAGAGCTTCGGCCCGCACTGCCGGTTTCACTCCCGCTTTTTCCATCGCAGCGCGCAGTGTTTCCGGCGGGTACTGCAACTTGAGATTGTTCCACAGCGTCTTTCGCTTCTGCCCGAAAGATAATTTGAGAAAGCTAATAAAATCTGCTTCCCGCACACGCAAGCTGTCGATTTTCGAAGAGATGCGCAGCCGAACCACGGTCGAATCAACTTTAGGCGGCGGTGAAAAGGCCTCCGGCCGCAGGGTAAACAGCTTCTCCACTCGCCCGTAGAGCTGGGCGGTGGCGGACAGCAATCCGTAGTCACTCCCACCGGGCGGCGCCGCCAGACGCTCCGCTACTTCTCGCTGCACCATGAGAACGATGACTTCGAAGTATTGCCGGAATTCGAACAACCGCAACAGGATGTCTGAAGTGATGAAGTAGGGCAAGTTGCCCACCAGGCGCACCGGTTCCGGACGGTGCTCCATGCCGGGACGCGTACTGCCGGGCTTGGGTCCGAAAAGAGTGTGGAAATCGATGGCCAGAACGTCGCCCTCGATAATTTCCACGTTCTGCTCCTGGGAGAAATTCATGCGCAACTGCGCCGCCAGAACGCGGTCCAACTCGATCGCAATGAGTCGCCGCGCCCTTTTCGCCAGCAGGGAAGTGAGAGCGCCGCGCCCCGGGCCGATTTCGAGGACCGTACTCTGCGAAATATCCCCCAGCGCTTCCACGATGCGCTGGGCGGCCCCCGGGTCAGTTAGAAAATGCTGGCCTAGCTTGGGCCGGCTGGGTCGCCTCTCGGAAACGGCGGGTTTGGTCACGTTGACTCTCTTTCTTGCCCTGTTTGGGTTCCCGGTTCTTGGTGTGAGCGGATTTCACACAAGAGTATGCTGTAACCAGTACGCCCTATAATAACGTGTGCCGGCCGGCCCGGGTCGGCGCCCGATAAGGAGTGGCTTCATGCGTATCGTTTTTGTCGCGTCCGAGGGTGTGCCATTTTCCAAAACCGGCGGGCTGGCCGACGTCGTGGGAGCCCTGCCCCGGGCCCTGATTTCTGCCGGCCACCAGGTGAGCGTCTATCTCCCGCGCTATCGGCAAACTCGCCTCACGGATGCACAGACTGCAGTCAGCAGCATCACCATTCCTTTCGATGACCGCTACCGCTTCTGTTCGGTGGTCAGTGCCGGCAGCCTTTCCGGCGTACGCTTTTACTTTGTCGACTACCCTCCATTTTTCGATCGCGAGGCGCTCTACGGCACCTCCGCGGGCGACTATCCAGATAACGCCGAGCGCTTCGCCCTGTTTTCCCGCGCTGTGCTGGAAGCCTCGAAGATTCTAGGGGTGCCCCAGATCTTCCATTGCCACGACTGGCAGTCCGCGCTGGTTCCTGTTCTGCTGGGCACGCAGTATGCCGAAGATCCCGCATTTCGCGATGTCGCCACCGTCTTCACCATTCACAACATGGGATATCAGGGACTGTTCCCGCCCGACACCTTGCCTTTGCTGACGCTGCCCTGGGACCTGTTCACCATCTCCAAGATGGAGTTCTTCGGCAACGTAAACTTCCTGAAGGGCGCATTGGTTTATTCCGATTTCGTTACCACGGTGAGCCGGAAATACAGCCAGGAGATTCAGACCACAGAGTTCGGATTTGGCCTGGAAGGGGTGCTGCGCACGCGGGGCTCGTCCGTGACCGGGATCCTGAACGGCGTGGACTACGACGAGTGGAGTCCTGAAACCGACAAGTTTATCGCGGCCAAATATTCCCCCGGGGATTTGACCGGCAAAGCCGAGTGCAAGCAAGACCTGCTCGAAACTTTCGAAATGACGGATGCGAATTCCGGCCTGCCCGTCATCGGCATTGTCTCCCGGTTCGCGGCCCAGAAGGGATTCGACCTGATCGCGCAAATCATGGAGCGTCTGGCGCGGGAGGAGATGATTATTGTTGCTTTGGGCAACGGCGACAAAACGTATGAGGAGATGTTTCTCCGCCTGAACAAGCAGTTTCCGCAGAAGATTGCGGTCAGAGTCGCCTACGACAACACGGTTGCGCACAAGATTGAAGCGGGAAGCGACATGTTCCTGATGCCTTCCCGCTACGAGCCTTGCGGCCTCAACCAGATCTACAGCCTGAAGTATGGAACCGTGCCCATCGTGCGCGCCACCGGCGGCCTCGACGATACCATCGAACACTGGGACGCTCGCACCGGCAAGGGCACCGGGTTCAAGTTCACCGACTACAATGGCGAAGCACTGCTGCTCACCATCAAGGAAGCGTTGCGTGCCTTCCGCGATCGGACTTCCTGGCAGCAACTCATGCGCAACGGCATGAACAAAGACTTTTCCTGGAATGCCTCGGCCAAGGAATATTCCCGGGTTTATGAACGCGCCCGCCAGCTCCGTACCGGGATCACAACCCCACCCCAGCGCCCCGAAGCGATTGACTTGGAACCCATTAGTCGCTAGCATAAGCGGCTGTCTGGTTCGGTTTTCCGCATGATCGGGCGCACCATCTCCCACTATCGCATCGTAGAAAAACTAGGCGGTGGCGGCATGGGAGTTGTCTACAAGGCGGAAGACCTCAAGCTGCGCCGCTTCGTAGCCCTGAAGTTCCTGCCGGAGGAATTTTCCCGCGATCCCCAGGCGGTCGAGCGCTTTCAGCGGGAAGCGCGCTCTGCTTCTGCGTTAAACCATCCCCATATCTGCACTATCTATGAGATCGATAAAGATGGCAGCGATCACTTTATCGCCATGGAGCTGCTGGAGGGACAAACCCTCAAACATCGCATCGAAGGCCACGCCCTGAAGCTGGATCAGTTGCTCGACTTGAGCACTCAGATCGCCGATGCTCTGGACGCCGCCCACGCCAGCGGCATCGTGCACCGCGATATCAAGCCCGCTAACATTTTCGTTACTGCCCGTGGACACGCGAAGATCCTCGATTTTGGCCTGGCCAAGCTCAATCCCCTGGCGCGGAGCATATCTCCGGGGTCAGAAACCTCGATGCCAACCGCTGCGACCGGTGCTGATCTCACCAGTCCAGGTTCGACCGTAGGAACCGCGGCTTACATGTCCCCGGAGCAGGCTCGGGGAGAGAATCTGGACGCTCGCACCGACCTGTTTTCCTTTGGGGTCGTGCTGTATGAAATGGCGACGGGCCGGCAGCCTTTCACGGGAAACACATCGGCGGTGATCTTTAATCAAATTCTTGAGCATACGCCGGTGCCTCCAACCACCTTGAACGCGCAACTTCCGGTCAGGTTGGAGGAGATCATTAACAAGGCGCTGGAAAAGGACCGCGACCTGCGTTGCCAGACCGCAGCCGAATTGCGGGCCGACCTGAAGCGGCTGAAACGGGATACCGATTCCGGACGCTTGGCGGCAAAGAGCGGATCGGCCGTGACCGCGGCGCCTGCAACACGAGAGCTTGTGAGCCAGCCTCCTAATCGGAACAGGGTGATGGCGCCTCTGCTCGCTGGGCTGTTGCTGGCGGCTGCAGTCGGCGCCTTCTTTCTAGGTCGGCAGACGGGCCAGACCAAGCCCGCCGCACCGCCGGTCTATCACCAGCTCACTTTTCGTCACGGCGACATCCGTACGGCTCGCTTTGCTCCCGATGTGCAAACCGTTTTTTACAGTGCCGCCTGGGAAGAAGACCCGGTACAGATTTTCTCCACTCGGCCGGGCAGCCCGGAATCACGTCCTTTCGGTCTGCAGAACGCTGAGGTCTTGTCGATATCCCCGGCGGGAGAAATGGCGGTCCTGCTCGGAAGTCGGACGATTGAGCCTTTCATCTATAGCGGAGTTCTGGCCCGGGTGCCGCTGAGCGGAGGCGCTCCGCGCGAGGTTTTGGAAGGGGTACAGTGGGCGGACTGGTCCCCGGACGGGAACAATTTCGTCATCGTACGGGATTTAGAGGGACAGAACCGCCTGGAATTTCCCATCGGCAAGGTGCTCTACAAGACCGCGGGCTGGATCAGCCATCCGCGCATCTCTCCCAAAGGGAATCTCATTGCCTTTATTGATCACCCGGCGCGGCGCGATGACGCCGGTTCGGTCGAAGTGGTGGATCTGGCGGGCAACAAGAAAACGCTCTCCCAGGGGTGGGGAAGCGCACAGGGGCTGGCATGGGCTCCCGATGGAACCGAGATCTGGTTCACCTCCACGAGGATAGGAAACGGCCGGTCTCTCACAGCTGTGGACATGTCCGGGAAAGAGCGTGTGTTCAGCAGGTCGCCAGGAACCCTCACTCTACTGGACGTGAAACGTGACGGAAGCATCCTGATGACCCTGGATGCAGTGCGTGCCGGAATGGTGGGTCGTGCGGACGGCGAGGCCAAGGAGAAGGATCTCTCCTGGTTGGACTGGTCGGTTCCAGACGACCTTTCCCCCGATGGGAAAACGGTGGTGTTTACGGAGGCCGGAGAAGGCGGCGGTGAAAACTATGGTGCTTACACCCGCAACACCGATGGCTCCCCGGCGGTGCGGCTCGGAGATGGCTCCGCTTTGGCCCTGTCGCCCGACGGCAAGTGGGTAATTTCCAGTAGTCTGCAGGCGCCTTTTCAATTGTCGCTCCTGCCTACTGGCGCCGGAGAGGCCCGGCCGCTCACTCACGATGCCATCAATCACGTCCGCGCGCGCTGGTTTCCCGGTGGTAAGCGATTTCTATTCCTGGGAAGCGAGGCCGGACATGGAGTGCGGCTCTATGTCCAGAACATAGATGGGGGCGCGGCCCGCGCCATTACTCCGGAAGGAGTGAGCGCTTCTCAGTGGGAGATTTCTCCGGATGGCAAATCAGTGGCAGCGGTCGGTCCTGACAGGAATGGATATTTCTATCCCGTGGATGGAGGGGATCCCCGCTCCATTCGCGGCTTTCCCCAGGGGAACACTCCGGTGGCCTGGTCGGCCGATGGCCGTTCGCTCTTCATCTATCGCGCGGGGGACCTGCCGGCTAAAGTCTTTCGCCTTGATTTAACGACGGGAGAAAAACAATTGTGGCGCGAAATCATCCCCTCTGATCGTGCCGGAATCACTGATATCGGGCCAATCCTCATTACGCCCGACGCCAAGACATACGTTTACGAGTATGGCCGCACACTCTCCGACCTGTATCTCGTAGAAGGCTTCAAGTAGATCTACCGGGCGGGTGCGCCCATCGGTAACTCCGCGCCCTGTCTCACAAAATCAACTTCGATCACCTCTCCCGGCTTGAGCTTCACCTCGCGACCTTTTTGCAGCAGAAGAAATGTAGAGCTCGCGGCCAGGCCATACCATCGTGCGCTGCCGGCGGTGGTGGCCAACGCTACCTCGGAAAGATCGTCCGCCAGTTTCGCAACCAGAGCCGTGCCACCCAACTGAATCGCCAGGCGCTTCTTGCTCACCGTAGGATGGACGGTCCCCTCATTGTCGGCCTTCGCGGATTGGCTCTCGGTCGAAGACAACTCGAACCTCGCAGGCTGCAAAGTGCCATCGGGCAGCTTGACGCGATCAAAAACCATGCGCAGTGCGCCACGCCGCATCATCCGGCGCGCGGGAATCGTCTCCAGGTGGCCCTCCACCAGCGTCCCCTGGGGAAGGACCGGTTTGCCCTCCACCTCGACTGGATTTTCCATTGCCATGAAAGATGACCCGCTCGGAGACTTGGAGCTGACGGGCGAGAGCAAGGCGAGACGGATCCTTCGGCCTTCCAACGGCCGTCGCGCGACGTTAGGGACCGAACTAGCTGCCCCGGAAGCGGGCGCTTCGGGTTTCTGCGCCTGGGGCCCGTCAGGAAGTTGAGCTGCGGGCTCCTGAGCAAACGAACCTGCAGTCCAGGCGAAGCACCATGCAAATAGGAAGCAGCGCAACCGAGTCATAGGATCCTCGCCTAGATTTGGCAGTACGTCAGTGAATTGCGACCAGGAAACTATAAACGATACCCGGCCGAGAATGTCCCGCGCGAGTGCAATGGTCGCGCCCTGAATTCATGAACCACGAAGGACACGAAGTTACACGAAGGGCGGAGCCCCTGAGGATTTCCTCAGTGTACTTTTGTGTCCTTTGTGGTGAAATCATGTCATCACCGCGTAGTCGAGTGCTCCCCTCTTGGTAAGATCACTCAACCGTGACACCTTTCCCCAGAACGATCTTTCACGTCGATATGGACGCCTTCTTCGTCTCCGTGGAAGAACTGTTCAATCCGGAATTAAGAGGGAAAGCCGTAGTGGTAGGCGGGCAACGCGACGAGCGGGGCGTGGTGTCCGCGGCATCGTATGAAGCCCGTAAATTCGGAGTCCACTCCGCGATGCCGCTGCGCACCGCGGCCAAACTTTGTCCGCAGGCCATCTTTGTCAATGGTCATCCTGATCGCTATCGTGAGTGCTCGGAAAAGGTGCATTGCGTGCTGACGTCGTTTTCGCCCCAGGTCGAAATGGCCTCCATTGATGAAGCCTATCTCGACATGACCGGCACGGAACGGCTGCACGGCCCGCCACTGCGCGCTGCCCACGCGCTTCATCAGAAGATGAAGACAGACACGCAGCTCAACTGTTCGATCGGGATTGGCATATCGCGGCTGATCGCGAAAGTCTCGTCTGCCCGGGCCAAGCCGAATGGAGTCCTCTGGATCGTGCCCGGACAGGAGGCCAACTTCCTGGCCCCGCTCGACGTGCGCGAGATTCCGGGCGTCGGCAAAGTAACCGAACAGAGCCTGCACGGCCTGGGCATTCACAAAGTTGGAGACCTCACTCGCTTCGATGCAGCGTTTCTCGAAGAACGGTTTGGAAAATGGGGGCTTGCATTAGCAGGCAAGGCCCGGGGGGAAGACGCCGGCGGCTGGTTTGACAGCGAGGTTGGGGTTGACACCGGCGCCAAATCCATCAGCCACGAGCATACCTACAACAATGACACGGCCGACCTCGAGCAATTGGAATCCACTCTCATGCGTTTGTCGGAAATGGTCGGCCGCCGCTTGCGCGAAAGCCATTTGCATGCCCGGACGATCCAGCTCAAGCTGCGCTACAAGGATTTCACCACCATCACCCGCGCTCACACCCTGCCGTCGCCGACCCAACTCGACAACGAAATCTTTGAGCACGCGCGGACGCTCTTCCGCAAAAACTGGCGTAAGGGCGCTGAAGTGCGTCTCCTGGGAGTACACGCGTCATCCTTTGAGTCCCAGACCGAACAAACTGACATGCTGGAAGATGGCAGGCGCCAGCGCTGGCAACAGGCACTCTCCGCAGCTGACCGCTTGCGGGACAAGTTCGGCGAGTCCAGCGTTTCGCTGGCCAGCGGCCTCCGTGGGGGCTTCCGCGAGCGCATCCAGGAGAACCCGGCAGGATTGCCGGGGAAAGGGAAGAGCCGGGGAGAGCCGCCCACTGACAACTCGTAAGCGAGCTACTGGGCCGCCGCCAGCAGCGATCCCACTCCTGGTTTATATCCGTAGAAATCCGCCACCGCGTGGAGGTGCTCGATCACCTGCTGGGCATACTCCTGCTGCAATGGTTCGGTCAGCATATTGTGCTCGGCGTAGGGATCACGGGTCAGGTCAAACAGAAAGCTCTTCGCAGGCGAGTCGTAGGTCGTATACAGAAACCTGCCATTGTCCGCCAGCAATCCGTACACTGCCCGCTCGTCGGACGCCAGGAAAAGCTCGTTTCTGCGACCGCGATCCAGTTCCTCGCGGGTCTCGGCGAACAGGGGGCGGCCGAAGATTGGGTTGGAGCGGATGGGCCTGTGCCCGAGCATGTAGTAGAGCGACGGCGTGATGTCCGTAAGTGCGGTCAATCGGTCGTCGTCGTAGACCAGCTTGCTTCGGAGGTTTGCGGGCAGGTGGACCAGCAGAGGCACGTGTATCACCTCGGGAAAGATTGAAGTCGAATGGCTGTACCGCCCGAATTCGCCGGTCGCATCGCCGTGATCCGAGGTCACGATGATGATGCTCTGCTCGTATAAACCGCGCGCTTTCAGGTAGGCAAAAAAACTTCCCAGGCAACCGTCCACCTGATGCACCTCGTGGGCTACTCTGTCATTGAATCCCGGCCGCAAGTGCCAGTCCGGATCGTTGGCACCTGGCATGTTGTTGTGCGCGAACTGATGCACGTTCATGGGCTGCGCGTAGAACAGCAGGGGCTTGGTTCTGTCCGCACGAGCGTCGAGCGTGCTGGCTAGCTGCTGCAACGTGGAACAGGCCTCAAACCGGTTCCACAGCGGCTTGTCGGTATCGATCTTGACCAGATTATCGGAGGGAGCAAGAATCTGGCTTAGCACCGTGTCATAGCTCACCACCATCTGATAACCGTCTGCGTTCGCCAGCTTTTCCAGACTGTTCACCTTCGAAAACGGCTGCATGTAGTGAGCATGCAGCAGCATCGCGCCCGACCAGATAGCAGGCTCCGAAAGGGTTGTGCCCGCGTATTGAGTGAAGACATTGCGTAGCGCCACGCCGTCCCGCGCGAAAGCGTCCAGGTTCGGGGTGAAGTCCACTTTCGGGTTGTAGGCGCCAAGATAGTCGGGACGCATGGAGTCGATCACAAGAATAAAAATATTGGGGCGCTCTCCAGTCGTGGCCACTAGTGGATCCACCAGCTTCACGTCAATTTTGGCCTCGGCGTCCCGGATATTCGTGTGCTGCCGAAGAATGCGGCACAAATCTCCGCACGGGGCTTCGCGTGAATTGCCGAGGATGTGGTGGGCCAACTGGAAAGAAGCGTCGTGCGCTGCGTAGGTCTCGAGGGCGCGCGCCACGTCATCATCGGTCGTGCCCAGCGGCCGGCCCCAAAAAATCTCCGTGGCCTGTAAAGACTTATAGCCAAATCCCGCCAGGAACAGCACCGCCAACAGGGTGACGGCAGAATAGCGTTTCCGGTTGGGTCGAAGGGCGTAGGCGCACAGACTCAGGACGATCCAGAAAAATACGGTGAAGGTACCCTGCAACACCCCGTTCCAGTCGCCACTCCCAATGATCGTCGGCATGGCGACGGCGAGGATGGACATGGGGGCCGCAATCGCTGCAATCGTAAGCCTCGCCCTCAGGCCCTCGTCCGCGCGGGAACGCTGTGCCGTGGTGACGCTGGGCAGCACCAGGGAGCCTAGAAGCAGAGTGATTGCGATGGCAAAGACTGTGGCATACAGATACGCGGCCCAGCCTTCGAAGCTCAGAGCGCTGGCCAGAAAGTGATTCAGGGCGATGCCGATTACAAACGCAATCACCAGTCCGTTGAGCGCAAGACGCAAGCTGGTCGGACGGCGCGCACGCCGGGTCGACAGACGAATCAGATTAAGAACCGTGATCACTATAGTGGCGACCAGAATGTGCGAGATCAAGCTCCAGCCGGTCAGCTCGAACTTCGCGAAATCAAACCGGACCGGCTCTTTCTCAAAGTGGTTGCGCACCACGTCACCGGCCGCATAGAGCGCAGTGACGGCGGCCGCCACCCATATCCCGCTGGAGTATTCGAGCAGGGAAATATCGCTACGCTCGGCCTCGGCCGCGGGCCAGTGCTGGCGCAGGTCCCAAATCGCCACCGCCATCAGGGGCAGCAGGGCCGCCAGACTCCAGCGGTAGGCGGTCCAATTGTTCTGCAGTGACGGCATGAAGGGCCGAGCCACGAGATAGATGCCCGCCAGCGCAAGGGTGCCCAGGAGCAGAGAATCGGAGGGCTTCTTCTTACCCGTCCAACCCGCTGCGGCCGCCGCCAGCAGTGCCAGCCAGTACAGAAATCCGTGATAGTGCGAAAACCACGGCATCCAGGGGTAGGCGGGAGCCTTGATCAGAGCGAAGTAGGTGTAGGGCAGGAACGCGAGCAGGCAGTAGATTGAGGTCAGTAGTAAATACGTTCCCCAAATCAATTTCAGGAATGGAGCCGTCCAGCTTCGCAAGAGGTGTCCTTGTTCCCAACCGCGTGGAAGTCTTCCGGGTACACCTCAATTTTCCGCCCGCGAGCGTCCCTGCGGCAAGATGCCATGAGTAGCATGCGTCGGTCCCCGGATGACGAAAGTACCCTTTTCCAGTAACCAATCTGCTGTTAAAACGTAAACGACTCCAACAGCTCTCCGGTGTATGTTGGAAACAGCAGTTTCCGCAATGAACAAGGGGTGATCCGGGTGTCGTCAAAACCGCAGACCGCGTTTTATCGGGTTCCCCGTTCCTCCCGGTGGTTCCTGTTCGCGCGCAATTTCTTCCGCTTTCCCACCATGCTGGGGTCGGTGATTCCGAGTTCCAGATTTCTGGTCAATGATGTCCTGAATCGGGTGAACTGGGAGAAAGCGCGAGTCATCGTGGAATACGGCCCGGGTGTCGGGACCATGACCCAGGAAGTGCTGAAGCGAATGCGCCCCGATGCCGTGCTGGTGGCTATCGAGTTGAATGAAGAGTTCGTCGCCTTCCTGCGTGAAGAGATCAACGACCCGCGCCTGCACGCCGTTCACGGCTCGGCTTGTGATGTTCGCCGGGTCCTGGCAGAGCTGGGACAACGGCGCGCCGACTACATCATCTCCGGAATCCCCTACAGCACGATGCCGGACCAGGTTCGGCGCGAGATTCTGCAGGAATCGCGCCAACTGCTGCAACCCGAAGGCGCGCTGCTGGTGTATCAATTCACCAACACCGTGCTGCCGTATCTGAAGTCGAGCTTCGGCAACGTGCGGCAGAACTTCCAGTTCCTGAACATTCTGCCCGCCCGGATCTTCCACTGCACCCCCTAGCATGGCCTCTGCTGCGGCGATGTTTCAGAGCCGAAGGCTACAACCCATCTCATAGTGCGCCCCAACGGCGCAGAACACCAGCGGGGGAAGGACCCGCCCAGACAGATGTTGGTTAGGTCTGGTAGCTAACGAGCATCGAAACCGGGCGACGCCCGACTAGATGAAGCCTCGTGATAAAGCCCACATAGGGTGGGCGAGCAACTTTGCAGGCCGTAACGCGAGTAAAGCTTGAGCAGGCCTCGAAAGTAAAGACGTGGACGCCGACCCGCCTATGAGACGGGGAAGGCCGCGTGGACAGGGAAGTAACCAACGCATGCACCTGATCCAGTCCACCGGGGTATTGAGCACGGCATGCAGAGAAGGCGGTCTGGGTAATTGGGGGAGGCTCAGCATGAGTGGAGGTCGCGCCATCCAACATCGTTAGAAAGGACGATGGCTCGTCTGGGTGTCGGAAAGGGTCAGAGGTACCGAAGAAGCCGGGTAATGCCGGTGGAGGGAAGGGCCCTTACTTTGGACAGGCTTTTGAAGAAGAAGAGGACGGGTGATTGGCGATGAGCCTGGAAACACCGATTTCGGTCCGGATCCTTCAGAGAAAGCTGTATCGGAAGGCGAAGCAAGAGCCTGACTTCCGCTTCTATCTGCTCTACGACAAGATCTACCGCGAAGACATTCTGAACCATGCCTACGAACTGGTGAAAGCTAATAAAGGAGCACCAGGCGTGGATGGGCAGACCTTCGAGCAGATCGAGTTACAGGGGCGGTCGGAGTGGTTGGAAGGAATCAGGAAAGACCTACACGACAAGACGTATAGACCACAGCCGGTGCGACGGGTATTGATCCCGAAGCCCGGAGGCGGGGAGCGGCCGCTCGGGATCCCGACGATACGGGACCGCACGGTGCAAACCGCTGCGAAGCTGGTGTTGGAGCCCATCTTCGAATCGGATCTGGAACCCGACGCCTATGGCTATCGACCCAAGCGAAGTGCGCACGATGCCATCCAGAAAGTGCACAAGCTACTTTGCGCAGGCTACACCGATGTAGTGGACGCTGATTTGTCCAAGTACTTCGACACGATCCCGCATGCGGAACTATTAAGGTCCGTGGCGCGGCGCGTCGTGGATCGGGACGTGCTACATCTGATCAAGATGTGGTTGAAGGTCCCGGTCGAGGAACGGGACGAGAAGGGCAAGCGACGCATGACGGGAGGACGAAGCAGCCGACGCGGAACTCCACAAAACGGAATCGTCAGCCCCATGCTCGCGAACCTCTATATGAACCGCTTTCTCAAGTACTGGCGGATCACCGGAAAG
>DASZHW010000121.1:0-1530 GCA_035937515.1 Terriglobales bacterium | reverse complement strand
TGCCGCGTTGCCTATAAAAGCAAGCCCGGCCCGTTCGGATTCCTGCCCGATCAGTTGAGTGCGGCACTGGTTCAAACCCTGACACCGCCGCAGCATAGTCATTAGCCTTCGGCAGCCGTGGGGGAACCCGGAGCGCGAGTCCGCACGTTGCGTCGCACTTACTCGCTGGCTGCGCGGTCCCGTCGTGGTTGTGCCTCGTCCTTTTCAGCCTGATCTTCAGCTCGATCCTGGTCACCTTGACTTGTGCTGGGCTTCTTCACGGCGTCCTTCGCCTTGCCCCAGGCAGTCTGGATTTTTCCTTCCACCTGTTTGGCAGCGCCTTCTGCCTGCGCTTCTTTGTCGCCGGTCCACTCTCCAACCTGGCGTTCCACTCGGCCTGCGATGTCTTTTGTCTTTCCCTTCACCTCGTCCGTATTCATATGATTCCTCCACCTTGATTATTTTGACGGCACCATTAAAGTAACCGACTCGCGGCTGGCGAGACATCGGTAAGAACCTGTAGTGGGATGGAGAAGCTGCTGTATCGGGAAAGTGTCAGTCATCAGTTCTTGAGTTGTCAGTTCTCCGTTGAGGTCGGCCTCAGGGCGCGACTCTTATCATCACCACGGAATGGGGGTTTACGTCCTCGCTAAATTCTTTCGCCCATTAGGAGTAATAGCGTCCACATCACAGCCCGAACTCGAACGGCTGGTCGATTTCCGGACGACCAGCTTGGGAACGATGAGCACTTTGCGGGCTCGCAGAGAGCGTTTCGAAGCGATGCGCTCGAGTAAAAGGTTGGCGGCGCGTTTGCCGATCTCGGAAGTTCCTTGGTCGACGGTAGTGAGGGGCACAGTCAGAAAATCCGAGTAATGGACGTTGCCCGCTCCCACAACTGCGATGTCCTCGGGCACTCTGAGGCCAGACTCGGAAATGGCCCGCATGGCGCCGACCGCCACGGGATCGTTATAGCAAAAAACGCCATCGGGCAGCGGTTCTTTTCGCAGCAACTTGAGCATGGCATCGTGGCCGGTGTCGTCCTGATAACCGGCGTCCAGGACGTATCCGGGAAAGAACTCCAGCCCGCCCTTGGCCAGCGCACTGCGATAGCCCTGCATGCGCCCGGTTGCAATCCCGATTCCCGGGCCGCGCAAATGCGCAATTCGACGGCAGCCCCGCTCGATGAGGTGGGTCGTGGCCAACTGGCCGATGGCCTGGTTGTCAGCCCCTACGAAACTGGCCTGCACCCCCGCAATGGGGCGGTCAATCAGAATAAACGGAACCTTTCGCCTTTGCATGTCCGCGAAAGCCTTGGCGCCGGGCTGCGCCGATGCCAGGATCAGCCCGTCCACTTGTCGCGCCAGCAGAGACTCGGCTTCATTTCTTTCCAGTTCGGGATTTTCGTCGAAGTACGAAATGATGACGTGATAGCCATGCGGCCGCACTGTCTCCGCCACCGCCTTGGCAATTTCCGCGAAAAAGGGATGGGTAAAATCCGGCAGCAGCAGCCCAATGGTGAAGGTACGCCGTGTCACCAGACTGCGGGCAATC
>DASZHW010000120.1:0-1521 GCA_035937515.1 Terriglobales bacterium | reverse complement strand
TCGATGCGGATGATGGCTTTCGATTTTCCACGCACCAGGAGCCGTTTAGTAACTTGTCCTTCTTCCATCTTGAGTATCAACGGCACCTCGGCCGCGGCATTTCCCAGGTTCTCAACTTTGACTGTCACCACATGCGCATTCCCGGAAGTTTCCCATGGATAGACCGTCGCAAGCTTGAAATCCGGCAGACCGCGGTCGCGATACACCCAGTCATCGAAAAACCATCCCAGGTCGCTCTTGGTCTGTGCTTCGATCAATTGCTGCATGTACGAAAGCGTGGTGTCGTCCTCTGGACGATAGGCCGCAAGCGCCTTCTTCAGGGCGACGTCGCCGACCATGTCACGCAGCATCCACCAGACATACAGCGCCTTGCTGCGATAGAGGTCTTCGATGCTGGTGCTAATCAACGATTCATCGGCTCCAGGGTTCTGGCTGCGCTCTCGATCCAAGGCTTTTTCTGCTTCCGCCAACGCGGCCCGGTGCAGGCCCATGAAATTCAGGGCCGACTGGCGGCCGCTCGCCTGTTCGCGATACACCGCCTGGGCAAAGTGTGCCAGGCCTTCGTCGATCCAAGGCCGCGGAGAGAAGAAGGCAGCATGCGTGAGTTGGTGGACTGCTGTGATCTGGGCCACCTGTGAATCGCTATTGAGAGGTGCGAGCAACATGCTTCCACTCTCGTACGGCGCGGCCTCTGGGTCGCTCAACTCCACAACTTCCATTCTCGCTTTGGGCGGCGCTTTCACAGTACCAAACCACTCGGTCACGAATGGAACCGCCAGTCGAAACGCCAGCGCATAAGTCTGGGCGGCCGGCCTATGATTCGGCAGGTAGGAAAGATTCACCGACGGCTCATCCAGTCCGTCATACCCGCCGATCACAAAGAGCGGCACCGTCTCGCCAAGCGGCTGGAACGCGCATTCGTTCACGCTTTCGTATGCTCGGCTCATCTGTTCGTAAGATCGCACCCCGCCGGCCTCGCCATTACACAGGGGGATTGCAGGCGTACCTTCTCCGGAATCACTTAGCTTGATCTTCATCTGGGCTTGCGGCTCGCGCGCTCTCCATCTCGCCACCGTTTCGGCCACGCTATTCCCTTCCGACAAGTTTGCCGACTCGGTTGCTATCGGGTACCAGGCCACATATCCGATGCCGCGAACCGCCGTGAAGGATTGGCCAATCTGGTCCCAGTCGCTGTGCCGGGCCACCTCCGCGGGCACACCAATTCGTGTCAGCCGGGTGACATCAAGAGGAATGATGCCCTCGTATCCAATTTCCACTTCCACCGCGCCCTTCGGTGGGATCTCTTTGGGCAAAGTAACAATCGCCTCCGAGAGCGCCCCGGTATGGTCGATGTCTGAAGTATAGGGCTGGGAGACGAACTGGGCCGGCTTGCCGCCGAGTTCGATTGATCTCCAACCCAGGCTGGAGGAAATCTGTAAGGGCAGATTTTTCTGAGGCGCTACCGAGTCGTTCCGCAAGATGATCTTGCCCCGCACAGCCAGCCGCTGTTGCTCAGGTTCT
>DASZHW010000119.1:0-41584 GCA_035937515.1 Terriglobales bacterium | reverse complement strand
TGCATGTATCATTCGAGGGTTCCAGTATCGCCCCGGCCGGGGCACGGCTCGTGACTTGATCCGCCCGGCGGTTCGGGATCTGTTTCGCTGATGCAGTGCGCTGATGTAGTGAAGGAGACACCGTGGGCCGCATTCTGGCTGACTCTGAACTCGAATTCTTTCCCACGCTCGATTGGTCACAGGTTGCGCCTCGCCTTTCGTCCTCACTTCGCGCCGCTCTCGACCTTGTCCTCGAAGCGCAGCATGGCGGCGTTCTCTCCCGCGAACAGTGCCGAGCTCTGGCCCATGCTGAAGGCGACGATCTTCTCGGGCTTTTACTGACGGCCGACGCTCTGCGCCGAGATCTGGTCGGGAATCTCGTCACCTACGTCGTCAATCGCAATATCAATTTCACCAATGTGTGCTTCGTCGGCTGCAAGTTTTGCGCGTTCAGCCGCGGCCCGCGCGAGGCGGACAGCTACTTCCACAGCCTCGAAACCATGGCCCGGAAGGCGGTCGAAGCCCGCGCCCTGGGCGCGACGGAGGTCTGTATCCAGGGCGGCCTACCGCATGGACTGCCTCCCTTTTATTACCGCGACATCTTGCGCGCCATCAAAGCAGCCGTGCCCGATATGCACATCCATGCTTTCTCACCGATGGAGATCGTGTATGGAGTTGAGCTCACTGGCATGTCGCTGCCCGACTATCTGCAGATGCTGCGCGACAACGGGCTCGATACCCTGCCCGGAACCGCCGCCGAAATTCTCGACGACGACGTGCGCTTCGTGCTCTCCCGCAACAAACTTTCCACGGAACAGTGGAAGCAGGTGATTCGCACCGCCCACCAATGCGGTATTCGCAGCACCTCCACCCTGATGTACGGACATGTGGAAACCCCTGCTCATTGGGTCAACCAGCTTCTTCTCCTCCGCGAAATCCAGCAGCAGACCGGAGGATTCACCGAGTTCGTGCCGCTCGGTTTCGTGCATCAGAACACGCTGCTCTTTCATCAGGGGCTCTCGCGTCCCGGCCCCACTCTGGCCGAGCACCTCAAGATTCACGCGCTGTCGCGGATCATGCTGGCCAGCGCCATCAATAACATTCAGGTGTCATGGGTGAAGCTGAACCGGGGCCTGTCGCAACTTTGTCTGCACGCCGGCGCCAATGATTACGGTGGGACCTTGATGGAAGAAAACATCTCGCGCGAGGCCGGAGCCACGGCCGGACAGTACACCAGTCCGGAGGATTTTCAGTCGCTGATTCTTGAGGCTGGACGCATTCCCGCCGAACGCAACACCATTTACACGCGACTCAAGATCAAGCTCCAGCCTGACCGCCTCTCCTTCGAGGAAGTATTGGAACCGGAGTTCGCCTGATGGGGTTAACGCGATAATGCCGCGCACCATCGCTGTTCTCGGCGGCACCGGCCCGGAAGGCTACGGCCTGGCCCTGCGCTGGGCCCGGGCGGGTGAGACTGTAATCATCGGATCACGAGACGCAGGTCGCGCTCAGGAAGCAGCGGCTAAAATCAGGAGCGCCGCCGGCAGCCAGGCAAAAGTTTCTGGCGCTGAGAATGCCGCCGCCTGCGCCGACGCCGACCTGCTGGTGCTCACCATTCCGTTTGAGGGCCACGCCGCGCTGCTCAAGCGCATCAAGCCGGCCCTCAGCTCGGGCAGCATCGTTGTGGACGCCACCGTGCCTCTCGCCGCCAGCGTCGGCGGCCGGGCGACTCGCACCCTCGGCGTCTGGCAAGGTTCCGCTGCGCAGCAGGCCGCGGAACTCGTTCCCAGCGGAGTCTCCGTGGTTGCCGCCTTTCACAACACCTCGGCCGAAGTCTTGAATAGTGACGCACCCGTAGACTGCGATGTGATTGTGTGCAGCGATGATACCGACGCAATCCAGCTGGTTCGCGCCCTGGCCGCAAAGATTCCCGGCGTCCGCGCCATTGATGGCGGCAAGCTGGAGAATGCACGCATCCTGGAGCAGATTACCGCGCTCCTGATCGGGCTTAATATCCGCCATAAAGGCCATTCCGGTATTCGCATCACCGGCTTGCCGGAAGCTGCATACCGCATCGGCTGACGGCTCTCCGTGTCCTCTTGTTTAGACTGGCTTCTGGTTCTGTTTCGGTTTGCCGAATCCCGTAATATTGCTACGCGATCATGCCGGCCGGTCCCCATCCCGCCATTCAGTTCCGCAACGTTTCTTACCGCTTGAATATTGGCTACGAGCTTCTGCGCGGTCTGAATCTCGAGGTTCTGCGTGGTGAAACTCTGGTGCTCCTCGGCCGCAGCGGATCCGGCAAGACCACGACGCTCAAGCTCATCAATCGTCTGCTCACCCAGAGCGCGGGCGAAATCTTCGTAGACGGCCGCTCTCTTCAGGAATGGGATGTAATCCGCCTGCGCCGCATGATCGGCTATGTCATCCAGGAGACCGGGCTCTTTCCGCACTTCACCGTCGCGCGCAATATCGGAGTCGTCCCACAGCTCGAAGGATGGTCTGCCGACCGCATTCAGCACCGGATCACAGAGCTGCTGCAACTGGTCGGCCTTGAACCGCAACTCGCGGCGCGCTACCCGCGCGAATTGTCGGGTGGACAGCGCCAGAGAGTCGGCGTAGCCCGCGCCCTGGCTGCCGATCCGTCCTTTCTTCTGATGGACGAACCCTTCGGCGCCCTCGATCCCATTACCCGCGCTGAATTGCAGCGTGAATTCCAGGCTTTGCAGAAGCGTCTGGGGAAAACCGTCGTCTTCGTCACCCATGACCTGCGCGAAGCTATGCTGCTCGGCACTCGTATCGCGCTCATGGAAGCCGGCCAACTGGTCGTGATCAAGACGCCGGACGAGTTTGCCAGATCGGCCGAGCCCATGGTTGTCGCATATCGCAATGCCTTTGCAACCTGAAAGAAGGAGACTGGTTCGAGGTGCTGGATGAATCTTCTGCAATTTCTTTCTCAGAACCGTACTGAAGTGCTGCAACTCACTGCCGAGCATCTCTGGCTGGTGGGCGCGTCCATTACGCTCGCCGTGCTGATTGGAATCCCGCTCGGCATCCTGATCACACGGTGGCCCATTCTCAACAAGCCGGTGCTCGGCGGCGCCAATATCATCCAGACCATTCCCAGCCTGGCGCTGTTCGGATTCCTGCTGCCCGCTCCCTGGATTGGCGCCCGTGCGGATCGGCTCGCCATCCTGGCGCTTACGCTGTACGCGCTCCTGCCCCTCATCCGCAACACCTACACCGGCATCAAGGGCGTGGATCGGGCGGTGGTTGAAGCGGGACGCGGCATGGGCATGACGGACGGCCAACTACTATGGCAGGTGGAACTTCCGCTCGCACTGGGAGTCATCATCGCAGGGGTGCGCGTCGCAGCCGTGATCTCGATCGGCCTGGCCACCATCGCTGCCGCCATCGGCGCGGGCGGTCTGGGGGAATACATTTTTCGCGGATTGGCCATGGTCAACAATCAGGTCATACTGGCCGGAGCGATTCCCGCCGCCACGCTGGCCATACTGGCGGACACGAGCCTGGGATGGCTGGAAAAAAAGCTCTCATCCTGAGCGGACTTCAATCCGCGACGGACCTATGTATTTCCGATGCGCACAATTCTGACCTTCGCTCTGGTTACACTCTTCGCATCCTGCGGTCCTCCGCGTGCGGATCTCATTGTGGTCGGCTCCAAGAACTTCACCGAGCAGCTTGTGCTGGGTGAAATCATTGCCCAGCAAATCGAAAACAAAACCCATCTGCCCGTCGAGCGCCGCTTCTATCTGGCCGGAAGCTACATCTGCCACCAGGCCATACTCGGCGGACGCATCGATATCTATTCCGAATACACCGGCACCGCCCTCACCGCCATTCTGAAGCAGCCGGCCGCCAGCAATCCGGAACAGGTCTACGCCGTGGTCAAGACGGAATATGCCCGTCAATTTAATCTGGTCGTGGGGCCGACGCTGGGATTCAATAACACCTTCGCAATCGAGATTCGCGGCGAGGACGCCCGCCGGCTCGGCCTGAAAACCCTCTCGCAAGCGGCCGCCTATACTCCGCAGTGGCGGGCCGGCTTCGGCTACGAATTCATGGAGCGCCCGGACGGCTACAAAGGGCTGGCCACCACCTACGGCCTGCGGTTCAAGGAGGCGCCGCGCATCATGGACCTGGGTCTGCTGGCCCGCGCTCTCAAAGACAAGCAAGTGGATTTGGCCGCGGGAAATACCACCGACGGATTGATCCCGGCCCTCGATCTATTCGTTCTGGAAGACGACAGGCACTACTTCCCGCCTTACGAAGCCGTGCCCATCATTCGGCAGGAGATGCTCGCCCGGCATCCCCAGGTCGGACAGGCACTGGATCAGCTTGCCGGCAAGATTTCCGAGGACGATATGCGTCATCTCAACTACGCAGTCGACGGCCAGCATCGGGATGTAAAGCAGGTTGTAAGCGAATTTCTGCGTCAGAAGAACCCCTAAACCTGGGTTTTCTTCGCGTAGCTTTGTGTCCTTCGTGGTTAAGCTCCTCGCCGCAATCGAAAGGCACAAACCACGAAGGACACAAAGGTCCACCAAGGAAACCATAGCACCTCACATCAACCACACTGCATCCACATCCACGATCACCTGCGTGCGCGGAATTTTCTGCCGCTCGGCATAGACCAGCATCGATCGCAGCAGCGCGTTCAGCTTCTCCCGGCTGGGCGATTTCACCAGGAAGTGATAACGGTAGTCGCGCTTCAAACGCACAATCGGGGCCGCCGCCGGTCCCAGCACCCGGATGCCTTCGTGCCGCGTCGTCTCAAACCACTTTCCCAGCACGCCGGACCAGCGCAGCGCCTCGTCCAGCTTGTCACTGCGTACCAGCACGTTGGCCAGGGCGCTGTACGGCGGATAGTGCATCCAGCTGCGAAAGCGCAGCTCTTTGTCGTAGAAGCCGGGGAAATCATGTTGCGCTGCGTATTGCACAGCGTAGTGGTCGGGGAAGTAAGCCTGCAGCACCACTTTTCCCGGAGTCTGCCCGCGGCCGGCCCGTCCCGCCACCTGGGTCAGCAGTTGGAAGGTGCGCTCGGCCGCGCGAAAGTCCGGAAAGCCCAACGCCGCGTCGGCGCCCACGACTCCCACCAGCGTCACCCCGTGAATATCGTGGCCCTTGGCGATCATCTGGGTTCCCACCAGCAGATCGAGTTCGCCTTCGTTCAGCGCGTTCAAGGCGCGCTCGAAATCTTCACGCCCCCGCACCGTGTCCCGGTCAAGCCGACCGATCCGCGCCTGGGGAAACATGCCATGCAGCAACTCTTCCAGTTTTTCTGAGCCCGTACCCAGGAAATACACATACTCGCTGCCGCAATGCACGCAGGACTGCGGCACCGGCGCCGTAAAGCCGCAATAGTGGCACTCCATGCGTCGCGACCGTTTGTGGTGGGTCAGCGCGATAGCGCAGTTCTTGCACTCGAGCGTTTTGCCGCACGCCCGGCACAAAGCCAGCGGAGAATATCCTCGCCGGTTCAGCAGCACCATCACCTGCTCTTTTCGCTCCAGCCGTTCTTTGATTTCTTCGGCCAGCTTGCGTGAGATCACCTGTTCGCTTCCGGTCTCCTGAAATTCCTGCCGCATGTCGATGATCTCGACCTCGGGCAGCAGACGCTGCTCCACCCGGTCCGGCAGCTCCAGCAGCGCATATTTGTGTTTCCGGGCGTTGAAGTAGGACTCCAGAGACGGGGTGGCCGATCCCAGCACCGCCACCGCACCCGCCATCTTGGCCCGCATCACCGCCACATCACGAGCGTGATAGCGGGGCATCTCTTCCTGCTTGTAGGAAGGGTCCTGCTCCTCATCCACGATCATCAGCGCCAGATCGGAGACCGGAGCGAACACAGCCGAGCGTGTGCCCACAACCATGCGCGCCTCTCCCCGCTTGATGCGATGCCACTGCTCGGCCCTCTCGTGGTCAGACAACGCCGAGTGCAGGATGGCGACTTGCTCTCCGAACAACTGGTGCAGATCGGCCGCCACCGCCGGCGTCAGTCCGATCTCGGGCACCAGCAAAATGGCGGAGCGCCCGGCTTCGAGCACCCCGCGCATGGCCGCCAGATACACCGCTGTCTTCCCCGATCCGGTAACGCCGTGCAGCAGCATGCCCGCAAATTTGCCCGCGCTGATGCTCTCCTGAATGCGTTGCAGCGCCGCGGTCTGGGCCGGATTCAATTGAAAGTCGAACGGCCTGGCCCGGGTCTTGGCCCCGGAAAGACTGAACTGCGCTGGTTCTTTCACAAGTTCCACCAGCCCCCGACGCACCAGCGTGCTCAGCGTCGTGCGCGGGACCGGCAAGGACTGCAACGCATCCACGGGCGCCTTCCCGCCTGCCGCTGCCAGCGTTTCGATCAGCATTTGCTGGTTGGCGTTGAGCTTGCCTTCGCTGTTCTTCAACAGCGCACACCTTACCGTCCGGGCGGACGCGCGTGCTTCCGACACGTCCTCCCGCGTGAGCCACTTTTTCCGCACCATGCCGGCCAGGAGCAACCTGGACACGCGGGCGGCGGCGCGCAGAGTCTCTTCTCGCGTGAGATCGCGTTCCGCCAGGTAGTCGAGTACGCGGAATTCAGCCAGTTGGTCCTCGGGAGTCTTGCGCGACCGGGCAGACGATCCCGACATGCCGGCCAGGTGCAGAGCCAACCGTCCCTCCTCGGTAACGCCGTATCCGATCGCCCGCTTGAATTCCGCGCTCAGCGGCAGCATGGTGCGAAAGACTTCCCCGATGGGCGCAAGATAGTAGCCCGCAATCCACTGGCCCAGCCGGATCAGTTGCTCATCGAGCACCGGCACGGAGTCCAGCACGCTGATGACATTCTTGGTTTTAACTTTCGGCTTGCGATCGTGCTGCTCCGTAACGATCCCGGACAGGCGCTGCTGACGGAAGGGCACCAGCACGCGTCCCCCCACCACGGGCTCCATCCCATGGGGGAGAGTGTAGGTGAAGACGATATCCAGCGGCACGGGCAGAGCGACGTCGCAGAATTCAGGCATGGAGGTCGCGCCGGCTCTTTCGGGTCATAAGGGCATCGTAGCATTCGCGAATTGTGCGCCACCGCCCCGCATTCTGATGTGCCGGTAAGAAGGAGAACGGGAAGATCGCTCGGACCCAGGCTTCGGCGCCCAAAGCCAGGCGTCCTGATATCAGGAGGGGAAGCGCGGATAAGTTGCTATTCCGGACCCTTCTGCGGCAACGGCAAGCCCAGGTCTTTCATCACCATTTGCAAATCTTTCCAGGTCTCTTTCTTCTGACGCGGATCGCGCAACAGGAAAGCCGGGTGATAAGTCACGGCCAGTTTGGTTCCGCGGAAGTCGTACCAGTGGCCGCGTAGTTCGGACATGGGAGCATTGATCGCGAGCAGCGTCTTGGCTGCCACCGCTCCCAGCGCCACGATCACCTGAGGCTGGATCGCCGCGATCTGCCGCATGAGAAACGGAGAACAGGTTTCGCACTCATCGCGCTCCGGCGTGCGGTTGCCGGGCGGTCGGCACTTGATGATGTTCGCGATGTAAACATCCTCGCGGCGCAAGCCCATGGCCTTGATCATGTTGTTGAGCAGTTGTCCGGCACGGCCCACGAACGGCTCGCCCTGCTGATCTTCATCCGCGCCCGGAGCCTCGCCGATGAACATGAGCTTCGCCCTGGGGTTGCCCACGCCGAACACGATCTGCTTGCGTCCTTGCTTGTGCAGGCGACAGCGGGTGCAATCGCCCAGATCTTCACGGATGAGGCGCAGAGCTTTGGCCGGGTCAGCAACGCGAGACTCCGGCTTGGGAGCGGCGAACAAGTTTTCTTCTTCGACAACTGTGGAACGAAGCGGCATTTCTTCTCGCAGTTCTGGCTGGAGGGGCGATTCGGACCCGGGCTGATGCGCCGCGATTCCGCGACGGTAGAAATCATAGATGCCAAGTTCGTTGTAGTAGCGGATGCGCTCGGCGAGGGCGCGTTTGAGTTGCGGGCTGAGGGTTGGGGGCATGGAGAATCTCAGATTTCAGATTTCAGATCGAAGATATCAGATTGAAGTTCTTCTGCTGGTGAGGTTGTTGTACAAATCTGAAATCTACCATCTGAAATCTGCATCTTGCAGTTGAGCTCCAGCTTGCCGAACTGCGCTCGCCCGACGGGTGAGGCTGCCGTCGCTACTTGGCGTGTGCTAGTTTGCGCAAGCGAACTACCTGGTCGAGGACGTGCTGGGCTACTTCCCACTTGGTGGTTTCAGGCACTTCTACCACTTCGTTTTGGGTGATGATGGTGACCGCGTTGCGGTCGGAGTCGAAACCCACGCCTTCGCGGGAGACGTCATTGACAACAATGGCATCAAGCCCTTTAGCCAGCAGCTTCTTGCGCGCGTTTTCCAGAACATTCTCGGTCTCCGCGGCAAAGCCGACGATAATCTGAGCACGCTTGGCGCGCCCGAGCTCGGCAAGAATATCCGAGGTAGGCTCGAGTTCGAGCGCCATGGCGCCCTTGCGCTTGATTTTCTGTTCGGCGGCGTTCTTGGGACGATAGTCGGCCACCGCTGCAGTCTTGATGACGATTGTCGCTTCGGGCAGCAGTCTCAATGCCGCCTGGCGCATCTGCTCGGCCGACTCGATCTGCGTGACCTCCGCGCCACCGGGCGCAGTCAACGCGGTAGGGCCGCTCACCAGCAGCACCCGCGCGCCGCGGCGCAAAGCAGCTTCGGCGAGAGCGTATCCCATGCGTCCGCTGGAACGGTTGGTGAGATAGCGCACCGGGTCGATCTTCTCCCGGGTGGGGCCGGCGGTGATCAAAACTGTCTCTCCGGCCAGTTCCTGGGACGCGCCCAAAGCTTCCATGGTGGCTGCAATGATGAGTTCGTTCTCGGCCAGACGCCCGGGCCCGGTCATGCCGCATGCAAGATAACCTTCGCCCGGTTCGACGATGCGCACGCCACGCTTGCGCAGAACTTCGAGATTGGCTTGCGTGGCCGGGTGATTCCACATGTTGACATTCATCGCGGGCGCAACCACCACCGGCGCCGTGGTAGCGAGATAGAGCGTAGTAAGGAAATCGTTGGCAATGCCCTGCGCGAAACGCGCCAAAACATCGGCGGTGGCGGGAACCACCAGCAGCGCATCAATGGCCTGGGCGACGGCGATGTGCTCGATCGCGGAATCGATGTTGGGCGCAGACTGGCTGTCGCCCGCGGCGAACATGTCAGTAATGACTTTTTCGCCGGAAAGTGCGGCGAAGGTCAGGGGACGAACAAACTGCTGCGCCGCCCGGGTCATGACCACTTGCACGCGAATGCCGCGGTCCTGCAGCAGGCGGACCACTTCAGCCGCTTTATATGCTGCAATGCCGCCGCTAACGCCGAGGGCAACTTTCATGGAAGATTCCAGTTTATTGGATGATGAATTGCAGATTTCAGATTGAAGATTTCAACGGCCTCCGGCAGACGCGACCGCGGGCCCGCTCTGAAATCGACGATCTGAAATCTGCAATCAGGACTCTTTGGCCAGCGCCTTCTCCAGGATCTCGCTGGCGACTTCGGCGGCAGAACGGGGGACTTCGGGGATGACCCATTTCACTTTGCCGGCCTTGATTTCATCCTGCGCGATGCGGCAAGGCTTGCGGGAAATGGTTTCGATCACCGGAGGAGCGCCACCCTGCAGTTGCCGGGCGCGGCGCGCTGCCACCAGGATATAGCGATAGTTGCTGTCGAATCCTTCGATCAACTTCATTATGTTCTCCCCTGCGGCTAGCGTCCGCCTGGCGCTGCTGCTCTCTGGAACGAGGCCAGAATCGGTTCCAAGCGCTCCCGCATATTGCCCAGGCGGAAACGTTCGGCTTTGGCCATCAACCCGGCGTCCTCCGCGGATGGTTGCCTCTCGGTCCCTCCCTGCTTCCGTCTCTCGGCAAGCAGGACGGACTTCAGGGCATCGGTAGACTCTTCCAGACGGTCGTTCTCGTTCACCAAAATATAGTCGTAATTGCCGTAATTCTCAATCTCCCGAGAGGCCGTGACCAAACGGCGCTGGATGACGTCTTCGGCGTCCAGACTGCGATGGCGCAGGCGCTTCTCCAGTTCCGAGCGATTGGGAGGCAGGATGAATATGCTGACCGCACGGGGAATTTTGCGCTTGATGCGGGCCGCCCCCTGGACGTCGATATCGAGCAGGAGATCCTCTCCCGTCTGCTCCGCCTCGTGCAGAAAGCGCCGTGCCGTGCCGTACCAGTTGCCGAACACCTCGGCATATTCGAGAAACTCGTCGCGCCCGATCATCTCCTCAAATTCGGCGCGGGAGACGAAGTAGTATTCCCGGCCGTGCTGCTCCCCCGCGCGCGGCGCCCGGGTGGTGTAAGAGATGGAAAACTTCAGACCGGGTACGAGGCGGCGCACCTGGTTTACCAGTGTGGACTTGCCCGAGCCTGAAGGCGCCGAAATGATGAACACGCCGCTCATTCCAGATTCTGTACCTGCTCGCGGGCTTTCTCCAGTTCCGTCTTGACGGCCAGCCCCATCCGGGTGATTTCCAGGGCTTCCCCGGCCAGGCCGGAAGTCTTGGAGAGCAGAGTGTTGGCCTCGCGGTTCATTTCCTGGAGGAGAAAATCCAGCTTCTTGCCCACTTCCCCACCGCCCTCGAGCAAGCTGAGGAAGTGCTTCGAGTGCGTATCCAGGCGGACCAGTTCCTCCTGAATGTCGCTGCGATCCACCAGCAGGGCGGCCTCCTGAAGCAGGCGCTCCGGCTCCGCCTGGGTTCCGATCATCTCCTGCATGCGAGTCTTCAGCTTTTCCACATAGGCCTGCTGCACCGCCTGGCGATGCTTTCCGATCCCCGCGGCCGCCTCCTGGACGCGCGCCACGCACTGGCGTAATTCCTGCTCAATGCCGCGTCCTTCCTCTTCCCGCATCTGGTTAAGGCGGTCCAGGAGGTCCTGCACTCTGGCCAGCACCGAAGTTTCGAGCATACCGTCGGGCGACGGGTTGGAGGCCTCCAGCGCGCCCGGCATCCGCAAGACCGCGTTCAAGTCGGGCTCAGCGGCCAGGCCAAACTCCGCCGCGGCGGCGCGGAAGGCCTGTACGTAGCCGCCCACCAACTGCCGGTTGAGCCCCAAGCTCTCGCCCCCGCCGCGCTCCAGATTGAGGGTCACTTCCACGTGCCCGCGGGCCAGCTTCTCCTTCAGCAGGGCTCGCAGCTTCATTTCCAGCGCCTCACTGTCCGAAGGCATGCGGAAATGCAGATCGAGAAAGCGATGATTGACCGATTTCAGCGACAGCGTGAACCCCATCTGAGTCTTGCCCTGGGGGCTGCTTGCGGACGGCAACGCCGGCGCACCGGCAAGCTGGCCTTTTACCTGTGCGAAACCTGTCATAGAGCGGATGGGCATGAGTTATGGCTTCAACATCACTAACCGGCTGCGTTCACTCTCGTGGCTTCAGTTTCGGCAAACTGCAGCTCGTACAACCGGCGATAGGTCCCGAGTTTCTGCATGAGCTCTTCGTGCGCCCCGATGTCAGCGATGGTTCCATTCTCGAGCACCACGATCCGGTCGGCGCGGCGAACGGTTGAGAGGCGGTGGGCGATCACGAACACGGTCCGCCCAGTCATCAGGTTCTGCAGCGCGGATTGCACCAGCGCCTCGGACTCGCTGTCCAGGGCGGAGGTGGCCTCGTCCAGAATCAGAATCGGCGCATTCTTCAACAAAGCGCGGGCGATGGCGATGCGCTGCCGCTCGCCTCCGGAAAGCCGCACCCCGCGCTCGCCGATCATGGTGTCGTAGCCCGCCGGAAGTTCCGTAATGAAGTCGTGCGCTAAAGCTGCGCGGGCGGCAGCCTCCACCTGTTTTTGGGAAATGGCCGGACGTCCGTACGCAATATTGTTACGCACCGTGTCGTTGAACAGGACCGTCTCCTGAGTCACGACCCCGATTTGCGACCGTAAGGAACCGAGAGTCGTCTCGCGCACGTCGCGGCCGTCGATCAGCAGGCGTCCCGAGCTTACATCAAAAAAACGCGGGATCAGGTGCACCAGCGTGCTCTTGCCGGCGCCGCTCGATCCCACCACAGCCACGACTTCGCCCGCCAGCACCTCCAGGTTGATGTCGCTCAGGATTTCGCGGGACTCGTCGCCGTCGGCTCCGTAGGAGAAGCAAACGTCTTCAAAACGGATGCCGCGGGCAAACGCGGGCAGAGGCTGCGCCCCCGGATTTTCCCGGACATCGTCTTCCGTGTCCATGAACCTGAAGATTTCCGAAGAAGCGCCCAAAGCCTGCTGAAAATTGTTGTTGAAGATGGCAAACTTCCGCACCGGATCGTAGAGCTTGAACACGGCCACGATGAATGCCAGAAACGTGCCCGCGGTGAAAACGTTGTGATTGATCTGCTCGCGGCCCAGCAGCAGTAGCAGAGCGATGGCGATGGCGCCGAAGATATCCATCAGGGGGGAACTGATCGCCGCCGCCGCCACCGAGCGCAGATTAGCGCGGAACAGGCGCTGCGCGGCCTTGGCGAAGCGCGCGATTTCCCAGGACTCCATGCTGAATGCCTTCACGATGCGGTTGCCGGTGATGGTTTCGTGGAGGATGTTCTGAATATCGGCCAGCTTGTCCTGGCCCCGGCGCGTGGTCTGGCGCACCCGTTGGCCGATGCGTCCGGCGGAATAAACAATGAAGGGAACGAACAGCAGCAGCACCCAGGCCAGCTTTCCGCCCAGCAGGACCACCACAAAGGCGGTAAAAATCAGGGTAAACACTTGTTGCAGGAACTCCGCCAGCACGCTGGACATGGCGAACTGCACCCGCTCGATGTCGTTGACGATGGTGGAAATCAAGGTGCCGGTTGTGTGCTTCTGGTAAAACGCGGCCGAACGGCGAAGGATGGAGTTGTAGAGCTGGTTGCGCAGATCGGTGATCATGCCGAACCCGGCATAGTTGACCAGATACGTGCCTGCGTAATCGAAGATCCCCTTCAGGATGGTGGAAGCGACCAGAGCAAAGGCAACCACGGTCCAGGGATTCTGAAAGTGCGAGGGAACCAGTTGCTGCAGGTAGACCGTATGTCCAGTGATCGGCACCTTGAACAACTGCATTTCGCGGGACGGCGAACCCGGGTTCAGCACGCGATCGAAGATGGGTCCGATCAGCAATACCCGGAAAGCATCGAGCAAGCCGACCACCGCCAGGAGCAATACGGAAGACAGGAGCTGCCACCAATACGGAAGCACGTAGCGGAGGAGGCGGGTCAGTTGCCGCATCGACGACTCTCGAAACCCCGCTGGGGTTGGTCCGCGCCGGATGGAATCAGCATAGGCCGCTATGTCCTATCTTACTTCAGTCCTGGTCCATTGGCTGCCTGCCGGCCAAAAAGGTGCTCTCACTGCTCAGCCGGTTCAGGAACCAGCAGATCGATACGCTCTGAATTGCCTTCGATTTCCGCCTGCAAGGTTTCGAATTGCCATCGCCCAGCGCTCTTTTTGGCCACCACATAGAGCGTCCCTTTGCCCTTGGGACCCGAGATCGGGACGGAAAAATCTGCGTTTCCAGAAGATCCCGAAATGTTGATGCTCCCGGAAATGAACCAGCCCGCGTGCAGCGGCTGACCTATCTTTTCGGCGACCACGGGATTAGCTTGCGCCCGGGCCAGTGCTTCTGTGTAGGCCGGGGTGTTCTTGATGGAACTCTCCACCAGGAAAAAAATCCCGGCGATAAACGTCACGATCAGAGCAATCAGGCCGAGGCAGCCTACCGCGAGCGTTGATTTCCAGTGTGCGGCAAGCCAGTGCTTTTTCGGTGGCGAAGGAACCGCCATGGGGCTTGATGAGGATCCCATATTTCCTCCTCCCATCCGGGTTGCCGGGCTGCGTGCCCGCCACTGCGGCCGCGACTACTTCGGACTATCCCGGTGGACTACTTTCATCTGGTAGCCCGCCCTGCGCAAACGTTTGCCCACTTCTTCCGCGATCAAGACCGAGCGATGCTGCCCGCCGGTGCAGCCAAAGGAAATCGTCAGGTAACTCTTGCCTTCACGGATGTAATGAGGCAGCAGGTAGATCAGCAATTCCGAAATTCGCCGAATGAATTCCCGGCTCTGGGGAAACCCCAGAATATACTTCGCGACCTTGGGATGCCTTCCCGTGAGCGGGCGGAATTCGGGCAGGAAGTGTGGATTGGGCAGGAAGCGGACATCGAAAACCAGGTCGGCGTCTTCCGGCACTCCTTTTTTGAACCCGAAACTGACGCAGGACACAAGAATGTTCTTGCCCGATTCCTGGGGATGGAAGCGCTCGGTGATGTGGGCGCGCAGTTCATGCACATTGAACCGGGAGGTGTCGATGACCAGGTCGGCAATGACGCGGATGGAACGGAGATGCCGTCGCTCCGCCGCCAGCGAGGATTTCACCGGGGTGCCGATACCGAGGGGATGGGGGCGGCGAGTCTCGCTGAAGCGGCGCAGCAGGACCGATTCCTCCGCTTCCAGAAAAATCACTTTGGTGGGCAGCATGCGCCGGACCGCGTGCAGGATCGCCGGCAGAGCCTCCAGTTGCGTGCCTTCACGCACGTCCACAACCAGCGCGGTGCGCTCGATCTCTGAGGACTGCCCGACTAGCTCGGCGAAGCGCGGAATCAACTCCACCGGCAAGTTATCCACGCAATAAAAGCCCAGATCCTCAAAGGCCTTAAGGACGGAAGCTTTGCCCGACCCACTCATGCCGGTGATGATCACCAGCTCGCGCCGCGGGCGCCGGTCCAGCCGAACCGGTTTGCGGACTTTCTTTTCCCGGGTTTTGGCGGTCTTCCTGCGCGTGAAACGGGCCATCTGCAGCGATGTTAGCAGGCAGGACTCGGGCTCGCCAGTTTCATGGGAGTGTCAGGCTGCGGGCCGAATGACAGTAATGACTGGGTACTCTTGACGCCAAAAGCAAAAAGGGGCACCGGGTTGTGCCCCCTCTGTCTTCGCCACGCGAGAACTGCGTTCCTCCCCCAAGGAACGCGTCTAACGCAGCGTCGCAACTACGACAACATTCATGGCCGGCTGGCTCGCCGCGACTTCCGCTTCGCGAGTGCTGCGCGCAACTTCTTGCCCGAGTTCTTTCCCCTCCGTCCACACTTCAGCCAGGAAATACTGATCGCCGTAGCGATGGAAAACCAGTCTGGTGGTCTTGGCGACCTCTCTGGACTCGCAGGAGTTGGGCAGAACCATCTTCGTAAACTTGTGGTCCGCGCTCTGGATGGTCATGACCCTGCTCGCAGCGGACAGTCCGTGAATGCTATATTGACCGGCCGGAAGCGTCGCCTTCTCCACGATGAAATTGAACGGGATGCTGGCCTTCACCAGGCCGGTTTGAGCATAAGCAGACGCCGTAGCCAGTAACACTCCCATTCCGATCAGAGCCAACAGTTGGTTTTTCATAAATCCCCCCGGATATCGCATTGGCCTTGAATGCCGTTGCACTGGAGTTAATTGCAGGTCTGGTGCCACAATCGAGCGGGCTGGACACGGATTTTGTGCTTACCAGTAACCTATTGATTACAAGCATCTTGCATACGGATCAGGAATGGTCAGCGATTTCGCGCTAATGCGCGCTGGGGCCCTTTTGCTAACCCAACGGTTAGCTGCATCCAGCCCTCGGGTTAAATTCCGGGTCGCGTGTACGCCACGGCGCCATTATGCTAGACACGACTACGAGGGGGAGGAATGAATCCCAGGTTGTTGGGCATTGGCGGACCATTGAAGGGAACGGTTCTGCCGGTGCGCGCGGGTGAAGTCTCGATTGGGCGGGATTCCTCCAACCAGCTCTGGACCGCCGATCCCGCCTTGTCACGGCGGCACTGCCTCGTGATTGGAGACGGCGAGCGCTTTTCCGTGCGTGATCTGAATAGCCGTAACGGCACCCTGATCAACGGCGTGCCGGTGGAAGAGCAACCGATTGCCCATGGAGACCAGATCTACATCGGTGATTCGGTGCTCATCTTCCTGGTCGAGGAGGGCGGAAACCCTCCTGCCAAAAGTCCGGTTGAGTTTCTTGACACTGTGGAGTTCGATTGTTCGCCAGTGCAGCTGCCCGCGGGTGAGTCCATCTACCTGCAGTCCGAGCAGACGGATGCCGCGCCGCCGTCGGCGCGCTGGGCCCGCGACCTGAATTCACTGCTGAAGATTGCCACCGGAATCGGCGGAATTCGCGACCAGGAATCGCTGCAATGGCAACTGCTGGGATTCATCTTCGATGTGGTGCCGGCGGAGCGTGGCGCCGTCCTGCTTTGCGACCAGCCGGAAGAGATCGTCTCCTCTGCCGCCTGGGACCGGGTGCGCGGACCCGGCCATCCCGTGCGCGTGAGCCGCACCATTGTCCAACGGGTCCTGAAGGAACGCGTCGGCCTGGTGGTGGGCAGTGTGATCGGCCACGAAACCTTGCGCAAGGTCGATTCGGTGATGGAGTCGAGGGCCGGCTCCCTGCTTTGCGTTCCGCTGGTGGTTGCAGATAGAGCGCTGGGAGCCATCTACCTGGACAGCAGCAGCCCGGCGGCGGAATTCGATGAAGCTCATCTGCAGGTCATGACCGCGGTGGCGGGAATTGCCAGCCTGGCTTTTGACAATGTCCGCCATTGGCAGCGGCTTACCCAGGAGAATCAGGAACTGCGCGCCGAAATCGCTCTGGAGCACAACATGATCGGCTCCAGCCCGGGCATGCGCAAAGTATTTGAATTCATTCGCCGGGTCGCGCCCACCGATTCTACGGTGCTGGTTCAGGGAGAGAGCGGCACCGGGAAGGAACTGGTGGCGCACGCCATCCATCGCAACAGTCCTCGGGCCGAGCAGCCTTTCGTGGCCATCAACTGCGCCGCCATCGCCGAAACCCTTCTCGAAAGCGAGCTTTTCGGCCACGAAAAAGGCGCCTTCACCGGCGCGGTCGCGCAGAAAAAGGGCAAAGTGGAAGTGGCCGAGGGAGGCACGCTCTTCCTGGACGAGATCAGCGAGCTCGCGCCCGGACTCCAGGCCAAGCTGCTGCGTGTCCTGCAGGAGCGGGAATTCGAACGCCTGGGGGGCACCCGTTCCATCAAGCTGGACATTCGCGTCGTGGCCGCCACCAACAAGAGTCTGCCCGACGCAGTCAAGGCCGGCGCGTTCCGCAACGATCTGTTTTACCGTTTGAATGTGGTCGTGATCACGATGCCGCCATTGCGCGAGCGGCGCGAGGATATTTCTCTTTTGGCCAATCATTCTGTGGCCAAGGCCAGCCGCAAGTGCGGAATGCGGCTCAAGGCGCTCTCTCCGGAGGCGCTGGCGTGCCTGATGCACTACGACTGGCCGGGCAACGTGCGAGAGTTGGAAAATGCCCTGGAACGGGCGTTGGTGCTGGGCTCGACCGATACTATCCTGGCCGACGATCTGCCGGACGAGGTTCTGGAGGCAGATTCCACCGCCCCCGTCCCCGGGGCGAAATACTACGCCGCCATCAAGGACGCGAAAAAGCACCTGGTGCTGCAGGCGCTGCAAGAGGCCAACGGCAGTTACATCGAAGCCGCCAAAGCTCTGGGGATGCATCCCAATTCGCTGCTGCGCCTGATTCGCAATCTGGACTTGAAGACCGCGAAGGCAGGAATGCAGGGACCGGGAACGGAGTGAGGGGCCCCAGAAGCTAGAAGCCAGAAGCTAGAAGCTGCTTCTTACGCCTCAGATTCGAAAGGGAGCGCTCAGCAGTCGCGCCGGCAGCATGACCACCGCGCAAACCAACGCCAGGGCACCGTGGACGGCAATCCCAACCAGCCGAAAAGGCAGCAGCGCGATCCATACGAACGGATAGAGCACAAGCGCCAGCAGAGCCAGGGGCCAGCACAACACGAAAAGAACGCACCAGAGCAGGAAAGCGAACATAGTGCGGGTTCCCTCCAATTGCTATTGAGTCTTACGAATCTGCGATGCGAAAAGTTCCGGCGGGACACTCGCGCCTACATCGAGCCTAACTTCCGCAAAGATTCTCCGTACGGCGCCCGCGCAATTCCCCGCTCGGTCACGATCGCCGTTACATACTTTGATGGCGTGACATCAAAGGCGGGATTCTCCACTCCCACCCCGTCCGGAACCATCTGGCGCCCCGCGATGTGCGTGACCTCCTTCCCGTCACGCTGCTCGATCGGAATCCCGCTCCCATCCGGCGTTTCCAGATCCACAGTGGAAAACGGCGCCGCCACATAAAACGGGATGCCGTGTTCACGGGCCAGTACCGCCACCGTGTAAGTCCCGATCTTATTGGCGACGTCGCCGTTGGCGGCGATGCGATCCGCGCCCACCACGATGGCGTTGATCTTGCCCCGCTGCATCATCGCGCCTGCCATGTTGTCGGAGATCACGGTGGTGGGAATGCCGTCCTTCATCAGCTCCCACGCCGTCAATCTCGACCCTTGCAGGAACGGTCGCGTCTCATCGGCGTAGACATGGATTTTCTTCCCTTGCTCGACCGCGGCGCGAATCACGCCTAACGCTGTGCCATATCCGCAGGTCGCCAGCGCGCCCGCATTGCAGTGGGTGAGCACGCCGCCGCTCGCCGGCATCAAGGTCGCGCCGTGTTTCCCCATGGCCTGATTGGCGGCAATGTCCTCGGCATGCATGCGCTGGGCTTCTTCGATCAGAGTCTGTTTGATCTGGGGCAACGGCCGCACGCGCAACAGCTCAAATTTCTCCCGCATGCGCCGGATCGCCCAGAAAAGATTCACCGCCGTGGGCCGAGTCTTGCCCATGGCTTCGCAAATCTGATCGAACTCCAGCTTCAGTTCTCCGCCGCTCTGCGCCTTGGAATTCTTTACCCCCAGAGCAATACCCATGGCTGCGGCCACGCCGATGGCGGGCGCGCCGCGCACCACCATATTTCGAATCACGTCGGCGACCTGGGTGTAGGTCTTGCAGGTGACGTAAGTCTCCTCCGTGGGCAGCTTGGTCTGATCCAGGAAGCGCACTCCGGCGTCGGTCCATTCGAGGGTTTGAATCATGAATGCAGTCGTCGGTCGTTGGTCGTTGGCCCTTGATACTCGCACAATCAGCTTGCTGAATGTCGGATCTGTAATTTTGTACGTTCGTAGATGTCGTCCGGAGCGAATGGCCGACGACCGACGGCCAACGACCAACGACGCCTTTAAGTCCTATGCGCTTCGCAGCGGATGCGTGGGCTATGCACCACTGCCTGGCGTCCGCAGATTTCGCAGCCCGAGCCCGCTGCCGGAATCCCCGGAGAGGTTTCGTCGGTCTGAAGCAGATGCTCCTTGCGGACATCGTTGGCGGTAAATACGGAAATGAACGGCGCCGGCGCCGCTGCCTTCTCCACATTGAGCCGCCCACCCGCTTCCTGACGCTCCACCAGGCACATCACGCCTGCGATATTGAAACCAAACTCGCGCGCTGCCTCAATCGCCTGCACTGTCGAAGCTCCAGTGGTGCAAACGTCATCCACGATCACCACCCGCATGCCCTTCTCCTGAAAGCCTTCGATCCGGCGTCTGGTGCCGTGTTCCTTCTCCGCCTTGCGAACCAGAAATCCTTCGATATCGCCACTCGCCAGAGCCACCGCGACCACAATCGGGTCCGCTCCCATGGTGAGGCCGCCGACCGCCTTCGGCTTCCAGCCACGGGCGCGAATCTCGTCTAGAAAGACCTGCCCGGTCAGCCGGGCGCCCTTGGCCGTCAGGGTCGTCGTGCGGCAGTCGATGTAGTAGTCGCTGGTCGCCCCGGAAGAGAGCTTGAATTGTCCCAACCGGAAAGACTTGGAAGCCAGCAGACGCAGCAGATCCTGACGCGCAGAAGACATGGAAAACCTACGATATCACGCCCGACCCGGGGGACTCGCGCCTACTGGGTCATGCGCTCCAAATGGCGGAAGTGATCGGTCCCAATGTAAAGCCCGATGAACAGGGTCAGATTGTAACCCACGTGAATCAAGAAACCCGGCGCCAACGAGCGGGTCACCACACGAGTGAGGGTCAGAACCAGGCCAACCATGAACAAGACCAGCAATGGACCCCATGCGCGCCCCAACTGTTCGCTGTGGATCATGGCAAAGCCCACGCTAGTGACCAGTACAGCCAGAAGCCGTCCCCAGGTCCCGGCGGCAGAGGTTCCCAGAGGTTGCGTCAAACCGACCACTCCGAGCAGAGCAGCCACAAGAAGAAGGGCGGCGGTTATGCAGCCAAGAGCCGGATCGGGGATTGATCGCGAAGCCAGCCCCCAGGCCACCAGCACAGCGCCCGGAAGCAGCAGCCCGTATACCCGCCCCTCCGGGCCTCGCGCCATATAGAAAACCCCGACGATCACTATCAGTACGATGGAAGCGAGAAAGCTGCTGGGCAGCGAAAGCCGGTGCCCCGCGTATCCCCATCCAGCCAGCACCAGAATGCTGATCGCGGCCCGGCGAATCTGCCGGGGGGTCATGAACAAAGTCTCCAGCCAGCGGTCCAGCACCGGGTACAGGAAGCCGCGGAAAAGCATCTCTTCCGCCAGCGGAGCTACAGCCACGCCGAAAAGCATCATCAGATACGCGCCCAGCGGGTTCTGGAAAAATCGGTCCATGGGCAGCGATTTCGGAATTGGCAGGAAACGCGAGAGCTGCGCGAGTCCCATCGCCAGCAGGCCCCCGGCGAACATGTATGCGAGCCACCAGCCGCTGGGCCAGCCCCACCCTACAGCCTGCCAGAAAGCACGGTGCCGGTGGCGCGTGACCAGCACATACATGGCCCCCAGCATCGCCGCGTAGGCGAGCGTCATACTGGGAACGACGATCAGAGGTCCGGGATTGCGGCTCAATTCGGTGGCCGAGACTCCTGCCTGCGAGGTCCGCAACGCCACCACGAAAAACACGCCGCTGAAAAGGAACACCGCCGTCAGAAACACCATGGCGATGAGGAGGAGATCGAGCCCGCTCCACGCCGGATTTTCAGCGCCCGGATTGATCTGGACAGAGGGCGATGCCGGCGCCGGCGGCTCCACCTGCATTTCGGGGAGAAGATGATCACGCGATGACACGATAAAGTCAGTGTACCTTGTCGGGACCCAACTACTCCCGGTGCGCGCGGCTGGAATTCACGCCGCTCTCTGTGTGCTCGGTGTCCTCTGCGGTTAGAGCCTTTATCCGACGATGCTACTCAGGCTACGCAATCGAGGCTTTTTCCCGGGCTGCGAGTCCGTGCCCGTTCGCAAAATATCGGATCAGCGCCTGCCCGGTATAGGACTTCTTGTTCCGTGCTACCTGCTCGGGAGTGCCTTGAGCCACGATACGCCCGCCGTCTTCTCCGCCTTCCGGACCCAGGTCAACGATCCAGTCCGCATTGCGGATCACATCCAGATTGTGTTCGATAATGATCACCGTGTTGCCCAGATCAGTCAGCCGGTGCAGCACGTCGAGCAGCTTCTTTACATCATCAAAATGCAATCCGGTGGTGGGCTCGTCCAGCAGATAGATCGTCTTCCCCGTCTGCCGCTTGCTCAACTCGCGTGCCAGTTTGATGCGCTGGGCCTCGCCGCCGGAAAGCGTCACCGCCGACTGTCCCAGATGAATGTAG
Source organism: Terriglobales bacterium (assembly GCA_035937515.1). Taxonomy (GTDB): domain Bacteria; phylum Acidobacteriota; class Terriglobia; order Terriglobales; family Acidobacteriaceae; genus JAIQFF01. Next base: position 20,071 of record DASZHW010000119.1, on the reverse strand, counting down.
CCCAGCCCAACATCGACCAGCGTCTGCAGCTTCTGCTTGACCTGGGGAATATTCTCCAGAATCGGCAGCGCGTCGGAAACCGGCATCTCCAGCAGGTCCGCCACGGACTGGCCCTTGTACTTCACGGCCAGCGTCTCCTGGTTGTAGCGCTTGCCGCCGCAGACTTCGCACAGCACGTAAACGTCGGGCAGGAAGTTCATCTCGATACGGCGCTGTCCCTCCCCCTGGCAGGCCTCGCAGCGCCCGCCGGAGACATTGAAGGAGAACCGGCCCGGTTTGTATCCTCGTTCCCGCGATTCCGGCAGCATGGCATAAAGATCGCGTATCTGGGCAAAGACTCCGGTGTAGGTGGCCGGGTTGGAACGCGGGGTGCGCCCGATGGGAGACTGGTCGATGCGAATCACCTTGTCGATGTTTTCCGTGCCCGAGATCGCCTTGTGGATGCCAGGCTCCTCCCGTGAGCGATAAAGCTTCGCCGCCAGGGCCCGGTAGAGAATGTCATTGACCAGGGTGGACTTGCCCGATCCGGAAACTCCCGTCACCACCGTCATCACCCCAAGGGGAAAAGCGACGTCGAGATTCTTCAGATTGTTTTCTCTCGCGCCCAGCACCGTGATCGCCGTTCCGTTGGTTGGACGGCGCTGGGTTCGCATCTCGATCGCGGCTCTGCCGGAAATGTACGCGCCCGTCAGGGACTCAGGCGCTTGCTCGATCTCGGCCGGGGTTCCATGCGCCACCAGTTGGCCACCGTGGCGGCCCGCGCCCGGACCCAGATCAATCACATAGTCCGCCCGCCGGATGGTCTCTTCATCGTGCTCCACCACCAGAACGGTATTGCCCAGATCGCGCAATTCTTCCAGCGCTTGCAGCAGCCGTCCATTGTCGCGATGATGCAATCCAATGGAGGGCTCATCCAGCACGTAAAGCACGCCGCGCAGCTTCGACCCGATCTGCGTGGCCAGGCGGATGCGCTGGCCTTCGCCGCCCGAAAGCGTCGCGGCTGAACGTTCGAGCGAGATGTATCCCAGCCCCACTGCATCCAGAAACTGCAGCCGTTCCACAATCTCGTGCACAATGCGTCCGGCGATAATCGCTTCGCGGCCGGTGAGCTTGATCTGCCGCGCAGTTTCCAGTGCCCGGGACACCGGCAGCGCGGTGAAATCTGCGATTGACATGCCATTCACTTTCACCGCCAGACTCTCCGGGCGCAGCCGTCTACCCTGGCATACCGGACATTCCGTCGCCGACATGTAGTCCAGCAGAAAATCCCGGTAGGTGTCGGAGGTGGATTCTTCCATCGCCTGCTTGAGATATCCCAGGATCCCGCGGAAACCGGTTTTGCCGGCCTTCCCGCCTTGTCCATTCTTGCCCGCTTCTCCGTAAAGCAGTAGAGTCTGGATCTTCTCGGGAAATTTCTCAAACGGTGTTGCCAGGTCGAATCCATGGGCCGCTGCCGTGATCTGCAACTGGTGAATCAGATTCTGCGATGCCGAGCCCGGTCCTAGTCCGCCTTCCAGCAGCGGCTTGGACCAGTCCGCAATCACCCTGGCTGGATCAAACTCATAGCGGCTGCCCAGCCCGTGACACTCCGGGCAGGCGCCATAGGCGCTGTTGAAGGAGAACGACCGCGGCTCCAGTTGAGGCACACTGATGCCGCAATCCGGACAGGCCAGCCGCGCCGAATAGAGCTGTTCGTCACCGCCCACCACTGCAACCTGCACCAGCCCGCCCGCCAGCTTCATGGCCAGGCCCACCGACATTTCCAGCCGATGCTCGATGCCGGGCTTCACCAGCAGCCGGTCAATCACAACTTCGAGGGTGTGATTTCTGCGCTTGTCCAGCCGGATGTCATCGTCGAGATTGACCAGTTCCCCGTCGATCCGCGCCCGGGTGAAGCCATGCTGCTGCAGCTTCTCCATCTCCTTCTTGAACTCGCCCTTGCGCCCGCGGACGATCGGCGCCAGCAGCATGACCCGGTCTTCAGGGCTCAGGCTCATGACCCGCTGTACGATCTGCTCCGCCGACTGACGTGCAATGGCCTTGCCGCATTGGGGGCAGTGCGGCACCCCGATCGATGCGAACAAAAGACGAAGATAATCATAGATTTCAGTAATCGTTCCCACGGTGGAACGCGGGCTGCGGCTGGTGGTCTTTTGTTCAATCGAAATCGCTGGGCTCAGGCCGTCGATTGCGTCCACGTCCGGCCTCTCCATCTGGTCCAAAAACTGGCGGGCATAGGCGGAGAGCGTTTCCACGTAGCGCCTCTGACCCTCGGCATAAATGGTGTCAAAGGCCAGCGACGACTTCCCCGACCCACTCAAACCGGTGATGACTGTCAGGCTATTACGGGGGATTTCGACGTTGATATTCTTGAGGTTATGCTGCCTCGCCCCGCGCACCGAAATCTTGGTAATAGGCATGAATCCGAGAGAATTGCGACTGGCCTTCCGTAATATGGACGGGTTCCCTTAAATGTTGGAAAGTGGGTTTGCGCGACTCTACTCACGTATCTTAGTTGCTAACAGCGGCTAGCGTCAACGCGAGTAGATTGATGGATCGCGCAACACGGTGCCGGATCGATCTTCCGGCGCTTACAGGAAAGTAGGCCGAACTTGGGCGGGTTGCTGGTTGCTTTCGTTATCTCTTTCACAGCGGTTACGGTTGTGGTCGTGGGTATCCTGGCTGCATACGCTGCGGTTATCGGCATCCTGCACGCCTTCGCATACGTTTCCCGCCAGCGCGCCGCGGGAACCCGTATTCTGGTACCGAGCCAAAGCCAGGTCAGCGGCGACTAGTCATACCTCGGACGCCGCACTTCAGACATCAGACCTACAACAGACCTCGCACTTGAGACGTCCGCCTACTTGGGCGGGGGTTGAGCGCTTTGTTGCTGTTGTTGCTGTTGCTGCAGCTGCAACTCCCGCAGCAGCTGCTCCGGAGTCTTGATTGGCGACTGGGCGGCAGGGTCTGGTTGAGCTTCTTCGCTTGGAGCGTTTTCAGCCGGGTTGTCGTTCGGCCGTTCCGCAATGTCCACGGCCTGACCCTCGGGTTGCTCCATGTCAGCCTGGGGGGTGCCGTTTTGTGTGGGCGGAACCGGGGCGGATCCCGCTTCCACTGGCCCTCCGGACTTGGAGGTCAGGATCAGGCGGTCGATCATCCCGGCCCGGGTAGCCGATTCCAGCATGACATAGTTGTAGTGCGACCCGTTCAGCAGCGAAGTCAGCACGTCGCGCACTGTCCCAGGCCCAAGATGGGTCACGACTCGCTCGCTCGTGTTCGGCGGAGTCTCCACCGCAGCCTTGGTTTGCGTCCGCACTGCCCGCAGGATGTCCCCCAGGGTCGAGTTTTCGGCAACAATCGTAAGCAGACCGTTGTTGAACGTCACCGTGGGCGGCCGTGCCGGCATCTGCTCCAGCGTAGGAGGAGGGGGGGGTGGAGGTGGGGGAGCAGGTTGCTCTTGCTTCGCCGGACGCTTATGGACCGGGTGCTGCTGGGCCGCATTGGCCGGGCGGACCAGCAACATTACAAGCAGGAGCGGCGCCGCCTTCGCGTACGATACTGCCATGTAGAACCCCGCCGGCGCTGGAGTAGCGGCCATCCAGAGGGTTGGATGCCGATTCCCGCCTAACTGGGAATTGTAACATCGCTTGGCGGCCCTCGACTGTTCCCCCCATGAGGCCAATGACTTACATCGACTCCGGAACCCGGGTTATGATTGCCACCGCACAGGAGAAAGCCATGCTGAAGACCCTTCCCCGGCTCTCGCGGTTAACCTCGCTGCCAACAACGATTACCGTTATCGCTGTCGCCCTGACTCTGGCCGTATACCATTCGTCCGCCCAATCCTCCGCACACCCAGCGCCCTTCTCGCACGCTTTGCCCCAGATGGATGGTAACCACTTGCGGGCTATTGTGGTGGAGGTGAACTACGGCCCCGGCGAAGCGGATAAGCCGCACAGCCATCCCTGTGTGGTAATCGGCTACGTGGCCCAAGGCTCAATTCGCTTTCAGGTAAGAGGCGGACCTGAAAGCGTCTACAAAGCGGGAGAGAGTTTCTACGAAGCGCCGAATGGGGTTCATCAGGGTTCGGCCAACGCCAGCGCCACGGAACCAGCCAAGCTTGTCGCCTATTTCATTTGCGATCATGAGACGCCACTCACCGTGCCGCCGATAGATGGCAAGGGCGAAGATCAGATGAAGCATGAAGGCAAGTAGTCTGATGGACGCTACTGCCGGGGCGCGTAGTACCCTTTGCGGGCCCGGACCTGGAGGTCTTTCTTGAGCGCGGTAATTTCAATCGAACGGAAGCGGCCGTCGGCGTCGAAGTCTGCCGGCCGGTAGGAAACCACGTACTGGCTGCGCAGCTCGTCTTCAATCGCGGCGAATGAGTTCTTGATGTCCTTCATCTTGAAGGGGAAAAAGGCGCGTCCGCCGGTGGCGTCGGCCAGCTGCTGCAGGGCTTTGTCGCCGCGCAGAATCAGGCCGCTGTCATCGGTGGAAATGGCGTAAACAATCACTTCCGCGCGCTGCGCCATTTCTATCGCGTTGGCGCGGCTGACTTCACTCTGGTTGTCTTCGCCGTCGCTGACCACGATGACCGCGCGCCGCACCGGATGGTCCGGCCGCTCCAGGCTCAGCTTCTCGCGGCAAGCGCGATAGATGGCGTCATAGAGCGCCGTCCCTCCGCCGTTATGCAGATTCCGCACCCCGGCTTCCAGCAACTGCACATTGTCGGTGAATTCCTGCGTGACCCGGCTGTGACTGCTGAAGCCCATCACAAACGCCTTGTCGAAATTCGCCCGCAGCGTGTGCTGCAGGAAGCTGACCGCAGCTTCCTGTTCGAAATCAAAGCGGCTGCTCACGGAGCCGCTGGTGTCGACCAGCAGGCCGATTTCCAGCGGCAGGTCAGTCTCGCGGCGAAAATTCAGAATCGCCTGCGGCGGCTTGTGATCGTCCAGGATGCTGAAATCGTCCTGGTTCAGATTGCGCACGAATTTGCCATGGTGGTCGGTAGCAATGAACAGTACGTTCACCTCACTCACTCGTTTCTTGATGGTGAGGATCGGGTCCGAGGAGTCAGTCGAGGAATCCGCTGAGGCATCCGCGGAAGCCGCGGCCAGGGGCATGCTGGAAGCGGCGACGAACGGGGACTGCGCCAGGCCGGGAAGAGCCGCCGTTGCCATAACCACCGCAGCCAGGCGACACCACAGTTTCGTGTAGTTCATGCTCAGCCAGCCCAAAATTTTCACACCTAACCACGGCCAGTGGCTTCCTTACCCCGTTAGATGCACGTGGGGGGCCGAAAGCCGCTGCCACCGCTTATGGCTTCGACTCTAGGAGAGTGCGCACCCAAAGCCAAGTTACAAAAGGAGCACACGTTTGGTTACGCGGGCAACACATTCAGCCTCTGCAAGTTAGGTGGCCAGCGACGGCGCCTTGACTGGACCGCCGCGGTTGTTAAGAATAGGGCGCCCGCCTGAACGGAGGATAGAATGAAAACCCTGCTGCTGGTCGCCCTCACCTGCACCCTGCTGCTTCCCGCATTCGCTGCCGACGACGAAAAAGAAGTCGATCGCGTCAAGGAATCGGGAGTGGTCTTGAAAGAGATTCTCAACATCCCGGACGATATTCCCCCCGACTTGCTCGACAAGTCTTACTGCGTGGTGGTTCTTCCTTCGGTGAAAAAAGCCGCCTTCGGAGTGGGAGGCAGTTACGGCCGCGGAGTCATGATCTGCCGCGGCGGCGCGCGTTACACCGGACGCTGGGGAGCGCCCGCGATGTATGCGCTGGAAGGCCTGAGCATCGGTTTCCAGCTTGGCGGCCAGGCCACTGATTTCGTGTTGCTTGTCATGAATGACAAAGGGGCCGGATCTCTGCTGAGCAGCAAAGTAAAGCTGGGCGCTGACGCCTCCGCCGCTGCCGGCCCGGTAGGACGCACCGCCGAGGCCGCTACCGACGTGGTCCTGTCCGCCGAGATTCTTTCCTACTCGCGAGCTAAAGGTCTTTTCGCAGGGGTCTCGCTCGAAGGGTCGACGCTGCGCTCGGATGGAAGCGCCAACGAAAAATTGTACGGGCAAAAGCTCAGCGCGAAAGACATCATTCGCGGCGGCAAAGTAAAAGCTCCGCCTGCCGCCAGCGAACTGATCGCCGTGCTGAATAAAAAGTCGCCCAGGAACAAATCCGAAGCTCCGCCGCCGCCCGCCAAGGCGAAGAAGAAGAGTTGATCGGCGTTGCCGAAGCTATAGCCGGGGTCGAGCGCCCTCGGCGCTGTTCACGGACTCGGAGGAAACGAACTCCCGAGTTTTTGCTCTGCCGGGCTGGGTCCAAGACCCGGCCCTACACAGTTTGATGAATGCAAAAAAACGCGATGTCATTCGCTGCGGTTGGGCGCGGAACCCGCTGGCCGTCCGCTATCACGACGAAGAATGGGGAGTGCCCCAGCACGACGATCGCGTGCTGTTTGAATTCCTCATCCTCGAAGGCGCCCAAGCCGGCCTGAGTTGGGACACCATTCTGCAAAAGCGCGAGAACTATCGCGCCGCCTTCGATCAATTCGATCCCCAGCGCATCGCCCGCTATGACCGGCGCAAAGCCCGGAGCCTGTTGCGCAATCCCGGCATCATTCGCAATCGGCTCAAGATCGCTTCGGCTGTCCAAAACGCAAAGGTTTTTCTGGGTGTGCAGAAAGAATTTGGCTCGTTCGAGCGCTACATCTGGCAATTCGTGGACGGCAAGCCGCGCCGGAACGCCTGGCGATCGGGCCAGCAGCTTCCCGCATCCACCGCCGAGTCCGACGCCATGAGCAAAGATCTGAAGAAGCGTGGCTTCAACTTTGTAGGCTCAACCATCTGCTACGCCTTCATGCAGGCGGTAGGCATGGTCAACGACCATTCAGTGGATTGCTTCCGCTATGCCAAAGTCGGGCGCGCGGGGCATCGATAGCCTTCGTCATTCCTACTCTTCCCGCCACGGCCGCCGCCGTGGAATCCAGCGCGGGACGTTGGCGCAATATCTCTCGTACTCTTCGCCAAACGTACGGCGTAATGTCGGCTCTTCGTAGGCAAGGATAAACAAATGAAAGCTTAAACCGACGAAAAGCCCGTAGCCCAATACTTGCCGGTTCCCGAAAAACAGACCCTGGCCCATGATCACCGACCCCACTCCCAGGTACATGGGATTGCGCACGTAGCGGTAGAGGCCAGTCACGACCAGATGCTGCGTCGGGAGAATCGGGGCGGGCGTTCCCAGGCCCTGCAGCGCGAACCGGGCAAAAGAATCGAGCAGCGCAGGCGTCCCCATCGCGATCAGCGCGAGACCGGCGAACCGAACCGCCATCAGTCCGAACAGAGGCGGCTGCACTTGCCAGCGCGAGAGCCACCAGGGAACCAGCCCGGCGACGAATCCCGGAGCAAGCACCAGGAAAACCAGAGATCCCAGGATGGCCCAAAACCGTTTCATGCTGGAGACCTCCCGCTTCCAGTGTCGTTCAAACCGCGAGTCCGCGACAAGCCCCAGTGGCGGAGCGGCGCAGGTCTCGCCGTCCCTCGCGTCGTCGAATTGATTTACTTGACAAAGTCAAGTATATCTTTGCTATCGTCATCTATCTGGAAGGATCTCTCAGTCATGGTGGCTCAGCCCTCATCCCGCCCCGAGTTTATGGTCGCCGCCGTTCGCAGCTTCAACCGCTTCTACACCCGGCAGATCGGTATGCTGCGCGAAGGCTTGCTGCAAAGCCCATTTTCACTCACCGAGGTGCGCGTGCTCTACGAGATCGCGTACCGCAAGCAGCCCACCGCCACCGAACTGTGCAAGGAGTTGGGACTCGACCCCGGATATCTCAGCCGCATCCTGCGGGCATTTGGAAAGCGCGGCCTGGTCTCCAGATCAACTTCCCCAGCCGACGGCCGTCAGACGCTTCTGCAATTGAGCGCCCGGGGAAAACACACCTTCGCCGCTCTCGACAGCCGCCAGAACCAGGAGGTCAAGGAGCTTTTGCGTAAGATCCCGGCGGGAAATCAGGCCCGGCTGGTGCAGGCCATGCGAGCCATCGAAGCCCTGCTCGGTACTCCTCTCACGTCGAACACACCTTACATCCTGCGCTCCCATCGGCCCGGCGACATGGGTTGGGTGGTCCATCGTCACGGCGCTTTGTATGCGCAGGAATACGGGTATGACGAACACTTCGAAGCCTTGGTGGCGGAAATCGCCGCAAGATTCATCCAGCAGCTTGATCCCCGGCGCGAGGCTTGCTGGATCGCCGAAAAGAACGGCGAGAATGTTGGTTCGGTATTTTTGGTGAAGAAGTCGAAGACCGTCGCCAAACTACGCTTGTTGCTGGTGGAACCGTCAGCCCGCGGACTGGGTATCGGCAAGCGTCTGGTGGCGGAGTGCGTGCGCTTCGCGCGCCAGGCCGGCTACCGGAAAATGATCTTATGGACGCAAAGCGAGCTGCATGCCGCCCGCCATCTTTATAAGGAAGCCGGATTCAGGCTGGTGGAGGAAAAACGGCACCGGAGCTGGGGGCGCGAGGATCTCGTCTCCGAGGTTTGGGAACTGAAGCTGTGAACGGCAGGCTTCCTTCAAACCGAGCGGACCGCGCTAGGAGGCGATGCCAGCAGGGTCGCCGGCCAAAGGGATCACGATCTGCAGCCAGGTGCCGTTGCCGGTGGCTTCCAGCTTGATCTTCCCGCCCAGTTCTCCCACTCGCTCCCGCATTCCTGTCAGCCCTACGCCCATCCCTGTGCCGGTGAGCACGAAGCGGTCAAGCAGTTCCGCTGGCATTCCGTGCCCGTTGTCGCGGACTTCGAGAATCGCCTGGTCCGCTTCCTGGCGAATCCGAACCTGGGCCTCTGAGGCGCCGGAATGGCGGATCACGTTGGTAAGCGCTTCCTGCAAAATGCGGAACAGGACCAGTTCGATCGCGCCCGGCAGACGAGGCGGACGGTCGGGTACATCCAGGCTCACCCGGACTCCGCTTCGTTTCTCAATGCCATCGACGAACCACCGGGCGGAGGAAATCAGTCCCAGTTCATCGATCATCGGAGGATGAAGCAGGTAGGAGAGCGTGCGCACCTCCGCCAGACATTGGTTCATGATCTCATCCGATTGGGCCCACAACTCGCTCTGCCCGGGCGATTCCCGCAGCAGGTCGAGATTGAGTTTCAGTCCGACCAGGTACTGGCCAAGGCTATCGTGCAGCTCACGCGCAATGCGGCGGCGCTCGGCATCCTGCAAAGCAAGAATCTGCGAGGACAAGCGCCGCAAGGCGACGGTGCGCTGCTCCACCTGCGATTCCAGTCTGTCCTTGGCCTGGCGCAGGCCGGCTTCACTCTCGCGAAGCGCCTGCTCCGCCCGCCTTTGCTCCGTGACGTCCCGCACAAAGCAGCGGGTGTGGACGAACTTGCCCATCTCCCACAAACCGTTGGAGTGAATCAGCACCTGTTTGACGGATCCATCCTTGCAGCGCAGTTCGGCGGGATAGTCGTAGATTTCCTCGCCCCGCATCAACTTTTGCCAGTATTGCTGGAAGCAACTCCGGTCTGCGTAGAACTCCGGAAGCGGGTGCCCGACATATTCCCCATGAGCATATCCCAGCAGCTGCAACATGGCTTTGTTGGCCCATAGAATGCGCTCGTCCGGGCCCACCTGCTGCACGCCTTCCACCGCGTTTTCCAGGACGTCGGCGAGTTCCGTTTGCTTGCGCCGAAGCGCGACCTGAGCTTCCAGGCGCTCCAATTTGACGGTCTCCAGCGCCTGCTCGCGCTGCTGCAAACGGGCGATGCTGCGCAGACGCTCGTCATCGCTGAGTAGCGTGGCATAGTTTTCGCCCGGAATTACCGCCGAATGTTGGGCACAGATCTTAAGAAATAGTTCGCCATGTTCTTCGCGATTGAATCCCGTAATCGGGTAGGCGCAACGCAGGGAGAAGGGGTGGGTCTGCGCCAGTTCATCCCAAAATTGTTCGAGCCGGAGCGCCGCCTCGAGCTTACCCTCCGCCCACAACAATGCGACCATCTCGCCGAAAGCCACCACCCGCGACGAAGCACCCTCGATCGTGCTCCGAGCCCGCTCCAGCACGCTTCCCGCGACGGTGGCGAAAAGAGCGGCGTCCGGCGTGTCTTCTCGCATGAACTGGGCCAGAGTTTCGGCTGCGTCCAGCGCCACGTACCGGCCCTGCCGGATGGCGGCGGCCACATTGAATCCGCGCCCGTACAGACGCTGGCAAAGCTGGTCCCGGTGCGCTTTGGTGGCAATCACCACTGCTGCGTCGCCGGCCCCAAGAGCTGTCCCGATGAACCGGCTCACGGATTCGAGCAAAGGGACATCGTCCGCGTAGAACTGGACTACGTGACCATCGTGATCGTGATCATGCCAATGCACTACCGGGGCGAACCCCGAGGCGTCGCAGGCGGGAAGGTCGCTGGCGCTCATTTTGAATTCCTTCCGACCCTTTGACCGGGGGACTGGCCACCGAGACTCTTCAGCAACCATGGGATAGGATCTGGGAAAAGATTCTGCCAGTTCTTTCCCCTTCGCCCAATAGGGTGAAGACTGTAGGAGAGCCCGGACGTTCCGGGACGCGAACGTGGCTTGAAGTCACCTTCTAGTTAAATATCTAGCGGCGCAGCAGATTCCTGGCCAGAAACAGCGCATTGGCCGGCCGTTCCGCAAGGCGGCGCATGAAATAGGGATACCACTCCGTGCCGAACGGGATGTAGACCCGCATCTGCCACCCTCCCTTCACCAGCCGCCGCTGCAGGTCACGCCGAATGCCATAGAGCATCTGAAACTCGAACGAATCGCGGGCCAGGTTTTCCTGCAACGCGAAGGCCTTGGCCTGATTGATGATAGCCTCATCGTGGGTCGCCAGGCCGTGGTACACCCCGCTCTTCATCAGAGTCTTCATCAGCCGGACATAGTTCGCGTCCACCTCTGATTTCTTCTGGAAAGCGATTTCCTCCGGTTCTTTGTAAGCTCCCTTGCACAAGCGAATACGGATCCGCTCGTCCAGCAATTTGTCGATGTCGGTTGCCGCGCTTTTCATGTAAGCCTGAATCACCGCTCCCACCGTGCCGGCGTGGTTCGGCATGCGATGCAACTCATGGACAAAGTCGAGGGTGCGGCGGGTGTAGGGCGAACCCTCCATGTCCACCCGGACGAAATTTCGTGGCGTCATGGCGGCGGCCTTCTCCACCAATCCGGTCACCAGTTCGCGGGCCAGGGTTTCGTCCACGTCCAGGCCCATGTGGGTGAGCTTCAAGCTGACGTTAGCGTTCAAGCGGCGGGCCGCGATCTGGTCCAGCAACTGCTGATAGAGCTGGGCACTGGCGCGGGCTTCTTCGACGTTGGTGACATTCTCGCCCAGGTTGTCGATGGAGACGCTGCGTCCCGACTCATTGATCTTCCGGGTGGCGCGGAGCGCGTCCTCCACCTCAGTGCCCGCCACAAAACGGCTGGACAGACGCTGCCCGATCGCAGAGCGCTCAGCCATACCGCGGAGGGTGCGATTTTCGGAAAGGGAAATGAAAAACGCCCTCAGCACTGTGTCCCTCTCAGGCCAAGGCGAGGCTGACAGGCGCCATTCACGAACATGAAGATCACAGGATTTTGTATCACAACCCAGGGAAAACTGGAGGCGGAGCAGCCAGCCTCAGCGGGACGGCATTATTCGGGATTAAATTTGACTTCGATGGGTTCCCGGGTCTCATGAGCAGCGGGCGCCCACCTCCACTTGTAGATCGCGCTCTGCGCCGCCCGCACCAGTAGGGGATGTCCACCCTTTACTTCGACGGTCTTGACGATGCCGTTGGGCTCTACCACGGCTTCCGCCCGCACGCTTCCTTTCAAGTTCATGTTCCGGGCAATCTGGGGATACTGCGGGGTTACCTGGTTCAAAATTTTACGTGCGGGGGCCACATCCTCTTGCCCAAACAAAGCGGCAGGAAGAACGAGTGTGGACAACAACAGGAGCGTAGCTGCGGGGCCGCGTCTCATGATGTTTGGTAGCCATTCGCAGCTTATTCGCGCCCCGAATACAGGAAAAGATGACCAAGGTAACCCAGCGGGGTTCCGTTCGAGGCGGAAGGCTTGGTGCTGAAGACGGGTTGAGAATCACCCGACTTGATTCAACAACAGGGCTTGGCGCTATCTTCCTCGCGCCAACACCAGGGTGATGTCATCCGGCTGTTCGTTGGCGCCAATCCAGTCTGCGACCGAGGCGGTCACAATTTCGCTGATGCGGGCCAGAGGCAGTTCGCGGTTTCTCCAGACCAGGTCGATCAGGCGCGCTTCGCCGAATTCACCAAAGTCATTTTCCGGTTCGGTGACCCCGTCGCTGTAGCCCAGAAAAATTTCGCCGCGGCGCAACGCAACCGTGCTCTCGTCGTAGTTGCGGCGATCGAACAGCCCGACCACGGTACCTCCCTGCTCGAGCCTGCGCGTAGAACCGTCTTCGCCTAGGATGATGGGCGGCAGGTGCCCACCGTTGCTATAGGTGAGGGTGCGCTCACGGCCATCGTAGATCCCCAGGAAAATGGTGGCGTACTTTTCCGCAGGCGTGCTTTGGTACAGCTGGTAATTGAGCAGCGAAAGCAGGGCGCCGGCGGAAACGTCGGCGCCCCGCGGGCGGTAAGGTTCCCGCATGGAAACTGTCCTGGCTCCCACCGCCACCGGCTCCCGCAGGCTGGGGATGATGTCCAGGCTGTAGGCCCGGACGGCCGAGTGAATGGTGGCCATGAGCAGAGCGGCGGAAATTCCCTTTCCGCTCACGTCCCCCACCGCCAGGATGAGCTTGTCCGTGTCCACGGTAAGAAAATCGTAGTAGTCGCCGCTCACCGTCCGCGCAGGACGGCAGAAGCCATACACTTCCAGCGAAGCCAGCTGCGAGATGTGCTGGGGAAAAAGCTGCGATTGCACTTCCTGCGCGATGGTCAATTCATTCTGCAGCCGCTGCTTTTCTTTTTGCTCCTCGATCAGGTTTTCTATCGAGGCAGTCATGGAGTTGAACGAGGTGGCCAGGGTGGCAATCTGGTCGTTCGATTTCACCGCAATGCGGTGGCTGAAGTCTCCGCGATTGATGTGCGTAGTGGCCTCATAAAGCTGGGCAATGGCCCCGGTCACGGTGCGCGTCAGGCGGGTTCCGATCAGCAACGCGACCAGTTCGATGACAGCGAAAACGGCCGCCGCGAAAAACAGCACATACTCCACCCCCGCGGCAAAATCGCCCAGGGCTGCGAACAGGCGGCCATATAGCACCGAAGGACGGGTTTGCACCCGCAGCAGCACGCCGTCCTTGGTCTGCTGACCCGTGCTCCAGTCCACGGCCGGAAGCGGCGTGCCGAAGTTGATCACAGAATCGAACGTGTTGCGCGGCGGAGAAAGCTCACCAGCGGTAAAGGCCGGATGAAGCTCTCGCCGGGCGCCGTCGCCGCTCGCATCGTTGCTGCCGGATGTGATCGCAATGCTCCCGACAGAAACACCCGGCACCGACGGGGACGAACTGGCGGGCATGTCGCTGCTCTCGGTATAGAGCGTGATCTCACCCAGATTCGCCGCAACCTGTTCCAGCAGATTCCGGTCCAGCAGTTCGCTTGAGACCACGTCCAGCTTCTTGGGACCAGAACGCACGGCGGTCGCAACCCGCAAATAGAGCTGGCCGTGATCCTGGACGATCGCCCCAAACCCCGGCTTCAGGAAACCAGGCAGCGCGAACGGAATCTGCGCGGGTTTTTCCGGATTACACAGGGCGAGAGGCTCTTTGTCTTTCCAGGCGCAAATCCTACGTGACGCCCACGCCCGGTCGTTCCGCTTTAACCCTTCCAGCGACTCCGCCGTGGCGGGCTGGCCATGCTCCAGCCGCGCCGCCAGTTCGTTGGCGATGGCAGCATTTACCGCCTGCAGGCTGCGCAGGCGTGAATCCAGTTCCGACGTGACCACGAAGTTGGCGAACTGCCCCGCGAACAGATAGATAGTGATGAACGCCATGGCCACCAGCAGAACCACGGGGATGACGCCAATGAATACATAGGTCACAATCAGACGGTTTCGCAGGCGCCACAGCAGCCTGGCCTTGAGCCAGCGGAAGGCCAGTAGCCCCAGCAGCACCAGCGCCAGAAAACTCAGGATGCCTACCCATCCGCTCAGAGCCTGGCCGTAAGACAGCTTGAGCAGCCCGAGGAACCTCTGCAATGCGAACAGAAGCAGGTCCAGACCCAGCAAATAACAGGCAGCCCGGGCCACGCGGCTGGTGGGCAGCAGGCCCGCCGCCTGCAGGCGAAAACGCATTGTGCGCAGAGACAGATCCATGCGGCAGCAAAGATTATAGATGGAGAAGCAGGCTTCGGACGTCAGACCTCGGGCGTCGGACCTGCGGCTTCGGTCGGCTGCGGTCTGAGTCTGAAGTCCGGCGCCCGCAGCCGGCAGTCGGCGTTCCCCTCCTCAGATCTCGGGATAAAAATCGAAGAACGCCTCCAGGCTGGTTTTTAGTTGGCGCTCGATCTCGTCCTTGCTGCCTTCGAGCAGGTGCATGGTTACATGCGCTTCACGTCCGTTCTTCAGTTTGAGGGTCGCGTCGCCCACCTCGGCCACTTCTTCGGAGGGCAAGAGCCGCATGCCATAGATCAATGTCAGGTTTGCCATCCGTAGATTCTAAGCCCACGACCCGGACCACCGGCCTCAGGCATCAGACGGTCAGGCGTCAGGGCTCACGACCTCGCGGGATTCTTCGATGTCGAGAGCCGAGCTCTGAAGTCTGCCGTCCCGGCCCGATGCTAGAATCCCAGTGTGCTCCGAACCATCCTTCGCCTGCTGGTCTGCTATGCCCTGGGCTCGGTTGCGGCCGCGCAGCAAGCGGCGCCGCCCCAGGTCAAGGTCAACGTCCTGAACGTATGCTCGCCCTCGCCTGACGAACAGCATGAAATCGCTTCTGCGCTCGCCCGGATTCCAAAGCAGCCGTTGTTCGGCGCCGATTTTGAGATCGACCGAGGTCGATCCAGTCTCGAGGAATCACCCAACTTCCTGCAGCCGGGCTCGGGCGCGCAAATCTCCTCCGACGCGGCCGTCGCCAACTGGGTGCGCCTCCGGCGCGAGTTTGCCGTGCAAGCGCTGTTTTCCACAGTGCAGTACTCGTTCAGCGTCGACCCCAAGAATATGGTCGAGACACTGGTCTTCCGGGTGCGCGACCCTAAAGACCTGCTGCAGGTCTCGATCGAGGACAGCGCCTCAGCCGTGACCACCCCGGCCACCATGCTCACGACCAGCACGCCGGCCAGCCGCATCAAGTTGGAGCGCTTCGGCAAGTCTTCTGTGGTTCTTGCCCGGTGTTCTGCGTCGCAGACCGGACCGGCGCCCGACCAGAGCGCGTACGAACCGCTCTTTGCCAGCGCGTCGGCGGTGCTGACCAACTATCGCGGTCTGCTGGGCGCCAGGACTGCGGTGCCGGAGGAACTGACGCGTATCGGCGTGGCCACGGAAAGCAAGCCCAAGCCGCCGGCCAAGCCTGCCGCCAAGCCTGCCGCGAAGAAGCCTCCGCCGGAAAAGAAGTGACCGCCTGGCAGGTTGAAGCCAACCGGGCTGAAACTAACCGGCCTGAAACTAACATCGACATTCGGCAATCTAATACCTGAGCCTCTATGGACGACATTCGCAACGTGGTCATTATCGGTTCCGGCTGTGCCGGACACACTGCCGCGCTCTACACCGCGCGCGCCAACCTCAAGCCTCTGGTGCTGGAAGGCCACGAGCCCGGAGGCCAGCTTTCGCTCACCACGCTGGTGGAGAATTTTCCCGGGTTCCCCGACGGCATTCAGGGCCCCGAACTGATCGAGAACATGCGCAAGCAGGCGGGACGCTTCGGCGCCCAATATCAGCTTGGCCACGTGGTCAGCGCGGACCTCACCAAGCGCCCTTTCACGGTGGATGTCGGCAAGGAAACGATCCAGGCGCGCACTCTGATCATCGCCAGCGGAGCCTCGGCGCGCTGGCTGGGACTGCCCAGCGAAAAGGCCCTGATCGGACACGGAGTCTCCTCCTGTGCCACCTGCGACGGCTTCTTCTTCTCGGGAAAGGAAATTGCCGTCATCGGGGGTGGCGATTCCGCCATGGAGGAGGCGCTGTTCCTCACCCGTTTTGCGACCAAGGTGACCCTGATTCACCGCCGCGATCAATTTCGCGCGTCCAAAATCATGCTCGACCGGGCACAGCAGAACCAGAAGATCCAGTTCCTTACCAATACTGTGGTGGAGGATGTTTACGATCCTGCAACAAGAGAAGTGACTGCCCTGAAGCTGCGAAACACCAAGACCGACAAGGTCCACGACTTCGCCACCAGCGCCATGTTCCTGGGCATCGGCCACATCCCCAACGCCAAGATGTTCGAGGGCCAGCTCGACACCGACGAGGATGGATACCTCGTAACCACGAACTATGTACACACCCGGGTGGCGGGCGTGTACGCCTGCGGGGACGTGCAGGACCGGCGATACCGCCAGGCCATCACCGCCGCGGGCACAGGGTGCATGGCGGCACTCGAGGCCGAGAGATTTCTGGAACAGCACGCCGAGTAACAGTCGGACCATCGCCGGGCGAACTTCGCCAGCGCTGACACCTTGCTTATTTTCCCTTCGCTTGCCGGGGCAGCACAGCCACTCGCGCCGTCACCTGTTGTCCCTTCTCCATGCCGCCGATGATCATTAACCCGTCCGGGATGGCCAGCAGGCCGCGGTGATCCATGGTCGCGTCGGGAGTGGCGCTGTTGACCGTTTCCCATTTGCTGGTGCGCAGGTTGAAGGCAAAGGTTACGGCCGACGGTTCGGAGGGTTTGCCGTCGTATCCGATGCCGTTGTAGTTGTAGGGATTTTCCGTTCCGCCCGAAAAATAGATCATCTGATCTTTCTCGGAGCCTCCGGCGGCGATGCGGTAGCGCGCGTTCCCGGGATGATTGGGCAGCTTGGTCCACTGGATTTTTGCCGGATCATGGCGATCGATCTTTCCCATCCAGCATTCGTCCGACGTGATGTACTTGGGCTGTCCTGATGGGTTCTTGTAGGCCCCGTCGACATACACGATGGTATCGCCAACCATTCCCCCGGCGTGTCCGAACACGGGCCGTCCCGGGATGGGGGTGGCCTGAGACCACACGTTCTTTTGCCCGTCATACACTTGTACGTTGCGCACCGCGTCGGTTTTAGACCACCCGCTGATCAGGTAGATGAAACGGTCACGGTAGACACCGGAGACGGAATCGTCCACCGGAACCGGCACGTCTTCCCCGCGCAGCCAGCGATCGGTGAGCGGTTCGTACACATTGACGTCGGATACCGTGGTTTCTCCACCCCGGCCGTCCACGACATACCCGCCAAAAAGAAAGATGTGCTCGCGAGCGCCCACGGCAGTGGACGCCAGACGCCCCGCCGTTCCCGGAACCGGCCGCACCTCCGCCCACTTCCCCGAGTCCCAGTCGAGAACGTAGGCGGCATTGGAGACCGCGTCCCAGGTCTTCTTTGGCCCGATTCCCATCAGCGAGTACAGGAGCAGCGACCCGCGGCTCTTTACGCTGGCGACGGCATTGTTGCTGAGTGGCGCGGGCAGCGGTTCGAACTTGGGGGGCGGAGCAGCCGCCAGCAGGAAACCGCCGAGAGCGATCAGGAGAGCACTGCCCAGATACTTTTTCATTGCAGGAGATTCTAAGACTCATCTGGTAAACAAGCCACTAAGACAAGAATTCGACCAATTGCACCCTCGCCCGGCGAAACGTTAGGATGCCAAGCGGTGGTATTCATGCGCCTCGGCTCCTGGCGAATCGCAACCTGGTTGCTCTTGCTGCTGCTGCCGGCGGCCCTCACCAGTGCCCGGGGACAATCGCCCAATGCATCCCTCCAGACTCTGCTGCGCAGCGGCCAGGCAGCCCTGGATGCCGGCGACTACGCCCGTGCCGCTGCCGACTTCGAACGCGCGCGGCAGATCGCGCCGGACAGTCTCTCTGCGAACCGTGGCCTGTTACTGAGCTCTCTACAGAGTGGCCGGCTGACGGAGGCGGTGCGGATCGGAACTGAAGCTGTCGCGCGCTGGCCGCGCGACCCGCAACTGCCGCATTGGCTTGGACTCGCCTACTTCAAATCTGGACAGGATGCCGCTGCCCTCGCCGCCCTGCAGCAGAGCGAAGCTCTAGACGGTAGCAGCTTCGATATCCACTTCGATCTGGCGCTGGTATTGCTGCAGCAGACTCAATATTCCCCGGCCGCGGAACAACTGGAGAAAGCCCTCAAGCTTCAGCCCTCGCATGCGCTGGCCCACGTGCTGCTGGGACGGGCCTATCAAAATACCAATCGCACGCTGCAGGCCATCCAGCAATTTCAGACTGCGTTGCGTCTCGATCCGGCCACGCCGCTGGGGCACTATCATCTCGGATTTGCTTACGCCAGCCTGGGACGTAATTCTGAAGCCATCGCAGAATACGAGAGAGAGTTGTTGCGCTCGCCCGAAAATCCCCAGGTTCTCTATCAGCTCGGTCACTGCCTGGTGGAAGCCGGACAATGGAGCGAGGCCGCCACTCATCTGAGGAAGGCCACACAACTCGACCCAGCCAACGCCGACGCCGCCTACGATCTGGGAAAGGCCTTGCTTCTCGGCGGCGACGCCGGTGCTGCTGTTCCTGCGTTGCAGCGCTCCATCGAACTCAAACCCGAAAACCCCAGTCCGCATTATCAACTGGCCCGCGCCCTCGAGAAGCTGGGAAACAGCGGCCAGGCGCGGCTGGAATGGCAGCGCTTCGCGGAACTCAAGAAGGCCCAGCCGGAAGTTGGAGGCATGGCCACGGGCCGACCTCAGTGATTCAGACTTCGTTGACCCCGGCTTCCCGGCTTTTTCGCTCCTGTATCGCGGCTGCCGTCCTGCTGGCTGCAGCCATCGGGATAAGCGCGGTGGCTTCTCCTCAGGCTCGGTCGGCACGGCCCGCAAGCGGCGTCTCCTTCGCCGACGTCACTCGCGCCTCCGGCATCGATTTCCACCTCACCTGCGGTGGTCCGGAAAAACGCTACATCATGGAGTCCATGTGCGGCGGCGTCGCCGTTTTCGACTATGACAACGACGGCTGGATGGACATTCTCCTGGTAAACGGTTCGACCCTGGAAGATATGCGGGACGGCAAGTGCCACCCCAGCAAGCTCTACCGCAATAATCACGACGGTACCTTCACCGACGTCAGCGCCAGGGCCGGGATCACACACTGCGGTTGGGGATTCGGGGTCGCGGTCGGCGACTATGACAACGACGGATGGGAGGATCTCTACATCACGTATCTCGACGGGGCGGTGCTCTATCACAACAACGGCGACGGCTCGTTCACCGATGTCACCGCCAAGGCCGGCGTAGGCAACACCGGGAACTGGGGTACCAGCGCGGCTTTCGGCGACTACGATAACGACGGCCGTCTCGATCTCTACGTCGCCAATTACGTGGACCTCGACTTGAACCATCTGCCCGAATTCGGGCAAGGCCCGTTTTGCCGGTATCGCGGCATCGCCGTCTCCTGCGGGCCCCGAGGATTGAAGGGGGGGCGTGACCGCCTCTATCACAACAACGGAGACGGCACTTTCACCGACATGAGCCAGAAGCTCAACATTGATCCCGGCGCCTACTACGGCCTGGGCGTGCTTTGGCTCGACTATGACCTGGACGGGTGTCTCGATCTCTACGTCGCCGACGACTCATCCCCCAGTCTCCTGTACCACAACGACTGCAAGGGCGGATTCACCGAGGTGGGCGCTCAATCGGGAGTCGCCTACAGCGCCGACGGACGGGAGCAGGCCGGCATGGGCGTCGACACCGCCGATTACGACCACGACGGGTGGCCGGACATTGTCAAAACCAATTTCTCCGACGACACCAACAACCTCTATCACAACGACCACAACGGAGAATTTACCGACCTGGCGGGAAGCACCGGGTTTGGCCCCGTCAGCCTTCCGTTTCTTGGCTTCGGAGCAAAATTCCTCGATTTCGACAACGACGGTTGGCCTGACGTGTTCGTCGCCAATGGGCACGTAAATCCACAAGTGGATCAGCACTCCTTCGG
>DASZHW010000118.1:0-63349 GCA_035937515.1 Terriglobales bacterium | reverse complement strand
TGGTTCATTACCGGCGGCCGCCTGCCAGGTGGGCGATTCGGCGATGATCTCACAGGGATTACTTCAACAACCCCCCGAAGTTGTTTAGGATTCATGCATGGCGGAGCACCAGAGCTTTCTGAGCAGTTGGCGAGAGCGGCTTACGGCGCTGCGCAACCTGCCGCCGGTGCTGAGGATCGTATGGCAGGCGGGTCCGGCCGTGGTGGGATTCGGACTTTTCTTCCGCCTGTTTGCCTCGCTTCTGCCCCTGGGACTGCTGTGGATCACAAAGATCATTGTTGACAACATTGTGCACGCCGTCTCGGCCCACCAGGCGGTTCCGCCCAGGTTCTGGTGGCTGGTCGCGGCTGAATTTGGCCTCGCGATTCTCACCGGGGCTGCGTCCCGGGCCATGGACTATACCGATTCGCTGCTGGCCGACAAATACACTCGCTTCGTAAGCGTGCAGGTAATGAAGCACGCCGCCGAACTCGATCTCATCGCTTACGAAGATCCCGTCTTTTACGACCGGCTGGAGCGGGCCCGAGTACAGGCTACGGATCGTCTAGGAATGATCCAGGCCATTGGACGGCTAATTCAGCAGGTGATCACGACCGTCCTTTTCTCTGCCTCGATCATGTTTTATTCGCCCTGGCTCATGCTCTTGCTGGTGGCCGGAGTGATTCCTGCGTTTCTGGGCGAAAGCCACTTTGCGTTTCTCGGATACGCCAAGAATTTCCGCCAGACTCCGGCGCGCAGGCAGCTGGACTATCTGCGCGTGCTGGGCGGCAGCAAGGAAGCCGCCAAAGAGCTGAAACTGTTTCGCCTTAAGGATTTCCTGACCGAACGGTTTGCCCGGCTCTCGGACGAGATCTACCGCCAGAACGTTGCCTTGTCCCGGCTCAAGCTGGTGGTCGGCACCTTGCTTTCTGTCATTGCTACGCTGGGGTACTACTCGGCTTACGTGTTCGTGATTTTCCGTACCCTGGCCGGCGCGATCAGCATCGGCACCTTCTACTTTCTGGTCAACGCGATCCAGCAGGCCAGCAGCAACATACAGCAGATATTTTCGACTCTCGCGGGCATCGCGGATCAGGCCCTGTTCCTCACCGACCTGCTGGCTTTCTTTGAAATGCAGCCCACCATCCGGTCCAAACCGAACGCGCTGCCAGCCCCGCGCCCGGTCCTGCGAGGATTTGAGTTTCGCGATGTTTCCTTCCGCTATCCGGGCAGTTCGCGCCTGGTGCTCGACCGGCTCAACTTCCACCTTCGCCCGGGCGAGCGGGTGGCGCTGATCGGGGAGAACGGCCAGGGAAAGACTACAATCGTCAAGCTCATCACCCGTCTCTACGATCCGGCCGAGGGGCAGATACTCCTCGATGGGGTTGACCTTCGCGACTACGACCTTGAAGACTTGTACGGCGAGATCGGGGTCATCTTTCAGGACTTTATGCGCTATGAAATGACGGCGCGCGACAACATTGCAGTGGGCCGGATCGAAGACGTGGATCGCCTTGACCTGATCAAAAGCGCGGCGCACAAGAGTCTGGCCGACGCCGTGATCGCGCGGCTGCCGTCGGATTACGAGCAGGTGCTTGGCCGGCGCTTCGAAACCGGCGTCGATCTCTCCGGTGGAGAGTGGCAGAAGGTTGCCCTGGCCCGCGCCTATCTGCGTGATGCCCAGCTTCTGATCCTCGACGAGCCCACAGCCGCGCTCGATGCGCGCAGCGAGTTCGAAGTCTTCCAGCGCTTTGCCGAGCTCACCGCGGGAAAAATGGCGCTTTTTATTTCACACCGTTTCTCCACCGTGCGCATGGCCGACCGCATCGTAGTACTGGAAAACGGCAGGATCGCCGAAGAAGGAAGTCACGACCAACTGGCGAGTCTGGGCGGGCGCTACAAGGAGATGTTTGAGCTGCAGGCCGCCAGTTATCGCTAGCCATCACCAGCAATGCCGGAAAATACTCATATCGAGATGGTAAGCGCGGCAGCCGAGGGTCTGCCGGAAACCGCCATCGAGCGGGCTCCCGACCTGAGCGCCGTGGTGACGGCCGCGGCCGACCTGGGGCGCAGACTGGTCTGGCTCCCGGGCGAGCAATCGTCCCATTTCTTCTCGGAGCGTTACCGCGCGCTCACCCATGCGCTCAAGCCCGTGCTCGCGGGTCTTCGAGGGCCGCTGCCCAAGACGCCGGTGGGGGATGACTTTCGCTGGCTCTACGACAACCTCCGGCTCGTCTATTCCGACCTGCGAAGCACCAAAGAGGGCTTTAAGCGGGTTAGCAGGCTGCCTCATGTCCGCACTCCGGACGGCGCCGTGGTTCCGCGCGTGCTGGCTCTGGCCTCCGGCTTTCTGGCCGCCACCGCTTACGAGTTCACTGACAGCGCGTTCAGCGCCTACGTTCAGGCTTTTCAGGAGGGCACGGTACTGAAGCTGGTTGAGATCTGGGCGCTGGTGCCGGCGCTGAAGCTGATCCTGCTGGAAGAGATTGCGGCTCGCGGATCCAAAGTGATGGCCGATCCCCAGGGCTCGTTTGGCGTCGGCATTTGTATCCGCAGCGTGCGCGACATCGGCCAGAGCTCCTGGAAAAATGTCATCGAGCCGTTGATCCGTTTTGACCAGGTTCTGCGAGACGATCCGGCGGGCGCGTATCTACGGATGGACTTTGAGAGCCGCGATCTCTACCGGGCTGAGATTTCAAAGATCGGGGAGCACTCGGACCTGTCCGAGACCGAGATTGCGTCCGAGGCGATTGCGCTGGCGCGGGTGGCCCAGCAGCAGAAGCATGCCACTCCCCGCCTGCGGGCGCGCCACGCGCACGTCGGATACTATCTGCTGGGGCAGGGGGCCGCTCTTCTGCATGCCCGGGTGGGCTTCCAGCCTCCGCTGGGCAGCCGGATTGCACTTTTTCTGCGCCGGCATCCGGATGAGTTCTACCTGCCCGCCACGGAAGTGCTCACCCTCGCCATCATGTCGGCGATCGTGCTGCTGCTGACCAACACCTACACTTCTCCCGAGCTCATTCTCTTCTCCATGCTGATGCTTCTGCTTCCGGCCTCCCAGAGCGCCATTCAGCTGGTCAATTATCTGATCACGTCGCTGCTGGAACCGAAGATTCTGCCCAAACTTGATTTCTCGGAAGGCATCGCCGACGACTGCGTCACACTGGTGGCCATCCCCAGCCTGCTTTTGAACAAGGAACAGGTTTGCCGGCTGGTGGACGACCTCGAAGTCCGCTTTCTGGGAAATCATGATCGCAACCTGCATTTCGCCCTGCTCACCGACTTGCCGGACGCCCGCGAACCCTCGCCAGAGGACGACCCGCTGGTCGAATATTGTGCGCAGCTGGTCCGCGAGCTCAATGAAAGATGTGCGGGCGAGGATGCGGGATCGTTTCTCCTGCTTCATCGCCACCGCATTTTCAATCCTCGCGAAGGGGTGTGGATGGGTTGGGAGCGAAAGCGCGGCAAGCTGATGGACCTGAACAAGCTGCTGCGCAAGGAGCACGACAGCTTTCCGGTCAAAGTAGGGGATCTTTCTATTCTGCCCCGTATTCGTTTCGTCATCACGCTTGACGCCGATACTGAATTGCCGCGCGGATCCGCGGACCGCATGATCGGAGCCATGGCGCACCCGCTGAACCAGGCCATCATCGATCCGGAAAAGAACATCGTCGTGGCCGGCTACGGCATCCTGCAGCCGCGAGTAGGAGTGAGCGTGCAAAGCGCCTCCCGCTCCCGGCTGGCCAGCCTGTATTCGGGAGAAACGGGCTTTGATATTTACACCCGCGCTATTTCTGACGTTTACCAGGACCTGTTCGGCGAGGGCATCTTTGCAGGCAAGGGAATCTACGAAGTGGACACGGTACACGGCGTGCTGGATCGCCGCTTCCCGCGTAACGCGCTGCTCAGCCACGACCTGATCGAAGGCGCCTATGCGCGTGCCGGACTGGCCAGCGATATCGAGATCATCGAAGACTATCCATCGCACTACAGCGCCTACAACCGTCGCAAACACCGCTGGCTCCGCGGAGACTGGCAAATCACCAGCTGGCTTTTTTCGAAAGTGCCGGACGAATCCGGGCACCAGGTCCCCAACCCCATCTCCCTGGTCTCGCAGTGGAAGATTCTCGACAACCTGCGCCGCAGCCTGGTGGAACCGGCGATCTTCCTGCTGCTGGTCTTCGGCTGGCTGATCTTGCCCGGGAACCCCATTTATTGGACCCTCGCTACCCTCGCCATTCTGTTCGTGCCGGCGTGGTTCCAGTTTGCCTTCAACCTGGTCCGCGCCGCCGTGGAGCGAAAAGACGAAACGCTCAAAGAGGCGCAGGCGGCCCTGGTTACCGCCAACGCCGGCGTCTTCTTCATGCTGTCGTTCCTGGCCCATCAGATGTTGCTCTCGCTCGACGCAGTGGTGCGAACCCTGGTGCGCCGCATGTTCACGCGCCGCCGCCTTCTGGAGTGGGAGACGGCTGCGGAATCCGAAGTGAGCAAAGCGAAGCGCACGCCGGTGGACATCTACCTCGACTGGATGCCCGCTCTGGCTCTCGGCCTGGGTGTTCTGGTGTTCTTTGCCCAGCGCCGGGCTTTCTTCGCTGCGCTGCCCATTTTGCTGCTCTGGGGTTGCAGCAAGTGGATTTCGATGTGGTTGAACTTGCCCGCCAGCGCCACTCGCAACGAAACCTCGGAGAAAGAGGAATTATTTCTGGGACGGACGGCGCTTCGCACCTGGCGCTATTTCGCCGAGTTCAGCACGGAAGAACACAATTGGTTGATTCCGGATAACGTCCAGGAAGAACCCGCCGCCATCGCAGCCCGTATTTCCCCAACCAACCTGGGCTTTCTACTGAACGCCCGCCAGGTCGCCTGCCAGTTTGGCTTTCTCACCGTTCCAGAATTCACCGAACAGACGCTCCGGACTTTGGCCACGGTGGCAAAGCTTCCGCGCTCTCATGGCCACCTGTTCAACTGGTACGACACGCGTACCCTGCAACCGCTCCCGCCCCGGTTCATCTCTTCGGTGGATAGTGGCAATTTGCTGGCCTCACTCTGGACCCTGCAACAGGGCTGTCTGGACCTGCTGCACCGACCCGTGCTGGAGAAGAGCCTGGCTGAGGGCCTGGCTGACCATCTCAAAATCCTGGTGGATCAGCATGCCTTCCCCCAGAAGCGCTTCCGCATTTTTCAGCGGCAGATGGAGAAGCGAAGCTGGCTCCAGCGTCTGCTGGTTCCGTCCGAGGAAGGATTGCTGGAGATTGACACCGCCGGGGTGGACGCTCGCCATGAATCGGACGTGCGCTGGTTCGCGGCCGGGTCTCTTTCCCGCCTGAGAAACCTCAGGAAAGCGGTCCAGGTTTATGCGCCCTGGATGCTGCCCGAGTTTGTCCCCCTGTGGAAGGATTCCACGCTTAACTTCAAATTCGATGCGCACAGCCTGACCGTCCAGCGATTACCGGAAATCGTGGATGCGTTGTCGGTGCGTCTGCAGTTTGCTCTCGACCACGCCAACGGGTCCGGGGAGCGGAAGGCGCTGTATCAACGTCTGCAGGCCATGTTGCCCGAGACTCGTTCCCGCGCGCTAGATCTGATCCGTGATCTCAAGCAAATCGCGGCGACCGCCGGTGAGCTGGCCAACGAAATGGACTTCCAATTCCTCCTGGACCCGCGGCGCAAACTGCTGTCGATCGGACAGGATGCAGAGGCGGGCAAGCTCAACGCTTCCTGCTACGACTTGCTGGCTTCCGAGGCGCGGATCGCGGTGTTCGCTGCCATCGCCAAGGAGGATGCGCCCCAGGATGTCTGGTTTCTGCTGGGCCGAACGCACACCCGGGAGCATGGACTTTCGGTCCTGCTTTCGTGGACGGGGACCATGTTCGAGTATCTGATGCCGGGGCTTTGGATGCACACCTATCCCAACACTCTGCTGGACAATTCGCGCGCGGCGGCGGTGCGTTTGCAGCAGATCTATGCCGAGCGCAAGGGAATCCCGTGGGGAATTTCGGAATCGGCGTATGCCAAGCGGGACGACGCAGGCAACTATCAGTACCGGGCCTTCGGCCTGCCGGGTCTGGCATTGCACAAGGGCGAGGGAAATTCCCTGGTGGTTTCTCCCTACTCCACATTCCTGGCGCTGAGCGTCGATGCCGCGGGGGCGCTGCGCAATCTGCGCCGGATGGAAGCTGAGGGATGGCTGGGTTCGTACGGATTCTACGAGGCAGCCGACTACACTCCAGTGCCTGGCCGTCGTTCCTGGGGCCGCCGCCATGAGTTGGTACGCTGCTGGATGGCGCACCATCAGGGCATGAGCCTGCTGGCCATGGCGAACTTCCTGCACGATGGCGTGGTGCAACGCTGGTTCCACGGCGAGCGCCGGGTGCAGGCCACCGAACTCCTGCTACACGAAAAACCGGCTGCCCATGTCAGGTCGGTGCGCGGAATCTATAGCACCGCGGCGTGAGGATCCCTGGAGTCGAACGGGCTTCCACTGCTTGGATTCTGTCGGAGTCGTTAGGAGCGCGCTGACGTCTCGTATTCGTCCACCATGTCGGTCTCAGGAAGCTCCAGCCCCCAGTTTTCACCGGCAGAGCCCATCGCTTCCAATCCAACCTGGTATTCCTGTGTGCCGGTGAGCGATTTCACCCAGACTACGCGGAACTGAATCCGGCGCTGACGATACTGCAAAGTGAGCTTGTCGCCGGTCTTCAGTACCTGGCGAATTGCGCCCAGCCGGGCGCCGGCAGGGGTGATGTCCAAAGTGTGGGCCAACTCATTCACGGGCTTGTTGGCAATGTCTTTCGCCGATATCCTCACCGGCAATACCATCTTGATCCGCTTGTATCGACGCTTCCCGATTCCCTTGCCCAAGTGGAGCCCCCGATGCGGTGACGTAGCTATTCTTCGCCTCGCTGGCAGTGGCATTTAAAGGGCCATCAAGGTACGTGGCTCATGGTTTCGGCTTCTCGCAGAATCAAGGGCTTAGCTGATCCCAGGGCTTCGAATATGTTCCGATCGGCTCCGCCGCTGACACTCCCCATCAACCTCGGTGACAATTTTTGTCAACCGTGCCTTGGGCACGGCGAACGCAGGGGCACGCGCAGCTGGAACTATTCTTCTGGAGCAACCTGCAGGTTGAATCCCTGGGCTTGCGGAGAGGACACTGCCGGCAACCTGACGACTCTCCGCAATTTTCTTGTGCAGGCTCCGAGCATCGCGGCCACAGTCCAGCCATTTGAGCGAAGTGTTTCCGTGCCGCGCCGCGTGCACCGCAAGATAGAGAAGCTCCCAATCCGCGCTCAATGCGAAAGCGGGAACCCCACAAACTCTTCTGCGGTCAGCCTGCGACCACACTTCTTCGAGCAGGAGGCGTTCCAGCGATCCTCCCCAGACCAGGCCGCAATGCAGCTCACCGTATACGTTCGTTTGGCGTCGTCTGGAAAAAACTCGCAATCCTTGCCATAGCGCGCCACCAAACGCAGCAGGGCAAGCTGCATGATCTCGGGTCGGTACCCCGAGGAACTGAAGAGACGAAAGGCGTCGGCGAAATTCTTTGCCGGTACGAGGATGTCAATATCGGAACAAACTCGAAGCCCGGAGTCGCCATAGAGCGCCTCGGCCAGGGCAACGCCTTTCAGCGGGATCGCGGGTATGCCAGCTTCACTCGAGCAACGCGAGCAGGCGAGCTAATTCTCGCGCCAGCAAACTGTTTCGCAGCGCATTTGTGCCAAAAGCATGTCTGAGCTCGGCTTCAACCGAGTGGGGAACTCCGGGAAAGCCCAGGCGGGTAAGGTTCTGATACATCAGCGGAAGGACCTGCTGAGCGTAGGCAAATTGCAGGACCCGGGGCCATTGCAGAGGGAGCGACCAGCAGTTCCCGGGCACGCTCCCGCGCAGCGGGTGAGAGCTCTCCGCGTGCGAGCAGAAGGCAAAGCCGCTGCTCGGGCGTAACACTCAGTGATGCCACGTCCAGACCGGCCCTCCCTTGTCATCGCGCAAGGTGAACGTGTTGTTGCCCTTGACCACTTCTCGAGCCAGGATCAGTTCGGACTCTCCCACTTTCACTTTCGAACCGGTAAGCGAAATCTCGTCTCCCTTGCTGAAGTCCATTCCCATGTCATCCAGGAAAGACTTGGGGCTCAGATAGACGTCCACCGTGTCCGAGCCAGTCTTCAGCATCAGATGAACAACTTCCTTCTGGCTGCCTTTCGCCGGCATCTTTACTTCGTCGATCGTCCCTTTTATTTTTGTCTCGGTCTGGAGATCGTACTTTGGAGGGCCCGGCGCTTTGGATTCGGTTTTCTGCGCGCGTGCCGGAATTCCAAGAAGAACAGCGAAACAGATCAGCAGGAGAATAATCCCGCGAGAGCCACTCGATCGGCTGAATTCGGTTCGGTCGCGCATGGCTTCCTCTTCCCGGAGGCACCAGGGAACCGCACATCAATTAGCAGGAAAAACTACCGGCTCGTGGTCCTCTGATTCGCTCAACGATGGAGCCAGCTTGCAGACATCATGGTACTCCAACTTTCGGGGCCGATGGCGAGTGCGAAGCAGCGGGTAACTTCTTAGGCATCGGTTGAGGCTTTGCCCCAGTGGTGGGCGCTGGGGCAGGCGTCATGAATGTCCGCTCAGAACCGGAACACAATACCAGCCGAGTAGCGCATGCTGTTCTGACGATTGCCGAGGTTGCTGGAGAGTCCGGCCAACAGCGCATCGGTGGCATTGAACTGCGTGCGCAGGAAGTCCACCTGGGCGACCCGGATCGCAAGATGCCTGGTCAGGCCAAGATCGACGCCGCCACCGAAGGCCATGGCGAAGGCATTTGCGCTGGTCAGGCCGGTGGAAAGTCCACCGATGACCGGAATATTCACGCCCGCCCCCAGGCTGGAATGCGCCTCGCCGAACAAAGCATGTGCGAAGAAAGCGCTTCGGCCGGCGCGAGCGGTTACAGTCGGGCCAAACAGATAGTTGTAGATGCGCTGCTGCGCCGAACCGGAAAAGCCGAACACGGAACCAGAAAGCGGAGTCAGGCTCGAGCCGCTGATGTCGGCAGTGACACCAAGATAGCGATTGAAATTGAACGTGCCTTGTCCATCGAAACCACCGAAACCGTTGTTGGCGTTGCGCAGATAGGAATATCCACCGAAAACTGTCACCCGGTTGTCATTCTCGACGCCCGCCACCCGGGCTCCGAACTGGGCCATGACCATCAATGGGGAAAAAAGCAGGACCAGCATCAACACTACAGATTTGCGCATTCTCTCACTCCTTGGGAAACAGGCAATCAAAACGTGAGATGCGCGACAAAGCGAAAACGAAATCGAAGTACACGGATTTTTGCGGATACAAGTGCGTGAGTATTAAGCGAACCTTAAAACGCGGGCTTGCGAGCTGCACGGCGTGCGCTGGGGAAACTCATCGGACCAGATTGTCGCGTATCATGATGAGCGCTCCCAGCGGTGGGGAAGCACTCATAAATCGGGAACTGGCCGGGCTGCGTAAACGTAAAGTACGTTGAACTCCGACACGGAGGTCGGCATGGATCTGCAAATCGAAAACCTGTCAAAACGCTATCCGAACGGCACTCAGGCTCTGCACAACGTTTCCCTCAACATTCCCCAGGGCATGTTCGGCCTTCTCGGGCCGAACGGGGCGGGAAAGTCCACTCTGATGCGGACCTTGGCGACGCTGCAGGAAGCGGACAGCGGAAAGGCGTCCCTGGACGGCGTTGATGTCCTGAAAAACAAGGACGCGGTTCGGAAGTTGCTGGGGTACTTGCCCCAGGAGTTTGGTCTGTATCCCAAAGTGACAGCGGAAGACCTGCTCTCGCACTTCGCCGCCTTGAAGGGAAGCACAAACTCGAGCGAGCGGCGGGACACGGTGGCGGCTTTGCTGCGCCAGACCAATTTGTACGAGCATCGCCGCAAGTCCCTGGGAAGTTTTTCAGGAGGAATGAAACAGCGCTTCGGAATCGCGCAGGCCCTGATTGGGAATCCACGCCTGATCATCGTGGACGAGCCAACCGCGGGACTCGATCCCGAGGAAAGAGTGCGGTTTCACAACCTGCTCAGCGCCATCGGGGAAGACATCATCGTGATTCTCTCGACCCACATCGTTTCGGATGTCAGCGACCTATGCCGCTCGATGGCCATCATCCACGAAGGGCGCGTTTTGGTGACCGGGGACCCGCAAACCCTGGTCAGCGACCTTGCCGGCAACGTTTGGGGGAAAACAATTCCCCAGTCGGAGGTGGCAGCCCGCAGCCAGCGCTTCCGGGTGATTTCGATGCGATTGTTTGCCGGGAGCACACTCATCCACGTCCTGGACAAGCAGCAGCCCGAAGATGGTTTCAAGCCGGTCGCGCCGGACCTCGAAGATCTGTACTTCGCGACCATTAAGGGTTTCATTCACGGACCCGCTTCTTCTGCTGGAGCGAACTAGATATGGTGGGCACGATTCTTGGTTTCGAATTCAGCCAGCGGCTGCGCCGCATCTCGACCTACGTCTATTTCGTTGTGTTCTTCGCTTTGGGTCTGCTCTTCGTGCTTACCACCGGCGGAGCGGTCCCCGGGGCATCGGTCGATTTTGGGACCGGAGGCAAGGTGCTGGTCAATTCTCCCTATGCCCTGAATGTGATTGTTACTTTTTGCACCTTCTTCGGCCTGGTTGTGACCGCAGCGCTGGCCGGACAGGGGACCTACCAGGATGTGGACAGCAACTGCACCGCTTTCTTTTATACCGCGCCGATTACGAAGTTCGACTACCTGGTGGGCCGCTTCCTGGGGGCGCTGGCGGTGCAGCTTGTGATCTTCTCCAGCGTCGGCCTGGGAGTGTGGGTGGGCACGCACACCCCGTGGCTGGACCATACCCGGCTGGGCCCGGAGCACACCATTGCGTATCTGCAACCCTATCTTATTCTGGTTCTGCCCAACCTGGTTCTTACTACAGCGATCTTCTTTGCCATTGCCGCGCTCACGAAAAAGATGATGCCGGTTTATGTGAGCAGCGTACTGCTGCTGATCGGATATTTCACCGCTTCGCAACTCGCTACCAGCGCGACGATCAGAACCGCGTCGGCCCTGGCGGACCCGTTTGGCGGCAATGCCATCGACCGGCTCACGCAATATTGGACTCCCTTTGAAAGAAATACCCGACTGATTCCGTTCGCCGGAATCCTGCTGGCCAACCGCGCTCTGTGGATCGGGATCGCCGCCGCGATTTTCGCTTTCACGTATGCGCGTTTCTCCTTTTCTCACGCCGCGCCTGGCGGCAAACGCCGACGGCAATTGACGACCCCGGAGAGCGAGGCGGCCGCTCCGGGGCTGCTTATGCGTCCGGTCGTGCACCCGGTCTTCTCTGTGGGTGCTTCCTTTCGTCTGGCGCTGTCCCTAACCCAGCTCCACTTCTCAGAGACGGTCAAGAACATCTTCTTTGTCGTGCTGGTTCTTGCCGGGTGGCTGTTTGCTGTTTTCACCGCAAGCGGCTTCGCCGACTCCCTCCAGAATCCCCTCTATCCCGTCACCTACCGCATGCTCGACTTTGGCCTCGGAGGTTTTTTCATCTTCGCCCTGGCCATCATCACCTTCGTGGCCGGCGAGCTGGTTTGGCGGGAACGCGATGCCCAGCTGGACCAAATCACGGACGCCCTGCCGGTGCGGGGTTGGGTGTTGTCGTCATCGAAACTGCTTGCGCTGATGCTGGTCCAGATCGTGCTGGTGCTGGCGATTTTTGCTGCCGGGCTTACGGTTCAGATCGCCAAAGGCTACCATCACTTCGAGTTCGGCCTGTATTTCCGTTATCTGGGGATCCGGCTGATTGCGTTCTGGATTCTCTGTGTCCTGGCTTTCTTCATTCACACCCTGGTCAATCAGAAATACCTCGGCCATTTCGTGATGGTGTTGTACTACATCGCTTTGATTGCCCTGCCACCACTGGGCTTCCAGCACTATCTCTACCGAGTCGGGCAGACACCGCCCTTCACCTATTCCGACATGAATGGTTTCGGGCCGTTCGCCAAACCGGTCGTCCTCTACCTTGTGTATTGGGGCGTGGCCGCGGTTTTTCTGGCCCTGGTGACCAACCTCTTATGGGTGCGAGGCACGGAAACTGGATGGCGGGGACGCTTGCAGCTCGCCTCAGGAAATCTTTCGGGCGCAACTCGTGCCGCCCTCACAACGAGTGTGCTGCTGTTTGTCGTTGTCGGCGGTTACATCTTCTACAACACCAATGTCCTGAATACGTATCGGACCACGTTTCAGGAGGACGAGCAGAGAGCACAGTATGAGAAGAAATACCGGCAGTATCTGGCGCTGCCGCAACCGCGGATTACTGACGTCAACCTGCAGATTGATCTGGACCCCGCTGAGCGGACCGCTGTCGTTCGCGGCTCCTTGTGGCTGGAGAACAAGAGTAACGCCGCCATCGATCGCGTTGCCCTTACCATCTGGCCAGGCGATCTCGTGCCGTTGCCGCGCCCGCACATCCAGGTCGATCAGCTGAGCTTCCACGAGGGCCAAACGCCAGTGCTCGAAGACGCTGCGCTTGGCTTTGGTCTATACCGCCTGGCCGCCCCGCTTGCGCCCCACGGGCGGGTCGAACTCGAGTTCTCGCTGACGTATCCAAATCCCGGCTTCGTCAACGCGCGCCCCAACACAGACATTGTCAGCAATGGAAGCTTCCTCAACAGCAGTTACGTACCGTTCGTTGGCTACGAGCCCAACGTCGAACTCACCGACGATAGTACGCGGCATCGTCACGGCCTGGAGATCGTGAAGCGGTTGCCGAAACTCGAGGACGTGGCGGCCCGCCAGAACAACGCCGAAAGCATAGACGCCGACTGGATCAACTTTGAAGCCACGGTCAGCACTTCGCCGGATCAGATCGCGATCATGCCTGGATATCTGCAGAAAGAGTGGATCGAGAACGGGCGCCGCTACTTCCACTACAAGATGGACGCGCCGGTGCTCGCCATCTCCTCGCTGAACGCCGCGCGCTACTCGGTGCGCCGCGACCGGTGGCACGACGTAAATCTTGAGATTTACTACCACCCCGGCCACGAGTTCGATCTTGACCGCATGATGCGCAGCATGAAGGCCACGCTCGACTATTGCAGCGCCGCCTACAGCCCGTTTCAGTATCGCCAGTTGCGCATCATCGAGTTTCCCCGCTACGGTACTTTTGCGGAATCGTTCCCTAACACCATCCCGTTTTCTGAGTCCATCGGCTTCATCACCTACGTGGACCCCCACAAACCCGACGCCATCGATCTCCCTTTTTATGTCACGGCTCATGAAGTCGGCCATCAATGGTGGGGCCACCAGGTGGTGAGCGCCAACTCTGAAGGCGCCACTTCCATTGTCGAGACGCTGGCGCAATACACCGCCTTCATGGTCATGAAGCACACCTACGGGGCAGAGAACATGGGAAAGTTTCTGCGCTTCGAGCTCGACGGCTATCTTCGCGGCCGGGGCCAGGAACGCAACGAGGAGAAACCCCTGTATCGGGTCGAGCCTGACCAGGGTTATATCCACTACAACAAGGGCGGCCTGGTCATGTACGCCTTGCAGGATTACATCGGCGAGGCCGCCGTAAGCCAGGCCTTGACTGCCTTCACCAAAGCCTATGCCTTCAAGGGGCCGCCGTATCCTACGTCGCTCGACCTTATTGCCGAACTGAAAAAAGTCACGCCGCCAGAATTTCAGTATGTCTTTGAGGACTTTTTCGAAAATATCACCATCTATGACAACCGCGCGCGTTCCGCCGACTACACCCAGCAAGCGGACGGGAAGTACCAGGTTCACCTGGTAGTTGAAGCCAAGAAATATCATGCGGACGGGCGCGGCCAGGAACATTCCGTCCCCCTGCACGATCTAGTCGACATCGGCGTGCTCGATCAGGATGGGCACTACCTGTATCTGCAGCGGAAAAAGATCGAGCAGGAAAAAGCCGAATTCGATCTGAGCGTGGACAAGCGGCCGGCAAAAGCGGGAATCGATCCCCTGATCAAGCTCATCGACCGCAACCCCGACGACAATGTCATCCCGGTAGAGAAACGCTAATTTGAAACCCTAGCCGGCTTCAGTCGCGCAGGTTCAATGGTTATGGACCTCAACAGCAGGCGCACTCGGGCGGTTGGCGTCTTTTCTGGCTGTGGTGTCAGCGATCTGTTTGTCGACCTGCGCCAGCTCTGCCGTGGACAGCCTGCGTTTGGGAGCACGCGCCAATGAGTCCTGGAAAGCGGCCTGCGCCTCCGATAGCCGGTTCAGCTGCAGAAACGTCTCGCCCAGGAGTTCATTCGTCGGCTTGTCAATAAACGGCGGGCCAAATTCCAGAGGCATTTCCTGCTCGTCAGCCGCCAGGCCTTGGAGCTGGCGCACTGCATCGTCGCCTTTTCCAGACTTCAACAGGAGCAGCGCCTCCAGTTGTCCGGTGAGGATCACCAAGCGCTTGCGATCCTGGGGCGCAAGCATTTTGCGTTGATCGAGCCAGGCTTCGCAGCGCCGCCGATCGTTCTCCACCAGGGCTGCTGCTGCTCGCGCACCTTCATTGTCTCCGCGCTGGATCGCCGCAAGCGCATTCGCATAGTCGAAGGTGAATTGGGCGAACTCATATTGGCCGGCGGGCAGAGTCCCATGAACCACGTCGTCGTTCCAAAGCTGGGTGTCGATCAGGAAGTTCGCCCGCATTTCGGAATACGAGTCGACCGAGGTCGTGTCCGGGTCGGCTCCTTCCTTCCTGGCCGTCGCCCGCGCGACTTCGAGTTCTGCTTCCTGGCGGCATCCTTCGAGGACGCGGCGCGCATCGGCGGTCCGTCCCTGCTGCAGGTAACCGTACTGCAGCCAGTAGTTGTAGTGTCCACACATGCGCGGCGGCTTCCCCGCCGTCTGTCGTTGCCGGTTTACGACGGCTACAGCGGTTTCGTTCGCCTTCACCACGTCATCCCACATGCCCAGCGCCAGGAAGATGTGGGACGTCATGTGCTGGGCATGGCCGGCATCCGGCGCAATTTTGGAATAAATGCGCGCCGCCCGGAGACCCAGCGGTGCGTGAATCGGGTCATCGTAGCAATGGATCAAGTAGTGAACCACGCCCGGGTGCCGAGGATTTTGCGGGAAAATTTCCTCCAGGACGGCCGCAGCCCGCATATAGGTTGCGAAATCGCGGCCCTGATCGGCAGATCCCAGGATGGCCAGGGCATAAAAACTGGTGGCGTCTACATCATCGGGAAACTTCCAATGCAGGTCGGCCATGGCTGATTCGTATTTTTCATCTCGCTCTTCTTTCGTTCCGTCGCCATAGAGGATTTCGATGCTGTGCAGGTAGAGTTTTTCCCGCTCTGTCGGGGCCTTGGCCTGCCGGGCTTCCGGCGTAGCTCCCAGACGTGCGAGTACCGCCCGGCCCGCAGCCAGGTCCTGCTCGTGCCACACCGCGTGGTTCTGGGTCATGGCTTCGCCCCAATAAGCCATAGCGAAACCCGCGGAAAGTTGCTCCGCCTGGCGGAAGTGTTCGGCCGCGGGAACGTACTCAAAATTGTGCAGCAGCGCCAGACCGCGAAGGAAATCGCCTTGCGCCGCCGCCGATCCCGAATTCGCAAACGAAACCGAACCATAGCCCTGCTGGGCCAGCGCGCTCGTGCACCCAAGGAACAAGAGCAGAGCACTGATAGCGGAAAGGCGGATCTTGAGGAATACCGTCATCGGACTCGTTCTGCAAGGGTTGACGTGACAACTCAGTGTAGCGAAAACGCGCGGCCACAGCTATTCCCGCAGGCCTTGCCAGGGGTGGAGCCCACCAGTTCTTCCGGCGGGAATGGGGCACCGGCATTCACGGGGACCCCCACCTCAACCCCACAATGACCTCGGTCACTTTGGAATCCGGGGTGGTTTGCGTAGATTGAGAGAATGGGTTTGAGTTGCCTATTGGTGACCAGCGACTCAGCGCTGCTCGAGGTGGTGCGGACCAGCTTCAGTGCGGTGGGTGTCGGGCTTGAGCTGCGCGCTGATGCCGCCAGCGCCCTCGAACTCGCCGGCCGCCGGCACATCGATGGTTTTGTCATCGACTGCGACGATGTCCGTGGAGCCACGGCTGCGCTCACCAGGATACGGGACAGCCGGTCCAACAAACAATCGGTTGTCTTCGCGGTCCTGAACGGCGCAACCAGCGTAAGCGCGGCCGTCGAAGCAGGGGCGAATTTCGTGTTGGGCAAACCGGTTCAAGAGCCCCACCTGCACAGCCTCCTCGACCTGGCGCTTCCCCGGATGGAACGCGAGCATCGCAGATATTTCCGGCACAAAGTTGACCTGCCCATCACCCTTACCTGCTCCAGCGGCGAGCCCCTCGTGGGGAAAATCCTCAACGTCAGTGAAGGTGGATTGGCGGTCACCCATTTCGGGCCGGCCGCGGTCGAGGGTACCGTCACAGTGCAATTCGAGCTTCCTGGCACCAGCGCGCACAACTTGCAGGCCAAGGCAGAAGTAGTCTGGAGGGACGCGTTTGCGATTGGCATGCGTTTCCTCCGCATCGAACCCGACTGCCGTCCATCCTTCGACGCCTGGCTGGACGCTCTGGAAGCGCAACTGCAATTCCGCGAGTCATCCCGCTAATACCGGAGTCCACCATCAAGGTTTGAGAAAACATGCGGATGCGTTCCACCACGCTGCGGTACGATTGATCCGGGATACCCTCCATGAGAAGCGTGAATCGCTGGCGGCTGGGATCGGTCATTCTCTTGGCGCTGGTCATTGCGGTGGTTGGGTTTCGCGGCGTGGGCCGCTGGCTCGATCGCGAGGACACTCTTTCTCATGCCGACGTAATCTTCGTGTTCAGTGGCGCCATGCCGCACCGCGCAGAGGAAGGAGGAAGG
Source organism: Terriglobales bacterium (assembly GCA_035937515.1). Taxonomy (GTDB): domain Bacteria; phylum Acidobacteriota; class Terriglobia; order Terriglobales; family Acidobacteriaceae; genus JAIQFF01. The sequence goes on along the minus strand of DASZHW010000118.1, from coordinate 46,518 downwards.
GCTATGCCCTGGCTATGCCCCCGAAGTATGGCTGAGCCGGCCCGACAGCCCCCGAGGACGATCTGGCAAAGCTTGGGATACACTTTGTCGGCCAAGAGGACTACAACCGCCAAATACTGGTGCACGCAGGTGTCCCCGAAACAGCGATTCATGTTCTTCCGGATAAAGTCGTGAACACCGAGCAGGAAGTGGAGGAATTGGCCCGGGAACTGCGGCGGGCGAGAAAAACCAGTGTCATCCTGATCACTTCACCGGAACACACGCGGCGAGTATGGACACTGTGGCACCGGCTCGCAAGAGATGAGCCCACAGCGCTCGTTCATGCTGCCCACAACGATCCCTTCGATCCTCACCACTGGTGGAGAAACAGGCGCGACGTGCTTGCGGTCGTTCGCGAAACCCTGGGCCTGGTGAACGCCTGGCTGGGACTCCCGGTGCCGCCGCATCCCAGGTGAGCGAAAACACGCCGGAACGGTGGACAACACGGCCGCCAGGACGTCCGAGGCGGTGAGGCTATAATCACCCCGAGCAACATTGGAAATGAACAAAGATATTCAAGCCCAGGCAGTCCTGCAGATGCTGGAATCGGCGCGCTTGTCCAGCGCCGAGGTCGATGGCCTGCTGAACCAGGCCATCGACGCTGACTACTGGCGGCGATTTTGTCCCGAGCTTTCGGTTGGCTCGAGCGGCTGGCGGGAGATCCGCGAAGAGTGCCCGCTCGATCCCAGTGAGGTTGGCCGACTGGCAGAGAAGGTCAGGACTGAGGGTTACTTCCAAACCAGTGCGGTATTCCCTCTTCCTCTCGTTCACCGGATGCGATCCTGTGTTGAGCTGCTCCGCTCACAGAATTGGCCGCCGGCATTCGCCTTTGTGTTCGACGAGTTCTGGGCGATTCTCAGAACCGCGTCGTTGGAACGATTGCTTTCCTCGTTTTTGGGGCAGGGATACCGGCAGAACTCTGCCGTATGGACCTACTATGTGAGCACCCAAAAAGGATCGGCTGGATGGGCTCCGCACCAGGACGGAGGAGGAGAACAGCGGTGGTCGGTCTGGCTTCCTTTAACCGATGCCACGCTCGACAACGGGTGCATGTATGTTGTTCCCCGAAACCTCCTACCAGATTCTCTCCCGGCCAAATACACAAAATGGGACTCCGTAAACCAAGCCGAGCTCGGCTAGCTCCTTCAATGCAGCCGGGCCCTTCCCGCCGCTGCCGGAAGTGTGCTGGGATGGGATACCAGTTTGATCCATTGGGGCTCAGTGTCTTCCGGATCAGCCATTCCTCGCATCAGCATTGCAGTGGAGTTTCTCGGAGCGCGAGCGACCCCGACCGCCTATGACCGCCCGTTGCTGGATATGACGTCACTAGTTCGAACCCCGGATGGCCAAATTTGCGGAAGTAGCCCAACGACTGATGGCCCGCTCAAGGCAACAAGCCAGCTTCTGATTATCCGGTTGTTTCAGCAAAGCACCAGATGTTGCGCAAAGATTGGATCGGCGCCTCTAGAGCTTGCGGTTTGCTTAAGCAACCGGATAATCAGAAGCCAGCTAGAGATGGGTGAGAGTGCCGGTAATCTTGGTCCGCCGCAAGGCCCAGGCGAAGACCACACTCGAGAGCGGCAGCAGGATTGCCGCAAAGAGAAGCAGCGCCCGTACCGAAGGCCAGAGTTGCGCGAAACCGGCGCCGCCCAGCAGCGCCTGACGCATTCCTTCCAGCGAGTAGGTAACCGGAATCAGCCGCGCCAGCCGCTGCAACGGCAGGGGAAGTACGGAAATGGGATACATCATGCCGCCGAGCAGGCTGGATGCGCCCACGATCAGCCAGCGGGCCGGATTGCCGCGCTTGAACAGCAGAAGATAGCTGGTTGAAATCACTCCCAGACCGGCAAACGCCAGAATCGAAACCAGCAGAATGGTTACCGCGCCCGGCCAATTGGCTTCGCGAATGGGGAAATGGAAAAGCAACGCACCCCATGCCAGATAAACCACCGTTCGCATGGCCAGCAGCACGAATGGATAGGCAGCGGAGGCGACAAGGATCATGGTCAGCGGCGTCTCCGTGACCAGCATGGCCTCGAGAGTCCCGTTCTGCTGCGCTTCCACGATGCTGTTGTCGAAAGCGCTCAAAGACACGGTCAGATAGTCAAAGAATGCAAAGCCGACCAGGGCGAAGGCAAAGTAGTCGCTTCCGGATGGAAGAGCGCGAGCGAGCTCGGTGCTGGAAACAAATCGCGAGAGATAGTAAAAAGTCGCGACCCCAAAAAAAGCCTCCAGAATCTCGAGCGCAAAAGCTATGCGGTAGCTTCGGGCGATGGCCACGTCGCGCCGGAAAAATGCAAGAAGCTTCCTCCAGGTGCGACGGGTATTCACGAGGCCACCTCTTCCAGAAATCCCGGCGGAGTCAGCCGCTCGAGCGCGTCTTCAAGGCTCGCCGCGCCGGTCGAACTGCGCAGACCGCGCGGGGAGTCGCACGCCAGCAGCCGTCCTTTGTCGAGCAAAGCCACCCGATCCGCCAGTTGGTCGACTTCCGCAAGAGTGTGGGAGGCGAACAGCACCGTGGTCCCGTGGCGCTCGACTAGTTGAGTCTTCAAAAACCGCCTGAACTCCGACGCCGCCATCGGATCCAGACTGCGCGTCGGCTCATCGAGCAGAAGCACACTGGGACGGTGGATCATGGCGCGCGCCAGACCCAGACGATGCACCTGTCCAGTGGAAAGAGTTCGCACCTGGCTGTCGATGAATGGGCCCATCCCCATCAGTTCGGTCAATTCTTCCAGGCGGCGGGCGGTTTCCGCCACGAGCAGATTGTTCATGGCGGCGAAGAACTCCAGGTTTTGGCGCGCCGTGAGCCGGCTATAGAATCCGCCGTCGGTGCCCGAGTGAAATCCAAGCTGGGCGCGCACCAGCGAGGCTTGTCGTTCCACATCGTATCCGACGACGCGGGCACAACCTCGCGTAGGTACCAGTAGGGTCGCCAGAATTCGCAACAGCGTGGACTTCCCCGATCCGTTGGCGCCGATCAGCGCCACCACTTCGCCGGCTTCGGCCTGAAAAGAGACTCCGAGCAAGGCAGGGTGCGTAAGCGGCGCAAAAGGATTGAGAAACGCCCGCACCCCGGTTTGCGGGACGGGGAAATATTTTTGTATTTCTTCGACGACCAGGGCCGCTGCCGCCATGTCTTATCGTATACCGAGGTGCAAATGCCGAGGGCATGACCTCCTCTGGTTCTGGACGCGCTGAAGTCACCAAGTGTACCCGCTTCTCTGCGGGTATTCCGGTCGCTATTGGCGCTGAATATGCTCTAGGTCCTCCCAAGTTCCCCTTAGCCGACACTCTGCGGACCCGGAAAACAGAGGATCTACGCCGGAAGTGCGGAGCAGGTTGGGAGGCGATGCCCCTCCGCGGCCACCCAGTCAGCGATCCACTGGCACGCTATCGCGCGAGGAGATGGTTACGTCTCTATCCGCCGAAGAGTCCGAACTGAGCGAGGACGCGCTTCTGGCGTAGTATCCCTTTCGCGCGCGAATCTCGACCTTCTCTCCCGTCTTTCGCGCTTCGATGGTGATTTTTCGATAGTGGCCGTCAGGGGTAAACTCTGCCGGCTTGTAGGAAATAGAATACCGGCTGCGCAACTCTTCGGTGATTTTGGCAAAGGCTTTGGCCACATCTTGTGGACTTGCAGGAGTTAGCATCCGCCCTCCGGTCTGCTCGGCCAGCTTTCGGAGATCTCGATTGCCCTGTTCGGCGGCCAGATCTGGATCACCAAGGTGCATCCCGTAGTTCGTGCTGATGGTATAGAGGGTCACTTCGGCCTCCTCTGCGGCGTCGATGGCACGTTCCAAAGTCGCTATACCGGCGTTGCTTTGGCCGTCAGATAGAACGATTAGTACCCGGGCCACCACATCCTGTTCCGGCCGATTTCGCAGTTTCTGGCACGCGGCGCGGACGGCATCGTAAAGTGCGGTCCCTCCTCCGATCGTCAAGCGATTCACCCCCTGAGACAGCAGATCGGGATCGCCCACGAAATCCTGAGTCACCTTGGGATGGTTTTCAAATCCCATGACGAAGCCGAGGTCTCCATCCCGATTCATGGACTGGTGAAAGAATGCGCTGGCTGCCGCCTGTTCAAACCGGAATCGCGAGGTCACGGAACTGCTGGTATCGATCGCCACTCCCACGCGCAAGGGCAGCTGTCGCTCAGTTCGGAAGGCTAAAATGGACACAGGCGGCTTGTTGTCATCTCGAACGGAGATGTCGTTCTGCGTGAGGTCGCCGACCGCCTGGCTCTTGTGTGCGGCCACAAAGAACACGTTGACTTCGTTCACTTCCTTCGTGAGCAACCATTCTCCCGTGGGTACCGGGGGGTCCGGAACGGCGCTGGCCACGCATTGAGCACAATCTTGCGCGTAACCTGCCGGGCAGACCAACGCAAGGGCGGTGAGAAATGAAACCAGCAACCAAGAAAGATGGCCGCTGCGTCTTAGGATTCTCCTGGCCTCGGAGACCGAGCAAAGTACAGCCATGGCCCACCTCCGCGAACAGCCGGCAACGTTATACACCAGAAAGGCAAGCACGCGGGATGCCGTTGCATGCAACCCGCTGGCTGGGGCAGGATTGCTCGTAAGTTATAGAAAATAGGACGATAAAATTTACCCCGGACCTGAAGTGGGGGCGCTCTTGCTAACCTTCGGGATGGCTCCTTTTAACCGTTCGGCTACTCCAACGCGGGCGGGTGCGCAGACGGATGCGCCGAGGCTCTCCGACCGGCTTGCGTTGTCCAGGATGGACGCGGTGGATTGGCAGGCGTCTTAGCCACAGCCCTTATTCATAACGCAAGGCTTCAATGGGATCCAATCGCGAGGCCCGGAAGGCGGGCACCATGCCACTCACTAGGCCCACGGCCCCTAGAATCAATGTGGCCGCAATCAGCGTACTCGGGGCGATGATCAGACGGATGTCGCCAGCCTCCCCATTCTTGGCGAAGGCGCTGTACAAAGTGAGCCTGCCCACGGAAAGCGCGACCACGTAGGCCAGGATCACTCCCAGTATTCCGCCGATAAAGGTAATGGTCAGGGCTTCGGCAAGGAATTGCAGCAGGATGTACCTTCTTTGCGCACCCAGCGCCTTTTGCACCCCGATCTCACGAGTCCGCTGGGTAACTGAAACCAGCATGATGTTCATCAACCCGACGCCCCCGATGCCGAGCGTAAGGGTGCCAATGAAGCCCATCAGAATCTTGAGGCCTAGAGTAATGATTTCGAACTGGTGCACCTGGGTCATGAGATTGAACACTCTGACCGCCTGGGTGTCGGTCTGGCTGAACTTGTGCTCCGCCGCCATGATGGTCCGGACCGTCTGTTCCAGGCGCTCGTACTCGGGCGTCTGGTAGGTGAACCAGATGGAGTCCAGGTAGTGCGTATCTTTCAGATCGCTCATGGTGGTGAAGGGAACGTATATGACGCGGTTAATGTCGTCGTTCCCCTCCTGCATTTTGGCGCTCAGCACGCCGATGATTTCGAAGCTGAGCCCGTCGACCCGGATGCGCTCCCCCAGCGCATTGCGACCGGAGAACAGTTTTGTCTTGGCCTCGGAGCCGATGACTGCGACCCGGGCATGCTGCATCTGATCTTCGGCGTTGTAGAAGCGGCCTTGCTCCACCTTCAGGACACGAATGGAAGGCACATTGGGATAATTTCCGGTGACCGCAAAATCGAAGACTCTGGTCTCGTACTGAATGTGCGCCTGCTTGCTGGCTTCGGGAGTGATTTGGGTGATTTGGGGAAGGTTGGTGGTAAGCGTGTCCACATCCTCCAGGGTAAAGCGGATGAGCCTTCCCGCCTTCTGCCCACCGGCCTGCATGGCTGTACGGCCCGGCACTACGATGACAAGCTTGGTGCCGAAGTTGGCGAAGATGTTGGCGCAAGCCTGGCCAAAGCCGTCGCCATAGGCGAGCAGCATGACCACAGTGGCGATGCCCCAGGCCATGCCCAGCATGGTGAGCGCGGTACGGCGTCGATTGTGACGCATGGCCACGTAGGCTTCGCGAAGCAGATCACGGAACATTTTCCACTCTCAGTTTCACTCCTGCCGGAGCGCTTCTACCGGCTGCAGCATGGCCGCTTTGCGGGCAGGATAAAGACCGGCGACCACTCCCGCCAGCGTCAGGCTGCCAATCGCGAGCACGGCCGACATCGGCACCAGCCTGGGGGGATCAAATCCTCCCGGCCCCTGCACCGTGTCCAGCATCGCCATCAAGGCTGTCGCCAGTCCCATGCCGATCAGTCCGCTACCCAGAGTGAGCAGCAGCCCTTCCAGAAAAAACTGGAACAGAATGCTGCGGTTGGTGGCGCCCAGGGCCTTGCGCAATCCGATCTCATGAGTCCGTTCGCTGACCGATACCAGCATGATATTGATCACGCCGATCGCGCCCAGAGCCAGCGTGACCATTCCCACCGCCCCCAGGAACATATTCATGGCGTCGAAAATGGTCCCCACCAATTTTGATTCCTGGATCGTGTCCCAGATCTCGAAGGCGTTGTCGTCGGTGGCGTCGAGGTTGTGATTGCGGGCCACAATTTTGCGGACATCTTCCTCCGCCAGCAAGTGCTCAGCGGTCACGCGAGGCTGATATTCAATGAAGGAAATGGAGTTTTCGTGGTTTTCTCCCTTGAGCGGGAAGTAGGTAGCCATTACCTGAAAAGGGATGTAGCCGCGCATATTCAGCCAATTGTTGTCGCCGCGGCCAACGTGTTTCACGCTACCCACGACTTCGAACCGGACGCCGTTCAGCAGGACGAATGAGCCCACCGCGGGGCGCCCGGGGAACAGGTTCTTCAGCAGTTCATTACCCAGAACGATCACATTACGTCTCTGAGCGTCGTCCATTTCGTTCAGCCAGCGTCCCTCCTGGAGGGGAAGATAACTTATCTGGTCAAGCTGATGTTCCACGCCCAGAATCTCACCACTGGCATTGGCGAATTCGCTCACCTGGTGCAGATCGTTGCGGGACAACATCGGACAGGCGTTGCGGACGTGTGGGGCTTCCTTGCGGATGTCCACATAGTCCTCGTAGGTAAGTAAATAGGAACGGGCGGAGTTCATGCTGCCCTTCACGGCGGGCGCACGTCCGGGAAAGATAAACATGATGTCCTTGCCGAACTCGGCCATCTCGCGCTTGTTGCCGGAGCGAAAGCCTTCGCCCACCCCTACCAGAAGTAGTAGGGATCCCACCCCCCAAGCAATACCGAACATGGTAAGGAATGAGCGCAGTTTATGCGCCCAGAGGTTGCGGAAGATTTGCACAAGAATGTCAGAAATCGTCCGCATACACGAGATCCATTGTACCTTCCGGACCCGCTCGATTTCGGCTTTTCTGCAAGTTGTGCCCGGTTGCGAAGCACGCTATCGGGTTCGCTTAACAGGCCCAGGGCTCGCCGCCAGCTTGCCTCGTAGCACTGTCACTGAGGCTTTCGGCAGAGTGAACTTCGTATTCGCAGCCGCGGTCACCGTGGATCGTATGGCCGGGCCGTCGGGATCAGCCTTGCCGCCCTGGTCGTTAGGATGCCACTGATACTGCTCGCTTCCGAAGCTGACCACATCTACCGGGCCCGCAAAGAAAGTGTCGCTGTCAGCTTTTTCATCGTGAAAGACGATGCGCACGCTCTGCGGATTCTCCTGATCCTTGTTGATCAGCATCACCGACCACTGACCATCGGGACGAAGCAGCGGATAGGCCGTAACCAGAACGTGTCCGGCGGGATCCACAATATCGCTGCTGGCGGGAAAGAGCTGATGCTGGTTGCTCCCAGGCAGCACCCATTCATGGTTGATCAGTTGGCTGGCGAAGAACTGCGATGTCGGCTGCTGGATCTGATAGTTCGAGTCCACGGTGAACAGGGCGAACGTCCCCATCGAGCCGTTACAGCCGTGATAGAGCCCAACCGGCAGGTAGTGGAAGTAGTAGAGGCCATCCCCTCCGGCGGTCAGAAACGATCCTACGTAATCCGCCAGCCAGAGTCCGCCGAAGATGTCGACGAAGGACTCTCCCGTATTCCAGGCAATGTTCAGCTCGGAAATGAAGATGGGAACGCTGGGCGGCAAGCCATCGTCCCTCCAGACTTGCAGAATGTGGCTGATCAGCGTGGGTTCATCGTACAAACTGCTCCACTGAATCTTGCATGGTTCAAAAGGGTAGTGTTCGAACGACGCAAACGAGAGGTCGCTCATGCGGCCGTGGGCCTTCAGATAGTCGATAAAACGTCCCAGCCACGAGGTCTTGCCCTGAGCGTCGGGCCACACCTGGATATCTTCGTTCACACCCTGGAAAATGGGTCCGCCCAGCTTCAGAGATGGGTCCACGCGGTGCAGCGCGGTGGCCCATTGCAGGTAAAGTGCTCCATATTGTTCCGGAAGCATGTATTGGCCGTCGGCTTCCTCGCCCATTTCGACGTATGAAATCGGATAGCCTCTTTGTTTCAAGTAGGCGATCTGGGCCGCGGAGTCCTCGGGCGTCCCGTACAACAGGGCGATGGGAATCATCGCCGGCAATCCACGCGTATATCCGCTGGTGTAGAACAGGTCGAAGCCCACCTGGTCCCGTTTATCGCTGATATCGGAAGGTTCGTGCCAGGGATCGACCGAAGAACAGAAGGTAGTCGTCTGATCCGGGTCGGGAGTATGGCGAACCAGATCGTGGAACGCTCCGTCGGGAGACTGGGTTCCAAGGTAGAGCTCGCGGATCGCGTAGCCTACACAGTTGCGGCGATCGGCGGAGCCGTGACTATCACAGGTGTTGGATGATTCGGTCATCCAGATCCGCATGTACCGCACCGGCATTGGCGAGGGCGCGAGCTTCAGGACTGCGGTTCCTCCAGCCCCGTCCGTGATCGTCCCACCGGGAAACGAGACCCACACGCCCTTGGTGGGCTGTTTGATCGGATCTTCGCCCGTCCAGTACTGCACCACGAATCGCCGCGCATAGGGTTCGGCCCAGGCAATGCGCAACGCGTTAATCGGATGTGGGTTCGCCAGATCCACAATGATCCACTGCGGGTAAAGCGAGTCATCCTCGCCCGTGAACGGCTTGGTCAGATAAGGATTGCTTTTCCAGTAGGTGTTCAGATCGCCGTCCGTCAGTCGAGAGAAGCCGCTGTCGACGCCATCGTTGCGAGTGAACCCGCGGTGCGGCAAGCGATATCCGAACGAGTGCCGGATCGCTTCCCCCGGGGTCGAAGTTCCCGTGAAGTAACCCTTTCCCGCCGGATCGCTCCAGGTCCCCTGCGGGTTCCAGTGCCAGGCTTCCACGAACAGTTCGGTGTTCTGGCGATAGCTAACGGTTTGCCAGCCCGCCGATAGAACCTGTTTCATTACCGGTTCGGTGAAGAGCTTGTCGGTGGACGCCGAGGATATGCGGTCAATCCCGGCACCGAGGGCGGTGGTGGGGGTGAACTTGTTGGCCGCATGGCCGGGCGTGGAATCCACCTCAATGGTCTGGCCGGATGCTGCTGAAACCAGCGCGACAAGAAGGATGAGGACCTTGAGCAGCGATCTTCGGATCGCGCCGATGAAGCGCATGCCAATGCCTCCGCCAGAGGTGTCTAGCTAAAATGGCGCGAACGATTTTCCCTTTTGGAATCAATCGTTTCCGCCAATCTCGTAGCTCGATCTCGCACGAGTGTAGGCTGCGGTACGAGAATACGCGAAAAGGGCCGGCCGTGGGGCCAGCCCCTCGGTTCTAGAAAGTAAGCTTCAAACCCAGCTGCACTTCCCGGGCGTTGACACAGGCATTGGTGATGGCGGCAAAGTTCGGCGTATTGTCGATCTGGCCACTGCTGTCGAATTCCACGCTGGTATTGCCGTCATTGGGACCGCAGAACTGGGGATGGTTGAAGGCATTGAACGCTTCCGCGCGGAATTCCAGACGCATCTTTTCCCGAATGTTGAATTGCTTGAACAACGACATGGTAGTGTTGTTGATGGCTGGGGTTCGCGCGCTGGTGATGGTCCGAGGCGCGGAACCACTCGTAAAGTCATCCGGCATGCTCAAAACATCCTGCGCGTTAGCGAAATAGTTATCCACGAAATCAGGCCCTGTATTCCGTCTGAGAATCCCGTTGAGGTTGGGACGGCGCTGGCCGGAGGAATACGTAGGTATCTCCTGGCCGCCACTCAGCGTGATATGCATGGGTCTGCCGCTGGCATAGCGGTAGGTTCCATTCACCTGCCAGCCACCCAGGATGCCGTCCGCGACCCGATTCATTCCACCACCGAACTTCTTGCCCCGGCCAAATGGCAGACTGTATACGTAACTGAACTGGAAGATGTGAGGCGTATCCCACGTGGAAACGGATCGCTCCAGATCCAGCCGGTTGGGGTCTTGCAAACTGGTAGTTCCGCCCAGCCAGGTTACGCTGTCGTCAGTCGAGGAAGCATCGTCAATCGACTTGGACCAGGTGTAGGTGACGAGAAATTGCAAGCCATTGCTATATGACTTCTCGGCGCGGACCTGCAGAGCATGATAGATCGAACTGGCCAACGGGGGAGAATCTCCGGTCAGTGACTTGAACTGGGGAAATGGCCGCAGTACCTGGAACTCCGGAATCGTGGCTCCCGAAAGCGAGCTGTTAGGGTCTGTAATCACGCCAAAGAAAGGATTCGCGAGATCCGGGTTGTTGAGCGCGCCACGCTGGGCCGGCGTGAGCTTGTCAATAAACGGGCCCAGGTGATTCACTTCACCGGCGCCGCTGTAGTAGAGGTGGGTGCCCTTCTTGCCAACGTAACTCATTTCCAAAATGGCTTTCCAGGGCAGTTCTTTTTCAAAACCAAAACTCCAGCTTTGTTCGTACGGGGTATTGGAGAAGGATTTGATAGCGCCGCCGCCGTCAAACCCGACGTCGTTGAGGGCGCCAAGAGTATTCCCCGGGGGAAGCAGCGGGCCACCGTTGGGGAAGGGATTGCTGAATCTTCCCACCGGAGTGAACTGGTCGGTGGGATCCACGGAGATCCAGTTCGTAAACTGATCGAATCCCTTGTAGGTTTGGACCGGGCCGGTTCCGGCCGCTCCCGAGCGCGGCGTGGAATAGAAGATGCCGTATCCGCCCCGGACGACGAGGCTATGCGGCATCTGGTATGCAAATCCAAAGCGTGGCTGGATGTCTTTCCAGTCCACGCCGTAGTTGTAGCGGCTTTTTGGGTTGGCAAAAACCTCCGCCCCCAGCAGGGCACGCGTGACATCTTGCCCGGTAATGGGATCGGTGTATGTGACGCTGCCCCCGTTGATTGGATTCACCGCTGTCAGGTTTAACGAGTTTTGCCGGTTGAACCGTTCCGTGCGTGGCAGGGACACGTCGTAGCGCAGGCCAAGATTGAGGGTCAGCTTGGGCGTGACTCTGTAGTTGTCCTGCACGAATGCGCCAAACTGAAAATTCTGGGTGCTGACAAAGTTCGGAACCTCGTACTGACAAGCGCCGTTCTGGCAGCCGGTGGCCGGCCCCACGCCCATCAGGAAGCTGGCCATCGAGTCTCCGCCCGTACTGGGGTCGGGACCGGAAGTTCCGCTATTGTCAAACTCGAATTGTCCGCCGGGATATCCAGGCTGCCCCCAATTCATGCGATGCAGACGCCCTTCCCCGCCGAACTTGAATTCATGGGATCCGCGTATCCAACTGAGCGTGCCCGTCAGGTGGTGTGAATCGCTGCCTTGCCTCCAATAGCTGAAGGTCTGGGTACCGATATTCGCGTCTCCCGAGCTCTGATAGTTGTCGAGAATGACGTTCGGAAGCTGTTTGAAGCCCGAAACATTCATGTAGGAGGGCATCCCTAACAGCGCCACCGGATCGAGATCGGGGAAGTCCCCGAGAATACCGTGGTTGACCTCGGCCCCGCGGGTGTAACCGTAAGCAACGCTCAGGACCAGGTTGGGACCGAATGAGTAAGTTTCGTTCAGGGCAAAGAGATGAGCCGTGTCGTCCCTGGGTCCGGAACTGAAGTTGTCGGCAACGTTCCCAAAGGCATTGAAACTGTGAAACTTCCCCCACAGTTGCGAGTACTTAGCGCTCAGCAGATTGCGGTCGCTGAAGCGATGGTCAATCTTGAAGTCAAACTGGTTGTTGCTCTGTTTGTCGGTTCCGGAACGGAAAAAATTGTTCAGCAGATCGTCGGATTTCGTGGGTTCCGGGAACAAGTTCATCAGCTTCTGCGCGACCGGATCAATCAGGTTGGCATCTGTGGTGCCGTCGCTCAGAGCGCCCGCCGCCAGGTTGTTGTTCTTGACGAAGATGGTTCGTGTCGGCACGCCATTCACCGAATCAAAAGAGGCGCCTTTGAACGGGTCCCAAATCTGGCCCGAGGGATCGCTGCACAGCCCGTTGGCATCGAAGCTCGCCCCGCGTGATGTGCACAACTCGCCGAAGTCTCCCTGCTTCTCCGCATCGGTGGCCACGCCGTAACTGGCGGAGGAAAAGCCCCGGCTCCGGGTGCCGTCGTAGTCGAAGAAAAAGAAGGTCTTGTTCTTTCGGATCGGCCCGCCGATCGTGAATCCGAAATTGTTCCGCCGCAGGGGAGCCCTTTCCTCTCCGTTGTGATTGCTGAACCAGTCATTGGCGTCCAGTTTGTCGTTGCGCAAGAACTCGTAGACAGTGCCGTGGAATGAATTCGTACCCGATCGAGTGACCAGGTTCACCACCGTGGCGCCGCTAAAGCCGTACTCCGCGCTGAAATTCGATTGCTGAACCTTGAACTCCTCGACTGCATCCACGGAAGGAACGTAGGCTTGCGAAAGAACTCCGCTGTTTTGCTCAAAGTTTGAGGTACTCACGCCGTCCATCAGAATGTCGGCGGTAGAATTGCGGCTGCCGTTGGAAATGAAGTTTGTCCCCGTACAGCCTTCGCACTGGTGATCGGGTACCGCGATCCCGGGCGCCAGAAAAGCCAGATCAAGGACGGACCGATTAATCAGAGGCAGATCGTTAATAAGCCGCCGGTCCACGACCTGGCCACCGACTGCATCCTGGGTTTGCAACTCGACGCCGCCCGCCTGCACGTCCACCACCTGCGCCTGGGCGCCAACCTTAACCGCAAAATCGAGGTTGACGCTTTGGTTGACGTCTACCTTGATGCCCTCTTTGCGCTGGCTCTGGAAGTTGGGCGCTTCCACCGACACGGTGTACATCCCGGGAGGAATCGGGCGAAGAAGGTAGCGCCCTGACGGGTCGGTCATCGCCGTAAACGAAAACCCTTTGTTCTGATCGGTTGCATTTACGTGGGCGGAAGGAATCATCGCGCCCGAAGGATCGGTCACACTCCCTGAAATGGAGCCGGTATAGAGCTGAGCGGCGGCACGTGGGGCGGCGAACAATGACAGGATGAGAGCAGCCAAGACGGCTGCGGAATTCAGTAGGCTGGCGATGGACATCCTCTTCGACCTGCATACGGGTGCCCCAGTGACTGGAGCGGTCTGAGCGTTCCCCATGTCGTCCTCCTTGAGCTTTCAGGAAGCAACAGCTAGGACATCTGCTCTCGGTCGCGAAACGCGAATGGACGGATGCCCCAAGCCTATATTAAATCGATTTATTAAACAGATCGAAGGTGACTGTCAAGACAAAATTAAGAGGGCCTGGGAAAATTTAATAACGGATGCGACCGAGCCTGAGGACTGGCTCACCACCGATGTAACCACATGATCTCGCTAGAGGAAGCCGGGAGCCCGAGTGCTTAAGGGTTCGTCGCCCGTGAAGAGCGGTTGACGAGTGAGGCGCCAGGCTCGCGCCACTCGCGCCACCAGACTGCAGCCTTGTCAAAACACCAACGATCTTGGTGAAAAGCTGCATCGTCGGAAAACCGACTCCAACTGTCTTTTCAACTTCGAAATCGTCGTCCATTGTCTAATTTGCCACAGATCACCTGAAATGCTGGTTGTGGTGCGCCAGAACGCTTAGACGAGAAAACTGAAAACGCACGAAATAGTGAGGTTTGGAATTGCGGAAGCCAAAAAGCGAACCCGGACAGGAAACCCTATGCCTCGGAAACCGAAAGCTGCGAAGAAATCCTATGCTCCTCCGTCTTTTAGTGGGCTCGACGCAAACAAGGCCAAAGCAGTGCTGGAGACTCGGACCGTTCCCGGAGACCTGGGCGCCCCAGTCATACTGAGGTCCATCAGCAATTCAAAAGCAGCGCCGCGAAGCAAGATGCGCAGCGAATCGGTCCTGCAGCCTTTGAAATAGTCTCTCTTGCGAACGCGCCCCCAACTCCCAAAGCGATCAGTGAGTCCATTCCTACTGGGTGACCGGAAGCGGGGCGCACGAACCCATCTGCTAGTATTTCCTTACTATTGATTCGGTCGTCACTTCGCTTCTAAAGTGCCTGCAGCGATGTCGCTCCGTTCCTTCATATCCCGTTTCAGAATCAGCCCTACCGCGCGCCGGCGTCTAGGCGTGGCTTGTATCATGCTGGCGGTCGTTTACCTTGCATTTGGCGGGTATATCTGGTGGGCGATGAATCAGCCGCCGGAGACTTTCGGCCGGGTCATGGCGAAAATGCCCGGACCGGTGCCCTTTCTTCTGTTTCCGTTTGAGACGTTTTGGATGAGGGCCCGCGCCGGACATCTGCAGGTTGGAGATGCCGCGCCGGATTTCTCCCTGCTCAAGCTGGACAAGAGCGAGCAGGTGCAGCTTTCGAATTTGAATAAGACGCAACCGGTGGTGCTGGTCTTTGGAAGCTACACCTGACCGCCCTTCCGGCGGGAGGTTCCTGCCCTCAACAAACTCTACGAACAGTACAGCAACCGGGTCGCGTTTCTGGTGGTGTACATCACCGAGGCGCATCCCAGCGACGTCTGGCAGATGCAGAGCAACATCAAAGATCAGGTAGTTTTTGCTAGTCCGAAAAATGAAGAAGAGCGGGCCTTCATCGCCGGGGCTTGCGTTCGCAAACTGGGCATAAAGTTCCCCAGCGCTCTCGACGAGTTTGGCAACTCGACCGAACGTGCCTACACCGGCTGGCCGGACCGCATCTATCTCATCGACTCGCACGGCCGCATTGCTTACAAGAGCAGGCCCGGCCCGTTCGGCTTCCTGCCCGATGAGTTAAGTGCGGCGCTGGCTCGGGTCGCCAAGACCGAAGTTACACAACGCCAATAACTTCAGAAACCACTCAGGGAACTCACAAGTGAGTCCCCCCGGGTGGCTCTTCTACTCGTTGGCTGCCCGATCCTGACGTTCGGATTCCTTATCCCGGCCGGTCTTGTCGCTGGGCTTTTTCACCGCATCCTTGGCTTTGCCCCAGGCATTCTGAACTTTCCCTTCGACCTGTTTGGCTGCGCGGTCGACTTGATCTTTTTCGTTGCCGGTCCATTCTCCGACCTGGCGTTCGACTCGACCCGCGATGTCCTTGGCTTTTCCTTTTATCTCGTCCTTGTTCATAAGATTCCTCCGCGATGATATTTTTTAGGGCGTCATCAATGTAGCCGACTGCCGGCTGGCAAGACATCGGTAAGACGGTGTAGTGGGATGAGGAAGGCACTGTAGCGGGAAATTTAGTGGTCAGTTCTTAAGAGTTCTCAGTTTAGGCGGGATTTGCCGATGGCTGAGAGCTGACGGCTTCATTTACGGCGAAACCCTGAGCATCACGACCGAATGGGACGCGACTGCGGTGGAAAACTTTCCTTTGACCTGCCCCAGATCGCTGCCCTTCCACAGATCGCGAACCCCAGCACTCAGGTGGGCCGGATAGCCGAGATTTTCCCACGACACCGTGATTTCCTTCTCGGCGGCGCCGCGATTGAGAAGAACCACCGCCCGGCTTCCATCCTGCAATGGCCTGGCCCAGATTTCCAGTTCACCTTCCTTGCGCACCCGCCGCCCTTCAATTCCCAGGGGATCCTGATTCACCGCAAGCACTTCTTTATTGGTCAGAATCGACCGGATCTCCGGAGTCATATTGCGCAGATCATTGCCCGCCATCAGCGGAGCCGCGAGGATGGACCACAGGCTGAAGTGGGCCTGGTATTCGGGAGTCGTCATGCCGCCATTTCCGACCTCAAGCATGTCCGGATCATTCCAGTGCCCGGGGCCGGCAAAACTCTCCAACCCCTCCTGCAGATCTAGAATGTCAAGCATCCCCAGCGGTTCTTTCTTCTTCGTCTCCCACTTATCGTTGATGTCCCCCGTGGTGCGCCAGAGATTCCCACCCACGGCTTTGCCCCAGAGCCACGGCTTGGCCGTGCCCCACTCACAGATGCTCAACACAATCGGCCGGCCGGAAGCAGTGAGCGCGTTGCGAATATTCGCATACGAAGCCTGGGCATCCTGCGAAGTTGTATTGCACCAGTCGTATTTGAGGTAGTCCACGCCCCAGGCAGCGTATTGCAGGGCATCCTGATATTCATGCCCCAGGCCTCCGGGACGCCCGGCACAGGTCTTGCTCCCCGCATCGGAATAAATCCCAAACTTCAGCCCGAGCCCGTGAACATAATCTGCAAGTGCCTTTATCCCCGAGGGGAAACGCTGGGGATCGGCCACAATGTTGCCGTTCTTGTCCCGTGAGACCTGCCAGCAATCGTCGATGACCACGTACTGATAACCTGCGTCCTTCATCTCCGACTTGACCATCGCGTCCGCGATTTGACGGATCAGGTCCTCGCTCACGTTGCAGCCGAATTTGTTCCAGCTGTTCCATCCCATCGGGGGAGTCGCAGCCAGCGGGCTGTCCTGGGCACACAACAGCGAGGCAACGAAGACCAAGCCCATCAGTTGGATTAGCGCAAGGATCTTTGATCTGACTGACATGAGTTTCGATTTCTCGCTCAACTCTCTTACGAACTCGGACGCTCGGTCGACCTGCGGATCACGAGCCTGGGCTCGATCAGCACCTTCTTCGGAAGCTGCGTCCGCTTGGCGGCGATCTGCTCTACCAGGAGGTCAGCGGCGCGCCGTCCCATTTCGGAAGTTCCTTGATCGACCGTGGTGAGCGGCACTGCGAGAAAATCCGAGTAGTGGACATTGCCGGCCCCGACCACCGCGATATCGTCAGGAACCTTGAGCCCGGCCTCGGAAATGGCGCGAATGGCCCCGATCGCGACCGGATCGTTGTAACAGAAAACGCCATCGGGAGCGGGCTGGGTTTGCAACAACTGGCGCATGGCCTCATGGCCGGTATGGTCCTGGTATCCGGCTTCAATAATGTAATTCGGACAAAACGGCAGCCCATGCTTGGCCAGCGCCTGGCGATAACCTTCCATGCGCCCGGTTGCGATGCCGATGCCGGGGCCGCGCAGATGGGCAATGTGGCGGCAGCCGCGCTCAATGAGATGAGCGGTAGCCAGATTCCCGATCGCGGCATTGTCCACTCCGACAAAACTCGCCCGCACGCCAGCGATGGGACGGTCAATCAGAACGAAAGGGACCTTCCGCTTCTGGATGTGACGGAAAGCGGCGGATCCGGACTGGGCCGATGCCATGATCAGTCCGTCCACCTGTCGTGCCAAAAGAGATTCGGCTTCGTTCCTTTCCAGCTCAGGATTCTCTTCAAAGTAGGAAATGATCACGTGATAGCCATGCGGCCGCACCGTCTCGGCAACCGCCTTGGCGATCTCGGCGAAGAAGGGGTGGGTAAAATCAGGCAGCAGCAATCCAATGGTGAAGGTGCGCCGGGTCACCAGGCTGCGCGCGATCCAGTTGGTCTGATAGTTTAGCTCTTTGGCGCGCCGCAACACCCGCTTGCGGGTGGCCGCGCTGATCTTGCCCTTGTTGCGCAGAACTTTCGACACTGTCACCACGGAAACATTCAGGCCCCGGGCGATGTCCTGCATGGTGACGGCCATGGTCGGGAAGGATACCACAGCAAATTCGGCCCGGCATCAGCGCTTGCCTTGCCAGAGGCCTTGGGTAATCGCTAAACCCCTGACAGTGCACCTGCTCAGGGGGTTTTCAAGAACTGCCCTTAAAACAGGGTATCTGGGCCGGGGGATTGGCAACCGGCAACTCACGCGGTGCTATCGACGCCGACTGGTCTCGAACCCATGAAGGCGAAATAAGCAATGTAGAGGTAGCAGACCACCGGAAGAATGAACGCGTGGTGAATCCCGATCCGATCCGCCAGGGCGCCCTGAAGCAGCGGGATGATCGCGCCCCCGACAATCGCCATGACCAGCATGCCGGAGCCGTCGCCCGTGAGCGGGCCCAGTTTGGCAATTCCCAACGTGAAGATGCTGGGGAACATCACCGAGTTGAAGAACCCGACCAGAATGATGCTCCACATGGCGACATGGCCGAAGGTAAGCATGGAGATACAAACCAGCAGGCAAGCGACCAAAGCCGCGATTCCCAGGACCTTCCCGGTTGGGACCTTCTGCAGAATGGCTGAGCCGATAAACCGGCCCACCATAGCTCCGCCCCAGTAATAAGAAACGTAGCGGGCAGCAACTACCTCCGAGATATTCCCAATGTTGGTCTGGGTGAAATAGTTGATCAGGAAGCTTCCGATCGAGACTTCGGCTCCCACATAAACAAAAATCCCAACCGTCGCCAACACCAGGTGGCGGTACTTCCACAAGCTCTGCCCCGGGCCGGCCGCGCCGTGCCGCTCGGCTTCCGGCATGGCCGGCAGCTTGAACATGGCAATGGCAACTCCCAACGCCATGAGCGTAAGCCCGATGACCAGATATGGCAGTTTTACCGAAGCTGCCTCGTGAATGCGATAGGCCTGGAGCGCATCCGGCGACATTTGCCGCACCGCGTCCATGTTCTGACGAGCCGCATCCAAAATGAGCCACCCGCCAAGGTAAGGCCCGATCGTTGTCCCCAGGGAGTTGAACGCTTGCGCCAGATTCAGACGGCTGGAAGCGGTTTGCGCCGGGCCCAGCACGGCCACATAGGGGTTGGCTGCCACTTGCAGAGCGGTGATTCCCGCCGCCAGCACCATCAGTGCGCCGAGAAACAGTGGAAACGAGGGAACGCTTGCTGCCGGAATGAACAGGACCGCGCCCAGCCCCATGGTGAACAGTCCCACCACCATGGTCCGTTTGTATCCGATCGAATCAATCACCTTGGCCGCGGGAATCGAGAACAGGAAATATGCCGAAAAGAATGCAAACTGGATCAGCATGACCTTGGCATAGTTCAAGTCAAAAATGGACTTCAAATGCGGAACCAGAACGTCGTTCAGAACGGTGACGAATCCCCACATGAAGAACAGCGTGGTCACGACTGCCAGCGCTACCTTGTAGCCGGACGTATCCGGTGACCCAGTTGTGCCGGAGGGGACTCGCATGTTGACGACGGCCATCGGCTCTACTTCCTCCTCGCAGACCGCGGCAAACTTCACTTGCGGCCGGAATGCGCCAGCATCATATCACCGTAAAGCCTCGAATCTACGGCTCACGCCCACTCGACCCGCCCGCCGTGCAGCGACTGCACGACCTTCGCCGTGGTGATCGCCTGCCCGACGTGACGCTGGGTATGCTCTGCAACCTCAACCAGCAGGCCTGCGACTGAAGCGGGCAATCTGTGTTTGCCTACGCTCCTGGCCTGTTCCAGCGCCTGAGGGTCAAACACCCGCACCCTTTCAGCACTCCTCGCCAGCGCGGAGTTGAGTTCTGCAAACAACTCCTCGGCCGTGGCTCCAGGATCCAACTCGCGCATCTTCGCCGCCCACTGCTTCTCGTCCAGGGTCCGTCCCTCCGCGTAAGTCAGCAACCGGTCGAGGCTTCTCGCGATGTGGCGCAAGTGAAAGGCCACCGGGGACAGCCCAAATGGACGCGCATTCAAACCCTCATCGCTAAGGCTGCCGCACCAGTGCTTCAAATCCTCCGCTGCCAGCTCCAGAGCGTGCAGCACCGCCCTTTGCACGGCGGGGAACTTCCTGCAATCCGCCTCGCAGCCAGGTTCGGGCGATCTGTTTTCGACCATCGGCCACCCCAGTCACCCAGCGTTGTTAAGCTGGAGTTGCTCAGCAAAGAGTACAACAGGTCTCTCCTATGCCCTGCTTTGTCAGTTTTGAATTTCGAATTCCGGGTATGTGGCCGAACCGGGTGGGCGAAGTCGGTTTCCAGGTCTACAATGTAAGCAATTTTCGCGGATCGGATTCGCGGATCTCTGAAAGGTCGGACCCGTAGCTCAACTGGATAGAGCACTGCGCTTCGAACGCAGGGGTTGGGAGTTCAAGTCTCTCCGGGTCCGCCATCGAATGCCGTTCCCACCGCCAGGCTCAGCTTCTGCCCCAGCAGCGGTCTCCGGATTTCATCGCGGCGGTGGCCGCGGTTCTCTTATTCACTGGTGGCTTCCTGTTCCGACACCTGGTAGCGCGGATCCACTGCCACAACCATCCGGCCGGTCCGGCGCATGGTCGAGCAATCGTACGCGTAAGTCGCTCCGCACAGGAGGCACACCTGGTAGGCCTGGCCGTGAACTCCGTTGTGCGGCCAGGAGAACCGGTGCCGGCAGCACATTTCAATAAGTCGCTTCAGGAATGGATCGCTCATGCTGGCTGAACCTCGGTGCTGCACTCCAAATCCAGTTATCACCATACCCCAGGTAGGGCCTGGATGCGCCGTGCTCACTGGTACACGAGCGGCAGGATGATGGCCAGTGCTGAATCGGTCCATGCGGCAGGTAACGTCATTGTCCATTCGGAAGCTCCGGTAAGTACCACCGGCACAAGTCGAGCGGCCAACATTAGGCTACCTTAATGATCAGAGATCGAGCCTGTCCGCAGGCCGCGGCGGCAAGCTCTCCGGGAGAGAAATAACCATGCACAGTGCAAATGTTACCGACACAGTACGGCGCAGTTCGAGAGTGCCGGTCACGCTACCGATCGCTGTCACCAGTCTGGAGCCAGGCGCGCCCTTCTCGGAAGTCTGCGAGACGCTGATGGTCAGCGCCCATGGTTGTTCCATGTTTTCCCCCACGCGCCTGGACGCGGGGGTGCCCGTGCAATTTCGAAAAAGAGAGGGGCGCGCCGCAACCGCTCACGTCGTGGACTGCCGCCCCATGGGATCAGGGCAGTACGGCTGGCAGCTCAGCGCCCGCCTGGACCAGCCGGAGAATTTCTGGGGCCTGGACGCTTGCCCGGAGGACTGGAAGCGGCTGCTGGAAATATCCTCCAGCGATACACAACCGTCGCGGAAAGCACCAGCCAAGGCCCGGGACGAGAAAGGCCAGTCCAATACCGCGCCTTCCCTGAAGCTGGTGTCCGATAAGAATCACGCAGGCGTCACAGACAACGACTTGAGAGCCATGATTGCCGCCGCCCTGCAGCCGCTGCAGGCGGAAGTAGCGGACCTGAAGGAAAGGCTGACTCGGGGAGGGGCCAAGCGCAGCCAGTTTGAGATATCTCTCTCGCATATTCCCCCCGAGGTTGAGGAAAAGGTCGAGCTGCATTTGCGGCAAGCCCTGGGAGAACAGGTCCTGAGTCAGACCCGCACCCAGTCAGAACAGGTGTTCGAGGCGGCAAAAGAGGCCATCGGGAAGAAAATCCGGGAAGCGCAGACGGAGTTCCGCGAGCATCTCACCAAAGAGCTGCGGACGGTGGAACAACAGGCGCAAGGCCTCTCCGAAGAGCTCGCGTCCACGGTGGGACAGCACTTCGATGTTGGGGTGAAACAATTTCAACAGCAGGTATCGGAAGCGGGGACTCGTATTCAGGGCAAGAGCGAAGACCACCTGCGGACTCTGCAGCAGCGCTTGAGCGAGGAACACGAATCGTACCGGCGGGAAATGCAGAAAAACCAGACGGCGGCTGCCTCAGAGTCGGCGCGGCTGCAATCCCAGGCCACCAGCCTGGGCTCGCGCATCGGCGAGCTGGATGAAATCGCTTGCAGGCTCGAATCCGGCATGGACACCCGCCTGACGCAAATGGCAAGTGATGCGATATCGGGTGCTCGGGCTCAGCTCGAGGTTGCAGTTGACGTTGTGCTCAAGGAACTGGGATCGCGCAACGCTAAAGAACTGGAAGCTCAGCTGAATGACGCACGCGGAAAGCTGAAGACGGTCCAGAAAGGCATCGAAGCCTCGGTTTCCGAGTTGGTCAAGACCGAGGTCGCTGCCGGCCTGCTCTCCTTCGGACAGACCATGGAAGCCCTGGCCGAAGACTCCGTCGGCCGGTGGCGGGTCGCGCTGGCTAGGGATTTAAGTTCGGTGGCCAAGATTCTGGGCCAGCCGTTTCGCCTGGACGGTGCGCCGGCAAATACGAAAGCCCACGATCCGGCGGCTGACTGACCGCGCTCCCGTCGCTCTGCCGAAAGGTGTTGACCGGGGGTAGATGCTTCAGATGCGCCGCACCAGGCCTTCATCGGTTGCCCTGGTGTTGCGGACCAGCAACAGCACCAGGATCATGCCTATGAAGGGGACCAGGCCCGCAACCACGACGATCGGATCGAAGGAATGGGTCGCATTCGCCTGGCGTGCATCTGAAAAGTATCCGATGAGCTTGAAGGCGATGATGGTGCCGATGCCGGCGCCAGTTCCGCTCAGGCCGCTGACCGAGGCCACTGAGTCGCCGTAGCAAAGATCCGAGGGCAGCACGTTCGCCATGGTCGAGAAAGCTGCGTAGGAAAAAGTCGCCAGCCCGAAGAGCACGGCAATCAAGTACACGTCGGTAGTAAAGATGGTCGGAAGGAGCAGGGTGACGCCGATGCCTCCGAAAATGATGAGCGCCTTTCGCGCCGCTCCCAGCGTCCACCCTCGCTTCACCAGGTAGCCCGATACACCCCCGGCGAAGAAGTTGCCCAGATCGGCTGCAATAAACGGCACCCATACCGCAATCAAGCCGCTTCTGAGCTCGATCCCTT
Source organism: Terriglobales bacterium (assembly GCA_035937515.1). Taxonomy (GTDB): domain Bacteria; phylum Acidobacteriota; class Terriglobia; order Terriglobales; family Acidobacteriaceae; genus JAIQFF01. Next base: position 23,738 of record DASZHW010000118.1, on the reverse strand, counting down.
TCGCCACCAGGTAGATGGGAAACCAGTCGGCGATGAAAAACCAGACTGGGTCGGTGAACGTCCGTGCGACGATGGTGCCCCAGATCTGGGGCAGCCTCAACAGATCGCGCCAGCGCGGGCGTGCTCTGTCCGTTTGCGGTCCATCGGATTCGAGCTTGTCCGCCACGATCATCCGGAGTTCGGACTCACTGATGCGTGGGTGCTCTTCCGGGGGGTAGTAGAGCCACCGCCACGCGATCAGCCAGATGAAACCAAGCAGGCCCGGGATCATGAACGCCGGCCGCCATCCCCAGCGGGAATAGATCCAGAGGACGATGAAGGGCGAGATCGCGCCGCCCAGCGAAGACCCGCTGTCAAAAATAGCCGTCGCCAGTCCGCGCTCGCGCTTCGGGAACCACTCTGACACCGCTTTGGTTGCGGCCGGCCAGTTGGCCGATTCTCCCGCCCCCAACAGGAAGCGGAATCCGGAAAAACTGTAGAAGCCATTGGCCAGCGATGTCAGCATGGCAATCAGCGAATACCAGGCCACCGTGAGCGTCAGTCCGCGCCGCGTGCCGGTGCGATCCATCAGCCTGCCGAAGACGCTCTGTCCCACCGAATAGGCGATCCGGAAAGCAATCACGATGTTGGCGTAGTCGCTGTTGGTCCAGTGGTACTCGATCTTGAGGTAAGGAGCGAGCAGCGAGAGAGTCTGCCGGTCGATGTAGTTAATGACGGTAGAAGCGAACAGTATGCCAGCAATCCACCAGCGCAGGTTGAGAATCGGGCGGGCCTTGATGGGGTTGGGCACGGGATTGCAAATTTCGAATCCGCTTCGAAACTGCCGGATTCAGGCGCCCATAAGCATAACTGGGGTCGAGCTCAAGAGCGCGGCGGAATTGTTATCCAGATACACGGTCGCGTTGGGATGGTTGCGGAGGGCTGAAGCCGGCGCCATCGGACCTATTTTCCCTTCAAAACAGGCTTTCACGGCCTCCGCTTTTCGAGTGTCGGGAACGACCGCAAGAATCTCTCTCGCCTTGAGAATCTGTTTCACCGACATCGAGATCGCCTGTTTCGGAACCTGAGAGATGTCAACAAACCAGGCCTCACCCACCTGCTGGCGGCGACACGCTTCGTCGAGATTAACGACCAGATAGGGCGCTTCCGTTTCAAAATCTGCCGGCGGATCGTTGAAGGCGATGTGTCCGTTCTCGCCAATTCCCAAAAACTCAATATCGATGGGCGAAGACGCCAGGGCCCGGCCCACGCGGGTGACCACTTCAGCGGGGTCAGCATCGCCATCGAGAAGATGGAATTTCGTGATTCCCGTCTTCTGCACCAGTTGTTCCAGAAGCATCTTGCGGAAACTGCCGGGATGCGTGACCGGCAAGCCGATGTATTCATCCAGGTGAAATACTTCGACCCGCGACCAATCGATATCGGGCTCGCGCACCAGCGCTTCCAGAAATTCAGCCTGCGACGCCGCCGTAGCCGCGACCACTCTTGCTTGTCCACGATCCTGGATGGCGCGCCGAATCGCCGTGGCTGCCTGCCCGGCCGCCGCTTTGCCCAGCGACTTCCTGTCGGGAAATACCTTGATCACCATGCCGTGACTCCTTCGCCCGCCGGGCCCATGCAGCCAATAAAGTGTGGGGATTATACAAGAGCCGAGCGGGGGGCCAATTTGGCCCGGACCTGCCTGACTTGACTGGTCTGAAAACGCACGGGGGGACCTGCTCGGCGTCAGTATTGCCAAGTTGCGCACGCGGCTCTTAGACTGTGGCGCGGTTAAATTCTGCTTAGAGGCCGTTATGCGCTCAGCATTCTCTTGCTGGAAGTCATTCTCAACCGTCGGGAACGCAACGGCCATCCTGTTGATTCTTGTTGCGATTGCCCTAACGCCGGAAGGCATGGCCCAGGTGGTTCAAGTCGACGCCAGGCCCAGCCAGGTCACGAACTCGTTCAGTCCCCTTTATGCCTTGGGCTCGACCGTGGACCGGGTGCCCAGCAACGCCACCGACACATTTTTCCGTCCCGACCAGGTGCAGCAGGTTTTGTCCGCTGGTTGGGGCGCGATCAGCTACCGGCAAAATACCGAGCTGTTTGTGCAGGCGTGGCATTGGAATCCAAAAGGAAGCTGGAGCGACCGCGCCGGTAAGGGCTACTTCACGGGAAACGCAACCCCAACCAGCGACATGATTCGCCATTCTTATGGATACTCGCTTCAGCACCGCGGTTTCACCCGGAACGGCGGAACGGAATTTGACGGCTACTCCCGCCTGGACGACGGTGACCTGAGCACTTACTGGAAGAGCAACCCCTATCTCACGAAGCAGTTCACTGGGGAAGACGATTCTCTCCATCCCCAGTGGGTCGTGATCGACCTGGGAAAAAAGCAAGAGGTTGACGCCATCCGCGTTGTCTGGGCCGAACCTTACGCGCGCGCCTACCAGGTGGAGTATTGGACCGGCGAGGACGCGATGGATGACCAGGGCAACGGTGAATGGAAAAAGTTTGCCTCGGGCGCGTTGACCGGCGGCAAGGGCGGCACTGCCACATTGTCGCTGGCGTCCGCGCCGGTGACGACAAAGTTCGTGCGCATCCTGATGACCGAGTCGTCGAATACCTGCGATGCCCACGGCGCTGGCGATCCCCGCAACTGCCTGGGCTACGCGATCAAAGAGCTTTACCTGGGGACGCTGGACAGCCAGAAGAACTTCAAGGATCTGCTGCACCATTCTCCGGATCAGCAACAGTCGCTCACCTATTGCTCCTCGGTCGATCCCTGGCATGAGCCCTCGGACTTGTACGTCGCGCCAGATCGCATGGAATCGGGAGATCAGCCCGGCTTCGATCTTTTCTACACCAGCGGCATTACGCGCGGACTACCCGCTATCGTTCCGGTGGCGATGCTTTACGGCACACCCGAGGACTCTGCGGCGCAAATGACCTACCTGAAGAAGCGCGGATATCCCGTCTGGTATGTCGAGATGGGCGAAGAACCTGACGGCCAGTACATGCTTCCCGAAGACTACGGCGCTCTCTATCTGCAGTGGGCGACGGCGCTGCATCGCGTGGACCCAAATTTTAAGCTGGGCGGTCCCGTGTTCCAGGGAGTGACCGAGGACATCAAAGTTTGGGCTGACGCGGCCGGCAAGAACTCCTGGTTTGGCCGCTTCCTCGACTACCTGAAAACCCACGGCCGGTTTGCGGATCTGGCCTTCATGTCCTTCGAACACTACCCCTATGACGGCTGTGAAACACCCTGGAAAAACCTGTACCAGGAGCCGCAGTTGCTTACCCACATCATGCAGGTGTGGCGCGACGATGGGTTGCCCCCGGACATCCCGCTGCTGGATACCGAAACCAATGCTCACGGCGGTGAGGCATCGGTGGAAGTCTTCGGAGCCTTGTGGCTGGGCGACACCTTCGCCGGCTTTCTGACCGCAGGAGGCAAGGCCACCTTTTACTACCATGCCTTGTCCTATTCCCCGCCTCATCCGGCCTGCCCTAACAGTTGGGGAACCTACCATATGTTCATGGTGGACAAGAACTACGAGATCAAGTCCCGGACATCACAGTTCTTTGCCGCGCAGTTGCTCACCCAGGAGTGGTCGCAGCCGGTCGACGCCGAACATCGGACCTTCAAAGCAGTGAGCGATGTAAAAGATGCAGACGGCCAGGTGCTGGTGACCGCGTACGCTGTGCTGCGTCCCGACGGCCAGTGGTCACTGCTATTGATCAACAAGGACTACGACAATCCTCACCCGGTGCGGATCGTGTTCCACGACGACGGCGACCCCAACCCAAACCGCTCTTTTGCGGGGCCGGTCACGATGATTTCGTTCGGAAAAGCGCAATATCAGTGGCATCCAGGTAGGAAGAACGGGTATGCCGATCCGGACGGCCCGGCGGCGACATCGAGTGTGGAGGGCGCGGCCGATACGCAATACATGCTGCCGGCGGCCTCGATGACGGTTTTGCGCGGCAACATAAAGTAAATTCCGGGATGGAGTCTTCAGTTGTTCGGAACCAGCGTTTCGCCCAGGCTTCCGCGATCAATTCCCTGATCGTCAATCAGATGGATCGAAACCCGAACCGGCCGTTTTAACGCCTTGATCTCCTGACGGAGGTCCACGGGCGTTTGAGGCGCGACCCGTTGCAAATCGACGAATTGCTGTTCCACTCCCCGGAAATCGAAAAGGCGGGCCTGCAGCTTGCCGGAGAAAAATACTCCGAACGAACCAGAGAGCGCCAACGAATTGCCGGAGCCGGTTACAGAAACCGGTGACAGAATCATTCCGGCATTGGTGATGGCGCGTAGCGGACCGCCCGCGCGGGTCGGCCACCAGGTCGTGTCCATGGCATAGTTCTCGCCCGGTTGCAGGTCAATCATCGGACTGTTGATTTCGGCTTCCATGTAATACGGAGTGCTTTCGACGTCGGCCGAACGAAGCGCCGGCATGCCACTCTCGTTCAGTACTATGGCCGCGCCATTCTTGTAAAAAATCACCGATGCCTTGCCCGGATATTCTGCTCCCTTGATGTACTGGAAGCGCTCCACCATGGCAAATTGACTGTCGCCATCCACGACCGCGACCCAGCCGGCCGTGGAATCGAGCCAGACTTCGTTTTGCAGGTAGGCCCAGTGCAGCTTGAACAGCCCGTCACTCACGCTGAATGAAGGATCATCCGCGAGTCCGTTCCTTACCTGGAAACTGGTGAAGTACGAGCTGGAAGGGTTTACCGGCGTGAAGGCCCAGAAATTGCGGTTATACTTCGCCGGATCGTGGACATCGGAGGTGTCGTACTGGGTCACCGATTGCACGGACCAGCGAATCGGGTGTCCGGTGGCATTCTTCATGACCGCGTGAAACGAAATCACCGGCGAATCAGCTTTGAGGCTTATTTCGCGGGAATACTGCAGGCCCGTACGAGGATCCGCGGGCCCATCGAGACGCACCGCGCAGACCGGCGCTTGTGAAATCACCTTTAAATCGTACTCGCCGTCATCGAGCACGTCGGAGAGAACGCCGGGCCAGTGCTGCTCGTCGCTCCGCCCCTCGGGAAGCGGCCAGATCTTGTCGCCGCCGTAGTTGATCCATTCCCCGTTGGGTTGAGCGGGCGGGATGTACTGGCCTTTGTACTTGGGATTCACGAACAAATAGGGATGACCGGCGAAGCTGACCTGCATAACCCGGCCGCCAAGTTGCTTCACGATCGTGAGCTGCACCCACTCGTTGGAGATTTCTTCCGCAGTCCAGCCGTCGTACGTTGTACTGCGAATCTGGCAGGCCCGGTGCGAGGTTTCCGCGGCCAATCCACCTCGAAACAAGCACACCATTGCGAGCCCAACTATGAAGGATTGTTTCACTAGAGTGTTCCATCCAGACGCGAGATAGGTTCGAGAAATCTCCTGGTGACGGGATACCGGGGCTTTCCAGGGCCGATTTTTTCGTTGCGGTTCCAATCTTTGATTGGCTGCCGTCGCCTGCACGAGAAGGCGAAAAAAATTGAGGGCACGAGCTAACGCCGTGCCCTCGGGAACCAAGGTATCGCGATGCTCAGAACGAAAACTTCAACGCCATCTGCCCGATGCGGGGATCGCGGGCGTTGGTGACCCGGCCAAAACTACTCCCAACGACGTCGCCACCAGGATTGGTGAACTGAGCGTGATTGAAGACATTGAAAAATTCTGCGCGAAACTCCAACGCCATCCTCTCGCCGATCACAGTGTTCTTGCGGAAGGCCAGGTCCCAATTATTAAATCCCGGACCGTGAAAGAAGCGCCGGTTCGAGTTGCCTGTTATTCCGATGGTTTCAGGCGAAAATACAGAGGTGTCGAAGAGCTGGTTTCCCGGATCGCGCGGGTTGAAGAAGTGGATCGGTTGGCCGTTGTAGTTGGGCACATCCGCGCCGGCGCAGCCGCAGAGAGAGGCGTCGTCGCTCTCAGTAAGCGTAACCGGGAAACCCGTGGCAAAGCGCGTGATGCCAGAGACCGACCAACCGCCGAGGAACTTTCCCTCTAACCCGTGCCCTCCCCTGAAGAATGGCAGGTCGTAGCCGTAGCTGAAGACAAAGTTGTGGGTTATGTCGAAAATGGAAAGCGCACGGCTATTGTTGGGATTGAAAGGGTTAATCGGGTCGGTGAAGCCTGAGGAGTTATCGAGCGATTTGGACCAGGTATAGGCTGCCAGGAAGCGGAGGTCTCCAACCTTCTTTTCCAGGCTGGTCTGCAGCGAATTGTAGTTGGAATTGGCAACCGTGGCTTCCCACGAGTTGCTGGAGAAATCAAGCTGGCCGTTGGCCAGTTCTCGGCCCGAGGTGACGGAATAGGGCCGCGTCCCGTTGACGGCCGTGCCGTTGGTCAGATTGTAAATCTGGTCTTCTCCGAACGGACCGCATTGTCCGCCGGCTGCAATTAGCGGCGGGGCAACTGCCAAGCACTTGGCCGCGCTGCCCGGATTCGCCTCTATCTGGGAAAACAGATGGCGACCCCAGGATGTCACATAGCCGACTGAAAGCACGGCAGTCTTGCCAAGCTCGCGTTGAATGGTGAAGTTGAAATGCTCAGCATAGGGAAGCTTATTGCTGGGCTTATAAGTAGGAGAACCCGAGACCGGCAGATATACCGGCCAGATTCCCGTGGCTCCCACGGGGGGAATCGTGAATGGAAAGCGGTTTCCTACCGGACTTGGTGGTGTGGTGCGGTTCTTGTACGGTTCCTCAAGGTAAACCGGGACGGGACTGACATAGAACAGTCCGAACGGAGCATCGCCGACTTCAACGAACAGACTCTCATCTTCGATGGCAGTGTAGTAAAGCCCTCCGCCTACGCGGATGCTGGTCTTCCCCGGACCACCAAAGATTTTTCCCGCAATCCCGTCGGTTGCTCCCGGCGAGTAGGCGATCCCAAGCCGTGGGGCAAATCGGTTGTACTGCGTGGGCGCCAGCGTGCTCGGTATGCCGGGGTCGCCGGGGAAGACAAAGCCCCTGGGCGAATCTGGATAAATCTTCGACTGCACGCCGGGTACGAAGGTCTGGATTCTGTTCTGCGTATCGTAGAAGGGCTGACTCACGTCCCAGCGCAGTCCGTAGTTGATGGTTAGGTCGGACCTGACCTTGAAGGCGTCCTGGGCATACAGTCCGAAATATTTGGTGCGGGAATCGAGTAGTTGGTGGCTGGTCTGGTTGAACAGGTCCGGCGCGCCCAGCAGATAGTCGGCGAAGTCGTTGCCGGTCTCACCTCCGTTGAACTGAAACCACCCGTTGGAGGTGTAGGTGTTGCGCTCGTTGACCTGAATGTAGCGAGTATCACCGCCGAACTTGAGGGTGTGCTTTCCTATCACCTTGGAGAAATTGTCGGTAATCTGATAGGTGTTGTTGTACTGGCCAGTGGTACCGTCAGGCAGGCCGAAGGACATACCCAACTGGCCAAACGAGATCGGCGCGACCCCTTCGGTATTGGGATTGACCGGATTAATTCCCAATCCGCCCTGGACATATCCAAAATCTGTTATCGGGCCGAGCCCGCCAACCGGCTTGTTCTTCAAGAACGCGAAGCGGGTGTAATTCAGGTGCAACTCATTGACGGTACTGGGGTTGATGATCGCGGTGTGGCTCACACCGATTTGTTGGCCGCGCGAATCCGTAATCGCCGAGAATCCCGGCACGTTCGAGGTAAACGCAGGATAGGGATTCAAAAAGCTCGAGTCATCGAAGTGCCAATAGAAAGACCAGCTGCCGAATTTGTTCAGGTCAACTTTGACCCCGAATTTGTCGTCGTGTACATCTGATTTCTCGGCAGTAGTGGAGAAGTTGGGCGTTCCGTTCACGTTTCCCGTTGGCGTGGGGACGAACTTCAGGGTTTTCACTGCCACGGGAGACCATGCAGCTTGAGGGATAACCGGCCCCGCCGCTCCAGGAAACACGCACTGGGCGTTCGTTGTGCAGCCGCTGAACCAATACTGCTCACCCGCTGAGACTGGATATCCCAAGCGTTGGGTCAAAGTGGCGGCAAAGTTTGTCGGACTGTTATCGCCACGAACTGTCGTTGGGTTTCCATTCGAGTCGACAAATGACGCAAAGCCAGTCGTACCAAGATCGGAGAAGTCGCCGGTCCGTTCGAGAACCGAAGGCACGCTGATTAGACCCGAGGAAATTCCCCGCACTTCGCGTGTGCCCTGGTAGTCGCCAAAAAAGAACAGTTTGTTTTTCACTATCGGGGTGCCGATGGTGCCGCCGAACTGGTTACGCCTGAACTCGCCCCGAGCCGGATCGAAATAAGCGCGTGCGTCCAACTTCTCGTTGCGCAGAAATTCGTATAGGGAACCGTGAATTTCGTTGGTTCCGCTCTTGGTAATCACATTGACGATGGCCCCGGAGAAACGGCCATACTCGGCATTGAACGAGTTAGTCAGCAGACGGAATTCTTCGATGGAGTCGAGGGTAGGGACAATGGAGGCGCCGTTTTGAACGCTTTCTTCCACGTCGCCGCCGTTCACCATGAAGGAGTTAGCAGTCTCCCGCTGTCCGTTGACCGACACTTGGCCTGTATTTTGATTGCCGGAGACGAACCGGTCGTGCTGCGAAGCATCGGAGGAAACCGGGATAACGCCCGCTTGCAAGCCCAGCAAATCAATGTAGCTTCGTCCATTCAGCGGGATGCCGGTCATCTTCTTGCCCTCGATCACGTCACCAAGTTGAGTACTACTGGTGTCTACCTGGGTCGTGGAACTAGAGACCTCAACGGTCTGACTGACCGTGCCGACCACAAGCGTGAAGTCGGCCCGGTATTTCTGATTCACGGTGAGTTTGAGGCCGGTTTGGACCGAAGTGCGGAATCCCTGCGCCTCGACCTGCAGGACGTAGCGCTCACCCACTGGAACGCTCAGAAACTGGTAGATGCCCGACGCGTCCGTCTGCGCTCGACGCACCAGTCCAGTATCCGGATTCTTCAGAGTGACGGTGGCATTGGGCACGGTGGCGCCGCTGGGGTCACTGACTGTACCCTGGATTCCGGCGGTGACTTCGGCAAGCAGCACCTGGCTGCTCAGGATGAGCACAGCGGCGAAATACGTGAGAGCTTGGCGCGATGAGAAATTCAGAAGGCACCTCCCGCGGGCGGGTTGGAGTGGGAAGCCTGTCCGTGTGACGCACTCAAAATACAAAACAGCAAGATACGTAGTCAAGATATAATTAGCGGCACTTTAACGATTTAATTGGGCACTCTTGAGGCAGGTCTTTGATTCCGGGCATTTCCCCCGCACGACTTAAACCAGCGCATCAGACCGGAGCCAGCCTAGTAACCTGGCTGCTTCTGGCTGCCTGTGTTGCGCTACCGTCAACCCGAACTGACGCGCAGCAGCAGCCGGCGCCAGATCGCTCGCCGGCACGCTCGCATTTCTCCTCCGCGCAGAAGGCCCTGGCGGCCGGAGATTCGGTGACGGCGGTTGAAGAGCTGCAACAAGCGATCCAGGCCGACCCGAAATTTGCTGAAGCATATCTCCTGCTGGGACTCACCGAGTTCCGGCGCGGCGAGACCGAAAAATCTATCCAGCACTATCAGCAGTCGCTGAAGTTGGAGCCTCACTCCTATTCAGGCCGTTACAATCTGGCTCTGGCCTATCTCCGGGAACACAGGCTGGAAGACGGACGCGCCCAGTTGGAGCAGGCCGTGAAACTGGACCCTATCCAGGCCGACGCCGCCTACGATCTCGGCATCGTGCTCCTGGAGCAGGGGAAGCCATCCGCGGCGCTGACCCACCTGACCCGGGCCAGGAGGCTGAATCCGCGCCGGCCGGATGTGGCGTTTAACATTGTCCGCGCCGAACTCGAAGCCGGTCATGTTTCCGAGGCGCGAATCGAGGCCCAAACAGCGGCCCAACATTTTGGGCAAGACTTCCAGTGGAGTGCAGCTGTCGGCCAGCTCTTTCTTAAGAATGCCGCCCCTGGGGATGCCGCCGTCTACCTTCACACGGCTAGTCTGATTCGTCCTGACGACCTTGAGATTCGTCGCCAGCTCGCCCTGGCCTACCTTGCATCCGGCGGGACGAAGCAGGTATTGGACGCGATCAGTGACCCGAAAACATCCGACGACCATTATTTACGTGGGAGCGCATATTATCTGGATCACCGCTTTGCAGAGGCCGACCGGGAGTCTGAGCAGGCGCTGACCCTCGCGCCGGATAACCCTCAAGCTCTGGTTCTGCGTACCCGCGTCTTGCAACGCGCCGGAGAGCAGGGCGCGGCCCTCGAGTTGGCCCGGAAGGCAGCTGCTCTCGCGCCCAACTGGGATGAGCCCTTCTATCTTGCTGGGATCAGTCTTTATTTCATTCGCCGCTACAGCGAGGCCGGAGAAAACCTGGCGCGGGCGGCCGAACTCAATCCAAAGTCGGCGCGGGCGTTGTTTCTGGAAGCCGCCGCCCTGGTCAACCAGGGCAAGCACGACGAGGCCGAGAGATGTCTTCGCCGTGCGATTGCCCTGCAGCCGAAGAATGCCCGCTTCCATTGCCACCTCGGGATTCTTCTGGTGCGCGAGAATCGGGATGCTGAGGCCGAACCGTCCTTCCGGAGCGCGATCGCACTCGCGCCCAATTATGCATTGCCGCATTACGAGCTGGGAAAAGTTCTGGTCCGCTCCAAACAGTGGAGCGCGGCTGCTCAGGAACTGCAACAGGCAGTCAACCATGATCCGAACCTGAGCGCCGCTTACTATCAACTGGCCCGCGTGTATGCCAAACTGGGAAAGACCGAAAAATCAGAGCGCATGCTCGCCGACTTCGAGAAACTCTACCAGAAACAGACCAACGACTCCCAGACCCAGGACGATGACGCGAGAAAAGAAACCGAGTCCCCCGATTCACCCTGAAATGACACACCCTGCCCCCGATATCTCGAACATCGCTTCTGCAGAATCTCGATGGGCCTGACTCGACGCAACTTCGTTTGCCTCTCCGCAGGCGCCCTGGCGGGCACGTTGGTACCAGCTCTGGGACAAAGCGTCAGCCCGCGCCCTCAACCCGCAAAGCCGTCCGCGAGCAGCCGGCCTTTCGCGGCCCAGTTCCTGGATATCGCTAAGGAAGCCGGACTCACGGCACCCGTAATTTACGGCGAAGCTGACCACAAGAACTACATTCTCGAAACCGTGGGCTGCGGATGCGCCTTCTTCGATTACGACAACGACGGCTGGATCGACATTTTCATCCTCAATGGCAGCCGCCTGGGTGGAGCCCCCGAGGGAACGACCAACCGGCTCTATCGCAATAACCGTGATGGCACGTTCACTGATGTCACCGAAAAGGCAGGCCTGCATGCCACGGGATGGGCCTCGGCGGTCTGCGTTGGAGACTTTAACAACGATGGATTTGAAGACCTCTTCTGCACCTACTACGGACAGAACCGGCTTTATCGAAACAACAGAGATGGAACGTTCACCGACGTCACTAAAGAAGCCGGCCTCAGCAATGAGCATCCGCGATGGGGCGCCGGCTGCGCATTTTTCGACTACAACCGGGATGGCCTGCTCGATCTTTTCGTCTCCAATTACGTACAGTTCGATATTGAACGCGTGCCCAAGCCGGGAGCGAACATCAATTGCACCTGGAAGGGCATTCCGGTGAACTGTGGCCCGCGGGGCCTGACCCCGGGGATAAATTCTCTTTATCGAAACAACGGCGACGGCACGTTCACTGACGTAACTCAGGCCGCCGGCATCGCCGCCGCCCGTCCGGCATATGGCATGACTGTAGTCGCGGCTGACTTCGACGAAGATGGCTGGCCTGACATTTATGTCGCGTGCGATTCCACGCCCAGCCTGCTATTCATGAACCAGCGCGACGGCACATTCAAGGAGCAAGGCGTCGCGCGCGGGGTTGCCCTGAGCGAAGACGGCCGCGAACAGGCCGGGATGGGAGTAGGAGTCGGCGATTACAACCTCGATGGACATCTGGATTTGTTCAAGACCAACTTCGCCGATGACACCAACATCCTTTACGAGAACGACGGGAAGGGCAACTTCGAGGACGTCACTTTTGCGGCCAAGCTGGGAGTTCAAAGCCGCTATATCAGCTGGGGCACGGCCATGGTCGACCTGGATAATGATGGTTGGCCCGATATCTTCTTCGTATCGGGGAGCGTCTATCCCGAGGTTGAAAAGCAGCTTCCGAATTACCCCGACAAATGCCCGCGAACCGTCCTCCGCAATCTGGGCGGCGCCGGTTTCGAACCACTTCTCGAGGCGGCGGGCCCGGGCATTGCCGCCAAACACTCCAGCCGCGGCTGTGCCTTCGGCGATTTTGACAATGACGGCGATGTGGACATTCTGGTCGTCAATCTCAATGAACCGCCTTCCCTTCTGCGCAATGATGTGCGGGGAAATCCGCACTGGCTGAAAGTAAAGCTGATCGGCTCGAAGTCAAACCGCAGCGCGATTGGAGCGCGCGTGATGGTCCGCTATGGCGGCAAAGTTCAATCGCAAGCGGTCCTGAGCCAGTCCAGCTTCTACTCTTCGAATGATCCTCGCCTTCACTTCGGACTGGGCGCAGCCACCTCGGCTGACCTGGAAATCCACTGGCCGAGTGGGGCCAGGGAAGACTACCGGTCGCTTTCGTGCAATCAATTGATTACGGTTCGCGAGGGGACCGGAGTAGTGCCGGGCAAGGGCTGGGAGAAGCGCCCCCAGGCTCCGCTAAAACCCCCGGCGTAAGTCCTGAAGATTTGTGACTCAGGATTTCGTGTGGCCGACAGTCGCACACCGCTGCCCAGAAAATCCAGAGCCGGATCAGGCTTTCGCGAGCGGCAGCCACACCTGAAAACGTGTGTCGCCGGGTTTGGAGTCGACTTGAATGCTCCCGCGGTGCTTCTTCACGATGCGCTGCACCGTGTCGAGGCCCAGCCCCGTGCCCTCGCCCACCCCCTTGGTGGTGAAGAAAGGCTCGAAGATGTGTGCCTTGACTTCGGGCGGGATTCCGGGCCCATTGTCGCCGATCTCCACCACCGCGCAGTTGTCGGCGCGATAGGTTCGAACGCGAAGCTCACCCTGGCCGTGCATCGCGTCAATTGCATTGTCGATGAGGTTTGTCCACACCTGGTTCAGCTCGCTCCCGAACGAATTCACCAGAAACGGAACGCGCTGATAATCGCGCTGCACGGTCACGCCTTTTTTGAGCTTGTGATTCAAAATTGTGAGCGTATTTTCCAGGCTCTTTACGATGTCAACGTTCTGCAGCGGGGCCTGGTCCATGAAGGTGTATTCCTTGATCGCCCGCACCAGGTCGGAGATTCGCGACGTGCTGCTCTCAATTTCTTTCAGCAGGTTCACAACTTCCACCAGGGCGGCGATTCTCACCAGGGCGGCCCGCGCCGAAGCCTCATCCAGGAGCGCATAGAGCGATTCCAGCGCCTCTGGCTGGACATTCTTGCGTGCCAGGTCGGCCGCCAGTTGCCACAAATCGTTCTGACCGTGACTGCGCAGCAGGGAATCCAGCTTATCTTCCAGGTTGCTGATGGTCAGGGCATCCAGAGGCGGATCATCCTGCTGCATCAGCGAGGCTTCCAGCCTTTCGATCTCCGCCTTCTGCGCGGCCGTCAGGTCACGCCTGCCCAGTTCGTGGCTGGCGTCCCGGATGCGCAGCAGAATCCCGCGCAACTGGCTGGCGGCGCGGGTGGCGGCAGAGGCCGGATTGTTGAGTTCGTGAGCCAGGCCGGCGGAAAGTTTTCCCAGAGCCGCCAGCCGGTCGCGCTGCTGTTCCATGCGCGTGGTCTCGCGGATCCGGTCGGCCATCAAGCCCACCAGATGCTTGGCCAGCTCGGGCATCTTCTGCACCAAATCGGGAAACCGAGACGCGGGAAAGATCAATACTCGCCCCGCGGTGACGGCACGGGCAGTGATCGCCAACTGCTTCATGCGTGAAAAGGGCAGCGCGCCAGTGACGTCGCCCGCCTTGAGCTGAATTGTGATGGTTTCCCCGCCCAGTTCTCCCCGCCCAACGTGCTCGCCTTCCAGCACTACAATCATCTTGTCCGCAGGGTCGCCCTGATTCAGGAACGCATCACCCGGCTGGAGATGCAACTCCTTCGCCTGGCTGAGAAACCACGCGAGTTGATCGTCCGGCAGACCGGCGAAAGCCGGGATGCGAAGTAGTTCCGAATTTTCCGCCATTTACACCTTGCTCAAATACTGATGGATGAACTGCACCGCCACCGACCCTTCACCCACGCCGGAGGCCACGCGCTTGACCGAACCGTGGCGCACGTCCCCGACCGCAAAAATGCCGGGGACATTGGTTTCGAGCAGAAAGGGGTCCCGATCGAGAGTCCAGCCTTTGGGACGCTGCCCGTCGCGTATCAGGTCCGGGCCGGTCAGAATGAAACCACGTTCGTCACGCTCGACGATGCTTGCCAGCCAATCCGTTCGCGGCAGTGCTCCAATAAAGATGAACATCGAACTGGCCGGCACCCGCTCGACCTTGTTGGTGTCCGAACACAGCACCGAAATCTCTTCCAGGTGGCTTGTACCGTGCGCCTCGACCACACTGGCGTGCGCCCAGAGCTGAATCTTGGGAGTCTCCTTGATCTGGTCAATCAGATACTGCGACATGGTGCTGGCGAGCGAATCTCCGCGCACCAGAATCACGACGCGCTCCGCATACTTGGCAAAATTCATGGCCGCCTGTCCCGCCGAGTTTGCGCCGCCCACAACGTAAACCACCTCCCCGGCGCAGGACAGCGCTTCGGTGGAGCCGCCGCCATAGTAGATCCCCGCGCCCTGCAACCGGTCGACTCCCGTAGCTTCCAGACGCCGCCACTGCACTCCCGTGGAGATCATCAGTGCGTGGCACGAGATCTCATTTCCGTCAGCCAGCTTGATGATCCGGTACGATCCTTCCATCCGGACGCCGACGGCTTCCAGCGGCGACAATATCTCCACTCCAAAACGTTGCGCCTGTACCACGGCTCGCCGCGCCAGATCGTTGCCACTCAGGCCCGACGGAAATCCCAGATAGTTCTCAATGCGCGAGCTCATCCCCGCCTGGCCGCCGGGCGCCTCCCGCTCGATCATCACAGTTTTCAGACCCTCCGACGCGCCATAGACCGCGGCCGCCAGGCCCGCCGGCCCCCCGCCCACAATCGCCAGATCGTAGAAGTTGGTCTGCGCCCGTGTCCGCAAACCCACCTTCTTGGCCACATCCGCGGGAAGGCTCTCCAGCAGCTTGGTTCCATCCGGGAAGAGCACCACGGGAAGATTGGCAGCCTCGGGCCCCAGCGCCTCCAGGAGCTGTTTGGTTTCAGGATCGTTGGCGGAAATTTCGACGTCGATCCACTGATACGGAACGTGGTTGCGCGCCAGAAAATCCCGCAAGTCATAAGATTTGGGCGACCAGCGCGTGCCCAGCACCCGGATCCCTTCGAACGTGGGGCGGTAGGAAGCCTGCCAGTCCTCGAGCAAATCATCGAGCTGCGGATACAGGTGTTCGGAGGGAGGATCCCAGGGCTTCAGAAAAAAGTAGTTGATCTCCGCTTGATTGATAGCGCTGATGGCGGCGTTGGTGTCGGCGTAGGCGGTCAGTAGTGCCCGCTTCGCCTTGGGGAAGACCTGCATTCCCTGCTGCAGAAACGCCACCCCGTCCATGTGCGGCATGCGCTGGTCCGCCAGCAGTAGGGCTACGCTGTCATTCCGTACCTTCAATTGCTTCAGGAGGTCCAGTGCCCCTTGCGGAGAATCGCTCCCCATCACCCGGTAGTCAGCGCCGTACTTCGACCGCAAGTCGCGCTCGATCGCACGCAAAACGTCGGAGTCGTCATCCACCGTCAGTAGTATCGGTTTCGCCATGTGACCTAATTAGATACAGCTCCGGGAATTTGGTCGCGCAATTTAGATTCCCGGAGCCACAGCCGGCGAACCTTCGGACATCGCCGCTCCCGAGGCCAAAGGCTCGCCCTATTTCTCAAGGTGCCGGGGACACGGCGGCGCGAACAATATTGGAGTAGGCGGACTCACCCGCCGCGTTGACCGCACGCACCCGGTACGCGGCCGATTGACCCTTCTTGATGGCGGAGTCGCTGTACTCGGTCGCGCTCGCCCCCAGGGTTGCGACCCGCTCCCAACTTCCTCGTTTTCCACTGGCCTCCTGGGTTTGCCGTTCCACGACGATTCCGGAAGGATTCCCGCCGTGGACTTGCCAGCTCAGTTTCGAAGTGTTGCCCGCTGCCATTACCGTGAGCGAACTGGGCGCCTCCGGAAGCACCGGCCAGTCGAAATAGTTCTCGTCGGTCACCACCATGATGCTGTCCTTGATCGGCAAAGCTTCCAGCGTGTCCGTGGTGCCCTGCTTCCAGACCACCGGCTTGATCTCTCCGCTCACCACGTCAACCAGCACCGGATGCGCGATGCCCGTATTCTTCAGCGATAGAGTTGCATAGAGCGGGGGAAAGGAATTTCCCGGCAAACTATGCGCTGCCAGCCAGTAGGCGACGACCGCTTTACTCTGGGCAGAGCGGAAACCATACGCCATGAATGGGAAACCGGTTTGCCGGCGCAGTGCGGGAAGGTCAGCTCCGGAGACTTCGATGGTCGGATCAAATTTGGTATCGGCAAAAAGCGCGTTGGTATTTTGCAGTGCCAGGAAGACCGGCCGGGGGGCGAAATCAGTATCGTGGTTGGTCAGGCCATGGAGGATTCCAAAATCGTCATACTCATTGCCGTCCGTGCCCGCCGCGAGCAACCACACAAAGGTTTTCACTCCGGCGGCATGGTTGTAGATGAGCCCTCGGGGCACGTATTTTGCCTGCACGGATTCATCCGAACCCACCCACGAAGGAATCGAATTGAATTCATCGTCAAAAAACGGGATGTCCGGCTTGATTCCCGGATAGTGGGTCACCAGATCGCGCAAGGCGCGTGGCGATTCGTTCAGATAGGCGCCGTAGTCCATCGCTTCTGGATTCAGGTTTTGTCCGTAGCCCGGATAGGTGTGGTAAGCGTAAACGTCGATTCCGGAGGCGCACTTGCACGTGTCCAGCGCTCGCCGCGTGAACTCGCTCGAGGGGTCCGCCTGGCCGCCATAGATGACTTTGGCCTGCGGGTCGGCCTGACGCACCGCCTGGATAAAGGGCGCGAGCAACGCTCCGTATTGCTCGGGATTGCCCCAGGAATTCCAGTACCCGATGTCCTGCTCATTCCACAGCGCCCAGTAGTGAATGCGATCACGGAAATGATTCACCATCCATGCCGAATATCGATTGAAGGCGGCAATCTGTTCCGGCGTGGTCGGCGCCCAGAACACGGAATATAAACTGCGATCGTCATTGTGAAATGAACCCGGCTCCGGTGTGCTCACGTCCGGCAGCTTGCCTGAGGGCGAGGTATACATCACGTTGCCGTAGAGCAACTGCACCTGGATTTTGACCCCGTTGTCGACCAGCGAATCTACATAGTCGTCGAGTCCCGGCGGGGCCGCCATGACTCCACGCTTCTGCTCAATCCAATCCCAGCTGGTGTAGTCCGAGCTGTTCTCGTACTGGCCGATCCGGATCCACTTGAACCCGGCATCGAACATGCGCGTCCACCACCAGCGGTTCCAGGGAAGGTAGGGATCTCGTGGCAGGTCGGAGTTGATGCCAAAGCCGTCCTGTATTTGTGAGGAGCGCTTGGGAGGCACGTGGTCAGGAACGTGCCGTTGCTCCTGGCCCAGGCTTTGCGGAGTGAACGCGAATGAAACCACAATGACGGACAAACTAAAAAGGAACTGCCTGTAAAGACTGCGGGATGCCTGGGTTCGCATCGCTTCCCTCCATCCAGACAAGCAAGGTTTGGAAATCCGGAATTGCGCACGCGTACCATACATCATCCCTGAGCGATTGTCAGGAGCCTTGCGAGCTTACGATTCGGCAGTAAGAGGCGCGATGGCGCGGCGAATCCATGCGTCGTCCTCACCGTCAGGAACCTTTCGGAAGAGCCCCCAGGTTTCCTCGTGAACACTGCTTTCTCCGGGCTCAAGTTCTACCTTCGGCCCGAGGCTCTCCAGTTCGAGAAATTCCGGATTGGTGAACACCTCGAAGTTGCAACCGAAGTCCGGATACTCAGCGGCAGGGATCACCGGCGCGCGTTTAACAAAAACCGTTCCCTCCACGAAGTAGGCTCCCCAACCTGCCGGATTGTAGAGGCCCGTCATTTGTTCCTGAAAACGCCCGGTGGGATGGATCTGCTGCCGCAACTGGATGTATTCCGTTCCCAGTATCCATCGCGGATCAGCGAGGTCGGTGAACGACCACAGCGTCAAGGGCCCGACGGATTGGAAATGATCCTTGTCCATTGCGGCACGCGGAGGCAGCGGCAGAATTGCCCGGCCGCCCGCCCTCATCATGGTGGGAGCCCAGACCGCCAGTTCGGTCCGTTGACGATCCCTGTTGGTAACGCGGTGTTTCACCTTCACTCGGGGTCTTATCTCGTCCAACTCGATCTCAAGTTCCTTTTGCAGATGGGTTCCGGGAAGCACAGATTCGATGGGAGCCGTGAACCGTACCGAGTTGTTGTGCTGAGAAACGGCGACCGGCAAGTTATCAGGGAAATAGGTGCGATCCACTTCCGGCCAAACCCAAAGACGGTGGCCTCCGTACAAGCGGAAGTCGCTCCCGCCCGAAAGGCCTGCCTGTTCCGTCACCTGGTGAAAAATGTTTTCGCCGTCGATGAAACGAAAAGAGACGACCCGCGGGCCCACATCCGCGAGGACGATCAGTTCGACCGCGTTGTTGGAAATCCGGTACGCGTTTTCCCATCCGCAGTAACTGAGCCGTTCCAGCATCTGGTCGGTGGGCGCTCCCTTAAACCCTGGCGTGCGCCGGCTGCGCTTCGTGGGCGGCAAGTTCTTTTGCGTTCGTCTGGATTTTCCGGATCGCGGCTGCGATTTCGTGCATATCGGTTTCGTCGCCCAGCAATGCCGGTTGTGGAATCCAGACGGTCTCCCAGGCCGCGCGTTGCGTATGCGGAAATTGCTGCCGCAAAAAGGCGTGCTCAGCCTTGGCCTGTTCTCCGCTCAGGCGCTTGCGGTACTCGCCGTTGCGGAACATGTGCAGCTCGTGCAGCGGAGGGTAGCTGGCCTGATTGGGAATACCTTCGGCATTGATGGCAGCAATAAAACTCTCGGTCGAGATTCCGGCGAACTGCTTGCTGTCCACATGAAAGATGTAGGCGTATTGGCCATTGCGGGTGCAGCGTTCATCGAGTTTTTGGGGCGTGATGCCCGGTATCTGGATCAGTTCCCGGTCCAGCCAGCGCGCATTTTGATGGCGGCGGCGTGTTTGTTCGTCCAGACGCCCGAGCTGCGCCATCAACACCGCCCCCTGCCATTCGCTGAGGCGGTAGTTCGACCCGTAGCTGAAATGGCTGTAGAACCATTCGCCCGGCAGGCGCCCACAATCGTGGACGGAGCGGGCCGCGCGTTCGAACCCGTCGTCGTTGCTGATGATCATGCCGCCTTCGCCCGCGGTCATGAGCTTGCTGGACTGGAAGCTGAACGTACCCCCGACGCCGAATGTTCCGACCCGCTTCCCACGCCATTCGCTGGCGTGCGCGTGGGCGCAGTCTTCGACGAGGGCGATCCCTTTGGGGGCGGCGAGCGCATTCAATGCGTCAAGATCGGCGGGATGCCCGCCCATATGCACCGCGATGATCGCCCGGGTACGGGAAGTAATAGCTGCCTCCGTAAGTTGGGGATCGAGACAGTAGGTGTCCGGGCGAACGTCCACCAGCACCGGGAGGGCATTGGCAAACAGGACCGCACTTGCCGTAGCCACAAAAGTGAAATTCGGGACGATCACCTCATCCCCAGGCCCGAGACCCAGAGCCGCCATGGCCACTTCCAGCGCAGCCGTGCCGTTGGTGACCGCGATTCCGTGGCGGGCGCCGTGAAAGCGCGCAAATGCGCCTTCGAACTCGAGGGTCTTGGTCCCCGGAGTGCGCCACCACACCCGGCTTTCCAGAACTTCATTCAAGCCACTCCGCTCGGCGTCATCGAACTGCGGCCACGCGGGAAAGGGTTTGCTCTTGGACTTCTTGCCGCCGAGCAGTGCCAACTCCGACATATTCCATCTCCTCTAAGAACCGGATCAGTACTGGTTAAATTCCGTCGCCCGGCGAAAAGCCTCGACGTAGTGTCCATCTTTCTTGGGTTGTTCCTTGCGCATTTCGTCTTTTGCTTTTTTCAGGTCTTCAGGCGTCCAATCCGGGCGATACTTGTTGACCGCGGGCTCAAACTGGCTGACTTGCTTCGCGGCCGCTTCAAACTTCAGCTCGGCTACGCTTTCGATGTTGACGAAGTAGTTTGCCTCCTGCGGCGAAGGATAGAAGAAATACATTTCCGGAACCTTGTAGGGCTCTAGCCCCTGCTGCAGGCGCTGATTGGGGAAATACAACCAGAACTCCGCCGCCCGGACCGCGTCAATGGTGTTGAACGCAGCCATCCGATGATCGGTTTTGTGCCAGCGCTCGTACCATTCTCCAGGATCCACGCTAAGCAGAACATCAGGACGGACCCGGCGAATGATGGCAGTAGCTTCCTCGGTGAGCTTGGGCTGGGCCGCGTACTCGAGCATGCCATCGTCGTAGCCCATCCACATGATGTTTTCCTTGGGAGTGCCCAGCAATCCCTCGGACACCTCCTGCTCCGCCCTGCGAATACGAGCCAGGCGTTGGGAAGTCATCTCCGGGTCATACGAACCCTTGTCGTCGTTTGTATAGACCACGATCAGCACTTTGTTGTGATTGCGATTCAAAAGGGCGATGGTCCCGCCGGCGCCGAAAACATCGTCATCAGGATGAGGAGTAAAGACCAGAATGGTCTTGCCCTGCAGCTCTTCCAGGCGCGTCTGCTGCGCGCGTCCTGACCCAACCGTGAGCATCAAGCAACAGCAGACGCAGAACCAGACCCTCATGCCAGTTGTCCTCTCCGGAATGCTGCCAGCCCTAGCGGCAATACCATAGCTCAAACCCCTGGTTTCGTCGAACCGTGCTGGCTCGAATCTGAGCCAATTTGTGTCCGCGGGTCACCCCTTACAGGAAGTCTTGACACTACGGATGCGCTGATGTAACAGTGGCCGACCACACCGCTGGTATCGCGGAACCGTGCAGCCTTCCTGGAGGCCCTATGCGTGCCAGTTTTCGGCTTTCCCCGGCCCTCGTCCTTTCCCTGCTTGCTTGCTTGCTGATCGCCAGCCCAGCCGTCCTGCATGCCCAGGTGGACCGCGGAAGCATCGTGGGACTGGTCACCGATCCGGCGGGAGCTCGCGTGCTCGGCGCGCAGGTTACGATCACGAGTCTGTCGACGAATCAATCGGTCAGCGTAACCACCGACCAGAGTGGCCAATATGCCGCTGATCTTCTCCGCATCGGCGCATATTCGGTGACCATCGAAAAACAAGGCTTCCAAAAAGCAGTCCGAACCAGTGTCGATGTGGGCGTGAACCAGACGGCGCGCGTGGACATTGCGTTGACCATCGGATCCGCCGCGGAAACCGTCCAGGTTACGGCCGCTGCCCCTCTTCTACAGACGGAAGCATCCTCCCTGGGCACGATCGAGACCGAAAGACGGATCTCGGAACTTCCGTTAAATGGACGAAACTTTATCCAGCTCGCTTATCTTGGCCCGGGAGCGAACGGCGGGCAGACCGGATCGAACGTCAGTGGTGGTGTGTTTGAAAACGAGCGGGCGGACGAAGCCGTCTCCGTGAACGGGCTCCGGGTCTCCAACAATAATTTCCTGCTGAACGGTGTGGACAACAACGAGTTTGGGCTGGGTGGGGTGATCGTGCTCCCGCCGCCCGATGACATTCAGGAGTTCCGTACTGAAGAAAGTTCGATGAGCGCGGAATTCGGGCGCGGCGGCGCAGCCGTCAACGTTGTCCTGAAATCCGGCACCAACCAGGTCCATGGTGGCGCTTACGAGTTCATCCGCAACGACAAGCTGGATGCAGTGAACTATTTCAACCAGGGCCAGCAGCCTTTCAAGCGTAATCAGTTCGGAGCTTTCCTGGGAGGACCCATCAGGAAGGATCGTACATTTATTTTTGGAGGCTACGAGGGATCCCGTCTGCGAGAGAGCGCGCCCTTTATTTCAACCGTTCCAACCGACGCTGAGCGCGGCGGAGATTTTACCGACCGGCTGACCGGAGACACTTTCTCGCCGTGCGCAACGCCCAGTGCTGCCGACACCTTCGACACCGGCACAATTTTTGATCCCGCCAGCACCCACGACTACACCTGTGCGGACGGGGGGATCGTGTCCATCCGGAATCCAATCGTCAGTGGCGGTCAGCTGAATGTCATTCCTGCGGCTTCGATCAACACGGTCGGACAAAATGTCGCCAATTTTTATCCTCACGCGAATCTCCCTGGGCTCACCAACAACTTTCTGGCCAACCAGAATCACGTGAACAATCAGGATGGTTTTAATGTGCGGTTCGATCATCGTTTCAGCGATCAGGACCAGATCTTCGCGTCCTACAGTTTCGGCGATGTCCGCAGCCAGCGGCCCGGGCCGCTGGGGCCGGAGTTCGGCGGCTCCGACTGCTGTCCCAGCATCAGTAACTCTCGCGCGCAACACCTGGGATTGGGCTACACCCACACTTTCTCACCGCGGCTGCTGAACGACCTCCATGGGGGATACTTCCGCTACGCCATCAACGCGCTGCCGTTCAACTTCGGTTCCACCGTTTCCAGTGATCAACTCGGAATTCCTAATGCCAACCGGAGCACCGACCCCAACTCGACAGGCCTGACTAATATCGATATCGCAGGCTTCACACCGCTCGGCGATTCGATGTTCCTTCCCGAGCACGCTTTCGAGAACATCTTTCAGGTTGCCGACACGCTCACCTGGATCCGGGGCCGGCACTCTCTGAAATTCGGTATCGATTTTCGGCGCCAGCAACGCAACTTCTATCAGGTAACGGCGCCGCGCGGATTCTTCGACTTTGGCGGTGTCTATACCAACGACCTCACGACTGCGAACGGCGGCAACGGGCTGGCCGACCTGTTGTTCGGCATCGCAGATGCCAACGAACAGGATTTTCTGGCGGGGCTTTACCCCACCCGCTACTGGGATCTTGCGGGATTTGTGCAGGACGATTTCCGCATTCGTCCCAATCTGACCATCAATCTGGGGCTTCGCTACAACATCACTTCTCCCGCCAACGGTCGAGTCGGGAACTTCGACCTGAATCGTGCCATCGTGGTCACATCCTATGGAGCAAACCCGGTGTCGCACGCGGGCGTGCAATTCGATAAGAATGATTGGGCGCCCCGCATTGGGCTGGCCTGGTCGGCACAACGAAACACCGTGGTCCACGTCGCCGGCGGCGTGTTCTATTCGGCGGAGGCGAATATCTTCGACGATCTCGGGTTGAACCCTCCGCAACTGACTTTCTTCGCCAATACCTTCAATCCCGGAGCACTGCCCTCGGCCGTTCAGTTGATATCCACAGGCTTCCCCAGCACGCTACCCGTGGGAGACGCGACGCACATAAGCGGGCCGATGAAAACCACGGGGCCGAAGCGCACCATCCCGCGCATCTTTGAATGGAACCTGGGCGTGCAGCACCAGTTCAAGGAAAACTTTCTGGCTCAGATCGCCTACGTCGGAACCCGGGCCTATCACTTGTGGAACCATGAAGCCAGTGATCTGAACCAGCCCACCCAAATTCTGGACACAAATTTCTGCGGGCCAGATCCGACGAATTGCATCTCCAACTTTGGGCGGCGC